>CALTDI010000011.1 GCA_943842505.1 uncultured Pseudomonadales bacterium | reverse complement strand
GCTCAAGCTGCCGTTAGCGGGGAAGTACTGCCGGGCTAAACGATCTGCCTTTTCCGGGGCTACGAAGAAACTTGTATCAATCATGCCAAGGGGGCCAAAGATGCGCTGCTGTAAAAATTGGTCGAAGGATTGACCCGACAAGACTTCAACCAAATACCCCTGGACGTCGACGGAAATACTGTATACCCATTGGGTTCCTGGTTGGTAACCTAGAGGGATATCGCCCAGAGCAGGAATGGATTCAGCGAGAGTATAGTTGGGTAGATCGTTGATGCCCGCAGCCGAATAGGCTGCTGCAACCGGGCCTCCCGAGAGAGGCGGTGTATACAGTAACCCACCGGTATGGCTCACTAGTTCGCGAATCGTCATTGGATGCTCTGCCGGCTCGGTGACGAAATTGCCATCGCTATCCTCGGAGACAAACACAGTCATGCCCGCAAGCGCCGGGATGTGCTTCTCCACCGGGTCGTCCAACTGAAACTTGCCTTCATCGTAGAGCATCATCAGCGCCGTTCCAGTAACAGGCTTGGTCATGGAAAAAATTCTGAAGATTGAGTCTGTAGACATGGGCACTTGATCTTCAACGTTCTGATAGCCGAACGCCTGATTCATCTGTATTTCTCCGTCCTGTGCAATCAGTGCAACCACCCCGGACAGCATAGACTCGTCGACTCGCGCCTGCAGATCACTGGCTATAGCATCGAGCCTAGACTTTTCGATCTCCGCTGAGGCAAACGTAGATGCCAGTGCCAAAAGAGTGGCCGCGACAACAACTAGTGTTAGTTGAATTTTGCTTATAGATTTCATGATCGATTCCTTAATTCTTGATCAGTGCGTGCCGTCATTAGAGCAGTTGTGAGCATCTACTTCCAGCTTCCCATCTCACTGTAGGCACAGCTAGTCGAGTCTGGAGTAGCATAAAAGATTGGACTAAACTCCCGGAATTGCCGAGTTAGTAGTTACAAAAGAAAGAGTGCTGTATCGCTTACTTTCCCTATGGCTATCCCCTTTGCTTAAAACTCAAAGGCAGTAGCAATATAGATTTGACGTATTGCGGTTTTCATAGCAATGGATAGCAAACTAGTCAGCACCTACGGTCCAAAATTTATACGCCAAATTTTCTATCTTAGGTACTGAGCGAGATATCGTTACTCCGAGGGTTTGAAAGCCAATAATACGTTACCCGGTACCTGACTGAACGAACCGTAACCGGAACCCACAAACACCATTCCCGATCCTGCGGCGATGGAATGACTATCGATCGAACCACCATAGCCCTCCACTGCGTTCACCGTTTCGAAATCCACTACGGTATCGTATTGAAACAGCTGCTCGCCTGTATCTGAATTAAATATAAACAGACGCCCGTCCAGCCCTGCAGTGATGACAGCTCCGTCCACAGACAACGGCGTGGCAGAAAAACCATAGAGTGATTCACAGCGTCTAAGCCTGTCGCTGCGCTCGTCGTTGCATTCCGGCTGCACCTCATAAGACCAGCTTGGCTCGCCGGTACCGACAAAGTAAGTGTAAAGACCCGGCTGGTTATTCTCGGCCATATTGCCAGGATCGTTGATAGTCATGAAGGCGCGCTCGGAATCGGTGGCTATGCCCCAGTGGTTGCCTCCTAGTGCTGTTCCTTCACCGACGCGCTGATTCCAGACCACCGCCCCGGTGACCGGATCCAGAGCCCAGAGATCGCCGGATTTCTGGCCGGCGATCAAAAGTTCTCTGTCGTCTGTTTCTACCAAAATAGCTGGGCCACCAAAATCGAAATCGACGGAATTGGTATCAGCCAAAATGATGCAATTCGGGCCCGCGGCGCTGCAAGAGAAATTCCACATATCATTCTCTAGCGCCTGAAAGACCCAGTTTTCCTCGCCTGTCTCCAGGTTCAGGGCGATAACCGAGTCGCTAGTACCGGTAGTGGGGTGTGAGGTGTTTTCGCCAGTGGTGACGTAGACCTGGCCTCGCTGCGTATCAATCGTCGGCGTAGTCCAGATTGGTGCGCCTGAGGGGCCACGCTGTTTGACACCGGTGGAGCTAACCATGCCAGTATAGTCAGCCGCTGGCATGGTGTGGTATTCCCACAGTTTTTCGCCGGTAAGCACATTCAACGCGGTGACTGCGCCGTGGTTGTCACAGCATTCAAAGTTCGGGTTTCCGCCGGTTACAACGCCGGAACCGGAAAGCGGAACGATTATCTTGTCACCAGAAATAACAGGTGTGCCGGTAATCATTGCCTGGTTGTTAGTGGCTTGACCGCTAGCGACCCAGTTCACCTCACCAGTCTCCGCGTTGAGGGTATGAATCATGCCCCGTTGGTCACCAAACACCAGCGTACCTGCGCCCTCTATTTCGGCGTAGGCCATTGAAGAACGCAAACGCGTATCGGCAGCATAGACCCACTTTGCGCAGCCGCTATTGGTATCCAGCGCAAAGACGCGACCCGAGTCGGTGGCAGAATAGAAAATTGTCGAGCCTACGATCACCGGCGCGGCACGCATGCTGGATGTATCCGGGAAGGCGATCGCCCAGGCCAGTTCCAGATTTGACATGTCCGCTGTGGTGAGACCCGCCTGTGCGGCATCGAGATGGCGCGGGTTGTTGCCATCGGCTCCCGTAAAAGTAAAGGATGGCGCCTGACTCAGGTCTACCGAACGATTATCCGCCGCGCACATGGACGCCAGGATCCAGTCCTCGATTCCGTCTTCTGCGACCGGTTCTTGAGCCAGGCCTGACTGGGCAGCGGTTAGGCCCAGACTAAGTAAGGCAGCCAGGGACAGATAGAATCTAAAGCTTGCTTGAAGACGAGAGTAAAAAAACATAAATAATGCCTGCTTGGTAGATGTTAGTAATCAATTCCACTCCTACGAAAACCGTACGTCTTGATCTGTCGGTCCATTTCAGACTGAAGCCCAGTGCCAAAAATACAATAATTGCCGGCATTGTGCGAATACAGATTGAAATAGTTGGAGGCAGTGACAAATAAGCCGTTGATGCCTGCCTGAACCCGGAGCAACAGACTATGATTATCTGCCGTCCACTGACTCCACTGTACAGCTGAAAGTTCTCTACCGTTTTCCCGGCCTCCCGGAAAGAGCAAAACTGCCTAATGATTTATGTCAGATGGGCATCTGTGGCGCTGGAGCGCAAAGGTGGATCGATAGACCAAACAATCAATGCTGTCGAATACTGCAATTAACGTTTCCTTCTGCAGCTCCCCATCTTCCCAATTACGTAGATCTCATTCCAGGCTCAAATGGAAGCAAGAGTCTGCACGAGTAATTGCAATGCCCTGTCAGTAAAGACCTCCATGTTCTCCTCACGATCCCCTGACTGTGTCTTAACGATCACCGAACCATCGACCGGGCCCGATATGGCTATCACGCTAATTCCTATGGCATCGCTATAGGGTGTGCCTCCCGGCCCTGCTACCCCGAGCTCGGCAATACCCCAGGTAGTATCCAGTTTAGCTCGGGCAGCTCTCGCGAACTCAAGGGCCATTTCTTCTGTTAGGGGTTTCAGCGTTTTTATGCGCTCTCTATCCAGGTTAAGGAACGCCCGGCGTGACTTGATGGTATAGATAACCGTGCCGCCCATAAAATAACGCGAGGCGCCGGGGACAGAAAGCAAGCTTGCTGCGATCAAACCTCCTGTAGAAGATTCCGCCACCGAAATCGAGTGATTATGCTCGGTCAACAACTTGGCGGCACTGCTTGCGTATAGAGAGAAACGCGACATAACTACTACCCTGTGATCAGAAAGATTTTGAGTATTGTATCCCGTCAGAACATATGGGACCAATCAGCCTTAAATCCTAAGGGAGACTTCTGATACATTCAATAATGAATACAGGAGTCACTTATGACCGATACACCTGAAGCACTCGTTAAAGCCATTCGGCGCAAAACCCGCAAGAAGCACGAACCCGAAGAGAAAATCCGTATTGTCCTGGAAGGTCTGCGTGGAGAAGAATCTATCGCTGAGTTGTGCCGCAGAGAAGGCATTGCTGCCAGCCAGTATTACAGCTGGTCGAAGGAATTTCTCGAGGCTGGGAAGCAGCGCCTTGCAGGCGATACTAAACGCCAGGCCAATAGCCGAGAAGTAACCGATCTCAAGAAAGAGAATGGTCACCTCAAGCAGATGCTGGCTGAGACGATGCTGAAGAACAACGTGCTCAAAAAAAGTGTGCTTGGCTCGGGGTCGATCTGGGACGACGAATGACGCTGTCGACCTCAGAGAAGTATGAGGTGATACGGCTGGTTGAGGAGTCTGAGCTATCAGTAAGGCGCACTCTGGAAGAGTTAGATGTAAACCGGAGTACATTCTACCGCTGGTATAAAGCTTACCGGGATCACGGCTACGAGGGGCTGCTCTCCAGCAGCAAGTCTCCAGAGCAGTTCTGGAATAAGTTGCCGGAGAGCGTGAAAGCGCAGTGTCTTGAAGTTGCTCTGGAACACCCCGAATTATCCCCCTCGAGAGCTAGCTTGGCATATCACCGATCAGCACGAGTACTTCATCTCCGAGTCCAGTGTTTATAGGCTGTTGAAGCAATATGACCTGATCACGAGTCCTGCCTATATTCTGCTGCAGGCTGGTGACAAGTTTCACACGCCCACCAAGCGTATAAACGAGCTGTGGCAGACGGACTTTACCTACTTCAAGATCGCTGGATGGGGCTGGTACTTTCTATCGATAGTACTGGATGACTACTCCCGATACATCATCAGCTGGAAGCTGACGACTACCATGAGTGCTGACGATGTAAAACTCACATTGGATGACGCCATTGAGAAAACAGGAGTAGGTCAGGTAGTGATGAAACACCGGCCTCGGCTGCTCAGTGATAATGGGCCGTGCTATCTGTCGAAAGAACTGAAGGAATATCTGGCCGAGCAGAAGATGGAGCACACTCGGGGTGCACCCTATCACCCGCAGACTCAGGGAAAGATCGAACGCTATCATCGCTCAATGAAGAATGTGGTGAAGCTGGAGAACTATTATTACCCGTGGGAACTGGAGAAGGCGATACAGCAGTTCGTGGATTACTAAAATCACCGGCGGTATCACGAGTCGCTGGATAACGTGACACCTGCAGACATGTTCTATGGACGTTACGAAGAGATCATGAGCCGAAGAGAGTTTATTAAACAGCAGACCCTGCAGCGCAGGAAGGAGGAAAACCTTATGGCTTGTTCAGCTCACTAACTGAAAGCTATACTGCAAATGTCTCCTTTAGTTTTTGAGGCGAGTAGTCCCAAATCATCTGACGACATACACAGCTTGAACAACGGTGCGGTGTAGTTCCAATCGTCAGCTACGGGCTGCGAGGATCACGGATGAAAAGGTTGTGGGCCAGTAAAATGATCGCCATAACGGCCATCATGAGCATCATACTTACGCCCATCTTGATTCTTCTTTGGTGGTATATTTCAACACTGTAAAACGCGCACGACAAAAGTGACTCTCTCCCAGCGGGTGGTGAAGTGGCCGAGCTATACCTCTGTTGATAGTCTAGATTAATGATCGAGGAGATCTCTATGGGTAAGCTAGTTAACTTAATTACACTGGGCTGTGCTCTACTCACAGCATCTACAGCCCTCTCCCAGAGCGCGCCCGCTGCAGCATTGGCGCGGGGTGCCAACTATGTCGCGCTAGGTAGCTCATTCGCTGCCGGCCCTGGCATTCCCGAGCCATTAGGGGTATGCGGGCGTTCGGATCACAACTATCCGAACCTAATAGCCACCGCTCTTGATCTCAATCTGATTGATGTGAGCTGCAACGGTGCGACTACTGACAATATTCTCGACACTCCTCAAAATGGAGCCGCCCCCCAGATTGACGCCATAGGCCCTGACACGGCGCTAGTGACGGTCACTATCGGCGGCAACGACATTAACTACACATCATCGACTTTCGCCTGCGCAGGAACTGCCCCTAGCGAGCGCTGCACTGCCAACCTCGATCAGGCAGCGATCAGCGCGGCTGTAAATCAGCTACCCGCCAAGCTTGGCGCGACCTTCGATGCGATCAAGGCTAGGGCACCACAAGCAACCATCGTGCTAGTAGCCTACCCCCGCGTCTTCCCCGAAGATGCAGCAAACTGCAGCGAGCTTGAACTGAGCGCCGAGGACACCAACTACCTGGCCACACTGGGACAGCAACTCGAAGACACCTTCGTGAGCACCGCAGCTAACCATCAGATTCTTATCGCCGATGCCTATGTACGCGCAGCAGGTCACGGTCCCTGCGCGGCGGCGGAGCGCTGGGTCAATGGCAATGCTGTTGCCGACACCGGCATTCGCTACCATCCTACAGCCGAGGGGCATATTGAGATGGCGCGACTTGTACTAACCGCTATGGGGCATAACTAGTAATGAATAAAATGACGAATAGAATCCAATACCTGCTATGCATTGCCCTGACTTTCTCATTCTGGGTTAACGTCTCGGCGCAAGAGATCTCCAGAGAATCTCTGGGCAGACCTGGGCCTTATCAGGTTGCCTACTATTCAAGCTACCCGCCAGTACCCGAATTTAGTGCGGCGACTATTTATTTTCCCGCCAATAAGGGAGAAGACTTCGCAGGCGTAGCCATATCTCCCGGTTTCGTCGAATCACAGGAAAATATGAGCTGGTGGGGACGGCATCTTGCCTCTCACGGCTTCGCCGTGTTGACCCTCGATACCAATGAGTTACGCGACAATCCGTCTCTGCGCGCGGATGCCTTGATGGCGGCAATAGAAGTGCTCCGTAATGAGGGTGACCGCATGGGCAGCACGTTGCGAGGAAAGATTCACAAGGATCGCATGGCAATCATGGGGCACTCCATGGGAGGTGGCGGCACCCTGCTTGCGGCAAACGCACATAGCGCCGAATTGAAAGCTGCAATACCCTTCACACCTTGGCAACCTGACGCTGACTTTAGTGCCGTATCAATTCCCACCTTAATCATCGCCGGCGAGATCGATCGCATCGCGCCCGTGCTCGACCATGCTTCGCCTCATTTCGCGAGCCTCTCCGACGGCATCCCGAAAATGTATCTCGAGATAAAGGGGGGCAATCACTTCATTGCCAATACAGATACCGGCGGCGAAAGGCTTACACCCAACATAGATGTACACGACCTGGTGGGCGGTATGGGCGTGGCCTGGTTAAAATTGTTTGTCGATAGCGATGAGAATTATCGGGAACTGGTGTTTGGAGAAATGCCAGCGAGCGACCGAGAGAGGCTATCGAGATGGGAATTTTCCGAGCAAGAGTAGTAAGTAAGAACAGTGTCTAGGAATAGAAAGGACAGCCCATGCTAAAAATTGGAAACCAGGCCCCGCGTTTCGAACTACCCAAGATAGACGGCACTTCCATTTCGCTAGCAGACGAAATCGGTGAGCACCGAAGTGTTCTGATGATTTTCCTCAGACACCTAGGCTGACTGCCCTGCCGAGAGCATGTGGCACAGTTGTGTCAGCGCCAGCAAGACTTGGATCGACTCAAGGTAAGAGTGCTAATTGTCTCTTTCAGCGCCCCAGCCTTTGCGCGTGTGTGGCTGGAAGAGACCAACGCACCATTCTCCCTCCTACTGGACGAGGACAGGGAGGCTTATCAGCGTTACGGGCTTGAACGTTCTGTCCTGCGCTCATGGAGCCCCAGAACTATTTGGTACTATCTCCTCAATTGGAAGGCCAGACCTAAAAGCAAGTTGCCCGACGATCTCAACCAGTTGGGTGGGGACTTTATCGTAGATGCTAAGGGGGTATTGCGTCTCAACTACCCTAGTTACGAACCTATTGATCGCCCGTCGATGGATCAGCTGTTCTCAATCCTCGAATCATGCTGATGCTCGCGTAGAAGAAGTGGGCCTAACAAGCATAGTAGAGCAATAATACAATTCTGTATTATTGCTCTACTCTCATTTTTCTGATTATTCCGTTATCTTACCTAGCAAACGTAATACGGCAGAGATTGTCGCGTAATAGCCACGTTCTCCCTCGCGCACAAAATTACCGTGGCCTTCGTTACTAATCAGGCGCACGTTGATCTCATCGCCAGCGAGCACAGCCAGCGCTGGATAATCCGGCACTTTACGCATCGACGTCTTACCCTGTGCCAGCACACGAGGCAATGACAGCGGATAGCGATAGGTACTCACTATGAAGTCCTGCGGGATTCCCCACGGCAGCCACTCCAGGGGCGAGATCTGTAAGAAGTTATTGATATTGTCCTCCACCGGGCCACCCACTAACTTTTCCAGCAGGGGTTCACCGCAGTAAATCTCTCCAGTATCACCGATGGAGTCAATCAATAGCGGATTGATATAGGCATCGGCCATTACCAGCGCCATGGGGTTCACCTTGGGCTTCACATAGATCTCACTGTTGGGAGGAAGTTGCGACCTCATTGCCAGCCACGCACCGTAGTGCCCGCCCGAGGAATGACCCACCACGATCGCTTTCTGTAGATCGATGGGGTAACTCTGCGCAATTTCTTCCAGTGCATCAAAGCCGTTGGCAATATCCAACCAGGTTCCTGGCCAGCCGCCACCAGGGCTTGTGGCTCCACGATACTGCATATTCCAGGCGGCAACGCCCTGCTCAAGCATAGCCGCGGCCATTGCACGGTAACTATTAATCATGGCCTCGCTTGAGCGCCAGCAGCCAGCATGTAGAAAAGTAACAACAGGGAATGGCCCATCACCTTCAGGGAGTGATAGCTCTCCATACTGCATAGGATCCTGCCCGTAGGAGATCTTGGTCTGCGCTAAGGTTAACCGAGGCAAACATAGAGTAAGGAGCGTGAGCGTCAGGACAAACAGAGTTCTTCTGGTTTTCATGCGGTCTACCTGCTTTTTATTATGGGTGGTAACGAGGCTGCTATTGTAAAGGCAGCGGAAATTTTCAGGGTAATAGATACCTGAGCGCAGCTGAAAGCTTCGCGCTCGGTATTGATAAGTTAACGCCTAAATCCGGCAAAAAAACAGCATAAAATTGCTTCTTTGCAACCGCCGATCTGTTCTAGCCAAGTACCGCTGAGGCAAGATCACGTTCCGAATCACGGTAATCCAGGTAGAGGAATGTGGTCATGATAATTGTCGCCAAGATCGAGGTCACAATTAATATAAGAATAAAATCCTGCCAGCCACCTTCCTTGTTTGCCACCGCGCCACCAATGAAGTCGAACATCATTGCGCCAAAATAAGCGAAGGCATCGATAAGCCCAACCAGCAAGCCGCAGTGCCTGCCACCAAAGCCGATAGAAAAGACGCTCATCGGGATGTAATATGCCGGCGAGATCGCAAAGCCGAAAACAAATATCAATCCGATAGTCATTGCCAATTCCAGCGTAGCGCCGAGATCATAGACACCAAGAAGCCGCAAACCCAGCAGGCAACACACAGCCACAAGTAGACTGGCACTCATCGTATAGACAATATTCTTCTTGGAAAGCTTGTCGTAGATGAAGCCGCCACTGAAAACTGCGACCAGGCATCCCAATGGAAATGCCGAGGACGCCATCCCCGCCTGTGCCGGTATCAGGCTAAAGGTCTCACTGAGATAAATGGGAATGAACACCTGGAACTCAAACAGAACCGCCAGCGAAGAAACACCAAGACTTATTAGCCAGAACCTTGGATTGCTTAGAAAAACGGTGATGGCGGCGCGTGTCTCGGTTCTACTGAGCGGATGATCTTCTGACCGGGCCGAAAGTACTTCTGTTGACTCTTCCGGCTCGTCCGCAACTTCGTCTGTACTCTTCCAAGAGTCTCTTAGATATCGGGGCAAGATGAAGGCACCCAAAAATGCCAGCGCCCCTGCCATGTAAAACAGGCCTCTCCATGACATGATGAGAAGCAGACTGCTAACGAGTAGAGTAGTTGCAACCGAACTTACTCTAGAGCTTGTGGCGATAAAGCCCCATACACGACCATGCTTGGCCTGGTCAAAACAGACTCGAATGATGTTCGCCATCGCCGGCCAACCGGCAGACTTGGCAAATACCGTGAGAAAATAGAGTGCAAAGAAAGCGATATTGCTCGATAGACTACCAAATACAAATGTCGCGGCCGCCGCCAGACCGACAGCCCAGACAAATACCTTACTACCACCAAGCCTGTCGGCAAGAACCCCTGTTGTGAGCTTGCCGGTTAAGTTACCAGCCGTACCCCAGCCAAGAATGGCTCCAAACGTCGCGGTGTCGAGTGTGAGTGTCGGGTCAGCTAACATCGCAGGCCCGGCGACACCTACCACCGTTCTACAAAGCATTAACATCCCGTAGCCCAGGCACATACTAACGACGATACGCATTTCCCAAGCTAAGTTCGGCGCGCCCAGGCTGCTCATGATTGTAGTGTTGCTCTAGTTAACGGCAATTACTTCTTCTTTGAAATTCAGGGAGTCACCATCAACAATCGCCCGAACGACATGAATGTTCATTTCTTCTGAGCCAAAATTTTTGTAGTACATAAACATATTGGTATCGCTTGGAGTATTGGCGCTCGATAGCGAACCATTCTTGTATTGAGTGAAGGAATGATTGTGATACAGATCAGTAGATCTCATGATCGACAGCTGATGGGAATGCCCACAGAAGAAGTGTTCTATATTGTGCTTTATTACGAATGCTATAACGGTTCTGGAATTGAAGAGCGGGTCTGAATCCGTATCTAGGATGGGATGGTGATTCAGAAGTATTATCCGGTCGTAAGTCGCCTTACTAATTGCATCAGATACTGTTCTCAGCATTTCCGGATCTATAAAACCGTTGTCTTCATAGAGCTCACTGGAGTCTAGACAGACTACCAGCACAGACTCACCGTCGATTGTGATATTTTTAAGAAAGTTGATATCGGTAAAATGGTCTTTTATGCCATTGACATTAGCGTCAAGGAAAATACCTTTCTTTCTGCAATTTTCGCGATCTAGTGGCCGCAGGACGTCTATGTCCTCGATATACTGACGGAAATAATCGGCACTGCGCATATTGCGTTTATCGTGATTTCCCGGGATCGAAATGATGTGCTGGCAATCAACCGACTCCAGAAAGCTGCCTACGGCTTCGAACTCGTTCTCGAGGGCATCTGTAGTGTTATCGCCAGTGTTTATCAGAAGATCTGCCGAATAGCTGTTCAATTTCTCCAGCAGCAACTTGTTATTGCCTTGCCAATGGCGCGGACCAAAATGCATGTCCGAGATGTGTAGTATGTTCATGTCCGAAGCTAGCCTATCCCTATTCCTTTGCAGGTGAAGTGTGCCCGATCTGCAACCTTTACGCTAATGTTCATTTAGACTACACGCAATGAGAATGCGCTGACGATTAGGAGCCATGTATTTCGCAATAGATGGCCTCTTAGCACAAAGAAAACTCTAAGCTATAAACAGCGCCCCATCACACAGACTTACTTGCAGGTACCCTCCGACCCTCTTATGTAGTAGAGTACGCGCCCTTGTTGTACTTCCCCATCCCAAAGGTGGCCTTCTAAACCGGCCTCTCCCAAAGATCTCAAGTACTAGAACAACCAAAAGCACCGTGTTTTTTGGTTATGCATGCTATTGGATTAAGAAACACCTACATGAATTACGTTTTTAACCTGTTCGACCGTTCGAATAAAATTAATGTCCTCAATGAAGTACTCTCCGGAATAACAGTCTCTCTTGCGTTGATTCCGGAAGCCATCGCCTTTGCGCTAATCGCAGGACTTTCCCCGCTGACCGGGCTCTATGCGGCCTTCAGCGTCGGCCTAATTACTTCTGTATTTGGAGGCCGACCGGGCATGATCTCCGGCGCCACCGGCGCAATCGCCGTGGTGATTGTTAGCCTCGCACAGAGCCACGGGGTCGAATATATCTTCGCCACAGTGATACTAGCCGGAATTATTCAGATGACGGCCGGCTTTCTCAAGCTAGGCAAATTTATCCGCCTGGTTCCGCACCCCGTCATGTTTGGCTTCGTAAATGGACTCGCTATCGTTATCTTCCTTGCCCAACTGGCGTCCTTCAAAACCCCGGGCAGCGACGGTGAGCTCGAATGGATGCTAGGGCCACAGCTCAATACCATGCTCGGCTTAGTCCTGCTTACTATGACTATTATCTGGGGTCTGCCTAAAATCACCAAGGCAATCCCAGCATCCTTAGCAGCCATATTGACAGTAACCGCAATTGTTCTCGGCTTCGACTTGGACACACGTAACGTTGGTGACATCAGCTCCATACAGGGCGGCTTCCCACCTTTTCATATCCCGGATGTGCCCTTTACCCTCGAAACTCTGAACATCATCTTTCCCTACGCCTTCATCGTAGCCGGTGTCGGTTTGATAGAGAGCCTGCTCACGCTTAATCTAATCGATGAAATAACCCAGACACGAGGCAAGAGTAATCGGGAAGCGGTGGCTCAGGGAATGGCAAATTTTGTTACCGGACTGTTTTCAGGTATGGGTGGCTGCGCCATGATAGGCCAGAGTCTTATCAATATTTCATCTGGCGCTAGAGCTCGACTATCGGGGATCGTAGCCTCTGTCATGCTGCTAATATTCATTATGTTTGGCGCCGAGTATATCGAGAGAATGCCCATAGCAGCCCTGACTGGCCTGATGATCATGGTAGCTATTGGCACCTTCGAATGGGCCAGCATAAGGGCTATCGGCAAGATGCCAGCGCGTGACAACCTGGTGGGCTTTCTGGTCGCAGCTATCACTGTGTTGCTGCACAATCTTGCCCTGGCCGTATTGATCGGAGTGATTATTTCCGCGCTGGTATTCGCCTGGGAAAACGCCAAACGCATTCGTGCCAGAAAATACGTAGATGACGTCGGCACCAAACACTACGAAATTTATGGCCCACTATTCTTTGGTTCGACCCAAGCCTTTGCGGAGAAGTTCGACGTCATCAACGACCCAGACACCGTGATTATCGATTTTAGGGAGAGTCGCGTGAACGACATGTCAGGCATAGAGGCGCTTAACAAGATCACCGAAAGATATCTCAAGGCTGGCAAAGAGTTACACCTGCGCCACCTTAGTCCGGACTGTCTAAAACTGCTCAAGAATGCCGAGAAAATTATTGACGTGAATATCATCGAAGATCCGACTTATAAGGTGGCGGTAGAAATATAGAGCACAGCGTTTTAGTGAGATATACATGCAACCTTCAGCATCTAAAATCTCTCGATGATCGCTTTCCGAACTATTTGTTTGAAAAGTGCGAAGCGGCGGGTAAACTTGATCCAACACAGAGAAAAATAGCGCGTCGGCTATATGTCCAAACTTTATGAATCTCGAAGCAGCAACTAACAGCCTTGAGTTTCCACTATAGGTTTTAAGGAACTTGCCTCTATGAATATTCAACGATTTCCCAGCATCCTGCGCTCACTTCTACTTTTTCGACCATTATGCTTATTAGTGGGTGCAGCGATTTTGCGGGCGCTGTTCGTACGATCACCTATCCGCCCGATTTCAAATACGTCACGGGCCAGGAGTTACGCTCACGCATGGAACAAATGGCGTTTCAGCTACAACTACTTGATCAGGCGCTAGCGGAAAACAATGTAGTGCGACCGGCTCAACAGCAGCAAGTATTGGGGTCATTGGGTAATATCCGGAGGATCGCGTCTAATCTACAAGCTGGCGAAGCAGGTTCCAGCCACCCCTTTCTACAAGATTTTATGAAAGAATTTGTGAGCGATGTCGAACAGGCCCGCAATACTGCAGCCTTAGACCCGCCCAGCTATTATTTTGCCGGTCGAGTTGCAGGCGGCTGTGTTAACTGCCACAGGGTAAATCGATAATTTATGAAAATTAGTAGCTAAAGCTAAAGAGGGAATGATTGGATTTGAAAAGCACACGTCCCTACTTTGGATCTTGGGAGGGGTCTTGCTCATGTTGCCCAGTATATTCGGCAACGACAGATCTGAGCTTATCCCCATAGGTATAGTCTTTATAGTTGTCGGCATCGCGTCGAAGGCAAAGTCAGATGACTCAACCGATCACTGACTTATTCTTTGAAACGCTGGATCTGTGCTGCCAACACAAGCCAATATCTACTATTTTTAACTTAAGAACTTAAGAAGACAGCCGATTATTTTTATCGATTAACTACATGACTATTAAAAGTAAAAATCTATCCAAAACCGAAATCAGCTGCTCGAACTGTCAGGCTTGCTGCTGCCGCTTAGAGGTCATGATTATAAGTGACACAGGTGTTCCGGATGTTCATATTGCAGTCGATGAATGGGGCGCAGAAACGATGTTACGTTTAGAGGACGGCTGGTGCTCAGCCCTAGACCGTGAAACCCTGAAGTGTTCGATCTATGAAAATCGCCCCCTGATCTGTCGAGAATTTAAGATGGGCTCCTATGAATGCAGCAATGAAAGAAGCGCACAGATGTCAGCTAAGCGCTGATTGTAATGGGCGCTCAAATAGCAGCAGATGAAGCTGGCGAAGTTCCAGATTTATTTTCGAACAATGATTAGAGCAATCGATAATCCGGCGCCATGATCATCATTTCATGATCCATCTCATTCATGTATTCAGATGGGGGCTTGGCATTATCACCAAATGAAAAATAGAAACTACCTCTAACGAGTTCACCCGATGCCCTGAGTGCGGCCCACTCGACCTTATAATAATCGGCTGCCGCTAGCATCGGCAATTTCTGCATATAGCGCATAGCTGCTTGAGGGTCGTAACGGAAATCGATAAGAATCTCACCCTGCTTGGTTTCTTTTAGGGCTAGCTTCACAAGCCGCACTTCAGACGCAAAATTCAGCATGATCGATTGAGGGGCCCTGGCAAGCACCTCATTGTCGGCCGGCATACTTGAATCTAGCAAACCACCGCTGTTGGACATGCCGTGCATATTATGCTGAGCTGCAAGTAGTGGACTGAACAACAGTGAAAGCAGAAAGCTGATAGACAATAAGAATCTCGAATTAATTATCCGATATTTTCTCGTTGCTTCGGAAGTCTCTTTTTCCCCTGCCCTTGCTACATTACTCACATCGATCTCCCTACTGCTCAATCATAAAAAAACCAGAGGAAGACTCTCCTCCTCTGGTTAAGTTTTATTTATCTCTCAACTAAACTTCTCGGGGTAGCTTCGAGAATATTAACGAGTAACATTAACCGTCAGATACTGATCAGTGTAAAGCCCGCCATCGTCTGCCCGCCCCCAGAGCAGGTAAGTACCCGGCTCATCAAACGTGACTGACACTTCGTGAACTCCATCCTCCGGAAGCTTAGGTGGAATCCACAACCAGCTCCAAGGCGAATTAGCAGAAGTGCGAGTATCTTCCCAGGGCTTGATCTGCGGCGGGTCGAAAGTAACAGACTCTTTCACATTACCCGACACTGACTCAGGAGCACGATAGACATTCCATGACAGGTACAGGCCGTTGTTCTTGGCAACAGTAGGTCTAATCGGCGCCATGTCCATCATTCTCTTACGAATCATAGCGGGTGTTGCAAGAGCGGCGGCAGCACCGCCAATTAACCTGGCGCGTTTCATCGGATCAAAGGGAGTCGGCACACCATCATCGCTTACTCGAGTCTGAAAAGTCAGCGGCTCGCCTACACGCGCAGTTCGAGTCTCGTCTCCGATTAATTCACTAACCGGAGGGATATTTGCTCTGGTTTCGGCATCTGACGACCCTGCCCCCAGAGCTCCTGTCTCAGACATGATGATAATATTATCAATCTTGTAATCTTCACGGAGTGTTCCGTAGGCGGTTCGAGTCAGACCGTTAGGTGAAGTTAACTCCCAGGCCAATTCTCCCTCGTCGCCAAAATCACTTGGAACGATGATATCGAAGGTGAACCTGTTGCGCCGGGGCAGGAAGTGGGTAGGCTGTCCACGGTCCGCCTCGCCAGTTGTGAAGCGATTGTTTATCCCAACCGGAACATCGAGCTCTTCTTCCCAGTTATGATTAAAATAGCCAAACGTGAGAGTGTAAGTTCCATCATCATTCTCGAGCCAGCCTTCATAGGCCACATCAACGTGCTGACCATGGGTATAGGTATTTCTAGTATAGCCATACGCCTGATCTGCGCTCGCGATAGAAGGCAGTACAGTTAATGTAGCAGCAAGCACTGCGGCCATAAATCCAAATAGTTTCTCGGTTTTCATATCTCACCTGTCTGTTAAGAGCGTCGATGCTCCTAAATCTAGATTGATGTTTCCAGACCAGACTCCCTCCATGGTGAAGTGAAGCCTAGTCGCTCTATATCGTTACTACTCGCTTCCACCACCCGATGATTCCTCGATCGGCCATACCAGTGGTGCTAAACACAGTGGGCAACCAATCACGTGATCATTAGGCCCCAAGTTTAAATTCTGACGCCGCTTCTCCATTTCTTCGTCGAATTGCTCATCAGTCATAGTTACTCTGGACCCCAAATCGATGAACATATTGGTTACCGATCGGTTCCCTGAGCCCTGCCAATTACGCGGATCTGGCACATTCATATTGGCACTGGTGTTGTCGAAATAACCGGTGATGTGAAGCACGGTGCCTGCGGGCAGCAGCGGAGTGTAGTCATCCTGAAACCCATAGCCCCTTACCCAGTTGTGGTCATAGCCCACACAGGAAAGAGTCTCTACGGTGTAACCCCAGATCGCCTCCAAACACATGCGCTCGCCGGGCGCATGAAGATGAGGCTCAAAGGTAATGACCTTGGTGTTCTCGCTCAGCACCTGATAGGCATGGAGTTCTTGATCCCTCGCATTACCCTCTACGCTGATATCTACACCATTACCTAGAGTGCTCACCCTAGAGCGATACTTCGGCTCATAGCCTTCTGGATGAAAAGTGAAACCGAGCTGCAGATGTCCGGTGGTATCACGCCCATTGGAATGCATGTGAACCGAATCTGTATAGAAGGCAGAATTTGCTTTAAGTAGAGGCCCCGCATCTGGATCGAATACATCACCATTACGGCCCACTTCATGCACAGGCCAATTGACGGCCTCACCTGGAATCACGTCGCCGTTCTCATCCAATACTTCAGTCCGCCAGATCATATGGTGAAAAATAAACAAACCACCTACGGTATCAGACGCTTCGGCCCCTTCGCCCACATCGTTTACTTCCACAATTTCTATCGATTTGACATAACGATCTTTCGTCAGCCCAGTTGGAATGCTTGGAATTTCACCCCACCAATCTGGACGGCCCGCTTCCATAAAGAAATCTTCAGTATTAACAATCAGGTCTGGCTCACCCAGCTTCCACTTGGTGGCATCATCAAACACCAGTGCCTCGGGAGCGTCTGCAACGTCTCCCTTGGGAGTTCCGCTTCGAGCCCAGGTGGAAATAGCCGCTATCTCTTCATCACTGAGAGAAGGGTCATCCTTATAGTGTTGTATGCCCACATTTTTCTCTGCGTACCACGGCGGCATAGCACCCGCACGATCCCTGAGGCCGGTCTTGTATTCTATTAGCCCTGCATAAGGGGCAACCTGGTCATAGTCAATCAGTGGCATGGGAGCCACGCCTGCGGGACGATGACAGGTTTGACAACTGCGCTGCAAAATTGGCTCGATATCTTTGTGGAAAGTGACTTCCTGAGCCTGTATGGCTGGCGTAAGTACCAGACAATAAAAGGCAAACAACAAGCCCCTATTTAGAAATGTTGAAACTGGCATGTATCTCTCCTTTCTCAATCACAAGGTCTAATCCGGCTTCGATCACGAAACAATCAACTTAAGCGGATTACATTTAATTTTGGATTCTATTAGAAACAGTTTTCAAATCAGATTCTTCCTAAATACTGATGAAAGCTGACTGTATTCTAGTTATCAGAAGAAACCTTGATCTTGATCAAGAAGGGAGCCCCGTCAAAGAAGGGGCTAGAGACATGGGGAGACAGCGAGGTGATTTACGGGAGTGAAGCACCCTGATTGTGTCTGTCTGGATTAACGCTGGGGACCATCCCCGATGGTGCTAGGCAGACCGAAACTGGGACTCGAATTCAACACGTCCAGCCTCATCGTAGCCCTCTCATTCTGGGACAGCCACTTCTCATAGGTTTGACAGACGCGCCTTCGAATATAGGTGGAGGTTCCAGCCTGTTCCATGCAATAAACCTGTTCAGCAAGGGGCACTGTCCGATTGAAGGCGGCCAGCTCTCCTTCACTCATAGCTGAGAAGGAGGTACGATTGCTATTGCAGGCAGAAACGAGGGCGGTTAGAACCGCTAGAAGTAGAAATTTCATGACGCTCATTTTAACCTCGAAGAGTGAAGAGGAACAATGCCGACTAGCAATGGAAAGCTTAGAAACAATGCTACTAACCTGGCAAGCTGATCAAACGAGTCAGCCCACCGCATTCATTGCTTAATCCCCGACACCCATAGCCAGCTGATAGCCGTCTCTGGTCGACTCCAGTGCACCAGCCTTTCCTCTCTAAGAGCTGAGTCCCTGAGCAAATTTCTAGCCTGGTCGTCGCTATAGCCGATCGCCCATTCCGTATGCTGCTCTCCCTCATTGAGTTCTTCGTTTATATTTGAGAGGAGATTGAAGACGACCTTGCCACCGGGCTTTAACACTCGCTCGACGCTGCGGAGAATGTTTTGTGTATATTCGCGAGGGATATGCTGAAAAACGGTAAAAATATAAGCTACGTCAACACTGGCCGGTAGAACGTCGGCCGGAAGAGAGTCGGGCCCGTTTACATAGAAAACTATGTTATCCAGATGCTCACAGTTTTTTGTCGCCGCGGCAATTACGTGCTCCGAAATATCAGTACCAATTACTTTTTCGTAGTTGTTAGCCATCCAGTTAACAGACCTTCCAAAACCGCAGCCTATATCCAGTGCGGTGCCAGTTCTGGGCAGATCGAACATCTTATACAACCACAGCGATTCAGTTCTTTTTATGCTTCTCTCAAGAGTGTCCGAATACGGCACAGGCATCGACACGTTCTGTGTCTCGAAGTTTAGAGCGATTACCGCATTGTCGAGTTCAAGGTCTTCCTTCGAAGGGCTGTGGCCGTGGAAGTCGGTATAGTGAGGATGGTTTGTAAAGTAGCCATCTCGCTGCATTTCTTCCCACATACGCCTAAATTCATCACTTTTCATAGCTACTAATTAACTCCTACCCTGTGCGCCACTATCTCTGTTCAGTACTAATTATTTAGATTTCTGGCCAGGGAAACAGATCAACAGGAGGCACATCCAGGTTAACGTCATTGCCCCGTGCCATGACAAAGGTCGGCCTCATCAGCGCCGAAATATCTTCAAGCGGATTACCGGCGGTGGCAATAATATCTGCATCTTTGCCAGCCTCTATGGTACCGGTAATGTCAGTCAGATCCATCAGGTCTGCCGCATTGACAGTGGCGGAGATTAGTATGTCTCGCTCTGCCATACCCGCCTCGTTCATGAGCACCATCTCATAGGCGTTAGTGCCGTGATCGTTCACGCCCGCATCGGTACCAAAGGCAATCTTTACGCCTCGCTCGTAGGCGATCCTAAGCGCATTCCTCATTACCGGGCCGACTTCAAGCGCCTTCTGTCGAACCTCGGGAACGAAAAAATCAGGCCTCTCAGTGGCGATTCGCTCCACTGTGTAACCTGCAATCAGAGTCGGCACCAGATAGGCGCCTGTCTGAACGAACAGCTCGGCCGTCTCCTCGTCCAGATAGGAGCCGTGCTCTATGGAATCAACGCCTGCTCGCAGCGCCGCCTCCAAACCAATTTTCCCATGTGCGTGGGCGGCGACTTTCCTGCCCATCGCATGCGCAGCCTGAACCAACGCAACTTGTTCCTCATCGGTAAATTGCTGGCCAGTTCCTGTTGCGGTCAGACTAAGCACGCCTCCTGTTGCTACATATTTTATGTGGTCGGCGCCATACTTCACTTGAGTCCGTACTGCCTTTCGGCACTCAGCCACGCCATCGCAAACTCCGGAATGTGGATGAGGAAATACGTCGTCACGAAAACCACCGCCATCGCCATGCCCACCCGTTGGCGTTATCCCCTGACCTGCGGCTCTAATGCGCGGGCCCATTACTATCCCTTGATTGATGGCATCGCGTAGCGCAAAGATTGCATTTCTATCACCGCCTACATTCCTAATCGTTGTAAACCCGGCTCGCAATGTACGCATACCAAACTCAAGCCCCATCAGCGTACTGAGTTGTGATGAACGCGTAACGCGAATTTCACGACCGTTTGGTTCCTGCTGACTGAGAATATGTGTATGTGCGTCAATGAGGCCAGACATGACAAACTGATCTGTTAGATCAATCACTCTGGCGTTCGCCGCACCGCTCACCTGTGATGGCAAGACATAGCCATCGCGCACTTCAATAATCTCATTATTCCTAACAATGATACTTTGTTCAGACCTGACATCTTCACGCGCATCGCTGAGCAGCGTGCCGGCATGAATGATCTTCCATTGGTCAGCCACCTGCGCAGACAGAGCAGTACTGAGAATCATCGAAACCACAAACAGGATATTCCTTACCATGACAACCCCTTAGATTATTACGCTAGTTCGGAAATCATGATAGCAAACAACGCTGAGACAATAGGCTCTAATTTGGCACAGACAGAAGCTGCTCTATATTTCGTTCGCTGATAGTTGCGGCACGCCTAAGCACCTGAGCTTCTTCTCGAATCGCGACACTCTGAGGTCCATAGCTGGCTCAAGCCTAGCCAAGGTTTTTGCAACTAGGCTAAGTGTAGAACCCCAAATGGAGGAAACTGTGAATTGCGGCTCACAATCGGCCCTCGGTAGCAGTGGATTTACCAGCCTTTATGGTGCAGGAACTAGAAATTATTACGGATCAGCCACATCCCCACCAAGTTATCGAACATCTGTTCTATATTGCTAAAAATGAGTATTTTAGTAGCATTTTTGTATCTTTTGGTGACGCATCTCATGCGCTTTTGAGCGTCTGGAATACCCCTTTAGGAATAGTTGGAAGGGTCATTGTTAGTATGATATACCTACGTAATCGCTTTATTCGGTGTGATCTGCGCAAGGTAATACGGCGAGTAATTAAAGATATAGTCTTAAATAATAAAATATAAATACTTCAGGGAGTAACAGAATGACCCCCCACAATCGTTCTAGTAAATTTAAGCGCTCGATTCTCTATACCAGCGTAGCCTTGGGCATGCTGGGCACGCCTTATTACGCATCTGCACAGGATACAAATGTCGAAGAGGTCGTTGTTACAGGATCTTATATCCGACGCAGCGAGGGCATCATCGCCGCCTCGCCGATAACCACACTTTCTGCCGATGATCTGGTTCAACAGGGCACGCTGAATATGGCCCAGGTTGTTCAGAACATGACGTTCAACAACGGCTCCGGTGTAACCAACTCGATTCAGGCCAGTGGCGCCTCAAGTAACAGCGCCGCCTTCAACCTGCGCGGACTGGGCACAAGGGCAACGCTTCAATTAATAGATGGCAAGCGAGTCACCAACCCTAACGTGCAATGGTTATTGCCAGCCATCGCTATTCAGCAGATGGATATCGTGACAGACGGTGCCGCCGCACTGTACGGCACGGATGCCGTGGCGGGCGTTGTCAACATACTGCCTTACAAGTCCTATGAAGGCCTCAAGATTGAACATTTCAACGAAGAAGATTCACGCGGAGACTTCAGAGACCAGACCACATCGTTTCTGTGGGGCAAAGATCTTGGAGCCGGCGTAGATGTCGTAGTAGCAGGCTCCTTCAGACATAACGGTACCCTAGAGTGGACCGATAGACCCAAACTCGCCCTAGCCGGCCTGACCGACAACAGTGGTGCCAATCCTGCCAACTGGAATGTGCCACAGCGTGATGATAATGGCGCACTGCTCGGGACTACCCGAAGCACCCCAGACCCTATCTGTGGCACAGACCCGGTCACAGACCCTCTGGTACAGGGAGGCAATAAATTTGGAACTCTCGCACTGGGACGTTGCTGGTTTCCTTTCGCGGACACTAGAGATTTCCTAGAGCAGAAAACCCAAGCCTCACTGTATTCCAATATCAATTGGGAAGTGAATGAAGACCTATCCCTGTCAGGGCAGGTTCTATGGGGTAGATGGCAAGGCCACGGACGCCAGAATCAGGGAAATCCTGGTACGAGATTTGGCGATCTGCCCACCGTGCGCGGCGAATTGCCAGGCAACCCTTTTAGGGCGATGGCGGGTGACGGCCGCGAGCTGTTTGCTCAACCATTGCTCGATGGCAACGGCATGATACTCAGCGACCCCTATGGCAATCAGCAACCTCTTCGTGATGCAAACGGCGCTGTTGTGTTGGCCAATAACCAATTCGCTAATATAGCTACCGACCCGAACGGCGGCGTGCCATTTAACGAAGACGTGCCTTTTAGTAGTGCTTGGCTACCCTTCGGCCTTGCCAACACTAACCCAGCAATATTCGGCGGGCCCGGTAGCGACCAGATCAGCCGCAAAGAGAATGACGAGCGCGACATGCGTCTCGCCTTCGGCGCCGACTTTACCGTACCTTATTTGGACGGATGGGAAGGCTCTGCAACCTATATGTTCGGACAGCGTAATGTAGTTAGCGCGCAGACTCAGCACTTTAGCTTCAGCGCGGTAGAACAGGGCCTCAATTGCGACCAGGTTCGTGACGCCGGCGCCTGTTTCAACCCGTTCGGCGCTGCCGATGCCTCACCGATGCGCACTCCGCAGGCCGTGGCAGACGCTATCTACACACGAGATCGTGTAGATGACAAAGACACGCTGCAGACCTTCGATCTGGTCATCAACGGCACCATCGCCCCGGGTGGCTTCGAGTTACCGGGCGGCACAATCGGTGCAGCATTCGGCTATCAGCGTCGTGATGAAACCGATGAGAACGTACCTACTTTTCATCAACAGCGCGATGATCGCCTGAATAGTATCGGAGCCTATCCGACAAAATTCAGCCGCACCAGTGACTCGTACTTTGCCGAATTCTCGTTCCCAATTCTTGATAACCTCGAGTTCAGCGCCTCGGTGCGTGATGAGCAATTCAGTACTGGCCAGGGCGATGTCGTTAGCAAGTTCGGCATCACTTACGCGCCTGCTGACTGGGTGACACTGCGCGCCACTCAGGGCGAGGCCTTCATTGTGCCAACCCTGAATCAGCTTAATGCGCCAGACTCCTGCGCCCTCAGTAACGTGGATGACCTGTTCACCACGTTCTCGGGCTTCATCACTTCCTGTAGAACGGGTAACCCGAACCTGTTTTCGGAGACTTCGGACAGTATTTCAGTCGGCATCGATTTAATGCCTCTGGATGGTCTGGATATACATCTAACCTACAGTGAAACTGACTTCGTTGACCGGATTGTGGATACCACGACTCAGGACATCGTGAGAGCGGATTTTGCAAAATTCCAGGGCGCAACCGGCTTTGTTGCTACCGATGCGAATCCATTTCCTTCGGTTGCCCAGCTGACGGATTGGGTAAACAACCCACTATCTGACAAGCGCATTCAGCGAGACCCTCTGGATATCGAAACCACCACTCGCATCAACCGCAGCGAGACGAACGCGTCGACCATGCTAGTTAAAGCCTGGGATATCCAAGCTAACTACAGCTTCGACCTGGACGCTTTCGGCTTGGGTAGCTGGGGTAATTTCCGCACAGGCTTAAATGCTACCTACGTGGACACCTACACCTGGCAGGAGTCTATTCTTACGCCTGTACGTGAGGCGAAGGGCAATCAGAATAACTCCTACGGCGCGGTGCCGGTTATTCCTGAGTGGCGAGCGAATGCGAACATCGGCTGGTCGCTTGGACACCACGGCTTTAACGCAACGGTGCGTTACGTCGACGAGGTGATCTTCGACGCGAACGAGTTCAGCTTTCAACGCTTCCTGCGCCCTGAAAACCTCTGGACTAGTACTGACATAGTCCGTGCATGGACCCAGACCGATATGTTCTATACCTATAGTGATTTAGAATTGCTCGGAGGTTCGGCAGCAATCAGTCTTGGTGCCCGCAACGTGTTTGATCGCGAAGCGCAGAAGACTGGCATGATCGCCGGTGCTATCTCGCAGATCCAGAACCCATTTGGACGCATTTTTTATGCACGCGTTAACTATGAGTTCTAAGGACGCTAAACTCTAGCGCAGACAGGGAGAAGTGCTTGTAGTTATAAGCACACATCCTTTGAAGAGAAGCCCAGCAATATTGCTGGGCTTTTTTTGCGTCTAGGAATAGTTGACTGAGCGCGTTAGTAACTTGAACCTGCCAGCTCAGAGTAAATTGGATTGCTAGACTAGGTCGCGGCGATTACTAGAATAAGGCTTATCGCGACAAGCACGATACCCAGGCATTCCTTCAACGTGATTCTTTCCCCGAAGTAGAAGTAGGTTATTAGAAGTGTTACTACAAATTCCGTCTGCCCGAGAGTTTTGACAAGCGCCGCATCCTGCAGGCTCATCGCCGTAAACCATCCCACCGAACCTGCCAGAGAAGTGAAGCCTATGAACAGGCAGGACTTCCATCGAATCATCAGCAAGAATAGTTGATCGCGCTCCCTAAGCAATACATACAACAGGCACATTACGGTCTGAATGCTCACCATAAATAGCAGCACCGCAGATGCGCTCAACAGCCTCGGCACATGCAATGACAGAGATGCCTCTCGAATCCATAGAGATGCCAGGGCAAAACCAAGGCCCGCCCCGACTCCATACTTGATGCTCTCATTCTCTGTCAGGTCACGCAGGTTAAGCTGCCAGTTACTAGCGACGAGAACGCCCGCTACGCCGACAAGAACCGATAGATAGGCCATGACACTTAGCACTGCCGAAAAGAATACGGCACCGAGGATGGCCGTTAGCAATGCCTCCGTCTTCGCCAGGGCAGTTCCAACAGCGAAGTTGCGCAGCGTCAGCGCCTTAATCAAAAACACGGTGGCGAAGATCTGCGCTACGGCGGCCAAAATTGCGGCACGATAGAAGACTGCGTTGCCGGTGATGGCTTCGCCTTGATAGAAATTCTTTAGAGCCAGAAAATACAGAACTGCAAAGGGCAAACCAAATAGATACCGCGCGAGCGTTGCCGCTAGCACGCTAATGCTCTGCGCGACCTGTTTCTGCGCGGCGGTACGAACCGACTGCATAACGACAGCTAGTAATGTAAATACTATCCAGGCTTCCATAGACGCACTATACCGAAGAGATCTGGGAAAGCCTAAAGCAGGAAAGGAGGAAGGAGAGCTAGCGAGTTAGCCTGTCAGCGAAGTCGAAGCACTTGGCGAATCGCTTATGCGTGCTAGAATCATAGCTCAATCGATTGAATCTTCGTTCACAAAATGGGGAAAGCAATGTACCTGAAAATTCAGCTTTTTGCTGTCCGACAAAAACTTGTAATTCCGCTTTTCTTACTCCTGTGCAGCACGGCCTTTGCCGCCGAACGCGCCGAGAGAACGATCGATATTGGACATGCCCAGCTGCAGGTCGATGTGTGGGAATCTACCTTAAGCAATGATGAAACCATAATCGCCCTGCCCGGCTCCGGCGGCGATATTAGCCGCTATAAATATCTCGCTCCACTTCTTGCCGACGCCGGCTACCGTGTCGTCGCGGTAAATCAGCGCGGGATAATGGGTAGCACCGGCGAGCTGGAGGGACTGACACTTTATGACTATGCTGCAGATCTAATCGCCATTATCGATGCCCTTGAATTAGAAAAAGCACATCTGCTTGGGTGGGCACTGGGCAATAGAACCTCTCGCGCCGCTGCCACCGACTATCCCGAGCGAGTCTCCAGCATCTCCCTCATTGCGGCGGGAGGTCTCGCCAAGCCATTGACCACCCCAGGCGAGCTTGGCAGCCTGTTGGGTGACTCAACTCTGTCCGAGACCGAAAAATTTCAATTGGCAAAACGAACACTCTTTTCACCACATACTCAGGATGAGCTGGTTCTGGACTATGTCAGAGGCTTAAATTACTGGCCCGACGCGCGGCGCTCCCAGAGTCAGGCGAACCGAGCTACGCCACTAGAGCAATGGTGGGCAGGTGGCAACGGACCCATGTTAATAGTCCAGGGCGTAGACGACAAGACTGCCCCGCCAGAGAATGGCAGGCTAATGAAGGAAGAATTCGGCGATCGAATTACCCTGGTTAACCTGCGGGCGGCCGGCCATGCAATAGGGCTGGAAAAGCCTCAGGAAACCGCAGAGGCGATACTCGACTTTCTGGGCAAACACCCCATATCCCCGTGAACTAGCTCCCATAGTGCGCTAGACTATTGCTCCTCAAGACGGAGCGTAAGATCAGGGGCCTAGCATTGTCAGCAGCATCTCTTAATGAAACAGCGAAGACTTCATCTGCGCCGCGATCGAAGCGACAGTGGCTTCGTTTCGTTACCGCCGCCAGCCTGTTCGATGGCCACGATGCGGCAATCAATATCATGCGCCGCATTCTGCAATCCAGTGGCGCCGAAGTTATTCACCTGGCACACAATCGCTCGGTTCAGGACATCGTCGAGGCTGCAATTCAGGAAGACGTCGATGCAATTGCTATCAGCTCCTACCAGGGCGGGCATATCGAGTATTTTAAATACCTCGTAGACCGACTCCGCGAACTGGGCGCCGATCATATAAAAATATTTGGCGGCGGCGGCGGCGTTATCATTCCCGCCGAGATTGAAGAATTACACGACTATGGCGTAACCCGCATCTACTCCCCTAACGATGGACAGACTATCGGCCTGCAGGGCATGATCGATGACATGCTAAATCGCTGCCGCAGCGGCAAGAGCCGCCCTGCCGCTCCCGATCTAACACAGCTGGGAGAGGGTGACAGGCTCATCCTGACCCGCGTTATCACCGGCATCGAGAATGAAGAATATGCCGATCTAGAACTCCTATCCCTAAAACAGCAAGCATCGACTCAGGTGAAAACACCCATTCTCGGAATCACGGGAACCGGCGGTGCCGGCAAGTCCTCATCGACGGACGAGATAATACGGCGTTTTCGTCAGGACAGCAGCGACTCCCTGAAAATTGCAGTGTTGGCTATCGACCCCACAAGAAAAAAGACAGGTGGCGCCTTGCTGGGTGACCGGATTCGAATGAATGCCATCGGTCATCCAAATATATTCATGCGCTCCGTCGCCACTAGAGATTCTTCCGTCGAGATACCCGAGAGGCTAAGCGAAATTGTCGCCACAATAAAAGTCTCCGGCTTCGACCTGATCATTATCGAGACCCCCGGAATCGGCCAGGGTGATGCGGGCATCGTGCCCTTCGTAGACACTTCCCTGTATGTAATGACTCCCGAGTTTGGGGCCGCCAGCCAACTAGAAAAGATCGACATGCTCGACTATGCCGACATATTTGCGATCAACAAATTCGATCGCAAGGGGAGCGAGGATGCGCTAAGAGATGTTTGCAAGCAGGTGCAACGCAACCGCGAAGCCTTCTCTCAGATGCCAGATGAAATGCCCGTCTTCGGAACGATCGCATCGAAGTTTAATGATGACGGAATAACTGCCCTGTATCAGGCCCTGGTACCGCTACTGCGTACACATGGGCTGCCAGATTACGAACAAGCCATCGCAGCAATTAACGTGAAGAAATCGACGCAGACGAGCCTAATAATTCCTGCGCAGCAACAGCGCTATCTGGCAGAGATCGCGGAGATAGTGCGCGACTATCATGAGCAGGTGCGAACTCAGTCACAGCTAGCGCGTGAGCGGCAGCAACTCATCGCCAGCAAGGCCATGCTGGATTTGGACTCTAAGGATAGCTCTGTATTGGACGAACTGATCGCAGCCAAAGACAGTGCGATGGATGAAAAGGCGAAGCGCCTGCTAGACGCTTGGCCACAACTGAAAGTAGACTACGCCAAAGACGAGTATGTCGTTAAGGTGCGCGATAGCGAACTTCATACCGCACTATTTCGTACCTCACTCTCGGGCACGAAGATAAGCCGCGTGGCACTGCCTAACTATCAAGACCATGGCCAACTATTGCAGTGGCTATTACTTGAGAACGTACCGGGGCGCTTCCCCTTTACCGCTGGCGTATTCCGATTCAAGCGTGAGTCTGAAGATCCGACACGCATGTTTGCCGGAGAAGGCGATGCGTTTCGCACCAATCGTCGCTTCAAACAACTCTCTGAACATTCGGCGGCGAAGAGGCTTTCTACCGCCTTCGATTCCGTGACTCTATATGGCTTCGACCCGGCCACGCAGCCGGACATCTATGGCAAGGTTGGGAATTCTGGCGTGTCGATTGCCACCCTCGACGACATGAAAGAACTCTACAAGGGCTTCGACCTAAGCAGCCCTAACACATCGGTATCTATGACTATCAATGGCCCGGCGCCGACGATACTGGCCATGTATATGAATGCCGCCATAGATCAACAGCTCGATCAATTTCGAAGCGAGAACGGCGCTGCACCCAATGACGGTCAGTACCAAATAATAAAGGCGCGTGCCTTAGAGAATGTTCGCGGCACAGTTCAGGCAGATATTCTTAAGGAAGACCAGGGGCAGAATACCTGCATCTTCTCCACCGAATTCAGCCTCAAGCTAATGGGCGACATTCAGGAATACTTTAGCGCGAATAAGATTCGAAACTTCTATTCGGTATCTATCTCGGGATACCACATCGCCGAGGCAGGCGCGAATCCGATCTCGCAGCTGGCGTTCACCCTATCTAACGGTTTTACTTTCGTCGAAGCGTATATTGCCCGCGGCATGAAGGTTGACGATTTCGCCCACAATCTTTCGTTCTTTTTCTCCAACGGAATGGATCCCGAATACACGGTACTGGGCAGGGTCGCACGCCGAATCTGGTCTACCGCAATGCGCTTTAAATATAACGCGAGCGAACAAAGTCAGAAGTTGAAATACCACATTCAAACCTCAGGCAGGTCACTGCATGCTCAGGAGATGTCCTTCAACGACATACGCACTACACTGCAGGCATTGATCGCGGTCTATGACAATTGCAATAGCCTACACACCAACGCCTACGATGAGGCCGTAACCACACCTACCGAGGAATCGGTGCGGCGAGCCATGGCGATACAGCTGATCATCAATAAGGAGTGGGGCCTGGCGGTCAATGAGAACTCCAACCAGGGTTCCTTTATCATCGAGGAACTGACCGATCTGGTTGAGGAAGCGGTACTACAGGAATTCGAACGTATTTCCGAACGCGGCGGCGTACTGGGCGCGATGGAAACTGGATATCAACGCGGTAAGATTCAAGACGAGTCGATGCTCTATGAGCATCGAAAACATGACGGCAGCCTGCCACTGATCGGTGTTAACACCTTCCTCAATCCAGAATCGGAATCGCAGCCGGAGATCGAGTTAGCGCGCTCTACCGATGCTGAGAAACAGAGTCAGATAAATCGTCTGGCGCAGTTCAAGGCCCGAAACGCCAACGAATCAGCTGAAGCACTGGAGCGGTTGCGCGCTGCCGCCATCAGCAACGAGAACGTGTTTGAAGAATTGATGAACGCAGTTCGCTACTGCAGTCTGGGTCAAATCACTGACACATTCTTCGAGGTCGGAGGACAGTACCGCCGAAATATGTAGCCGCGGCGCTTAATGATTCAATAGTACAACCTAATCAAGTATGCCGAAGGCTAGGTAGAACAATGCTAAGTAGCTGCCTACCAAACAGATTATGAGGATCATGATACTCATTATGATGTCTCTGATCTGATGATAAGTTGCCGATTTATTCAATTCGCCGTGCAGCATCAATATCGCTAGCAGACGCCGTAAACTGACTGGGCGATGTGAACACGAAATACATACTGCAAAGGGTCAGGCAGAAGAATGAGCACAAGGCAACAAACGTAGCACTATAGAAAATTACTTCCGCGGTACAAATCTCACACAAAAAAAAGGGCGGTAAACCGCCCTTTTAATTAGCTTTGCTTGAACTACCGGGCCAATCCTATTCAGTCACATTCACCGTAATATAGGCATCGTGATACAAACCACCGTCGTCTGCCCGGCCCCATAGAACATAGGTGCCCGGCTCGTCAAACGTGATGTCTACCTCATACATACCATCTGCAGGGGGTGGAGTTGGCTCCCAGAGAGATCCCCACGGAGAGTTCGATCCCGCACGTGTGTCTTCCCATGGCTTAGGCATCTGAGGGTTGTAGGTCACCTTCCCCGCACCGCGGTAAACATTCCAGGAAAGAAATAGGCCATTGGTCTTATCGACCGTTACCTTGACTGGGGGAGACATCAATAAGCGCTGTCGCACGTTGTCTTCAGTCACCAAAGCGGCAGCAAGAGGGCCACCAGCAAACTCAGCAAATCGCCTAGCCTCCTCAACTGGATTAGACGGTGTTGGCAGTCCGTCGTCAGCGACATGTGTACGCAAGGTCAGAGGCTCACCCGCTCTCACAGTGCGAATATCATCACCCTGAACAGTAACAACTGGCGGAACATTGGCTCGGGATTCCGGACTACTGGTGCCAGCGCCGAGAGAACCGGTCTCAGAGGCAATCACCATATTATCCACCAGATAATCGGCCTTCAGAGTTCCATAAGCCTTGCGCTCGACACCATTTACATTCAGCGTCCATACAAGCTCTCTATCTCCCCAATCGGAGGGAACCTGTACCTCGAAGGTAAAGCGATTTCGCCGCGGAAGAAAGTGCGTAGGCTGACCGCGATCGGCATCGCCTGGAGAAAACATATTATCCTCACCTACCGGCACATTGGGTTCTTCTTCCCAGTTCTCGTTCATGTAACCAAACATCAGGTTAAAAGTACCATCTTCGTTTGGTCGCCAACCCTCGAAGGCCGGCTCTACGTGCTGACCGCTGCGGTATGTATCTGCCAAAACCAGCGGTGATAAAACAACAGCACCAAGCGCGAACACGAACAACCTAATAGCTTTGCTCGCACCTTTTATTTGTAAACTTTGCATATCTAATTTGTCTCCTGCAATGCAACTTCATTATTCAACTCATCTGAGTTCGTAACCGGCGCAACGAGCGGCGCCAAACATAGTGGGCAACCAATAACATGATCGTTAGGCCCAAGATTGAGCGTCTGACGGCGATTCTCCATTTCCTCGAAGAATTGCTCATCGTTCATTTTTACCCGCATTCCGAGGTCGATGAACATATTAGTCACGGATCGATTGCCGGACCCCTGCCAATTCCTTGGGTCAGGTACGTTCGGATTTGTTTCCGTGTTGTTCATGTATCCGACGATGTGCAGGATTGTTCCCTTCGGTAGCAAGGGCTGTGCATCGTTGTCATAGGCATAGCCGCGAACCCAGTTGTGGTCGTAGCCAACACAGGAGAGAGTCTCTACCGTGTAGCCCCAAATAGCCTCCAGGCACATACGCTCACCAGGAGCATGCAGGTGCGGCTCGAATGTAATTATCTTAAGGTGATCTTGGAGAACGGTATAGGCATGTAACTCCTGAGCATCCTCATTTCCAGCAATACTTATGTCTACGCCATTACCCAGCCCTAGAGTAGCTCGCTCATACTTTGGCTCGTAGCCAACGGGATGAAAACGAAAACCAACTTCCAAATGCCCTGTAGTGTCCTTACCGTTCGAGTGCATATGAACAGAGTCGGAAACTAGATAAGTACCAGCCTTAAGTAAACGCCCTCCATCCTCATCGAAGATGTCCGCGTTACGGCCAACTTCATGTACAGGCCAGCCGGTCGCGGTGTCTGCGATGCGCTGACCATTCTCGTCTATCTCGGCGGTTGACCAAATCATGTGGTGAAAGATGAATCTGCCGCCTACTGTGTCACGACCGGTTCCTGAGGAATTGTCCACATCATTTACTTCGAGGATTTCTACAGACTTCACATAACGATCTTCTTCGATAGGAATCGCTATTCTATCAATCTCACCCCACCAATCCGGCGTACCTGCCAGCTTGGTAACATCGTTTGTGCTGACGATAAGATCCGGCTGACCGGCAGTCCACTTCTGGTCGTCACTAAATACCAGAGGCTCCGGCGCATCCGCTGGATCACCTTGAGGAGTACCGCTACGTGCCCACGTTGAGATGGCGGCCAGCTCTTCGTCGCTCAATGAAGGATCGAATTTATAGTCCTGGATTCCGATGTCTTTTTCCATATACCAGGGAGGCATTGCACCGGCTCTATCGCGCAGGCCAGTCTTGTATTCGATCAACCCAGCAAATGGCGCCACTTCGTCAAAAGACACTAAAGACATTGGGCCCACGCCGCCGGGACGGTGACAGTTCTGACAGCTACGCTGCAAGATAGGCTCGATGTCTTTGTGAAATGTGACCTGATCTGCTTGCGCATTGGCCAATGCTGGCAATGCCATGATGCAAATGGCAGCGCAAGCCTGAGATAGTTTCGCGAATATACTAGTTAACGAGCGATTGGTTGTAGTTAACACCAGCGGACCCTCCGATTAGTAAATTTCTGCTCACCCTACCTGAAGCGGCGGGCAGTCTCGATTATTCTGGAACAGCCCTAGATAACTGTCCATTCAGCTATAGGATTGAAACAAAAAATGCCAAGGCTGTCTTGTGAATTCTGCGCTAATCTTGACCAATTCTGTTACATATTGTGCTTTGTAGATAGAGAATGTCACCGCTAATGCCAAATGATCGAATTTTAGGTATTTTTAACGGATTTTGGCGACATATTAGCGACATTTATACTCAAATTGGAGTTCTAGACATTCGTCTCAGCACATCCTCATGTTAACGCGAAGCCAATAGCATAGAAGCCTTTATTTACTGGCAGAAAGCCCCTCATATTCTAGCCATGGGACCGCGAATTCCATGGGAAAAAAATACGAATAGATTCAGCAAGGGATTCAAAGAACGCTACCCGGCCACACTCTCAGGGTTGCACAATAGCACAGCATCGAGAGGCAGACTCTAGCCCCTGGCGCATTCTTGAAGACTAGAGCCTGCAGCGTCTAACCATCTCGATCCAGGCCCGTCTTAAGCTCTCTGAACGCTCGGAGGCTCTAACACTTATGGACTGTTGTGCATTGGTGGCGAATTCGATTGCGATCCCCTAGGACTCGGCACATGAGAAATTTACGTTGAACTTCGACTGGGCATAACTTGCCAGCGATTCCGTATAGCCTCCAGCGGAAATTTTGTACCACAGTAGAATTTGCTGAATGGCTGCACAACCAAAACCCCGACAGAAGTGACATGGAAGCCATGCCCACTGCGAACAGAATGTGCTGCAACCCCAAACGAAAAAGCCCGAGCAATGCCCGGGCTTTTTCTCAAGTCATCGAGAGAATTAAGCTACGTGAGCAGCTCTTTCCTCTTCGCTGATTTCCTTGATGCTCAACTTGATACGGCCTCGGGCATCGGTGTCCAGAACCTTAACTAGCACGTCCTGACCCTCTTCCAGAAATTCGTTTACATTCTCGACGCGCTCTTGCGAGATTTGTGAGATGTGAACCAAGCCATCTTTACCTGGCAAGATTGTAACAAACGCACCGAAATCTACGATTCTTGCGACCTTACCGTTGTAGATTCTGCCTACCTCAGCTTCAGCCGTAATCTCGTTAACCATGTCGAGCGCGGCGTCGCGCGAGACTGCGTCTTCGCCATAGATGCGAACATTGCCGTCGTCATCGATGTCAACCGATGCGCCTGTAGCCTCAGTAATACCGCGGATAACTGCACCGCCCTTACCGATTACGTCGCGAATCTTGTCTGGATCGATCTTGATCATCGCCATCGCTGGAGCGTTCTCGGAGACAGACTCTCTCGCAGTTGAGATAACCTTGTTCATCTCGCCCAGAATATGATTTCTAGCCGCATGAGCCTGCTCTAGAGCCTGCTCCATAATTTCTTCGGTAATGCCCTGGATCTTGATATCCATCTGCAGAGCAGTTACACCAGCTGCCGTTCCGGCAACCTTGAAGTCCATATCGCCGAGGTGATCTTCATCACCAAGGATATCTGTTAGTACAGCGAAGCGATCGCCTTCCTTGATAAGACCCATTGCAATACCAGCAACTGGAGCTGAAATAGGAACACCTGCGTCCATCATCGCCAGGCTGCTTCCACAGACACTCGCCATAGAGCTTGAACCGTTCGATTCAGTAATCTCTGAAACCACACGGATAGCATAGGGAAATTCTTCTTCCGCCGGCATGACAGCTGCAACACCGCGGCGCGCGAGACGACCGTGGCCGATTTCACGACGCTTGGGGCCACTCATGAAACCAGTTTCACCAACCGAATAGGGAGGGAAGTTGTAGTGCAGCATGAAAGGATCTTTTCTAGAACCCTGAAGGTCTTCGATTAGCTGCGAATCACGTAATGCACCTAGTGTAGTTACAACCAGGGCCTGGGTTTCGCCACGCGTAAACAGAGCCGAACCGTGAGCCTTAGGCAGAACGCCGGTTTCTACTTCGATAGCGCGAACAGTAGTTGTGTCTCGACCATCGATACGAGGATTACCGTCTAATACCCGGTTACGTACAGTGCTTTTCTCCAGCTTCGCAAAAACATCTTTTACGTCATCGCTACCAACACCTGATTCTTCGCTGGCTAATTGCTCAACAGCCTGCGCCTTCAAGACTCCAAGAGCGTCCTGTCTAGCCATCTTGTCAGAAACTTGATAAGCCTCGGTAACGCCCGCTCCAACCAGAGCAGCAACGGCCGCCGTTAACTCTTCATTAACCGGCTCAGGCTGCCAGTCCCATGATGGCTTGCCAACTTCAGCCTTCAACTGTGCAATCGTATCGATTACGACCTGCATCTCTTGGTGAGCATATAGAACACCACCAAGCATTTGATCTTCGCTCAACTCTTTCGCCTCAGATTCAACCATAAGTACAGCTGACTTTGTGCCAGCAACTACCATGTCTAATAATGAAGTACCGAGCTGCGTATTCGTTGGGTTCAACATATAGCCAGTTTCGGCATCGTAACCAACACGCGCCGCGCCTATTGGCTCAGCGAAAGGAATGCCAGAAATAGACAAGGCTGCTGACGCGCCAATCAAACCCGCGATATCTGCCTGCTCATCTTTATCGGCAGAAATTACCGTACAAATTACCTGCACTTCATTCATGAAGCCCTTGGGGAACAATGGACGTATCGGTCTATCGATCAAACGTGATGTCAGTGTTTCATTTTCCGTAGGACGACCTTCTCGCTTAAAGAAGCCACCAGGAATTTTGCCTACCGCGTAGGTCTTTTCTTGATAGTTAACTGTTAACGGGAAGAAGGCTGCACCAGGATTCGCTTGCTTGCGACCCACAACGGTAGCTAGCACCTGAGTATTTCCCATAGTTACGACTACAGAACCTGTTGCCTGCCTGGCCACTTTACCCGTTTCCAAGGTAACCGTCTGATTACCGTATTGAAACGTCTTACTTACTGGATTAAACATAATATTTTCCTAATTGTTTATATAGGCGCAGCGCCAACTCATCAGGCACTGCGCAAAGGATTTTCGATTGCTTGTTATCGACGTAAGCCAAGTCGCTTAATCAAAGTCGCGTATCGCTCAAGGTTCTTGCGCTTCAAGTAATCCAGCAATTTTCTGCGGCTGTTCACCATACGGATTAGACCGCGACGAGAGTGATGATCGTGAATGTGTTCTTTGAAGTGAGACTGCAGTTCGTTGATATTTGCTGTCAACAAAGCTACTTGCACTTCGGGCGATCCTGTATCGCCTTCGCTTTGCGCGTAATCTTTGATGATCGTGTCTTTCTGTTCAGCTGATAAAGCCATTTTCTTTCTCCTAATATGCGATTAATGAAAGCCGTAGGAAGTACGGCTACAACATCCTTTTAAAACCAGAATAACCACGCATATTAGTAGTTACCTGACCCTTTCCCTGTAAAATTCTAAGTCCTGCTCTGGCTATCATCGCGATCTACTTGAGATCATTGCGCAACGATTAACCTTCTTGGAGCGACCTTCCCATCGTCATCTATGCAACCGATGCCGATAAACTGTCCCTCTTCATACAATCTTACCAATCCTTCCTCTGGCAAGTGTCGCACCAAAACTGGTTGGCCATTCTTGATAAAACTGGCCGTTATACTAGGCAGCTCTACCTCTGGCAAGTAGGCTATCGCCTGATCCATCGGTATCAAGTGCGCATCGATGGCACTCACACCATCGCGCTCACACTCTTCCCTTAGCTGCTGCGTTGTTACACAGTCTGCCTCGGTAAAGGCACCGGCCTGAGTCCGCCGCAAGGCTATGATATGCGCACCGCAGCCCAGTAGCTGACCGAGATCGTCAGCGATGGTTCTTATATAAGTACCCTTGCTACAGGCGATTTTCAACTCTAGCTCATCGCCTTCAAATTCTGTCAATTCGATGCTGTAGATGGTGACCCGGCGTGCTTTACGCTCGATGGTCTCCCCTTTCCGTGCCATTTTGTACAACGGCACTCCATTCACCTTTAGAGCCGAGTGCATGGGGGGAACTTGATCTATCTCGCCCCGAAAATTCTGCAGCGACTTCTCTATCTGCTTTCGTGAGATGTCGAAATCCTCGCACCTGGCGATTTCGCATCCTTCGCTGTCTGCACTATCTGTTCTAACGCCAAGCTTAACTCTAGCTCGATACTTCTTGTCCGAATCCAGCAAGAACTGCGACACTTTCGTCGCCTCGCCCAGACAAAGTGGCAGCACCCCTGTCGCTAATGGGTCGAGACTGCCGGTGTGCCCCGCTTTTCTCGCATCGTATAGCCTTTTTACTTCTTGCAGAGCCCTGTTCGAGCTTAGACCAATGGTTTTATCCAATACGACAATACCATCGATGGCTCTACCCTTTGTGCGCTTACCCAATCTGCATCCTCGGTATATTTCTCAACGAACTCAAGAATGCGAATCTTGATCGGCCGCCAGCGCACTGTCTATCAGACTCGAAAGCTGCTGCCCGCGCTCTATGCTTCCGTCGTAGTAGAAACGGAGTTTCGGCACTGAGCGAGTGCTTAACCGCTTCGCCAATAAGGAACGCAGATACCCGGCCGCCTTATTTAACGCATTGATATTCTCTTCGATCTCCAACTTATCCAGATCGCCTGGTTCAGATAGAGTCGACTCGTTTACCTGCGAGTCATCAGTCATCGTATTCAATACGGTCACATAGATCTTTGCGTGAGCCAGATCTCTGCTCACCTCAACGTCTGTGACCGATACCATGCCAACCCGAGGATCGTTAACCTCCATCTGGATTAGCGATGCAAGTTCGCGCTGAATCTGATCAGCTACTCGTTGCACTCTTGCAGACATTTCTGCCACGTTTAATTACCTGCCCGAGAAATTATTCTCAAAGGCTCCTGGCCACTTCGGTAGTTTCGTAGACTTCAATCTTGTCCCCAACTTTCACGTCGGTATAGTTCTTAACGCCGATACCGCACTCCATGCCATTGCGGACCTCATTGGCATCGTCCTTAAAGCGTCTCAAGGATTCCAGCTCACCCTCATAGATCACAACATTGTCGCGCAGAACTCGAATTGGCTTGCTGCGGTAGACAGTGCCCTCGACAACCATGCTTCCTGCAATCTGACCAAATTTCGGCGAATTGAACACGTCTCGCACTTCCGCTACGCCAACGATCTCTTCGCGAATCTCTGGCGAAAGCATGCCACCCATGATTGCCTTAATATCATCGATCACATCATAGATTACATTGTAGTAACGCAGTTGCAGGCCTTCGTTCTCAACGATGTCGCGCGATGACTTATCTGCGCGCACATTGAATCCAATGATCATCGCCTTCGATGTTGCGGCAAGATGCACATCAGTTTCAGAGATTCCACCGACACCGGAGGCAACGATATTTACTTCAACTTCTTCTGTGTTGAGCTTCTGCAGAGAACCCACTATAGCCTCGAGCGAGCCGCGCACATCTGTCTTCAGAATGATATTGAAGACCTTGAGGTCTTCCTTGCCGATACCGGCAAACATAGTCTCTACGAGATTCGACTGTTGCGATGCCTGCAATGTATCTTTGTGTCGAGTACGCCTGAATTCTGCGATCTCGCGGGCTTTCTTCTCATCGGCGAGGACGACAAACTCGTCTCCTGCCTCAGGCACACCATTGAGACCCAGAATCTCTACGGGTATAGATGGACCTGCCGTCTTGACTGTCTTGCCAAGCTCATCGACCAGAGCCCGGATACGACCATATTCATGCCCTACCAATACCGTATCACCGGATTTCAGTGTTCCGTTCTGTACGAGGACAGAGGCAACCGGGCCACGGCCTTTGTCTAGCCTTGATTCGATTACCACGCCTTGCCCTGGAACATCTGTATAGGCTTTTAGCTCAAGCAATTCGGCTTGTAACAAGATGGCTTCCAGTAACTGATCAATGCCCGCACCAGTGATAGCAGACACCTCGATAAATTGCGTCTCACCACCCCAATCCTCAGGGATCACTTCCATTGCGGCCAGTTCATTCTTAACACGGTCTACGTCGACGCCTTCCTTATCGATCTTGTTAACCGCTACAACCATTGGCACACCAGAGGCTTTAGCATGTTGCACAGCCTCTTCTGTCTGCGGCTTAACACCATCGTCAGCTGCTACAACCAGAACAACGACATCTGTTGCCTTCGCCCCGCGTGAGCGCATCGCGGTAAATGCCGCGTGGCCAGGTGTGTCGAGAAAACTAATCATGCCGTGATCGGTGTTCACATGGTAGGCGCCGATATGCTGCGTAATGCCACCGGCTTCGTGCGAGGCAACTGTCGCCTTCCGAATATAATCCAAAAGGGAAGTCTTACCGTGGTCAACATGGCCCATCACCGTGACGACAGGGGCGCGGATGATTTCCACTTTACCGGTATCCGCTGTTATCGATTCTGCCAACTGCTCTTCGATAGCATCTTCTGACACGAATTTCGGCAGGTGACCCATCTCTTCAACTAATAACGAGGCCGTATCTTGATCAAGAATCTGATTGATCGTTGCCATGACGCCCATGTTGAAAAGGGTCTTAACTATCGCAGCAGACTTCACCGACATCTGCTGTGCTAAATCTGGCAGCGTATTGGTTTCGCCTATCTTAATCTCGCGCTTAATGAATTCGGTTGGCTTCTCGAAGGCATGTTGCGTAGCTGAAAGACGTGCCTTTCCCTTCCTGCCGCCGCCGCGTCGACCGCGCCCACCCATTTCGTCCACATCGCCGCCTTCCAAAACGAAGTCGTCATTAACATGGATAGTTTTTGCCTGCCGTTTTGCTGGCTTGCCCTTATTCTTGAGATGAGATTTTTTCTTGTCATCCGGGTCTTCTGATTCTTTCTTGCCCTGTATCTTGCGTTTCGCGCCAGGCTTGTCGGCTCGGGCTGCGGCAGCCTCTTCGGATGGCACCTCAGGCGCTACATCTTTCGCATCCTTGTAATCTGACGCAGGAGCTTCCTCCGCTTTCTCAGACGCTTCGGTCGCTGCTGTCTCGGTAGCCTCAGCGCTTGCTGCCTCAGTCGTCTCGGCAGCAGTATCTACGGGAGACTCTTCAGCAGCTTCTGTTAGCGCTGCTTCGTTCTCTAATTCTTCTGGCGCATCCTCTTCAACGGCGCTTCGCTTAACATAGGTACGCTTCTTGCGAACTTCTACATTGACCGTCTTACCCCTACCATGGGTAGAGGCAGACTTGAGAGTACCGACAGTTTTTCTCTTGAGAGTGATTTTCTTAGGCGCAGCAACGCTCGCCTCAGAATCACCATGACTGCGGCGCAGAAACTGTAATAAAGTGTTCTTGTCGTCATTCGAAATCGGTTCGTCAGCTTTAGTATGTGACAAGCCAGCCTCTTTAACCTGAGACAACAGCTTATCTACCCCGACTCCGACAACTTCGGCGAGTTCACTTATTGTTACATCTGCCATTCAACTACTCCCATTCACCAACGTACAGATTTGCTGCTACTCAAACCATGGAGCGCGCGCAGTCATGATTAACGTGCCGGCGCGTTCTTCATCCATGCCTTCGATGTCTATCAACTCATCAATAGACTGCTCTGCCAATTCTTCCATATTGAGAATTCCTTTCTTGGCGAGTTCCAATGCCAGTTTTCCATCCATGCCTTCCATATTCAAAAGATCGTCTGCGATATTGGCAGCAGATAAATCTTCTTCTGAGGCTATAGCCAAAGTCAGCAATGCGTCCTTGGCTCGATTCCTCAACTCGTTCGCTATTTCTTCATCGAAGCCATCGATAGCCAGAATCTCATCGAGAGGCACATAGGCGATCTCTTCAAGCGAAGTGAATCCCTCTTGCACTAGAACTTCTGCCGACTCTTCGTCTACATCGAGTTTCTCAACAAACATATCGATGAAGCTGCTCGCCTCTTGATGTTGCTTCTCAGCGGCTTCTTCTTCGCTCATTACGTTAATAGTCCAACCAGTTAACTCACTGGAGAGCCTTACGTTCTGACCATTTCTACCGATGGCCTGAGCAAGATTATCTTCTTCGACGGCAATATCCATCGTATTGCTGTCTTCATCCACGATGATCGAAGCAACTTCAGCAGGTGACATTGAGTTAATGACTAGCTGAGCTGGATTGTCATCCCAGAGAATGATGTCGATGCGCTCGTTTGCCAACTCGTTAGACACAACCTGTACGCGCGAACCGCGCATACCTACGCAGGCACCGACCGGATCTATGCGGCCATCATTTGTACTTACAACGATCTTCGCTCTCGACCCCGGGTCTCTGGCGGCGGCCTTTATCTCGATCACTTCTTCAGCGATTTCTGGCACTTCAATCTTAAACAACTCGATCAGCATATTAGGCGACGTTCGGCTTAGGAACAATTGCGGGCCTCGCTGCTCAGATCGCACATCTATAAGAAGCGCTCGCATTCTATCTCCCATACGGAACGTTTCTCTTGGAATCATTTGATCTCGCGAAAGAAGCGCCTCAGCGTTACTACCCAGATCTACGATGATATTGTCGCGCGTCACTTTCTTTACGGTGCCGGCAACCAACTCGCCGATGCGATCTTTGTAATCGCCAATTATGATTTCTCTTTCTGCTTCACGTACTTTTTGCACGATAACTTGCTTAGCAGTTTGTGCTGCGATTCTACCGAACTCTACGTTGTCGATCTTCTCTTCGTAAGTATCTCCAACCGCAAGACCCTTCTTCTTCTCTTGCGCCAGATCGACGGTAAACTGAGTACCCTCTATCATGTACTCGTCGTCTTCGACTACCGTCCAAACCCGGAAGGATTCGTATTCGCCAGTCTCGCGATCGACAGCAACGCGGCAATCGATCTCATCTTCGTCATTGAGCTTCCTCGTAGCCGTCGCTAATGCAGACTCAATCGCTTCAAAAATCACTTCACGAGAAACACCCTTCTCATTCGAGACGGCGTCCGCAACCATTAGTATTTCTTTACTCATCATAACAATATCACCTTACTCAAAGCTCAGATCTGGAACCTAGTCCAGAGCATGGAGTAAAAATCATCTAGTAAACTATGCTGGCTTTCTCGATATCGGAGTGTTCCAAGTCATACTCGGTGCCCTCGACCAATAAACCAACGATGTCTCCTGAAACTTTTATTATTTGTCCTTTGAATTTACGCCTGCCATCGAGTGCTTGTCGTAATTTTAAATTCACTTCACTACCAACATATTGCGCATACTGCTCAATACTGAACAGTGGCCTATCGACGCCAGGGGATGACACCTCCAAGGTATACTCTCCAGCTATTGGATCTTCGACATCCAATAGAGCGCTTACCTGCCGACTAACCTTTTCGCAATCCTCGATCGTGACACCTTCTTCACGTTCGATATAAACCCTCAGTAGAGAATATCTTCCCTGCTGAAGCAGTTCGACACCCCAGAGTTCCAAGCCTAAAGCCTGGACCGTAGTGCCGATCAATTCTGTTATTAGAACTTCGCTACTATTCACTTTTCTCAAAGTGCGGCATAAGGGCCTATTAGCCCAGCCGCATCCGGGACTAATCCCCTAGATACAAAAAATGGGCCAAAGGCCCACTCTAAAATCTTCTTCGCAGGCTCTATTTGAGCAAGCGAGAAGCTTGGTGTTTGGGAGCCACTAGGGGCTGCCAACTGCTACTTTTACCAAAAATTGGTAAGAAATTGGTAGCGGGGGGATTCGATCTCACTAGGAGCTCTAACCCTGTCTCATCCAAAGCAACTGAATGAGTGCTGGGGTTCTATTTGAACCTACGATTTTCAGTGGCCGCACCTAACTGAGAACCGAGCCCTAGCTTCGGGCTGCCAACATCTAACTTTTTTACCAAAAATTGGTAGCGGGGGCAGGATTTGAACCTACGACCTTCGGGTTATGAGCCCGACGAGCTGCCAGACTGCTCCACCCCGCAACAAATCTAAATCTCTGGCTTTAGAAAAGCGACGATCCGCCTGCCCAATAAACCCTTGTTTTATAAGGAAATAATCCGCAATAATAAAAATGCAGCCCTATTTCACAAGGGGAGCGAATTATAAGGACTAGTTGGGGCTAAGGTCAAGGTTTTACGCGGCTTTCGCGGGAATTTAGGTTCTCCCGCCACGTTGGCCCGAAATCGGCATGAGGGTCCGATTTCAAAGATTTGGTGCCGAAGGCCGGACTTGAACCGGCACGACCATAGGTCACTACCCCCTCAAGATAGCGTGTCTACCAATTTCACCACTTCGGCTAATTCTTATCTATCCTAGTTATCGCTGCCAGGCAGGCTGGGCACGTCGTCAGCACTGGATGTTGGCACAGGCGCCACATCTAGTTGAGGCACATCAGACGCAGGTGTTGAGATCTCCTGCAACAGCTCTTCATTTACCAGTGGCGAGTTTGCAGCACCGCCCAGAGAAGACTGATTCTTGGCAAACACAGCCAGAGAGAGGCTGGTAATAAAAAATATCGTGGCGCCGATAGTCGTAGCCCGCACCAAGAAATTACCGCTGCCTGAGGCGCCAAAAACAGTTTGCGAGGCACCTGCACCAAAAGAAGCTCCAGCGTCTGCGCCTTTGCCCTGCTGCAAGAGAACCAAACCAATTATCGCGATGGCTACAATTACGTGAACTACAACTACTATCGTCTGCATGATCGTTAATCCGCACTTTTACAAATGGATATAAATTCTTCAGCCTTTAAAGAGGCCCCACCAACCAAACCACCGTCAATATCGGTCTGGTCAAACAACTCTGTCGCGCTGGAGGCCTTGACACTGCCACCGTATAAAATTCTTACGCCTGCCGCGATAGTCGAGTTCGACTTCGCAATATATTCTCGAAGCACCCTATGAATGCCCTGCGCCTGCTCCGGGCTTGCAGTCTTTCCCGTGCCGATTGCCCAAATAGGCTCGTAGGCAATAACAGCCGATTGTAACGCCTCGACACCTGCCGCGGCTATTACCGCATCTAGCTGACTTAGCACGACTTCTTCGCTTGAGCCCTGCTCTCTTTGCTGCAACGACTCCCCTACACAGAGGATGGGAAGCAATCCTTCATCCTGCGCTGCCTGAAATTTCGCAGCCACTGCCTGATCTGTTTCAGCGAATATCTCGCGTCTTTCGGAATGCCCTACAATAACGTAGGTGACACCATACTCCGCCAACATAGGTGCTGAAACCTCACCGGTAAAAGCACCTTGCCGCTGGGGATACAGATTCTGCGCCGCTAACTTGAGGTGTTTAACCCCCGCCTGCTGCCCTAATTGTGCCGCCAGGCCCAGATGCAGAAACGTCGGCGCTACAGCTATCTCGACGTCATTCAAGCCAGCTGTACCGGCGGCTACATCCTCTATCAACTGTCGCACCTGAGTGCGCGAGCCATGCATCTTCCAGTTTCCGACAACCAATTTTTGACGCATGCTTACAAATCCAGAAGGGCGAACCTTTGAGCTAATTTAAAACAGCCCGCCAAAACGGGCGCCAATACTAACTAAGATACAAGGGTCTTGCAACACGGCAAGCATCTCTTAGGCCGCCGCACCCACTTCATTTCCAACGACTTCCGCCAGTTCTTCGGCGAGCATGAGCACCTCAGCGGCATCCTCACCCTCTACCATCACCCGTATCACGGGCTCGGTTCCCGATGCTCGCAATAGCACGCGCCCCTTGGAGCCCAGCTTTGCCTCTACGCTTGACACTGCCTGCTGCACTTTTTTGCTGGCCGAAACATCGGCAGATTCAGCGATGCGAACGTTAACCATGGACTGTGGGTACTTGTTTATCTTACTGACAAGTTCTGCCAGAGAACTCTGACTGCTCGAAATTGCGGACAAGGCCTGAAGCGCAGAGACGATGCCGTCACCGGTTGTTGTCTTGTCTAGGCAGATTATGTGCCCGGAGGATTCTCCACCAACGCTCCAGCCGCGCTTGAGCAACTCCTGCATGACGTAACGATCTCCAACAGCGCTTCTGGCAAAGGGAATATCCAGCGCGTCTAGCGCCTGTTCCACGCCCAAATTGCTCATCGACGTGCCCACCACGCCGCCAAAATCAATATTCTGGCGCCGCCTGTCACGCGCGATGATATAGAGTATTTCATCGCCATCCACAATATTGCCGAGATGATCAACCATGACCACACGGTCACCGTCGCCATCGAACGCAATGCCTAAATCAGCCTGTTCTTGCAGCACGGCTTCAACCAGTTTCTCTGGCGATGTTGAGCCGCTATTTTCATTGATGTTTAAGCCGTCCGGACTAACTCCAATCGAAGTCACCGAGGCACCGAGCTCCTCAAATACACTAGGCGCGATGTGATAGGTGGAGCCATGGGCACAGTCGAGAACAATCTTAAGCCCATTGAATTTTAGGTCAGAGTCAACCCGGCTTTTACAGAATTCGATATACCTGCCAGCTGCATCGGTAACTCGAGAGGCCTTGCCCAGTGATCTCGGATGCACGGTTGAGATGGTTTTTTCTAGCTGTTCTTCGATAGCAAATTCGATCTCATCGGCTAGCTTGCTGCCATCGCCCGAGAAGAACTTGATGCCGTTATCCTGAAAGGAATTGTGGGAGGCGCTGATAACAATGCCAGCCTGAGCTCGCAGCGTTCGAGTCAGGTAGGCGATGGCAGGCGTGGGCATTGGCCCCAATAGATTGATATCGACCCCTGCCGCCGTTACACCGGCCTCGAGAGCCGCCTCAAACATATAGCCGGATATACGTGTGTCCTTGCCGATGAGAATCTTGTTACGCGCCCCACCTTTCTTCGCGAACACGGTGCCTGCCGCCCACCCAAGTTTCAACATGAAATCTGGAGTTATTGGCGCAGTACCTACGGCACCGCGTATGCCATCCGTACCAAAATATTGTTTTGTTTTTTTAGTCATATCGAAATTTACTCGGCGCTTGAATATGCCGAGTTTACTCTAATTGCATCCATGGTGGCAGCAACATCGTGAGTACGAATTATTCTCGCCCCCGAGGCGAGCGCTAGCGTGGTCGCAGCGATGGAGCCCGCCAACCTCTGATCAACCGGCCGCGCTACAACCTCACCAATCATGGACTTACGCGACAGGCCCACTAACAGAGGTATCTCAAGCTGAGAAAAATACCCAAGGTTTTTTAATAGCTGATAATTGTGTTGCACAGTCTTGCCGAAGCCGAAACCGGGGTCGATCAACAAACGGTCTCGCTCTATTCCGCATTCCAGAGAATACGCTACCCGGGATTTCAGAAAATCGAATACCTCGAGCACTACACTGTCATAGGAGGGAGTTTTCTGCATAGTGCTAGGCGCACCCTGCATATGCATCAAGCAGACAGCCGCCTTAGTCGAGCCTAGCAGTTCTGCCGCTCCGGGTACCGCCAGTGCGCGAATATCGTTAATCAACTGAGCGCCACTGCCTAGAGCTTCTTTCATTACCACCGGTGAGCTCGTGTCGACCGAGACACAAACATCCAGGCTTGCACTGATTGCCGCTATCAGGGGAATGACTCGATCGAGCTCTTCCTGCTCGCTAACCGTCGCCGCTCCGGGACGAGTAGACTCTCCGCCCACATCGATGAAGATAGCGCCTTCGGCAACCATGGTCTCGGCGCGAAATAGAGCCTTGTCGATATCTAGTTGGAAGGAGGCAGCGCCCGATCTTTGCAGCTCGGCACCATCGGAGAAGGAGTCAGGTGTAGCATTTATGATACCCATGCAAACAGGAGAAGACAGATCAATCTGTCTATCTCCTGCTGTAAGGCAATCAATCACGGTTAAGAACTATCTTTAAGGCTAGTGTTCGCTGGCAGGGCCACCGATGTTTCCAGACTTGCCTAGGTCTTCATTCTTCACTTCGGTAGCGCTGGATCCACCACTATCTGAATTGTTGGAATCGGTATCCGACCAATCGGCAGGCGGTCTAGGTTTCTCACCATTCATGATATCGTCTATCTGATCGGCATCGATAGTCTCGTATTCCATCAGAGCGTCTTTCATCATCTCCAATTTTTCACGGTTATCTTCGAGAATCTTCTCAGCCCTGCCGTAGCATTCATCGATAATCTTACGCACTTCAGTATCGATAGAGATCGCCGTATTACCCGAAAAGGACTTCGACTGAGAGGCGGCCGAGCGACCTAGAAATACCTCACCCTCGTCTTCCGAATACAGAAGCGGGCCTAATTCTTCGGACAGGCCCCACTTAGTGACCATGTTGCGGGCCATCTCGGTTGCACGCTGAATATCGTTTGAGGCACCTGTCGTCACGCCATTTTTGCCAAGCGTCATCTCTTCCGCGATGCGTCCACCGTAGAGGCTGCATATCTGACTCAAGATAGTCTGCCTACTCAGGCTGTAGCGATCCTCCTCAGGCAGGAACATAGTCACACCTAAGGCACGACCACGGGGAATGATGCTAACTTTATAAACGGGATCATGATCTGGAACTAGACGCCCGACGATCGCATGCCCCGACTCGTGATAAGCCGTATTCATTCTTTCCTTCTCAGACATCACCATCGACTTGCGCTCTGCGCCCATCATGATCTTGTCTTTAGCTTTTTCAAACTCTTCCATCGTGACCAGGCGCTTGCCTGCTCTAGCTGAAAACAGCGCCGCCTCGTTAACCAGATTAGCAAGGTCTGCACCGGAAAAGCCTGGTGTGCCACGCGCAATCACACTCGCTCTTACGTTGTCATCTATAGGCACCTTACGCATATGCACCTTTAGAATCTGTTCACGACCGCGAATATCCGGCAAGCCAACAACAACTTGACGGTCGAATCGACCTGGGCGCAATAGTGCCGGGTCTAACACGTCAGGTCTGTTTGTCGCCGCAACAACTATCACGCCGTCATTACCTTCGAAACCATCCATCTCAACGAGCAGCTGGTTAAGCGTCTGCTCGCGCTCGTCGTGTCCACCACCTAATCCGGCGCCACGATGCCGACCTACCGCGTCTATCTCATCGATGAAAATAATACAGGGTGCCTGTTTCTTCGCCTGCTCAAACATGTCACGGACACGGGAAGCACCCACACCCACAAACATCTCCACGAAGTCTGAACCTGAAATCGAGAAGAAAGGAACCTTCGCCTCACCGGCGATAGCCTTGGCTAGCAAGGTCTTACCCGTACCGGGCTGACCTACCATTAACACGCCGCGAGGGATTCGGCCGCCCAAGCGTTGGAACTTGTCTGGCTCGCGCAAGAACTCCACTAACTCCTGCACATCCTCTTTCGCTTCGTCGACACCTGCCACATCTGCGAAGGTGACTTTGATCTGGTCTTCGCCCAATAGCTTGGCCTTGCTCTTGCCGAATGACATCGGGCCACCTTTGCCACCGGCGCCGCCACCCTGCATCTGTCGCATAAAGAATAGAAAGAGCGCGACAATTATCAATATCGGGAAGATAGAAAGGAGTAAATCAATCCATATGCTGCGCTGTTCAGGCTCGTTAGCCGTGACGTCGACGTCATTCTCAAACAGGTCGTTCAGCAGTTGATCATCGCCGATAAGCGGCATGACCGAACGGAATTGGGTGCTGTCACTGCGAACTCCAGTGATATTGATTCCTGCGAGTTCGACGCGTTGAACCCTGCCCGATCGAACTTCTCGGATGAATTCGGAGTAGTTTATTGTGTCTTCTCGCGGTTCCTGACTGATGTTCTGGAATACCGTGAGTAGCACTCCGGCAATAATCATCCACAAAATCAGGTTTTTTGCCATATCATTCAAGGGTTTATCCCCCAGTGGTTATAGAAAAATGGTGATGAAGCACCTGCTGGCGATCGATTAAGAAGGGCTCATCTTCAAGCCCAATTTTAATGAACGCGCAGAATAATGCACGTTAATTCAGTTTAAGCCCCGAAAACCGGAGGCCAATAGATAGATTTCGCTCGATCTCGCCCTGGAGGCCTTGGGCTTTCTGACCTTCAAGCTTGTGAAGCTACTCTTTAGCTGCTTTTGCAGCTCCTCATAACCTTCACCATGAAAAACCTTAACGAGGAAGCTTCCCTCAGGCTTCAGGACAGTTCTGGCGAGGTCTAGAGCCAATTCTGCAAGATACATAACTTGGGGGATGTCGATATCCCTCATACCACTCATATTGGGTGCCATATCCGAGATTACAAGGTCTGCACGCTCATCTTTGAGGAGTTTGATCAGGCTGTCCAATACCGCCTGTTCGGTGAAATCACCCTGCAAGAATTCGACATCCGGCAAAGAGTCAATCGGCAAGATATCACTCGCTATCACCTGCCCCTTATTGCCCACCAGATTCGCCGCCACCTGCGACCAGCCCCCGGGGGCGGCGCCTAGATCGACTACAGTCATCCCTGTTTTGATCAGCCGGTCCTGCTCCTGAATTTCCAGAAGCTTAAAGCTAGCCCGGGAGCGATAGCCCTCCTCCTGAGCACGGCGCACATAGACATCGTCGAAATGCTCTTTTAACCATTGCTTGCTAGTTTTTGATCGCGCCATCACCGAAAGCCTAATATGACCCGCCTATGACAGGCAGTGCCCTTTTGACGTTTATTAATTACCTGTGTTCAGCTAGAATCCGCTTCCCTCTTGAAAAGCGGCTAATCGTAGCGGCTACTGAAATTTTTTAGCACTACTCAGGGTACTAACATGGCACTAAGTAACGCAGTCAAGAAGCAATTCCGAGCCATTGGGCACAATTTACACCCAATCGTTTCAATCGCCCAAAAAGGCTTGAGCGAAAACATCAAGCTGGAACTCGCCCGCGCCCTCAGCGATCACGAACTCATCAAGATTAAACTCCTGGCCGAGGACCGAACCGCCAAGAAGGAACTTACCGAGACTATCTGCAAGGATTTTCAAGCCGAGTGTGTGCAAAGCATTGGGCACACGGTTCTACTGTATAGAAGGGCAAAGAAACACGAAGGCCGGCTATCCAATATCAAACGCAAGCCTAGCTAAACCAACCTAGCCGCCAAAAAAGCGGCTACTTATGCTCAACCTGAGTAATTTCGTATTCGATATCCCCTGCAGGCGCATTCACTACAATCTCATCACCTTCCTGCTTGCCCATGATTGCACGCGCAATAGGAGAGCTGACCGATATCTTACCCTTGGGAACATCCGCTTCGTCTTCACCGACAATCTGATAGATTACCGTCTTATCCGTTTCCAGATTAACCAGAGTAACCGTCGTACCAAAAATAACCCTGCCGGTGGGCTCGATCTTGGTTACATCGATTACCTGCGCGTCGGCTAACTTGCCTTCAATTTCTGCCACTCGACCTTCGCAGAAGCTCTGCTGTTCACGCGCCGCATGATATTCAGCATTCTCTTTAAGGTCGCCATGCTCCCTGGCCTCGGCTATAGCCTTGGTAATCTTCGGGCGCTGCACTGATTTCAATTCATTCAGTTCTTCGCGTAGTCGCTCAGAACCTTCGACTGTCATTGGTACTCTAGGCATAATTTTTCCATTTTCGATTTTTCACGCCAGAAATAAATTAACTCAATAAAAGCGGCCAATTCGCCAGTATTAAAAACTGCCGACGCCAAATCTCATTGCTTTAGTCTAATTCAGTGCAGCGTGAAGATCTTGAATTGTATATACAGACATATTGCCACCGAAGGCTAGCGCTTCGCAAACAGCCAATGCGCCAGCAACGGTCGTCGTGCAAAACACATCATGTCGTAAGGCGGTACGCCTGATGATAGAGGAGTCTGATATCGCCTGCTTGCCCTCAGTCGTGTTGACGATCAACTGTATCTCGTCATTTTTTAACATATCGACTATATGAGGTCTACCCTCGGCAACTTTATTCACACCCATGACTTCCAGGCCTGCCTCTTCGATAACTGCTGCAGTGCCATGGGTGGCAACGATAGAATAGCCTAAACCGAGAAGCTTCTCAGCCACCTCAGCGATATGAGGCTTGTCTGCATCGCGCACGCTCAGGAAGGCATTCCCCTTTATCTCAAAGGTTTCGCCAGCGCCCATCTGCGCCTTAGCGTAGGCCTCGGCAAAAGTAACTCCAACACCCATAACTTCGCCGGTAGATTTCATTTCCGGCCCTAGTATGGGATCAACACCTGGGAACTTGTTAAAAGGGAAGATAGCCTCTTTTACCGCAAATGTTTTAGGTATTATTTCTTTGGTAAAACCCTGCTCTTTCAGAGTAGTGCCGACCATGCAACGCGCAGCCACTTTTGCGAGCGACCGCCCGATACATTTTGAAACGAACGGTACGGTACGCGACGCTCGAGGATTCACCTCGATGATATAAATTTTCCCATCCTGATAGGCGAGCTGAGTGTTCATCAAGCCGATCACGCCCAGCTCCAAAGCTAACGCACTCACCTGTTTGCGAATCTCATCCTGCACATCCATTGGCAGGTTATAAGGAGGCAGCGAACACGCAGAGTCGCCGGAATGTATCCCGGCCTGCTCTATATGCTGCATGATTGCGCCGACTACAACCTGTTCGCCGTCGCAGACCAGGTCAACGTCGATCTCGATCGCCGCACTCAGGAAGTAATCCAACAACACCGGGCTCTCGTTAGACACCTTAACCGCATCATGCATGTAACGATCCAGCTCTTCCTCGTTATACACAATCTCCATGGCCCGCCCACCCAGAACATAGGAGGGACGTACGACCAGTGGATAAGTAATCTTCTTCGCCGCCTCGATACTTTCTTCGACGCTGCGCACCGTGCTATTGGGTGGCTGTTTCAAGCCCAGCTTCTCGATCAATTGCTGGAAGCGCTCGCGGTCCTCTGCCCTATCGATGGCATCGGGACTGGTTCCAATCACCGGCACGCCTGCCTCCTCCAAACGCTTTACCAGATTCAGCGGGGTCTGCCCGCCAAATTGAACGATAACGCCCCTAGGCTTCTCGAGCTGTACGACTTCGACTACGTCTTCGAACGTCAGTGGCTCGAAGTACAGGCGATCAGAAATATTGTAATCAGTAGATACTGTCTCTGGATTGCAATTGACCATGATGGTCTCGTAGCCGTCTTCGCGCATGGCGAGTGCAGCATGCACACAACAATAATCGAACTCTATGCCCTGCCCAATACGATTAGGCCCTCCGCCCAGCACCATTATCTTATCCCTATCGGAAGGCGCGGCTTCACACTCCTCCTCATAGGTCGAATACATGTAGGCTGTCGAGGAAACGAACTCGGCAGCACAGGTATCTACCCGCTTATAGACTGGCCGAACTCCCAGCTCATGCCGCTTATGCTGTACTGATAATTCCGGCACTTCCAGGATCTGGCTCATGCGTTTGTCAGAGAAACCCTTGCGTTTGAGCTTACGCATCATCTCTTTGTCTATATCTTGCAGCGTCTTCTCGGCGAGCATCTTCTCGTCTTTGATCAGATCTTCGATCTGCACCAGAAACCAGTTATCGACACCGGTTAGATCGTGCACCGTATCGAGTGGCCAGCCCGCTCGGAAGGCATCAGCGATATACCAGATTCGCTCGGCGCCCGGCTCGGTTAACTCTCTGGTTAGAATAGCCTTTGCGTCACTAAGCTTGAGATTAAGCACTGGATCGAAGCCGCACATGCCAACTTCGAGCCCACGCAGCGCCTTATTCAAGGATTCCTGGAAGGTTCGCCCAATCGCCATGACCTCACCAACCGACTTCATCTGCGTGGTAAGACGGTCGTTCGCTTCTGGAAATTTTTCGAAGGTAAATCTTGGAATCTTGGTAACGACGTAGTCAATCGACGGCTCAAAGGACGCCGGTGTTACGCCACCGGTAATCTCGTTGCGCAATTCATCGAGCGTAAAACCAATGGCCAGCTTCGCTGCCACTCTGGCAATCGGAAAACCTGTCGCCTTGGAGGCGAGAGCCGATGAGCGAGAGACGCGCGGATTCATCTCGATGATTACCAGCCTGCCATTTTCCGGGCTTATACCAAACTGTACATTTGAACCGCCGGTCTCGACACCAATCTCGCGCAGGACGGCGAGCGAGGCATTGCGAAGAATCTGGTATTCCTTGTCGGTGAGGGTCTGCGCGGGGGCGACGGTTATTGAATCACCGGTGTGCACACCCATAGCATCGAAGTTCTCGATAGCACAGACGATGATGCAGTTATCGTTCTTGTCGCGAACGACTTCCAGCTCGTATTCTTTCCAGCCAATGAGTGACTCATCGATTAGCAGTTCACTAGTAGGCGAAAGCGCCAGGCCGCGCTGACAGACTTCATCAAACTCTTCCTTGTTGTAGGCGATCCCGCCTCCGGTTCCGCCCATGGTAAATGACGGCCTGATAATACAGGGAAAACCAACTTTCTCTAAGGCCTCGTAGGCCTGTTCCATATTATGCGCTATACCGTGCTGCGGCGTTTCCAAGCCGATCTTTTGCATAGCCTGATCGAACAGCTCACGGTCTTCAGCCTTGTCTATCGCCTCGCAGTTTGCACCTATCAACTCAACATTGTATTTGTCCAGGACACCATGGCGATTAAGGTCCAACGCGCAGTTGAGGGCTGTCTGCCCCCCCATGGTTGGCAGGATCGCATCGGGCCTTTCCTTCGCTATGATCTTTTCAACCATGCGCCAGGTAATGGGCTCAATATAGGTCGCATCAGCCATAACCGGATCAGTCATGATGGTCGCAGGATTGGAATTCACCAGTATGACCCGAAGGCCTTCTTCCTTTAGAGCCTGACAAGCCTGCGCGCCCGAGTAGTCGAATTCACAAGCCTGGCCAATCACTATCGGGCCCGCTCCGATGATTAATACACTTTTTATATCGTTTCTTCGTGGCATAGTCTCGTTGTCTGTACCTTGCTGGTTAAATCTGCTGTGTTCAATGTCTACGCTTTCTTGCTAAACATTTCCTGTAAAAAACATCCTGTTCCTTAGCTCCGATTGACCATAAGTTCGATAAAATGATCGAACAGTGGGGCCACATCATGGGGGCCGGGACTCGCCTCTGGATGTCCCTGGAATCCGAATGCCGGTATATCCGTGCGCTCAATACCCTGTAGCGAGCCATCGAATAAAGATTTGTGCGTAGCTGCCAGATTTTCGGGTAGGGTTTTTTCGTCGACTGCGAAGCCATGATTCTGGCTGGTAATAAGCACAGTCCCATCCTTTAGATTCTGTACCGGATGATTCGCGCCATGATGACCCAAGGACATCTTCACCGTCTTGGCACCACAGGCCAGAGCCATCAGCTGACAACCCAGGCAGATGCCAAACAGAGGAATGCCCTGTTTCAGAAATTCAGCTATCGCTTCTATAGCATAGTCACAGGGTTCCGGGTCACCCGGGCCGTTGGAAAGGAAAATACCGTGGGGCTTCATGGCGAGCACTTCGGCGGCGGGAGTTTCTGCAGGTACCACGGTAACCTCACAGTCTCGATCTACCAGCATGCGCAAAATATTATTCTTCACTCCAAAGTCGTAGGCGACGACCTTAAAACGGTTATCCGACTCAACCTTATATCCAGACTCGAGATCCCAAATGCCTCCCTGCCAGGTATAGCTATCTTTAACGCTGACCTCTCTAGCCAGGTCCATCCCCTTCAAGCCAGGGAATTCCTTAGCCAGACGCAGAGCCTCTGCCTCGCCGCCTGTCGCTAGGGCCGCGCCGGATAGCAGACAGCCATTGAGGGCGCCCTTGTCACGCAGTAAGCGAGTGAGGCGCCTGGTGTCTATCTCGGCAATGGCGACAACATTTCTGGCCTTCAGGAAATCATCCAGGGATTGCTCATTACGCCAGTTGCTTGCCAGCAAGGGTAGATCACGAATAACCAGCCCGGAGGCCCACACCTGTTTCGATTCGTTATCTTCTTCATTGGTACCGGTATTACCAATGTGGGGATAGGTGAGAGTGACAATCTGTTTGGCATAGGAAGGATCGGTAAGAATTTCCTGATAGCCTGACATAGATGTATTGAAAACCACCTCACCACTGGAACTGCCTTGGGCTCCAATTGAGACGCCTGTAAATATGCTACCGTCTTCTAACGCGAGTACAGCTGATCCAGCCACTTTTACTCCTACACTATTCTCAGTATTCTATGAATTTCAGGCGAAAAAAAGCGGAATGAAGAATCTCTTCACTCCGCATTTTTGATAATTCGCTAGGGTTACAGTATCCAACATACTGAGCAAGTATTTTATAGATACTAGGCCCATCTTGTCTATGCCGAACTGAGTGAAAATGCGCAAAGATGTAAAAAAATTAAGGCACCTCCCGTTTCCCCACTAGAGCTCTAATACATCCCGCATCGAATATAAGCCGTTCTCCTGCGCGACTATCCACTGAGCCCCACGCACTGCACCGCTAGCGAATGTCATGCGGCTGCTGGCTTTGTGGGTTATCTCTACCCGTTCCCCCAGACTCGCGAAGGTGACGGTATGGTCTCCCACAATGTCGCCAGCTCTAATTGTTGAGAAGCCTATGGTCTTTCGATCCCTCTCTTCACTGGCTCCCTCTCTGCCATAGACAGCACATTCCTCAAGATCTCTACCCAGCGTCTCGGCGATAACAGATCCCATCTTCAGGGCTGTGCCCGAAGGCGCATCTTTCTTGAAGCGATGGTGGGCCTCGGTGATTTCTATATCCACATCGTCGCCCAGGACTCGGGCCGCATCTTCTAATAATTTGAGGCACAAGTTGACACCCACGCTCATGTTCGGCGCAAATAGGATGGGAATATCCGCGGCGGCAGCCTGCAGAGACTGCTGCTGATCGTTGGAAAGGCCCGTTGTTCCTATCACCATTGCCTTGTTATTTGCCCTGCAGTAGGCGAGGTGATCCATAGTTGCCTCGGGAGAGGTGAAGTCGACCAATACGTCAAAATCAGCGCCTTGATGATCTAGCCCGACAACAGTCTTTACACCCAGCGCCGCTCCGACCGAGAGAAGGCCAATATCGACGCCCAGGGCAGGGTCGTCTGCAAGTACAGTAGCAACAGACACACACATCGTGCTGTTGTTTTGGTGAACAGCCTCAACCAGAGTACGACCCATACGGCCCGCTGCACCAACGATAGCGACTTTTAACATAGTAAGACCCAGAATTTGAGAACGGTATGCAGTATACAGCGGCTCTCGCCCAAGCTAAACCTCAAGGAAAAGGGCAACATGATACTTGTAGGCGAGAGAGACGAAGACCTGAATCAATACGCTTCACAGTTCGCGAAAAATGTAGAGTGGCTAATCTAGCCACTCAATACAACCCAGCTTCTTAGAACTGCTCCGCGTCCATCGCCATTAGCGTTTCCGCGCCACTCGCAATTTCAGCCAACAAGGATTCGCCTCGCGGTAATAATCTTTGCATAAAGAACTGTCCTATTTTGACTAGGGAGTCAGCATAGCTCGCATCAAAGCCAGCAGTGCCACTACCCCCATTGACTGCCGCCAATATACGCGCCCACATGAAGCAATAGAGCGTAAGACCCATTAGCTCCATATAGCTATAGGAGGCCGCGCCAATCTCGTTAGGATCTTCACTGCTTCTGGCCAGCACTATAGAGGTAGCTTCTGCCAGACGTTCGCGGCACTTGTGTAGGGCATCCAGGTAGGGCTTCATCGACTGCGCATCGATCTGACTGGCAACGAACTCATCGATCTCGCCGGACAGGATGTCGAGTAACTCCCCTTTTGCGCGTACGGTCTTGCGACCCATAAGGTCAAGCGCCTGCACTCCATTCGCACCTTCGTAAATCTGAGCGATTCGTGCATCGCGAACATTCTGCTCCAGGCCCCACTCGGCCACATAGCCGTGTCCACCCAACACCTGCTGACCCAACACACAGGCTTCGAAGCCACGGTCGGTGCAATAGGCTTTCTGCACGGGTATAAGTAATGCCACCAATTTTTCGGCCTTAGCTCGCTGGGCCACATCGGGATGAAAGCGAGAGATGTCTAATTGACTCGCCGCATACAGTGACAAGGCTCGCCCTCCCAGAATATTGGCCCGCATCGTCAACAGCATTCTTCGCACATCGGGATGTACCAAAATCGGATCAGCATTCTGATCAGGTAGCTGCGGCCCCGTAGCAGCTCTACCCTGCACTCTCTCCTTCGCATACTCTGCCGCAATCTGATACGAGCTGTCAGCCAGGCCGTTACCCTGCAGGCCCATCGATAAACGCTCATAGTTCATCATAGTAAACATATGCGCGAGGCCGTTATTCGCTTCGCCGACCAAATAGCCCACCGCCGAGTCAAAATTCATAACGCAGGTTGCCGATGCCTTTATACCCATCTTGTGCTCGATCGAACCACAGGCTACACCGTTGCGTATGCCGTTTAATTCTCCCGAGTCATCGACTTGAAACTTCGGCACCAGGAACAAAGAGATGCCTCTAGCGCCAGGGCGAGCGTCGGGGAGTTTGGCCAACACCAGGTGAATAATATTCTCGGTGAGATCATGCTCTCCGGCGGTAATAAAAATTTTTGTGCCCGTAATTAAATAACTACCATCCGCCTGCGCTACTGCCTTGCTCTTTATCATGCCCAGGTCAGTACCCGCGTGGGGCTCTGTGAGACACATGGTGCCGGTCCATGTACCCGCATACATCTTAGGCAGGTAGCGCTTCTTTAACTCATCGCTGCCGTGGCTGCTCAGAGTCAAGGTCGCGCCCGTATTGAGAATCGTGTACAGGGCGAAAGATGAATTAGCGGCAAACGACATTTCCTCGATTACCGCAGATAACATTTTAGGCATGCCCTGCCCACCGTAATTGACATCACCAGTGAGGCTAGACCATCCGCCTTCGGCATAGGCCTTATAGGCCTCTTTAAAACCCTTGGGAGTAGTAACGGTGCCATCGACAAAGTGACAGGATTCCTGATCGCCGCTTTGATTTATAGGAGCGAGCAAACCTTCCGCTATCTTTCCCGCCTCCTCCACGATGGCAGAAATCAAATCTTCCGTAACCTCTGCCGTGTCGGGCATGCTCGCAAACAGCTGCCCCACATCGAACACATCGTTTAGTAGAAACTGAATATCTTTTAACGGAGCTCTATAAGCGGCCATTTCTTTGTTCCCCAACAAATTTTAAACATCGAGGCGTGATTATAGGGGAAGCGGCGCACAACAGGTACTGCACAATTGAGCACAAATGCCGGGTTTCTGGTTACGCCGTCTAAACTTAGACAGAGAGTGAAGTCGAAATCGGAAAGCAAACATGTTTAGTAAGCTATTGCAGACACTACGCTGCGCACTTCCCGTCGCCTGTATCGTCTGCCAGCAAGCATCAGGACGAGATTACAGTCTCTGCGAAGAATGCGAACTCGCTCTTCCTAAACTTGGCGAATGCTGCCAATGCTGTGGTGTAGAACTGAAGGGCAGACTGAGCTACGCATCTCTGTGCAGCTGCTGCCTGCTATCTGCACCGACATTCGATAGCTGCAGGGCCGCATTCCCTTATGCCTCGCCAATCAACAAACTAGTCGGTAATTTTAAATTTTCGGCGCGCTTCGATATCGGTTACTCACTTTCGCGGGTCTTATCCAGAGCGTTCAACGCACACTATAGTGGCACCGGCAAACCGCAACTACTCCTGCCAGTGCCACTGCATAAAAAGCGATTACGAAGGCGGGGGTTCAATCAGAGCGATGAAATCTGCAGGGTGCTTTCCAGCCACTGCGGGGTCACCACCGCCTATTCGGTTCTAAAGAAAATTCGCAGCACTCAAGCGCAGACCTCCATGAACTCGGCCGACGCCAGAAAATCGAACCTGCGTGGCGCCTTCGCTCTTTCCCACGCGGAGGCACTAAAGGATATTTCTCACATCGCCTTGGTCGATGATGTAGTTACCACCATGGCGACTAGTGAGGCGATCTCAAGACTGATACGCGCACAGCAGGACTGCCAAATAGACGTGTGGTGTCTTGCCCGCGCCAGCCGTCAGGGCTGACAGGACAGGAAAAGCCCACGTTTTATAGGGCCGAGACTACCTATCGGCCCTAATTGTGATTAGGAACACATCTCACACAAGGCCACAGCCTATAATTTGCACACTATGGCATGACTCTCCTCAGTCGCCTATTGCGGGCTGAACATTCCGAGTTTTATTATTATTTAGAGCAGACTTAACCCCGATTCTTGTCGGGGTTTTTTTGGGCCAAAAAAATACTCAAGACAAGATTTTCTCGTCTGTTGCGAGATTTAACGCGGAAGGAAGAAGGGTCTTACTTAGAACTGATACTTGATGGAGCCGTAGGCCACGCGGCCATTCTGATCGAGTATGCGGGTAGTCGAATTTAGAATCTGCGCAGTCTTCTCATCGAATATATTGCGAATACCGAAGGAGATAATGGCCCTATCTTTCGAGCCAGTTTTAACGCTATAGCCGTATTCCAAATCGTAGGTGGTGATATCGTCGACAAGCTCGTTGATTTCGTCCATGTTCAATTCACTAATATCTTTAAAGGAATCAAAGTAGTTGGTAATGGCGCTAGCCGTGTGATTACCGAACTGCCAGCTCAGCATTAGGCTGCTCTGCAATTCCGGACTGACCAGCATCTCATCCATATCCGACAGATCAGGTGTAACGAAGTCTAAAAGCGCACCCTTATTCTCAAACTCCTGGACATAGGTAGTTGTTGAGCTAAGCGTAAACTGACCGAAGCGGTTCGTATCCCAAACGTAGGAGGCGCCCAAGTCAAATCCATTAGTATCGACATTGCTACTCAGCAGCGGATTGTCGATATTGAATTCATTAATCGTGGAATCTTCTAGATAGAGGCTTGAAAGTCCACCCTGCCAATTGTTAGCGGTGCTTACTACCGGTGCCTCATCAATTTGCAGGCTCCAGGCATCGGCGGTCACATTCAGACCCGCTATAGGCTCAATCTGCATGCCCAGGTTAAAGCTCAAGGCTTCATCTACCACAGCCCCTTCGAAGTCTTTCTGCTCGACGCTTCTAGCGATACTTAGCATAGGAGCCTGCTCATTCAGGATGGAGCTTGGCGCGATGCGAAAAATAGCGCTGGCCGGCTGATTAGTAGTCTGCCCGTCGATGAAGGAGTAACTATCCTGAGCCATAGCGGAAGAGCCCAGAAAGGCTATTCCGAGAAGCAATGAACTTGTCACTGCAGGCGCATGATGTGGACGGTTAATTTTCATATTTCTACTTTATCCCAACAGCCCAGCTCATCGAAGGTCAACCAGGCAAATTGTCGGGACCAAAAACTGGCTCCTCAATTAACTCTAAAATTTTAGCACCATCGCAGGGCGATTAGAATTGATTTATTGCCTAATGATTTGGGCCCTGCCCAAGGCTGACGCAACAGAAGGCGCTTCGCTCGCCGCCCGTATAGAAAAATTAATTGTTTATTATCAATAACTTATCTTAATCAAGCCAGCAGTTGAACATTGTCTTGATCTGGCAGGCTGCCAAGTAGTTGAATCATGCTGGCAGATTGCCCGGGCAAGATTGTTGTTGGGCTGATCTGCGCGAGCGGCATGAGCACGAACTTTCTCTGCGCTGCTCGAGGGTGTGGCAGAGTGAGCACAGTGCTTTCAAGTGTTTGATTATCATAAGAAATAAGATCGACATCTAGCGTACGAGCCTGATTGCGCTCGCCGCCACGCTGTCGACCAAATTCGGTTTCTATCTGCTGCAGAAGCGCTAATAGGTCTAGCGCCGTAGTCGAAGCCTCGACCTGCAATTCCATTGCGGCATTGATGAAGTCGGCAGACCCGGGCGGACAGTCTTGCGGCTCGCTTACATACAGGGACGAGCCGCGGGAATCAATACTGATCTGACGCAGGCGGTCCATCGCGGACAACACCAGCTCTTCGGGAGAACGATCCCCAAGAGCTAGATTCGACCCCAGGCTCACCAGGGCAATTTTTACGGCACTACTGGTGGTATTGCTCGGAGAGTTCATGGACCGCCTCGACGAAATGGGAGACATTATCCGGGTTCACCTCAGGCGTGATGCCATGACCAAGATTGAACACATGGCCTTCACCCGAGCCAAAGCTCTTCAATATGGTCGCCACTTCTTCGCGTATCACTGAGCCGGATGCATAGAGTATGGTGGGATCCATATTTCCCTGCAGGGCAACCCGATTACCGACTCTCGCTCTCGCATCACCAATTTCAGTAGTCCAGTCCAGGCCAATAGCATCACAGCCCGAGTCGGCGATCGACTCTAGCCACTGCCCGCCATTCTTCGTAAACAGGATCACCGGCACGCGACGACCTTCACTCTCTCTGAGCAAATTGCCGACGATCTTCGTCATATAGGCCAGGGAGAATGTCCTGTAGGCATTGTTGCTTAGAGCTCCACCCCATGTATCGAATATCTGCACGGCTTGGGCACCGGCACGAATCTGCGCATTCAGGTAATCGGAAACAGCATCAGCCAGCTTATCTAGCAGTAGATGCATAGCCTCGGGATTGTCATACATGAATTGTTTAGAGATGCGATGATCCTTGCTGCCTCCGCCTTCGATCATATAAGTAGCCAATGTCCATGGGCTTCCAGAAAAGCCAATCAAGGGCACCGAGCCGTTCAGTTCTTTGCGAATCACAGACACAGCATCGGTCACATAAGACAATTCATCGGCGATATTCACCTCGGGCAATTGCTCCACATCTTTCGCCGAGCGAATAACCTTGCGAAATTTTGGTCCCTCACCCTCGGCAAAATATAAGCCCTGCCCCAGCGCATCGGGAATGGTAAGAATATCTGAGAATAAAATTGCCGCATCAAATGCATAGCGACGCAGTGGCTGCATAGTAACTTCACAGGCTAGCTCTGGCGTTTTACAAAGCGTTAAGAAGTCGCCCGCCTGCTTTCGGGTAGCACGGTACTCTGGCAGATATCGCCCAGCCTGTCGCATCATCCAAACGGGAGTCACATCCACCGGCTCACCGAGCAGCGCTTTCAATAGTCGATCGTTCTTTAAGGTCACAGCTCGCTCACTTTTAATCTAGTGTTATCACTTCAACCCATACCACGGTCAGACTCACGAGAGCCTGAGTTCATCTACTGGGCCGAAAAAGGGGGACAATTTTACACGAGCCGCATTTATTCACAATCGAGGCCCAATTCAAATTAGGCCCCGACTGGCATTTCTGGGTGATTATTGAAGGGCTTACTTCGCTGATACGAGTTTGGAACTCAATTGTTCCCGGATGTCCGTTTGAATCCCGGCAAGCGATCTAATCCATGGCTGATTCGATCGCATCTTCTCTGGCAATGCAGAGATAGCTCGCGTGGCCTGATCTCGATCGGAGAAAGGGGCAAGCACTGCAACAAACCAAGGCCCGCCTTGATGACGCGTCTCGAAGTAGCCGACCGGCTGATTACCTGACAATTGTCCGACAAACGCGCTGATATTAGGCTCCGAACGCGAAGCCGATAACTGGACAGCAAAGCTCTCTGGCGCCTCCTGCAACAGAAGCTCCTCGAATGCAGAGGCCTCAGCTAGCACCGGCGGTGCTTCCAATACCGGCACCTCAGCCACTTGCTCGACTACGTTTGCGACTGCCTCTTGCGCAGCAACCTGCACGGGCTCATCCTCTTCAACGCTAACAGCTTCAGCAATAATCGCATCGACCGGTGCTGAAGCCGGGCTTGCCGTTGCCGCAATTGCTGCGTCAGCGGCGGCGGCAACCACTGTGACAGGTGCCGGCGTCTGCGCAATACCCGCGGAGATCGCCTCCGGTTCATCTTGCACTGGAGGTACGGCAACGGGCGCTATAGCAACAGGTATGGGCAGTGACTCGGTGACACGTGGGCTAGCATCCCAGAAAAGAAGCGTACCGGTAAGCAACACAAGCAGTATCGCGGCGGCGCCCAAATACCTGGGCTGAACACCTGCAAGCCACGTTAGCTGCATATCAGCAGCTCCATCTTCGTCGTCGTCTTGGAGTCTTTCCGTTGCGTGCAATCCTTCGAACTGCTCAATCTCATCTATTCCGGCAAATCTCTCACCACTGGTGAGCGGGCCAAACTCTTCGATGTCATCAAACTCATCCACCACTGCCGTCGGCGCCTCAAAAAATGGCACTGGAGCTGCTGCTACTGCGGGCGCTGCCGCATTTAGCGCATTCGCTATCAAGCCATTGATAGCACCGGGCATACCGTGGGATGCATTATGGATCGCACCCACGACGCCACCTTCAAGCGGCATCTCTTTGGTAAATCCTGCCGCCGCCAATTTGAAGCCAACATATTCATAAGTCTCTTCGCTGGCAAAACCATCCAGAGGAAATACTGCAAGTCGATCCTGGGCTTCGGCCGTAAGCGTATTTTGCAGCAGATTGTCGAGTTGGTTTTCTCCGAACAACAGCGCATGAATACTCGAATCGACGCAGCTATCCAGAAGCTTGATGAGCAATTGCAAGACTTCAGCGCTAAGCTCATGGGCATCATCTATGATAATGATCAGCGAGCGAGCTTCCAGGTCCAACTCTGCCGCATACTGACAGATCTGATTTATTGCGAACTCAGTGTCTAATCCAGCTGCCGGCTTAAACGATAGGGAGGATTGTAGTGAGTCGAGGAATTGCCCCTGATTCATGAACAAGGTGGCAGCCACTCTGACACAGACTGCCTCGTCGGCAAATCGCTCACAGAAGTTTGTAGCAAGAGTCGTCTTACCCGCACCTAAGGGACCGGTAACGGCTATCATCGCATTGCTGTAGAGCGAGAACTCCACGATCTGATCTAGCAGTTGCTGTCGATCACCACTGCAATAGAAATCGCGACTGGACGAACTCGGCACAAAGGGATCGAAATCGAGACCCAGCCACTGCGTATATTTATTCATAGCCTCTACACTGCCTATCTACAGAGGTTGTCTCCAGAAGTCAGGGTTTCTTCGAGCAATGCAGGCGCAATATCGCCTTCAACCACCCCTTGCCCTATCGCCCTAAGCAAAACAAACCTGATTTTGCCCGATTCAGCCTTCTTGTCTGACAACATTAAATCCAAATATTGCTCTACTGATATATCGGCCGGAGGCAGCACTGGCATACCAAAATTTTCTTCTAAAACCGAGCGAATTCGCAGTGCCACATTCGGCTCTATCCAGCCCAGTCTGCGGGATAGGTCCGCCGCCATGGTCATTCCCATAGCTACGGTTTCGCCGTGCAACCAATTGCCATAGCCACTAGCCGTTTCGATGGCGTGACCGAAGGTGTGACCCAGATTAAGAAGCGCGCGAACACCTGACTCTTTTTCGTCTTTGGCCACAATAGCCGCCTTGATCTCACAACAGGTCTTAATTGTCTGCGACAGCAGTGCCGAATCTGACTCACCAATTCCCTTACTGTTTTCCGCCAGCCAGTCAAAAAACGGCGCATCATAGACAAGGCCATATTTGATGACTTCAGCCAGCCCAGCCTTCACCTCGCGCAGCGGCAGCGTTGTCAGAACGTCGGTATCTGCAAGGACACAGCGAGGCTGATAGAACGCACCGATCATATTCTTGCCCAGGGGATGATTAACGCCAGTCTTGCCACCGACAGATGAGTCGACCTGGGCCAACACCGTAGTAGGGATCTGTATGAAGTTAATTCCGCGCAGATAAGTCGCGGCAGCAAAACCTGTGATATCGCCAACGACACCGCCACCAAGCGCTACCAGCAGGGTGTTGCGATCGTATTTGCCGGCGAGAAGCGTGTCATAGATGTGACTGATGGCATCGAGATTTTTGTTCGCCTCACCATCTGGCAGAATAATTTCTGCAACATCAAGCTCGGGAAATAGTTGTCTGGTTTGCTCCAAGTAAAGTGGCGCAACCACGTCATTACTAACGATAACAACTTTGCCCTTACCGATGAAAGGCGCAACCAGATCCGGCTTGCCGAGCAAGCCCTGACCTATGAATATTGGATAGGATCTTTCGCCCAGTTCGACATCTACAGTAAACATTTTTTTGATTCCAAAATTTAAGCGACAAACTCAACAGAGTTATTATTCTTACGAGCAACCCATGTCAAATCGTAATTGTTTGCAAATTTCCTGGCTCACGGTCTTAGGATTTCGTCGGTAGGTATCTACCACCATATCGGCGACCTCTTGATAGAGAGGCTCGCGAATTTCCATTAGTTCACGAATTTTCTGTTCTGGGTTTGGTGTTTGTAGAAGCGGGCGAGTCTTGTCGCGGTTGGTTCTCTCAACCTGTTGACTAATAGGCGCTCGTAGATAAACCACTACACCTCGAGCCTTAAGCCACTCGCGATTTTCCGTCGACATGACAGCCCCGCCACCAGTAGCCAGTACAATATTCTTCTTTTGGCTTAGCTGTTCGATCATGCGTGTTTCACGAATTCTAAACCCAGCCTCCCCTTCAACATCGAAAATCCAGGGAATATCTGCGCCCGTCGACGCCTCTATCTCACGGTCCGAATCGTAGAACTCTAGACCAAGAGCATCCGCCAGAACACGACCTATAGTGGTCTTACCGACACCCATAGGGCCAACGAGAAATACATTTCCGGAATAACTCATATACTACGCACTCAGAATACCGCCGACTCGTTACTTGATTTATACGATCACACAAAAGCTGCCGAAACCGATTCGCTGACGCAGGAAAAACATAGAAGAGCAACCGATCAGAACAAGCAGGAACAACTGGTGACTCGGCCGAATTTTTACGGTCTTATCTAACGCTTATCTCGGTAATAATCTTAGGCGTAATAAAGATCAACAACTCAGTGCGACGACTGGTATTCGACGTGCGCTTAAACAGTTGCCCAACATAAGGTAGGTCGCCAAGGATCGGAGTCTTGGTTTCCAATGTCGTCGACTCTTCCCTGAACACTCCGCCCAACACAATAGTTTCACCATCGCTAACCAAGGCACTGGTGGTAACCTGATTAGTATTAATCGCAGGAATACCGTTAGCGCCTCCAGAACCTGCGGCTACGGAATCCTGCCGAATGTCCAGCTCCATGTTGATACGGCCATCTGGTGTAATTTGTGGAGTTACAGTTAAGGACAACACCGCTTCTTCAAATTCTGTTGTCGAACCACCAGCAGTACCGCCGGCCTGAGATTGATAGGGAATTCTTACACCAGACTGAATCAGGGCTTCTACTTTATCCTGAGTAGTAACCTTAGGCCTGGCGATAACCTCGCCGTTGCCACTGGATTCCAGCGCCGAAAGCTCAAGCTCGATAAGCGCACTGTTGCCAGTGTAGCCGATAGAAAAAGCTGAAGCGTCGGGGCTCGCAACGCCGAGGTCGACGGCCAAAGCATCCGGGAAGCTTGTGGGGATAGAAGGAATTGGGATGCCTGCTATAGCCTGGTTAACGAGCGTTTGAATCAAACTTGGATCGGTACCATCTTGCAAGGCTTGCACTCTCGCAGTCTCGCCGGCAATTAACGCATTCTGTAGCGCAACTTCTTGCGCAAGCCTGCCGTTACCCTGCTCAGTCGTCCCCTCCAGTGCCCCCCCGTAACGGAAGTTGTCGCCGGTTCCGGTTAGACTGCCAGCACCACCCCAGCGAATACCCAGGTCTCTACCGAAGTTAGTGGAAACGTTGACGATTCTGGCCTCTATTAAGACCTGTCTAACCGCGACGTCTAGCCTCGCCATCATGGCTCGCACTTCTTCTAATTTTTCTTCAATATCACGGACGATGATAATATTCGTACGCGCATCGACTGTCGCCGTTCCTCTAGAGGACAGAATGCCTCCGCTCGGCGCTGCTACAGCGCCAGGTGCTCCAGCGGCTGCTCCTGCTACCGCACCCGCACCCGCGGCAACCGCCCCGGAATTTTCACCAGTAAGCAATGCCATTATGTCGTCGGCTTCCGCATAATTGACTTGCATGAATTCGGTAAAAAGCGGCGCTAATGCTTGCGCCTGCTGCACAGCTTCGAGTTCCAGCTGCTCCTGAGCAGCGATTTCATTAGAAGGTGCCACATACAATACATTGCCTTCCAGGCGGCTACCAAGGTTCTGAGTACGCAGTACCAAATCGAGCGCCTGATCCCAAGGCACATTGTCGAGAACAATAGTGATATTTCCAGAGACCGCATCTCCAGCGACCAGGCTGAAATCATAGACATCGGCCAGAATCTGCAACACCGATCGGATTGAGATATCTTGAAATGAAAGGCTGCTTATCTCACCGGTATAAGCCGACGTAGCACCATCACTAGCCACATCGGTAACCGGCGGCCTTACGCTGACGGTATACTGACTTCCGCTTTGGAAAGCCACATACTCGTAAGCACCGTCCACGTCTATTACCACCGTCGCACGATTAGCTTGGCCTAACACATCTACCGTGGAAACCATTGTTGCGAAATCACTAACATCGAGACGTCGATTTAGATCGTCTGGCACCGAAGTATCACTAAACTCAACATAGACGCGAGCACCTACTTGCTCGACACTACCGATAACCTGATCGCTAGAAAGATCGATAACGATCTGACCTTCCTCATCGTCGCCGCGCCTGAAAGACACATCGGTGATGGCATTGTCTATGGCGCCCGTTATTCCCGCCGCCACTCTGCCCGCCGCAGTAACCCCACCAGCCTGCGCATCATTACCCACCTGAATCGTTAGCTGGTTTCCTACAAGCTGCGTCTCATAATTTACTAGCTGATCAAGATTTACTACGAGTCTGGTTCTGGCCCCATCGTCGAGCACCATAACACTTTGGGCATTGTTCGAATCGATATTAAAACGCTGTTGGGACAGTCCACTTGACACACCCATCAGGTCTAGCGAAATACGCGCAGGATTATCTAACACAAATCCAGATGGCTCTGGCGGAACTGAATCAAAGGTCAATTGAATCTCTATGCTATCCCCTGGCAAGTTCGCGAAGCCAATACTATCAAGCGTTACTGAATCCTGTGCGATAGTTGCTGATGACATCAATAATGTCAGCAAGCCAAGTAAGCCGCGCCTTATCAATGCCGCCATGCTAGAGCTTCCCGTTCTGCCCAGGGGTAAATGATTCTTCAGCGTTCCATTATTGTTAAACATACTAATAACCTCAGCTCACGAATTTATTGCAACGTGAGGGTTTGTGGTCTTTCTACCCAGCCACCGCTGCCACTGGGAACTATTTCTATCATGTTTAGTTGTGAGTCAGATATCTGTTCGATACGGCCATAATTACGACCCATATGGTTTCCAATCCCAACTCGATGAACTTCACCAAACCCATCTTCGATAAGCGCTTCGTAGACGCCATCGGTGGTTGTAAGTCTGCCAACCATAGTTAGCTCGCTTAGAGATTGGTTTTCCAGTAGCTCAGGAATTCTCTCGAAGTCTGGCACTACATTCTGATTCATTACCGCACCGCTCTTGGTGTCGATTACCAGTGGTATATCGAACGGGCTGCGCAAAGATGCCGCCCCGTAAATAAAACCTTCATAAGGTACGAATTCTGGCACTGGATCAACTGGCGCGCTCGGTCTGGAGTTAACTTCGGTGACGAAATTCTGTAAGTCTGAAAAATTATTCGCTGGCGCGCAGGCCGCAACTAGCAGTACTGCGCATGCTCCAAAAATGCTTCTAAATTGTATGCAGTGCAGACTCATCTACTGGACAGCCTCGTCAACATCTTTATAGCGATATGTTCTAGCAACAATGTTCATACTGAGAAACGCGTCATCTCGCGCCGATATAGCAAAATCATGCAATGTTACAATTCGGTCCAGACTGGCAACACCACTGACGAATGTACCGAAATCGTGAAAGTCACCAACGACATCTAGATTCATAGGGATTTCGATATAAAATTCCTGGACCTCTTCCGGCGGCAAGTCTAATCTCGAGAATTCTAGCCCACTGCCCACACCAGTTTCCGTAACGTCATCCACAAGGCCTGGCACCTCTGTCACGGAAGGCAGCTGACGCAGCAATTCAGTAAATGACTCTTCCATCTGCACGGTCTGAGCCCGATACTCTTCGAGGTTGGTGGCGAGAAAGGCTTTCTGTTCAAACTCGATTCGTAAGGTACCTTCTTCGGTTGAGACCGTTTGCAATTCCGCTTGAAGATTCTGAATATGGAAGAAATAACCAGCCGCCAGGCAGCTCACAACAACAGTTATAACAATTATGACCTTTACCGGGGCAGGCCAGACGCCAATAGTGTCGACGTCTTGGAGATCATTCCAATCAAAGTTACGTAAATCGTTAGCTATGTTAGTAAATAGTGACATCTGCTCTACACCTCTTCCTGCTGCGACGGTAACTGAAGAGAAAGGCTAAGTGTAAATGTAAAGGCATTGCTCAAAGCGTTGCTGCCTGCATCCAGCGCAGAGATATCGTCTAAATCTGAATCTTGAAACCAATTGGAATCATCGAGCCTTCGTAGTAACTCTGTAATACGAGCATAAGACTCTGCAACACCCTCAATCGAAATAGTGTTGTCTACTCGAACAAGACTTTCGTAGTACACGCCATCCGGCAATGTGTTTACAAGCTCGTCGAAAATTCTAACGATTACCGGGCGCGTTCCCTGCAAGTCGGTAATAACGTTCATACGCGAACGAATGTCTTCTTTCTGCTGACGCAGCTGATTAATCTCCGCCACTCTTTCATCGAGAACCGCAATTTCCGCCCGAATGAAATCATTGCGCGAGGTCTGCATATCGATCTCCCCATTAAAATAGCGATCGACCAAAAACAGGACACCCGCAGAGATAATCACCATACCTACCACGATTGTAAAAAACTCTCGCTTACGCTCTTCACGCAGACGTTCTCGCCATGGGAGTAAATTAATATGAGCCACTAGTATTCACCCCGCATGGCCAAGCCACATGCAATCAGCAAGGAGGGAGCGTCATTCTTTAACATTGTCTGGTTAATCTTCGAGCCTATAACCAAATCGGCAAACGGATTGGCAACTCTGACGGGCGTAGATAAACTTTCTTGCACTAAATCGGCAAGCCCCTCAATCGCTGCCACGCCACCGGCCAACAGCACATGATCTACTTCATTGTAATGGCTGGACGAGAAGAAGAATTGTAGAGTCTGGCTAACTTGCTGAACAGCAGACTCCTTGAACGGCGCAAGGATTTCGAATTCATATTCCTCTGGCAAACCACCTCGCTTCATTGCATTCTCGGCTTCGGCCGCACTGAGACCAAAACGCCTCTGCACTTCTTCAGATAACTGGTTACCACCAAACATCTGCTCTCTGGTATAGATCGTCTTCCCTGCCAGAATCACATTCAACGTGGTCATCATCGAACCGATATCGATAATCGCTACTGTTTGTTCATCTTCAGAACCAATCTGCTCTGCCAGCAATGTAAAGGCGCGCTCAATGGCATAGGCTTCGATATCTACTACCTTGGCGTTAAGCCCGCCTAGCTCCAACGCGGTAACCCTGGCGTCCACATTTTCTCGGCGGCACGCTGCCAGCAAGACCTCAACCATTTCGGGACTGCGCTCGGATAATTTCTGCCGCTCGAAGTCTATCGACACTTCATCGAGGGGGTAGGGAATATATTGGTCCGCCTCTACCACAATCTGGTTTTCCATTTCCGTATCAGACAAGGCCGCATTCATCTCGATGGTCTTTGTGATCACCGCAGAGCCCGCAACCGCGACTGCCGCATCTTTGAGCGAGGGCTTGAGTATGCTAACCGCCTGCGCAATACACTCACCCACGGCGTCAATGTCGCTGATATTCTTCTCGACGACTGAATTAGCTGGCAAAGGCCGGATAATATAATTCTCCACCTTGTATTTGTTGCCACTCGGGCTCAGCTGCAAAATTTTGACAGCAGTCGTACTAATGTCGACCCCCAGCATAGTGCTGGCTTTCTTGCCAAAATTGCTTAAAGCACTAATATTTCGTAGCTTTTCCAGCACTTAGTAACCCCTAATCCCTTCTATTTCGACCTGTTTTCTAGAGCGGCTCGCCTTCCCCGCCCCTTATACTGCGGTTCAACGGCCCAGTTCAATCTCAGACCTCTAAAATATTGCTAATAATAACAAAACCTTAGCGAAATCATCTGCAAATTTAAATGCCCCAGATTTCAGTATCGGCCGACAATAAATTTTTTATAGTTATCAATTAATTATCAGACTTTCAGAACAAACAACTTTACCATTAAATAATGAAGCAAGCCCCCCTGCAATTCTTTGAATCAGGTCACGTTTGCAGGGCTGGCAACCCGCCTGAATAGCAGATTATCTCTGGCTTCTGGGTATTCTCATCAATTTTTCGACTCGGTTCCTCCTCGATATGTGAATAGTGCCAATCACATCGCAATTTGGCTCCGTTTCCGCCGTAGAAAATTTATCAATTATTCTCCACGTATCACCGGCACAGCGTGAGAAATATCTCAAATTCAGACATCTCAGCCATTAAGTCTCAGAATAATAAGGCATTGATGGATGCCGAGTGTATAATAATCAGTCCGCCTACAGCCTCAGAACATGCGGCTTATTGGGCTGATTCGGTGATTCAACTCACCGATATCTCCTCAGCTGGCGGGGAGCAAGATAGGAAGCCAGGTACGAAAGCTCCACATCTGAGCAGCTACTCTTCGAGACTTAAGTAACCCGTGAACACAAAGATTCAGAAAACTCTCAAGTGGATTGCGATCACAGCGGTAGCTGGGATGGCTGGCGCTGTCATGGTCGTTTGTGCCGCCTATCTCTATCTAGCGCCCCTGCTTCCTTCAGCCGAAACCTACAGAGACGTGCAGCTGGAAACGCCGCTGCGAATCTATACGGCTGATCGACGCCTGATCGATGAGATCGGCAATCGGCGAAACCCGGTTAATTTCGAAGATATTCCGCAAATACTCACCGATGCGGTCATAGCGACAGAAGACGTACGCTTCTATTCTCACCCCGGTGTCGACCTGCAGAGCTGGGTCGCGTATTTTATGGCCTTATTCGCGGCGTAAACCTGGGGGGTGGCAGCACGATCACCATGCAACTGGCGAAGATCCTGTCTTTCGACAGCGACAACCTGTATCTGCGCAAACTCAAGGAAATCCCCTTCGCGCTGCAGATCCAAAGAGAGCTCAGCAAAGAAGAAGTTCTCACACTGTATCTGAATACCATCTACTTCGGCGCCGGTGCTGACGGCATCGGTGCGGCCGCCTACGTGTACTATGGCAAGGAAGTCAGTGAACTGTCTCTGGCAGAGGCCGCCATGATGATCTCACTCTTGCCCTGCCCCTCAACCTGCAACCCTCTGAGTAATCCTACGCGAGCAATCGAGCGTCGCCGCGTCAGACTCGCAAACATGCTGAACGAGGGCATGATCAGCCAGGCCGAATTCGCAGCGGCGGACCGCGAACCAATCACCGCCAGACGACGCAATCGTGATATTGCCATCTCGGCGCCCTACGTCGCCGAGATGGTGCGCCAGCAACTCTTTGATGAGCACGGAGAAAAGGCCTACACCCAGGGGTTCGAAGTAGTCACGACCATCGACGGGGATAGACAACTCGCTGCAAACAAGGCGCTGGTTGAAGGCCTGGAAACCTACTACGACAGGCGCCATGGCTACCGAGGCGCCACCGCTAACTATCCACAGGAGCTGTACGCAGATCAGACTGGTGACGCAAGCACCGCCTGGATTGACGAATTGCAGCTGGTACCGGTACTCGGGAGCCAACACCCTGCCATAGTCACCGCGCTGGATGACTTGAGTTTTGAGGCAGTACTTAAATCGGGCGAGACCGTAAAGGTTGAATGGGATGGCATTAGCTGGGCCTATAAATTCAATTCGAGAAACGATGCCTGGCCACCTCCGCAAGTGGCGGCAGATGCCGTGCAGGTAGGCGACCTTATCCGAGTCAAAAATACGGATGGCGCCTGGCAGCTTGGACAGATTCCGGACATTCAAGGCGCCCTGGTTTCCATGTCTCCGACTAACGGTGAAATCATTGCCCTGGTAGGCGGCTACGATTTTCGTCGCAGCCAGGTTAACCGGGTCATAACGCCAAGACCTCCGGGCTCGAACTTCAAGCCCTTTCTCTACGGCACGGCTCTAGAGCAAGGCTACTCCGCCGCGACGACCATCAACGATGCTCCTCTAACTCGAGGCGGCTACCGTCCAAATAACTATGAGAACAACTTCCTGGGGCCAATTACGCTACGCTACGCCCTGAAGGAATCTCGCAACGTGCCGGCGGTACGACTGTATGATCAGGTTGGAGATGACAAGGTACTCGCCTTCGCCGCGAAGTTTGGCTTTCAAACACAGAATTTCCCGCGTAACGATTTGACTGTAGCGCTGGGCAGCCAAGACGTGCAACCACTGGAAATCGTCACGGCCTACTCCGCGATCGCAAACGGCGGCTACAAGGTAGAGCCCTGGTTTATAAAGGAGATCTCGAATCTCACCGACGGCTCTATCTACAAGGCGACGCCGGTGACAGTCTGTGAGAATTGCCCATCTACGCTCAATGACGATGCCAACGACATTATTCCGGCCCCCCGAATTATCGACCCTCAGATTGCGTTTATTCTTAATTCGATGCTGCGCTCTGTGATCGAGGAAGGCAGTGGCGCCCGAGTAAACAGAGAGATAGGCCGCTCAGACCTTATGGGCAAAACCGGCACCACCAACGGGCCGCAAGAACTTTGGTTCTCGGGCTTCAATAGAGACATTGCCACGACGGTGTTTGTTGGCTTCGATCAACCAGAACCACTAGGGGAAAGAGAGCAAGGCGCAACCATTGCCGTGCCAATCTGGATCGATTTCATGAAGGTGGCACTTCAGGGCATGCCCGAGAACACGATGAAACGCCCAGACGGTATCGAAGATCGTCTGATTAACAAGACGACGGGGGCACCGGCCACACCGGGCGAGCCGGACACCATATTTGAATACTTCAGAACGGAAAACGCGCCTACAACTGACGGCGCGTTACCTGGTATTGATCCTGCAAGCGTAGAAAGCGAGGAGCTTTCCACGGAAACGATCTTTTAGACTCGTCTGGAAGCAAATCGCTTCTTAAATCGATCTACTCGACCACCGCTATCTAGAATCTTCTGCTTTCCAGTGTAGAACGGGTGGCACTCGGAACAGACTTCAATAAGAATGTCTTTGCCCAAGGTAGACTTAGTCTCAACCACATTGCCACAGCTACAAGTCGCTTTCATGGCTTCGTATTTGGGGTGAATATCGGGTTTCATGTTGTTTCCTCTGAGTTAATGTCGCTACAGCAGTCGTCTATTCGCTACTGCACCACATCTGCTTTCCACCCAGAATCGCCTGTTTTATGCGGCATATCTGTCTGGGGGCGTGCATTCTAACAGAGAAGGAAAAAGACGCAAGTTCTCCGGTAGAGCCAGCTGAGGGCATGGGCTTGCACCAGATTCGAATTTAGGCGGAATACAGGCTGACAGGCACTTGAGTGCCAGAAGCCTAGCCGCGCAATTGACGGTGATTCTTAACCGCCTCTTCCATGATCTTACTGAACAGCTCGGTAACCAGAGCTGGATTCAGTTTGTGCTTCTCGCACAGGGCGCTCAGCTCGGCCAACTTCTCAGACTCACGCGTGGCGTCGACAGCGTCTAGCGCCTTGCTTGCCTTCAGCAGGCCGACCTGGTGCGTCAGCTCGAAGCGCTTACCAAGTAATTCCAGTAATTCCCTGTCGATCGTATCGATCTGTTCTCGGGCGGCGAGCAATTCTGCTGGCGGTGACTGCGAAGTCATCTTGTTGTCCCTTCTATTATTCTCTACTGTTCTATTATTTTGCCGCTGTATCTTGCTACTTTATCTTGCTCCGGCCTGTCTCGAAGCTGCCCTACTACTAATTACTCTCTACAGCTAACTACTTTCTACAGCATTTCCAGATTTACTACCTTGCCATGGAGCAATATTCCCTAGCCGGCATTAGAGCGGCCGGAACCCGCTGAAGTATAAACCATCGAGATAACGGCGCAAGGATCACTAGGCTAGGAGGCCGCTTCGTGAGCACTGTTTTCATACCAATTATGTCAGTTCAGTTGTTTGCCAATCCTTTTGAACTTACTATGCGATGCCTAGCAAGCTACTTTAACAAAGCCGCCCAGAATGCCAGCCGAGACTCCAAGCAACTACCAAGGAACGGTCCTGCAAGTCGCCGTTCCTTCTCCGCTGCGCAGGGTTTTCGACTACCTGCCTCTAAGCAACAAACAGGCGCTACCTGGAACCCGGGTCAAGGTATCCTTCGGCCGACAGCAACTAATCGGCATCGTCGTTTCTGTCTCTTCCGGCTCAAGCCTGGAGAAGAAAAAGTTAAAACCAATTCTTGCAGCGCTGGACAGCGAGTCCTTGCTTGATGATTCACTTTTCCAGCTTCTGATATGGGCCTCCAACTATTACCAACACCCAGTAGGCGAAGTCTTCGCTACGGCCCTGCCTAGCAAGCTACGCAACGGCGTTGCACTGAGAGATAGCACCAGAGTTTGGACTGGCACCGAGCCATCGCCACAGCAGGGGGAACTGCTTGGGCGTGCAGCGAAACAGAAAGCCCTGCTCGACTTCATCCGCGCCGAGAAAGAAGTCACCGATCATGAAGTGCGCCAGGCGGGGTTTAGTAGCCAGCTACTCAAGCAGCTGGAACTCAAGCAGCTAGTTACCGAGAAGAGTCGCGCCGGGGCCGCCGAGCCTGCCTTCGAACCCGCGTCTAAAGTTACGAAGTTCGAGATCGAGTTGAATGAGGAGCAACTCTCTTCAGTGACTGAGATTAGCGAGGCATTGGATAGCTATACCTGCTTCCTGCTCGATGGCATCACCGGCTCGGGTAAAACCGAAGTGTATATGCGCGTTATGCAAGAGCAGCTAGCGAAGGGCCTGCAATGCCTGGTCCTAGTCCCCGAGATTGGTCTCACCCCACAGACCGTCTCTCGATTTCAGCAGCGATTCAGCTGCAAAGTAGCAAGCCTCCATTCTGGCCTAAATGAAACAGAGCGATTAACAGCCTGGAAGCAGGCGAGAGACGGTAGCGCGGGAATAGTGATTGGTACCCGCTCCGCTGTATTCACACCTCTGGCAAACCCGGGGCTAATCGTCATCGATGAGGAACACGACTCATCGTTTAAACAACAGGACGGGTTTCGCTATTCGGCAAGAGACCTCGCGGTAATTCGAGCGCGGGAGGAAAATATTTGTATCATCCTCGGCTCCGCAACACCCAGCCTTGAAAGTCTGCACAATGCGCGCAGCAAGAAGTTTGTTCATCTGCAACTTACTCAACGAACCGGCAGTAAGCAGAACTGTGGTATGGAAATCATCGATGTTGCAAACGAAACTTTGCAAGAGGGGTTCTCAGAACAACTCCTCTATCGAATTCGCAAACACATAGAGCGAAAAAACCAAGTGCTTGTGTTCATCAATAGGCGTGGCTTCGCACCAATACTGAATTGCCAAACCTGCGGCTGGATCTGTGAATGTGAAAATTGCGTCACACAGTTTACAGTCCACTCGAACCCACCGAGCATCCGCTGTCATCATTGCGGTACTGCGGCGAGACTTCCCAGAGCCTGCCCGCAGTGCAAATCGAAGGATTTGAACACTATAGGCATAGGTACTCAGCGCATCGAAACCTTTCTGCAGAGCCAATTTGCAAGCACACCGGTAATTCGAATCGATCGTGACTCAACGCGGCGCAAGGATAGCCTGCAGAAAATGTTGGACCAGGTAAACAAGGGCGCACCCTGCATCTTGCTGGGGACACAGATGCTCGCGAAGGGGCATCATTTCCCCAATATCACTCTGGTAGCCATTCTCGATGCCGATTCAGGTTTGTTTAGTGCCGACTTCCGCGGCCAAGAACACATGGGCCAGACGATAGTGCAGGTCGCAGGCAGAGCGGGTCGAGCGGATCGTGCTGGAGAGGTTCTGATTCAATCTCGACATGGCAGCCACGAGACACTGCAGACATTAGCCAACGATGCCTACTCAAAATTTTCTGAACAACAGCTACAAGAGAGAAGCAGCGCGCAGTTGCCGCCGTTCTTTCATCTGTGTCTGCTGCGAGCAGAGGCGAGCCAGATGCAGCCCGCGCTCCAATTTCTCGAGCAATTGGCGAAAATGTGTGCGGGCTTCTCGCAACACAATTCCCTGCCTATAGAGCAGTTGGGGCCGCTTCCCGCCCCTATGGAAAAGAGGGCTGGCAAGTATCGCGTACAGTTGCTGCTGAAAGCGGAGAAACGCGGTAACCTGCAAGCACTGCTATCTCAGTTGTGTATCGAGCTAGACACTATGAAGCTGCCCAGATCTGTGCGCTTCAGCATCGATGTTGACCCGCAAGACCTCGTTTAGGCCCATCGCTGCTGTCGGCTGTTACAGGTAAAAGTCTGATGATTCAGCTTTAGCTTACCGTCAGACAACCGATAATTGGGGTGGCACAAAGTTTTCTAGGCATTATTGCCATTTAAAACAATAACTTAAAATATCGCAGCCTACAGAAGTGTTCCAACCAAGTCATGACACACGATTTTGCCAAAATTAAACCGGAACCGCTCCTAGAGCGAAAAACCGTCGCCACGCCGCCGGCATGGTCACTGATGTTTACCGGACTGATAGTAGGCCTGGCATTGGGCGTCTTCGGCTGTTTCCTGTTCTATCTTTCCGGGAACGTGCCTCCCTTGAATATCAATCAAGTCTCTACTAACACTATCCCTCCGGTAAGTCAGGCGGCGACGGTGGTGGCTGCCGAAGAACCGGTAGCGGAAGAACTGGAGCTGGAGTTCTATACCGAGCTGCCCATCTACGAGGTGCCGGTAGATGCCCATCCCGTCGAGCTAACTGAGCAGCAAGCAGGAGTGGCGAACGATGCGGCAGCAACAGCCGCCGCTGCATCACTGGCTCCAGCCCAGGCCGAGACCAGTCCTGACGAGACCTTCGACCCGGGCTTCATACTGCAAACCGGCGCTTTCCAGCAATTCGAGTCCGCCCGATCCGAGAGTGAGCGGCAGAAGCTGCTGGGCCTTGAAGTGAATGTTAAGCAGCAAGAGTTGCTAGGCAGAACCCTCTATCTGGTCCAATCCGGACCCTATACCAGCAGCAATATACTGAATCAGGCCGAGCAATTGCTAAGAGCAAATAACATCCCCAGCCTGCGCATGAGCATTCAGTAGACAGAAAACCACGCCAAAGCCCCGTTGTTGCTTGAATTTCCTGTGTCTCACCCCATATCCTAGGATCGCACACCAGATTTCATCGAATGCTGGCAGCTGATATGTGAAAGCCTGATCTAGAGTCATTGCTAGTCAATTCTACCGACTCTTCCTAACTCGCAATCAGTCCTCAGCTGACAGATGAGTTTGCCCAATACACGGCTCAGAGCCTTGTAGAAGAAACAGGAATAGCTGCAATGGATCAATATAGAGGCACAACTATCGTATCGGTTCGCCGCGACAACAAGGTCGTAATAGGCGGTGACGGACAAGTCTCGCAGGGCAACACCGTAATGAAAGGGAACGCCCGCAAAGTCAGGCGCCTTTACAAAGATCAGGTCATCGCAGGATTCGCTGGCGGCACGGCGGATGCATTCACGCTATTCGAACGTTTCGAAGAACAGCTGGAGAAGCACCACGGCAAACTGGTTCGCGCAGCGGTAGAACTAGCCAAGCTGTGGCGCACCGAGCGCTCGCTGCGCAGGCTTGAAGCATTGCTGGTAGTTGCCGATAAAGAATCCTCTCTGATCATAACGGGCAATGGCGATGTCATAGAACCGGAAGACTCTATTATGGCGATAGGCTCCGGCGGGCCATTCGCCCAGTCAGCAGCAAAAGCCCTACTACAGAACAGCGAACTCGACGCTCGACAGATTGTCGAGAAGAGTCTAACCATCGCCGCAGATATCTGCGTCTACACAAATCATCACCATACGGTTGAAGAGCTAGATATAAGGGAATAGTCCCGATCTGGCACTGAACCTTACCCATGGCATTTTCGAATACAGGTATCCATGCATGTCCACAATGACACCCCGCGAAATCACATCCGAACTGGACAAACACATAGTCGGCCAGGCGGCTGCAAAGCGTGCCGTGGCGATCGCCCTGCGCAATAGATGGCGGCGCATGAAGCTCGATGAAGAACTGCGCGAAGAGATTTCACCAAAGAATATCCTCATGATCGGGCCTACCGGTGTCGGTAAAACCGAAATAGCCCGGCGCCTCGCCAAACTCGCGCAGGCACCTTTCATTAAGGTCGAGGCGACAAAATTCACCGAGGTTGGCTACGTCGGCAGAGACGTCGAGTCTATTATTCGAGACCTCGTTGATGTTGCGATCAAGATGCTCAGGGAAACCGAGATGAACAAGGTGCAACACCTTGCAGAAGATAGGGCCGAAGAACGCATCCTCGACGTGCTGCTGCCGCAGGCACGAACCGAACAGGCAGCTGATGCAGGCGACCCCAGCCAGACAGATTCCAATTCAGCCGCAAGACAAGTCTTCAGAAAGAAACTTCGACAGGGCGAGATCGACGACAAAGAGATAGAAATAAAGCTAAGCGAATCACCAGGGAGCGTTGAGATAATGGCTCCCCCTGGCCTGGAGGATATGACCAGCCAGTTGAAGAGCATGTTCTCTACTATGAATAGCGGTAAGAAGACCTCGCGGCGCATGACGGTCAAGGCCGCATTAAAAGCTGCGAAAGATGAAGAAGCCGCCAAGCTCGTCAATGAAGATGAGATTCGCAATCGCGCCGTGGAGGCAACAGAACAGACCGGCATTGTCTTTATAGACGAGATAGATAAGGTCACCAATCGCAACGACCAGGGCGGCGCGGGCGTGTCCAGAGAAGGCGTACAGCGAGACCTGCTGCCGCTGATTGAAGGGTCCACAGTCACCACCAAATACGGCAGCATCAAGACAGACCATATACTCTTTATCGCCTCGGGTGCTTTTCACCTGAGTAAACCTTCGGATCTCATTCCCGAGCTGCAGGGGCGACTCCCCATCCGCGTAGAACTCGAGGCACTGACAGCCGAAGACTTCGAACGTATTCTGGAAGAACCGGATGCCTCGCTCACGGAGCAGTATCAGGCACTGCTCGCGACCGAAGACCTGGAGATATCTTTCTCCAAAGACGGTATCAAAAAAATCGCAGAGACCGCCTGGCAGGTAAACGAACGTACGGAGAACATCGGTGCCAGACGGCTACACACGGTAATGGAAAGATTGCTAGAGGAGGTCTCCTTCTCTGCGTCGGATCTGGCGCATAGGCGACAGCAAGGCACTCGTTATCGATAGAGCCTATGTCGAGGAGCAATTGGACGAACTGGCGCAAGACGAAGACCTCAGTCGTTATATCCTATAGGTCATGCTCACAACAAACTAAATTCGGTAGGCGAAATGACTACTAACACACCAAGTCAGATCAAGCTGCACAAGAAATCAGGGACCCTGGAGATTAGCTATGCCGATGGCATTAGCGATACGTTGGCCGCCGAATTTCTGCGCGTACATTCTCCCTCGGCGGAGGTGCGCGGTCACGGCAAAGGGCAGGAAGTTCTGCAGACCGGAAAACGCCACGTAAAGATCGCCAACCTGGAGAGCGTTGGCAACTATGCCATCAAACTAAGTTTCGATGATGGACACGACACTGGCATCTATTCCTGGACCTATCTGAGAGAGCTGGGGCGAACTCACGACGACCTATGGAATGACTACCTGGCCAAGCTGGAAGCCGCAAAAGCCAGCCGAGAGCCATTGCCAGAGGGAACACAAGTGATTAACATCATGCCCTCATCATCAGATTGACCATCTGGCGCCACCCCTCATCTGAAGTAATAGCAGCGACTAGCCATGAGCAACACCAGCGATAGCGAAGAGACCACCCATTTCGGCTACGAAGAAGTTCCAGTGGCGCAGAAAGAGCAGCGCGTGGGGCAGGTATTTGCCTCCGTTGCAAATCGCTACGACATAATGAACGATGTCATGTCGCTAGGCTCCCACCGGCTCATTAAGCGATTTACCATTGAGCTAAGCGCACTCCGAAAAGGCCAGAAGGTACTTGACCTCGCCGGTGGTACCGGCGATTTCAGCATCCGTTTCTCGACTATCGTAGGAGAGACCGGTCAAGTCGTACTCGCCGATATCAACGAGTCTATGTTGCAGGTTGGTAGAGACAGGATCATAGACAGGGGACTCAGCTCTAACATAGACATCGCCCAGGTAAACGCAGAGCACCTGCCCTTTGCCGACAATACCTTCGATTGCATCTGCATTGCCTATGGCCTGCGCAATGTCACCAACAAGGAGGCCGCCTTAGCCTCAATGCAGCGGGTATTAAAACCCGGTGGTCGCGTGTTAGTTCTCGAATTCTCAAAACCAACGAATGATCTGGTCGGCAAGGCCTACGATGTCTACTCCAAGCTATGGCCAATTGCGGGAAAGGCCATCACCGGAGATTCCGACAGCTATCGCTATCTCGTCGAATCGATTCGCATGCATCCCGATCAGGAATCACTGCTGCAAATGATGCGCGATGCCGGACTCGTCAAATGCAAATACCACAATGTGATGGGTGGGGTCTGTGCGATTCATATCGGCTTCAAGCCCCTCTAAGTTCAGTTAGGCATAAGCAATATCCACTGCATAGCAACCCAGACGAAGCGAAGTGTATTTGAAGCGAAGCGCATTTAAAGGAAAGAGAAGATATTTTGAATCCATTTCTTGGAAGCCTCGCCTTAATACCCGTCGAGAAAATACTCAACACGATTGTCGGGCGCGACCCACACATAGCGAAAGCAATTCCTGGCATTCGATTCCAAGTGCATAGAAATCATTAGTCGCCAACCCAGCCTCACTCTTAACCTGCGTTTCGAAGACGGCGCGGTCAGGCTCAGTGCGATCGACACTGAGAGTCTGGGCATTGAAGCAGACGCTACAATCAGCGGTAAGGCAGAAACCCTGCTGCGGCTTCTGGGTCAGAAATCCGATCAGCGCCCGCTGGCCAATGCCGCGCTAGATATTTCCGGAGACGCCACTCTAGTGCAAGACCTGCAGATGACGATTGAGTCGCTGGATATAAACTGGCAAGACTATCTGGCGCCCATTCTTGGCGACGTACTTAGCAATGAATTGGGTGAAGTCGAACGCAGCGCGAAAGATTGGGGGAGGTCTGCTGGCGGCAGCATGCGCAGAAATGTGCGTGACTACCTAAGCGAGGAAGCGCGCCTGGTCCCAACTGCCCTGGAAGTTGACAGCTTCTCCAACCGGCTTGACCATCTGCGCCTGGGTATAGACCGACTAGAGGCCAAAACCGAACTGTTGCAGCGCCGTCTCGCTCTGCTTCCTCAGGCTAAATAACCCACTAAAAACAAATGCTTAACCGAGGCTTCGCGCTTGTTAGCGCTGGCCTGTGGTGGTATCTTTGCAAGCCCTCAAATCAAGCAGAGCGCAAGCCGCCGATCGTGTCACATCTCCCTCGACTCCATAGAGTACTCAACGTCATCGCGAAGTATCGTCTCGATGAGTTTGTGCTCGGCCAGCCCGGGGCCAGAGGACTGGGCCTGATCTTGCTGCCCTATCGTCTGGCATGGATGTTCAGCTCCCATGGCGCCGCCCATAGAAATGCGCGCCTGCGCATGGCGATGGAAGAACTAGGGCCCATCTATATTAAGTTCGGCCAACTACTTTCTACCCGCAGAGACTTTCTCGACACCGAGCTCGCCGATGAGCTGCAGTCTCTTCAGGATAATGTGCCCCCTTTTGCATCTCCCTCTATTCATGAACTCATTCAAAGCTCGCTTGGCGTGAGTGCCGATACAATTTTTAGCGAGCTCGATAGCCAGCCCTTTGCCTCGGCATCGGTGGCGCAGGTGCACAAGGCCACGCTGAAGACCGGCGAGGAAGTCGTCATCAAGGTCACCCGTCCTGGAATCGAAGAGAGTAGTGAGTGCCGATCTCAAGCTATTAAAATGGATCGCCGCTCTGATTGAGACACGCACAGACATCGGCAAGCGACTGCATCCGGTCGAGGTGGTTAATGACTATGAGCAAATCATTCATGATGAACTAGACCTGCTCGCAGAAGCGGCAAACACGTCGCAGCTAAAGAGAAACTTTGAAAACTCTCCCGTACTGTATGTGCCGAAAGTCTATTGGGATTTCTGCAGCAAGAACTTGATGGTCATGGAGCGCATTCACGGCATCCCCGTCGCCGATGTCGATGCCCTCAACGCGCAGAACACAAATCTTAAGAAACTTGCCGAGACCGGCGTCGATATTTTCTTCACCCAGGTGTTCGATCACAATTTCTTCCATGCCGACATGCATCCGGGGAATATCTTCGTCTCTTATGAGACACCCGAACAGCCGAAGTACATCGCGATCGACTGCGCCATAATCGGCTCCCTAAGCAAAGACGACCTGGAATATTTGGCGAAGAACCTGCTCGCCATCTTTAAGCGGCAATACAGAAAAGTTGCCGAGCTGCATGTCGCCTGCGGCTGGGTTCCGCAGAACACAAAAATCCATGAATTCGAATCCGCAATTCGCAGTGTCTGCGAACCGATATTCGAGAAGCCTCTGAAAGAGATTTCATTTGCAAACTTGCTGATCCAACTTTTTCGCACCGCAAGTCGCTTCGACATGGAAGTGCAGCCTTCCTTGGTATTACTGCAGAAGACGCTATTGAATGTTGAGGGTCTGGGCAGGCAGCTCTACCCGGATCTGGATCTGTGGCAAACAGCACTTCCCTATCTAGAAAATTGGAACAAGAAGCGCCTTAACCCCTTCACGCTGATGGGAAGAATTCAGGAGAATATCCCGAACTGGATCGATCAACTGCCCGAGCTGCCACAGCTGTTTATCGACGCTGCAACACAAAGCAAGCAGCTGGGCGAGATAAACGAGGCGCTGCAACTACAGCAGAGACAGCTGCAGGAGAACGCTAGCCGCCAGAGCAGGAAATTTCGTTTCCTGGGCGGCGCATTACTCGTCGCCGCGGCACTTAGCCTCATTCCGGGGATTCAGGCAGGCCTGACAAACCTGCCAATTGCCACGGCATTCCTAGCCTTGGCGGGTGTTTACCTTTTGTGTTTTAGACGGTGAGACTGCATACTTAGCCGATGCCTTCCTATCTCGATCAAATTCAATGGAACGAACAGGGCCTGGTGCCCGTAATCACGCAGGATGCAGGCTCCGGGCGAGTTCTGACGCAGGCCTGGGTCAATCGAGAGGCACTGAAAACGACCGTTTCCGAGGGCCGTGCGGTATACTGGTCACGCTCACGGTCCAAGCTGTGGAGGAAGGGCGAAGAATCAGGCATGGTGCAGAAGCTTGTAGAAGTTCTGCTCGATTGCGACAATGACTCACTGTGCTACCGAGTTGAACAGGTTGGTGGTATCGCCTGTCACACAGGGCGGGAGAGCTGTTTCTATAAGAAGTTGACTAATGAAACCTGGGAGTCGGTTGATCCAGTATTGGTTGAACCAGACCAGCTATACAAGACTAGTTGAACCAGTGACGTACTTAACATGAGTGACGTACTTAACATGAGTGACGTTCTAAAGAGTTAGCGGCAATTTTAGAACAGCGAAAGAAGTCTTCCAGCGGTGAGTCCTATGTGGCCAGCCTGCATGAGAAGGGCCTAAATAAAATTCTGGAAAAGGTAGGCGAGGAAGCAACCGAAACTATCCTGGCCGCCAAAGACTGCGACGCGCAGAACGCGTCGAGCCAGCAGGCGCTTATTAACGAGACTGCAGATTTATGGTTTCACACGATGGTCATGCTTAGCCATCTTGATTTGACTCCCCAACAAGTGTTGGCGGAATTAGAAGATCGATTTAACATATCCGGCCTTGACGAAAAGGCTTCGCGACAAAACTAGTTACCGATGCGCAGTAAATTGCACATCAGATTTGGAGGTTTATCATGGGTGGAATTGGAATTTGGCAACTGCTGATTATTCTTTTAATCGTAGTCATGCTTTTTGGTACTAAGCGACTTAAGAACTTGGGCTCAGATCTTGGCGGCGCCTTAAAAGGCTTTAAGACTGCAATCAAGGAAGACGAAGAAGAGCAATCTTCCGAAACCGATGATGGCGTCAATGGCGAGACCATAGATTCCACTGCCGAAAAAGTTGAAACCAAGTAAGTAGATCACCGCAAGGTTTTCGGATGCCACGAGCATCACTTCTCTACTCGCAGGCGCTCCCTGCGAATCCGGTTATGTCTTATGTTTAACATCGGTTCTTTCGAAGTTCTGCTGATATTTATCATTGCGCTGCTAGTGCTCGGCCCAGAGCGCCTGCCCGGCGCCGTGCGCACGACCGGCCTTTGGGTAGGCAGATTCCGTCGCAGCTTCTATAAGGTTAAGAACGAAATAGAAAGAGAATTGAACGCCGACGAAATACGCCGCCAGCTCCACAATGAAACTGTTATGGCCGAGATCGAAGACGCCAAGTCCAACATCGAAGGCATGGCAAAAGATACGGAAAATTCTGTTAACAACATCGTAAACTCTGCCAATTTCGACCCTGGCGCCTCTAAGGCTACAAGCGACGCCACCAAGAAAGACAGCGATGACGAGAGCGCTGCCGTAGAATCTCTAGCCAAGAATGACAAATCGCTTAGCGACGAATTAAAAGACGCAAGCAATCAGGTTGATGAAGTAACCAAGCAAATCTACAGCGGTGGCAAGAACCCCAAGTTAGCCAATTCAGAAGACTCTGCAGAAACCACCAAAGATAATGACATCAGCTGACGAACACAAAGAATTGACACTCATCGATCATCTGGTCGAACTTCGAGATCGCATTCTTCGGAGCGTCATCGCGATCATCGTGATATTTCTCATTCTCTTTTCCTTCTCGAATGATATCTACACCTATGTCGTCAATCCTCTAATCGAGGCATTGCCGGAAGGGTCTACGATGATAGCAATCGATCCGACCTCGCCCTTCTTCGCGCCATTCAAGCTTACCTTCTATGTCTCGTTTCTTCTTGCGGCACCCTATGTGCTCTACCAGCTGTGGTCATTCATAGCACCCGGGCTGTATAAGAACGAGAAGACCGTAGCGATACCGCTTTTTATCTCCAGCGTGTTGCTTTTCTACGGCGGCATTGCCTTCGCCCGCTATGTGCTATTTCCTTTTGCCTTTGCGTTCTTCATATCGGTCGCACCCGAGGGCATATCCGTATCCCCGGATATCAACAGCGTACTCAGTTTCGCTCTAACCATATTCCTCGCATTCGGCATCGCCTTCGAGGTACCCATAGCCGTGTTCATACTAATCTGGGCAGGCATTGCCGAGCCAGACTCGCTTGCTGAGAAGAGACCCTATGTGATCGTCGGTTGCTTCATCGTCGGCATGCTACTGACGCCTTCCGATCCGTTCACCCAGTCGATGCTGGCAATACCGATGTGGCTGCTATTTGAGGTAGGAATAATTGCCGGACGCATGGTAGAAAAACGTCAATCTCGTGACGAAGTAGACGCAGAAGACTAGCCCCCTGAACTGATCCGAACAATGGGCATTTTCTCGAACCCACAGGAATACAGCTTACAAAATTTTATAGCATTTAAAATTGCGGCCAGCTAAGGCATGAGACTCTTTTTGGAATTTTTTTACAACATACCTGGCTTAGTTAAATATCTAATCTACGCTTTATTCATTTTTATCTTTCTGATCTATTCTTTTCTCAATCTCTCGCCTGTTTTTGGCGCCTCCCCGAATGCGAGAAGCAAAAGCGCTATTGAAGATTCAGAAAACTTTGTTAATGGTAGATTCCAAAACATAGAGTCAGATTATGATAACTCATCATCATTTCCGAACTCTTCCGAGAACGGCTCAACAATAATGAGTTTCTTATCTCCCCCTGAAGGCAAGAATCCTTTAACAGCCATTCCAACGCTTAAATTTCAGGGAGATTCATTAACCGCAGGTAAATTTGTTTGGCTCGGCCACTCCACACTACTAATGAATACCGCTGGTTTGATTGTGATGACAGACCCCGTTTTCAACAGAGCCTCGCCGCTGCCTATTTTCGGCAAACCTTTTGCATATGAGAACCCAACAAGCATCGATGACTTGCCAAAAATTGATGTTGTCACGATCTCTCATGACCACTATGACCATCTCGATTCCACAGCGATCAAAGACCTTGCAGAGATCGTTGATCGTTTCTTTGTTCCTCTGGGAGTAAAAGCTCACCTGGAGAAGTGGGGGGTTGATGCCAATAAAATTAGCGAGCTTGATTGGCATGACAGTGAAGACTACAAGAATGTTGAATTTACCCTAACACCTGCCCAGCATTTTAGCGGACGAGCGCCGGGAAAAGGAAACTCAACTTTGTGGGGTTCATGGATAATCTCGTCAGAACAAGTAAAAGTCTACTTCAGTGGCGACGGGGGTTATTCAGAGACATTTAAGGCGCTAGGTGACCAATACGGCCCGTTTGATATAGCCTTTATTGAAAACGGTGCTTACAATGCCCAGTGGTCTGAGGTGCATATGTTCCCCAATGAAACCGTTCAGGCTAGCATCGATTTAAAAGCCAAAGTCCTTTTTCCGATTCACTGGTCTAAATTCGACCTGTCTATTCACCCTTGGGATGAGCCCATAATTCGCACCACTAAAGAGGCGGCGAAAAAAAATGTCAATGTTGCTAGCCCATTGATAGGCGAAGTATTTGACTTAAGCTACTTGCCAGAAAACCCTTGGTGGGAAGCACTCAGAAAGTAGGCTAGGTGCTAAAGAGTTACTTAGAGGCATCTAGGTCAAACCCTAAGAATAAACGTAACTGGCCCATCGTTCTCTAGCCTAACCTGCATGTCCGCAGCAAACTTTCCTGACTCAACGAACTCATGCTGATCTTTAGCGCAGCGCAGCAAGTTATCGTAAATCACCTCGGCCTCAGCCGGTGGCTTTGCAGTAGAAAAGCCTGGGCGTAGACCCTTCTCGGTCTCGGCGGCAAGCGTAAATTGCGACACGAGCAGTAGATCTCCGCCTATGTCTTTAAGAGCGAGATTCATCTTGCCATCGTTGTCGGCAAAGATTCGGTAGGCCAGAATCTTGTCTAGCAACTTCTGGGCGAGCCTGTCGTCGTCGTCTTTCTCGATGCCAATCAACGCGAGTAGGCCCTGCCCAATATCGGCATGCAGAGAACCTTCGATATGAACCTGCGCCCAGTTGACGCGTTGAATAAGTGCGATCACATGCTTCCCCTGCCCGCCTGTTGTTAGCGCGAGCTAGCCGATTGCTTTAGGCTTCTCGCTCGAGTTTCTTCGCGATGTCTTGCGTTGCACGTATCAGCGCATCTACAGTTCCAGGCTCCGATGCGGAGTGTCCAGATTCGCGAACGATATGGAGTTCTGCCGCGGGCCACTGCTGATGCAAGGCCAGTGCGTTGTCGAGGGGGCAGACCATATCATAGCGGCCGTGAACAATTCGACCCGGTATGTCAGCGATCAGCTGCATATTTTCTAAAATGTGATTCTCGTCAATAAAACCCTTGTTCATAAAATAGTGAATCTCGATACGAGAAAGAGCCAGCGCATTGTGGGGTTTGGTAAAGCTAGCTAAGGCCTCGGGGCTAGGTCGTAATTTAGAGCAGTTACCCTCCCATGCCGACCAATGCTTCGCGGCCGCCATCCGTGCGAGTTCATCATCACCGGTCAGCCTGTCGTGATAAGCCTGCAGTAGGTCGCCGCGTTCCGATTCGGGAATATGGCCCTCGAACTCTTCCCAATAGTCAGGGAAGATTCTTCGCGCACCATCCTTGTAGAGCCAGTCGATATCACACTGCCGGCACAGGAAGATGCCGCGCAGGATGAGGGCGAGTACTCGCGAAGGGTGAGACTGTGCGTACAGCAGACTCAATGTAGAACCCCAGGAACCACCAAACAGCACCCATTTCTCTACCTGAAGAAACTCGCGTATTTTCTCCATGTCGGCGATTAGATCTTCAGTTGTGTTATTGCCTAGCTCGCCATGGGGCGTGGAGCGTCCACAGCCGCGCTGATCGAAGGTGATAATGCGGTAGACGGCTGGATCATAGAAGCGGCGGGAACTTGCGTCGCAGGCACCGCCCGGTCCACCGTGCACAAACAAGACAGGGATACCGTCGACATTTCCAGCCTCATCGACATACAGCTCATGTTGATCGGAGACTTTAAGCTGGTGGCGCTTATAGGGCTTGAGTTCGGGATAGAGTATCTGCATAGCGACAACCTAAAGCTAACTAGATGATTACAGCACCCTCATCGCTGAGGGTGCAAAACCCTATGTTAGGCCAGTCAGCCTCGCTACGCTAGCCTCTGGCGGTAGATCCACGGCTATGTCGCTTGCGCTCATTTTCAGTAAGCAATTTCTTGCGCAGCCGAATATTCTCTGGAGTCACCTCGACGAGCTCGTCATCGGCAATGAACTCCATGGCCTGCTCTAGCGTGTGTGTAGTTGGCGGGGTTAGAACAATGTTTTCATCTGTTCCTGAGGCACGTACATTCGTCAGCTGCTTGCCCTTGATTGGGTTAACAGCCAGGTCATTCTCGCGACTGTGCAAGCCGATGATCATGCCCTCGTAGGTTTCTACGTTTGGTCCTACGAATAATTTGCCACGCTCCTGCAGGTTGAATAGCGAAAAGCCAAGTACCTTACCCTTCACCATGGACACTAAGACACCTCTAGAGCGCGCAGCCAGTTCCATGTCTTTGTAATCGCCGTAATGATCGAATACGTGAGTCATCAAACCTGAGCCCGATGTCATGCTTAAGAACATAGAGCGAAAGCCAATCAATCCACGAGTAGGAATCAAGAACTGCAGGCGCACTCGGCCCTTGCCGTCTGGGAGCATGTCTTGCAGGTCTGCACGCCTGAGACCCAACTCTTCCATGACCGAGCCCTGATGTTGATCATCACAATCGATGACCAGTGACTCGACAGGCTCTTTCAATACGCCGTCTTCTTCATGCAGAATAACTTCTGGTCTGGACACCGCGAGCTCAAACCCTTCGCGACGCATGCTCTCGATCAACACTGAAAGATGCAATTCTCCACGACCCGAGACCTTGTACTTATCCGGTGTCTCACCCTGCTCTACGCGCAGCGCTACGTTATAGAGCAACTCTCTCTCGAGGCGATCCTTGATCTGACGCGTGGTGATGTATTTGCCCTCGCGCCCGGCAAATGGCGAGTCGTTCACTTGAAACGTCATGCTGATTGTCGGCTCATCCACAGACAGTGGCGGCATCGGATCAGGATGATCTGGATCGCATAGCGTGTCAGAAATATTCAGCTTATCGATACCGGAAATACAAACAATCTCTCCGGCCTGCGCCTCGGCGACATCGATACGCTCCAGACCTAGATGACTCTTAACCTGGAGAATCTTTCCCTTACGTGAATTTCCTTCACGATCGATGATGATTACCTGTTGGTTGGTGTGCGCCTTGCCACCAGTGACACGACCTACGCCAATCACACCTACGTAGCTGTTGTAGTCCAGGGCACTAATCTGCATCTTGAATGGTGCGTCAATAACTACATCGGGTGGCGGAACCTTCTCGATGACTGTCTCGAACAGCGGCTGCATGTCCGTTGCCATCTGATCCATCTCATGGCCCGCAATTCCGTCCAGGGCCGAAGCATAGATTATAGGAAAATCTAGCTGCTCATCTGTTGCACCCAACTTGTCGAAGAGATCGAACACTTCGTTGACTACCCAGTCAGGTCTGGCGCCGTCACGGTCTATCTTGTTAATGACTACGATCGGGTTAAGGCCCTGGGCGAAAGCCTTCTGTGTTACGAAGCGAGTCTGTGGCATCGGCCCGTCAACTGCATCGACTAGAAGGAGTACGCTGTCGACCATAGACAGCACCCGCTCAACCTCGCCACCAAAGTCGGCGTGCCCCGGAGTATCCACGATATTGATGTGGTAACCGTTCCAGTTAATTGCCGTGTTCTTCGCAAGAATCGTGATGCCGCGCTCACGCTCCTGATCATTGGAATCCATGACACGCTCGACACTCTGGCCGCGAGACTCGAGGGTCCCCGATTGATGCAGCAACTTATCGACCAGAGTCGTCTTGCCATGGTCAACGTGCGCGATAATCGCAATATTTCGAATCTTCTCAATCACAGTAGTTCCACCAATGTTTTACTAAATAAATTTTACTCGTCACCCTAAGCCCGTAACCCTTAAGAAAGACGAGAGATGCAGCCTGAATCCCGCCTTGGCGAGCGGCTACACAAAAGGCGGCGAGTATACACGAGACAGCAGGGAAAGATTAGTAATCTCGGGGATTTATTTGATTTTAGAACAGGCCTATTACAGCTAATTCTACTGCTTTGAGGCGCTTTCCAGTTCCAGTACCGCAACATTGCCAAAGCCCTCATCGACTAGATTAGCGGCATGGAGGCGGCTCATCATGCCCTTACCGCAATACAGCAGATAACGCTTGTCTTTATCCAGGTCGGTAAAGCTGCTTCTAAGCCTATAGAACGGGATGTTCAATAATTCGGCCTTCAGGGCCTCACCCGACAGGGGAACCGGCCTAATATCGACTTCGTCGGGGTGACGAATATCGATTACGGTACTATCGCTATCTAGCGTCGATACGATCTTTAGCTGGGCAGCTTCTGCGCTGAGATCATCCACTAACTCGCTGATAAGCTGATGCCTTGCATTTTCCAGCGCCGTATCCAGCACCGCCATGTCGAATTTACTCTCCTCCCACTCGACCCGCTCCAGCTTCGCGCGGGTGGTTGGCTTATTCGAGATAACCGCACAATACTCGGGAATATCCTTGGAAAACTCCTCGGTGCCAATCGCACGGGCGATGTCGATAATCTCCTGCTTGTCCGAGGTTGCCAGCGGCCGCAGCACCAGGCAGTCAGTCGCCCTATCGATAACAGAAAGATTCGCCAGGGTCTGGCTGGATACCTGCGCTACACTCTCCCCGGTTACTAGCGCTTCGATATGAAGGCCCTGCGCCAACTTCTCGGCGGCGCGCAGCATGATGCGCTTTAGCACAACACCCATGTGCGCATTATCCACATTGTTCAGGATCTCCTCGACCACACCCTCGAAGGGTACGGAGATGAATTTCACCCTATGAGACGCGTGATATTTCATCCACAGAAAGAGAGCCACCTCTTTTACCGCTAATTCGTGCGCCTTGCCGCCCAGATTGAAGAAGCAGTAATGGGTCTGCAAACCCCGCTTGATGCATAGATAGCTGGAAACCGAAGAATCGAAACCTCCGGATATAAGAGACAGCACCGAATCCTGACAGCCCAGGGGAAAACCACCCATGCCAGTCTTCTGTTCCCTCACCATGAATACCGAGTCGTGCCGCACCTCTATCAGAACGGTCACATCCGGGTTTTTTAGTCTCACCCCGGCCGCCTCAGTCTGATTGTTGAGGCCTGCGCCCACATAGCTCTCGACATCGGTAGACTGAAAAGTTTGCTTGCCTGTGCGCTTGCAGCGCACGGCGAATGTCTTCCCTTGCAATTTCCCGCGGTAATACTTCAGCGCCAGATCCAATATGTAATCCAGGTCTCCAAGAGGATGCTTATCCACTTCCAGAAACTTCGCGATTCCCGGCGTGCAGGCCAACCGTTCGCTGATTTGCGCCACTAGCTGGGCATCATCCGTCGAGGTTTCGACCTCTAGATTGTCCCATTCTCCAGTAACCGTAATCCCGGGGTCGAGCTCAACGATCACCGACCTTATGTTTTTAAGCAGCTGACGAATAAATCGCCTGCGCACGGGGCGGCTCTTGATCGTAATTTCCGGAAAAAGCTTGATGAGGAATAACATCTTGTCTTTATCAACTCTTTAGAAGGCTTTATTTGTTGCCTAGACTCTATTTGTTGCCCAAATAGTGCAGCGCGCAGCAGCAACGGTAGCTTGAGGGCGCAACAATCAAGGAATAACACACTTTTTGCACCATATCTGTGCGTTATATTTGTAGATGCACATTTATAGTGCAATCTATTTGATTCGCATCTCGCTCGCCCAGTAAAATAGGGCTTTGCAGCGATGCCAGTAATGGCATATATTTTGCTCTTCCTCTAGCACACAAGGCAAGCCGCGGAAGTATAGCTGATTACGCAGCGCATATTTAGTCGCTGGTCCTTGCTAAAGAAACAGCAAAAGCTGATAGGCTCTCTCAGCTTCGCCGTGTCGGTATAAAGCAGTAGGCCCTAAGCCGAGGGGGCAAGAAAAAGAGCACAAGTCACACATTATCAAATAGTCGATAGCGATTAGGAGAAGGGATAGAAAATGAAATCTAAATTAGAATACATCTGGCTTGACGGTTATCAGCCAACTCAAACACTGCGCAGCAAGACTCAAGTCCGCAAGGATTTTGGCGGCACACTCGAAGAGTGCCCGGTGTGGTCATTCGACGGCAGCTCCACTCGACAGGCCGAAGGCAATGATTCCGACTGCCTACTCAAGCCAGTAGCTGTCTATCCAGACCCAGATCGCGCGAACGCCTACCTGGTAATGACTGAAGTATTGAATGCCGACGGCACACCCCACCCATCAAATGGCCGCGCCACTATCGATGACGACGATGAAGACTTCTGGTTCGGTTTCGAACAGGAGTATTTCCTGTGGGATCTAAAGACTAATCTTCCTCCCGGCTTTCCTTCGGGCGGCTACCCCGGCCCTCAAGGCCCCTACTACTGCTCCGTTGGCGCCCAGAATGCGTTCGGCCGCGAAGTTATAGAAGACCACATGGACCTGTGTCTTGAAGCCGGTCTTGGCTTCGAAGGCATCAACGCCGAAGTTGCTGCCGGTCAGTGGGAATTTCAAATTTTTGCCAAGGGCGCGAAAAGAGCTGGCGACGAAATCTGGGTAGCAAGATACCTCCTGGAGCGCACAGCTGAGCGCTACGGTCTGTCGATCAACTATGAGCCCAAGCCACTAGGTAAGGAGCTAGACTGGAATGGCTCCGGCATGCACGCCAACTTCTCCAATGGCGCGATGCGTGAAGACGGTGACGAGTCTATCTTCACTAAGATCTGTGAGGAATTCGGCAAGAATATCGATCGTCACATCAGCGTCTATGGCGCCAACAACGATCATCGCTTGACAGGTCTGCACGAGACTCAGTCGATCGATGAATTTAGCTACGGCGTATCCGATCGTGGCGCGTCGATTCGCATTCCAATCGGCACAGTTGAAGATGGCTGGAAAGGACGTCTTGAAGACCGACGTACTGCCTCGAACGCTGACCCCTACAAGGTCGCAGCGGCTATTATCAAGACCACTAAAGAAGGTCTTGCTTAGTAGTCAGCTTAGCTCTACACATAAGCCCGGTCATTGACCGGGCTTTTTTGTGTTCCTTAATATTGCAGCCCGTCGGCATACGCACTAATATGGTGCATTATTAACTTTCGCAGCCGGAATTGCCGATCCAAAACTCTGGATAAGCCCCGTAAACAGTGGTCTTCACCACTATAGCTTCTCTTGGTTTGCTTATTGCATAGCATGTAGTGAGAAGCTTTCGCGGTCTGGTGGGTAACTCTCCCGCTCCATGAATAGGGCTGCAGGGTTGAGACCCAACAAAACCGCCGCGAGACCATCGATAGAGAAGTAGCGACAGTGACCCAGGACAATGTGCACAAGCGATTACTAGACAACCTGAAGACAGGTGTTGTGATGTTGGATAAGGACTTGCGCCTGCTCTATCTGAACGTAGCTGCCGAGAATTTGCTGGAGATCAGCGTGCGCAAAGCCAATATGCTCTTCATCGGCGATGTGTTGATTAAGGCGGCAGAAGATATAGGTGAGATGCAGACAGCCCTGGCCAACAGCAACAGCTTTACCAAGCGGCAGGCCCAGCTAAAGCTGATGCACGGCAAGACTGTAGACGTTGACTACACAATAACGCCCTTCGAAGAGAACGGCGAGCGCAGGGCTCTGTTAGAAATAACGTCTCTTGAGCATTCGTATCGAATAAGTCGCGAAGAGTCGCTGAATAGCACACACGCGACCACAAGAGAATTAGTTCGCGGCCTCGCTCATGAGATAAAGAACCCTCTTGGTGGTATTCGTGGTGCCGCCCAGTTGCTGGCAGCGGAACTCAACAGCGAAGAGCTGAGCGACTATACCAATGTAATCATCGAGGAAGCAGATCGCCTGCACAAGCTCGTAGACCGGCTGGTAGGCTCCCGCCAGCCGCTAAAGATGGAGCCAGTCAATCTACATGAGGTTATGGAGCGGGTACGCAACTTGGTAGAGGCAGAGATTAGTGGGAACGGCATCGAATTAATTCGAGACTATGACCCCAGCATACCAACTGTATTAGCTGATTCATCGCAGCTGATTCAGGCGATGTTGAATATCGTGCGAAACGCGATGCAGGCACTGTTCAGCCCGGAGGTAGAACATAACCTCGGCCGCATCTATCTGCGCACCCGCATTATTCGGAATGCGACCATAGGCGCCAAGTTTCACAGATTAGCGGCCAGTATAAAGATTATCGATAACGGCCCTGGCATCAAGCCGGAGATGATTGACTCTATTTTCTATCCAATGATTAGCGGCCGTGCCGAGGGTACCGGCCTGGGCCTGTCGATCACACATTCGATCGTCAATCAGCACAAGGGGGTCATAGAATGCGAGAGCAGACCCGGCGCAACTTGTTTTACGGTGATTCTGCCTGTAGCAGCGGCTGGAACTTAACAGCAATGCAGAACGCCTATTTTTAGAATTCAACTATTTTCGGGCGCAAGCCTACTGTTTGAAAAGGTACTGATTTATGAACTCGAATAATTCTGTCTGGATTTTGGATGACGATCGATCCATCCGCTGGGTACTGGAAAAATCTCTGGGCAAGACTGGCTTGCATACCGAATCCTTTGAGAACGGCAATGACCTATTGCATAGACTCGAGCAGGAATTACCCGACGCGATTATCAGCGATATCCGTATGCCCGGCATCAGTGGGCTGGACCTGCTATCAACGATTCAGGAGCAGCATCCCGAGCTTCCAGTGATCATCATGACGGCACACTCCGATCTCGATAGTGCCGTTTCATCCTATAGCCGCGGCGCCTTCGAGTACTTACCCAAGCCTTTCGATATCGAAGATGCGATCGCGATGACAAATCGCGCGCTGGAACACGCCCGCGAGCAGAGCGAAGAAACCAGTGATGCCGAGATAGTTAAACAACAAGAGATCATCGGCGAGGCGCCGGCAATGCAGGAAGTCTTTCGCGCCATAGGCAGACTCTCACAGTCGAACATCTCCGTGCTAATCAACGGCGAATCCGGCACCGGCAAGGAACTGGTAGCTCGAGCACTGCATCAGCATAGTCCGCGCAGCGGTAAGACCTTCGTGCCCCTGAATGTGGCAGCGATACCGAAAGAGTTAATCGAGTCCGAATTATTTGGCCACGAGAAAGGTGCGTTCACCGGAGCCACCTCCCAGCGCACCGGGCGCTTCGAACAGGCCGATGGCGGCACCCTGTTTCTGGATGAGATCGGCGACATGCCGGCGGACACCCAAACACGCCTGTTGCGCGTGCTTTCCGACGGCGAGTTCTATCGCGTTGGCGGACACACTTCAATCAAGGTCGATGTGAGAATCATCGCCGCGACGCACCAGGATCTGGAGAAGCTCGTTGAGCTGCATGAGTTTCGCGAAGATCTGTTTCATCGCCTGAATGTCATTCGCATCCATATTCCACGCCTTAGCGACAGACGCGAAGACATTCCAAAGCTAGCCAGCCATTTTCTGCATACGGCCGCGAAGGAACTGGATGTAGAAGCGAAGACACTGCGCCCGGAAACAGAGAAATACCTCACCGGCCTAAGCTGGCCTGGCAATGTTCGCCAGCTGGAAAACTTTTGTCGCTGGATAACCGTCATGGCATCTAGCCGTGAGGTCTATATGGCCGACCTGCCTCCCGAGTTTGCGGCACAGGAAGCCACTGTTGGTCAGAGCGGCGACTGGACTAATGGTCTGCACCAATGGGCAGACCAGCAACTCAGCCTGGGCAACGTGGGCATCCTGAATCAGGCTACACCGATGTTCGAGCGCACTATGATCGATATTGCACTTAAACACACGGCGGGACGCCGAAGAGATGCGGCGAATCTGCTTGGCTGGGGAAGGAATACCCTCACACGAAAAATTAAAGAACTGGGTGCCGATGAAGACAATACTAAAATATCCGCTAGCTAGCAGATGCTTCAAACCAAGCGGCATGGCACCGCAGTGCTGCCTTATTAGCTTGGCGACGAATCATATAATCAGTAAAGACATTCGGAATCCCAAGACTTTGCTCTGTTTCGGAGGCTAAAGATCCCGTCTTGCACGCAAACGCGTCCAAGAGTTTAAGGAAGCCATACAGGAATATCGTTTAAGCCACTAAATTCTAAAACAATATGCTCTAATCAGTTGGATAAACTAGGGATAATATTCAGGCGCTTGGGAAGAAGTGGCTTTTGACTGATAAAAGCTCGGGCAAAAAGCGGGAAAGATTCGAATAACCTACAAATCCAATTTTCTCGATTTTTATGCTGCGAGAAGTGAGCACTGTCTACCAAACTGGTGAATTTTTGATCAATATCGTACTTTTTGAGCCTGAAATACCCCCAAATACGGGAAATATTATCCGTTTAGCTGCAAATACAGGTTCACACCTGCATCTGATCAAACCCTTCGGGTTCGAGCTAGATGACAAGAGAATGCGGCGAGCCGGTCTCGACTACCACGAGTATGCCGGTATTTCGCAATATGACGGCTGGCAGGACTTCATGGGCAAGCATGGAGACGGTCGGCTATTCGGGATCAGCACCAAGGCAACGGCGCACTATAACGAGGCTAGGTTCGAGGCGGGTGATTTTCTGGTGTTCGGGCCTGAGACCCGCGGCTTACCTGACGCTATCAGGGAGCAGCTGGGGACTGAGCAGTTGCTGCGCATCCCCATGTTGCCCGAAAGCCGTAGCCTAAATCTCTCCAATGCGACGGCCGTCGTGGTCTACGAAGCCTGGCGTCAGCTAGGCTTCGCTACAGGCAAATAGCCGGCTTAGTTAACTTCCTCAGGTGCTGGTGCCTCGGCATTCGCGGCCGCGTCCTGCTGCGCCTGCTTCTGCTGCGCGTAGAGCGCCTCGAAGTTGATTGGCGCCAACATCAGCGCAGGAAAGCTTCCCTTCACTACCAGCGAGTCGATAACCTCGCGCGCGTAAGGGAACAAAATATTTGGACAGAAAGTAGCCAGAAGCTGCTCAAGCTGCTCACCCTCGAAATCCCTGACCGTGAATACGCCCGCCTGATGCACTTCGACTACGAATGCCGGCTTATCTTCTTGAGTGGCCTCAACGGTCAGCACCAATACCACCTCAAACAGGTCGTCCTGCATCTTGGCGTTTCGGGTCTTGATATCGAAGTTAATCTTCGGCTGCCATTCGCCTTGGAAGACTGCAGGGCTGCCCGGTGACTCGAAAGATGAATCCTTCAGATAGATGCGCTGCAAGGCGAATTGTCGCTGTTCGGACTGCTCTGCTGCTGCGGTTTCTTGGGTGTTGCCTTCATTCTCTGCCATGTTCAATCCTATATTTTAACGATTTGTTTATTGGTAGTTATGCTGCAATTTCCTGGTACTTAAACAATTGTGGCCCTTAGACAATTGTGGTTCTTAGACGATTGTAGTACTTGGACAATTGTGGCGCCTAGACGATTAGAGGCATCGACTGTGCCTTCCATTCGGTCACGCCGCCGGAGAGCTTGAACACCTGTTCATGCCCCGCCGCCTGAATCTTCTTCGCCGCATCGCCGGAATGCTGCCCAAGCTTGCAGACGACGATGACCGGTTTATCCTGGTATTTCTTGAGCTCGGTAACCCGTTGATCCAGCTTCGCCAGGGGAATATGGATCGAATCGACGATGTGCCCGCTCTCGAACTCCTTCTTATCACGCACATCTACCACAATAGCATCGCTGCGGTTTATCAGCATTACCGCCTGCTGCGGTCCAACGCCCTTGCTGCCTGTGCGCTGGTGGTAGAAGACAATCGCACCGAACGCAACCAACCATAAGCTGGATAGCACCAGGTGATTGCCAATAAATTCTAAAAATTGCGCCATAGTCTACTCGGTATTCCGGGGCTGACCTGCTTGCCCACCTGTACATCAAACTCTACAAGACACCTATCGAACGGCTGAGCGTAGCTACGGATTTAGACTACGATTGCGCTACGCTTCAGTTAAGATAAGGGCCGCAAAAAAGGGGTGCAAGTATACACGTGTCCCGCGGCTTTAAGAAGGTCTGCGCACGACTGGCCAGACATCATTGTCTGCTGGCGGAATTACCACAGCGAGAAACTCAAGCAGGCGCAAGCTTCTCGCTATGCCTGACGGTTTCGAGGATAATAATGCGCTCCAATAAGCAGCTTAGAACAGGAACTCGAAGCACCTCATGCTTGATATCGATACCGGCAAGAAAAAGACCGCGCTACTTCTAATACTGGATGGCTGGGGCTATCGGGAAGAGACCAGCAGCAACGCTATTCACAGTGCAAATAGCCCGGTGTGGGATGCTCTGTGGAAGGACAGGCCCCATACCCTCATCGATACCTCGGGACAATCCGTGGGCCTGCCGGCAGGACAGATGGGCAATTCCGAGGTAGGCCATATGAATCTGGGCGCGGGCAGGGTTGTCTACCAGAGCCTGACGCGTATCGACAAAGACATAGAGGAAGAGACATTCTTCCGCAATCCCGTCCTGACTGACGCCGTAAAGAAGTCCATCGAGGCGGATTCGGCGCTGCATATATTCGGGCTCATGTCACCGGGCGGCATTCACAGCCACGAAGATCAAATTATCGCGATGATAGAGCTCGCCATTCGCAACGGCGCGCCGAGAATCTATCTGCATGCGTTTCTGGACGGCCGTGACACGCCACCGCGCAGCGCACTGCCCAGCCTGATTCGCGCAGAGAAGACACTTACCGGCTCAAACAAGGGGCGAGTCGCGTCGATCTGCGGCCGCTTCTATGCCATGGACAGAGACAATCGCTGGGACCGGGTACAGCCAGCCTACGACATGCTTACCGAGGGCAAGGCAGATCATCAGTATGACAATGCCAGCGCTGCGCTTGCCGCCGCCTACCAGCGCGACGAAGACGATGAGTTTGTGCAGGCCACCCTGGTCGGAGCGAAAGACGATGCCTCGGCTACGATTGCCGATGGCGACGTAGTCGTGTTCATGAATTTTCGAGCAGACCGCGCGCGCGAACTAACCCGCGCCTTCGTCGATGATGACTTCGATGGCTTTCAACGCAATGCCATGCCGCTACTCGGCGACTTCGTCACGCTTACCGAATATGCGGCCGACATAGCCGCCAGCTGCGCCTACCCGCCACAGAAACTCAACAACGTACTTGGCCAATATTTGGCCGATCAGAATAAGACCCAGCTGCGCATCGCCGAGACCGAGAAGTATGCCCACGTGACATTCTTCTTCAATGGCGGACGCGAGGCTCCCTTCGATAATGAAGAGCGCACACTGATTCAATCCCCGGATGTGAAGACCTACGACCTGCAGCCGGAGATGTCGGCCTTCGAACTCACCGATAATCTTGTCGCCGCCATTCGCTCGCAGAAATACGACGCGATCATCTGCAACTACGCCAATGGCGATATGGTTGGGCACACGGGGGATTTCGATGCGGCAGTAAAGGCCGTAGAGGCCGTAGACAAGTGTCTGGCACAGATCGTAGCCGCCATCGAAGACACCGGCGCCGAACTATTGATCACCGCCGACCACGGCAATGTCGAACAGATGCTAGACCCCGAAACCAATCAGCCACTTACCTCCCATACCAGCGGCCCCGTGCCCCTGGTCTATGTTGGCCCTAGTGGCAGGCAGTTCATAAGCGCGGGCAGCCTGTCGGACCTAGCACCCACATTACTCACACTTCTGGACATGCCTGTACCCGAAGAAATGACCGGCAAAGTTCTTCTCGGACAGAAGAAACAGTAGACGAAACAGTAGACGAAGCAGAAGAAACAGTAATAAAGAGTAGAAGAAAAGCGAGTCAGCAAACTCTAAAAGCAACAAGATTTTTGCGATGAATGAGTTACTGCGCAATTCAATTTTAACTTTCAGGATCGCTCTGCTGGCAACTCTTGTAGCCGCGAGCGTGTCTAACTCTTCTTCTCTGCTTGCGGCAGAGAGCGATGCCGAAGCCGCGCAGCAGGAGCTTGTCGCGCTAGGCGGCGCCATAGACGAGATTCAATCCTGGCTCGTCGAGGCACGGTCTACGCAGTCCAACGAGATCGAAAATCTGCAGCAGGCAGACCTGAAAATTTCAGATCTCAGCCAATCGGTTAGCAGAGCCGAATCCGCGCTGTCCGACATAGAATCTGAGATCAGCGCCCTCTCGCGACAGGCTGAAACACTGGATGGCGAAAAAGCCGCGCAGAGCAAAATCCTCGAACAGGCTATTCGTACCGCCTATCTATCGGGCAATCAAAGCACCATAGAACTTCTGTTAAACCAGAATGATATTTCCAGAACCACACGCATGCTTCACTATCATCGCCTCTTTACTGAGGCACAGCTGAACAGCATCGCATCGTTTCAGGAAACCCTGGATGAGATAGCAACCGTAAATCAAGAACTGGCAATCAAGGCCACGACTCTGCAAGCCGAACAGGAAACTCTACGCAGCACCCTGCAGGATCTCAACGCATCGAAACAGCAGCGCGAGACTGCCCTGCGCCAATTACGCAGCGATATCGCCGCACGCAGCTCAGAACTGGAACAGCTGGAAATGGACCAGGTGCAACTGCAAGAATTAATTGAACAGATCAATCGCGCCGTTGCAGATATTCCCAGCGCAATGAGAAATGCCCCCTTCGATGCGCAGCGCGGCAAACTGCAGATGCCTGTTGCGGGCGAGGTGCTCAGCAGCTTCGGGTCTCGCTACGGCGAGGGCGACCAGCGTCGTCAGGGAGTCACACTTGCCGTTGCCGAGGGAACCCCGGTGCAGGCGATTCATCCGGGGCGCGTGGTATTCTCCGACTGGCTGCGAGGCACGGGGCTGCTAGTGATTATCGACCATGGCGAGGGCTATATGTCTCTGTATGGCGCCAATCAGGCACTGTCCAAACAGGCCGGCGACTGGGTCGATACCGGCGACATCGTCGCAACCTCGGGATTAGCCAATGAACCCACAGGGGGGCCGGACAATGCACAGACCCGCCCCGGCATGTACTTCGAAATCCGTCATCACGGCGAGGCCCAAAACCCGGCAAATTGGTTCGCGAAGTGACAGGCTTATTCCACTGTGTCGGCCTAACCATGGGCCTGAGCTAACGCCCAGATATACCGCTATAAAGATCCTAGAAAGCCCCTTTGATAGAGCCTTATCTAGCCCCCCAGATAAACGCCCGAGGCTCTCCCATCCAATTTGCGTATTAAGACATAAACTGAAACACTAGGAATCGTCGTATAAACAAGTCTAGACAGCCCACTCTTCCGTTTCGGGCAAGTAGAGAATTATCAGGAATTAGCCATGACTTTTACTCCATCCACCTTTTCACGTTTCTCGGCAAGGCAGCTATTTTCTGGCTCTACAGCCGCGAGTCTTTCCCTGTCGATCTTTCTGGGCTTGGCTCTTTCGACATCAGCGAGTGCTCAAACACAGCAACAACAACAGGCACAGCAACAGGTTCTTCCGCTACCCCTAAACGAAGTCAGAATGTTCACCGAGGCCCTGGATAGAATACGCATGTCCTATGTGGAAGAGATTGACGACCAGACACTGCTGGAGAACGCCATACGCGGCATGCTCGCGGGGCTGGACCCACACTCCGCCTATATGGCCGGCGATGAATTCGATCTACTCGAAGAGACAACCACCGGCGAGTTCGGTGGGCTCGGCGTCGAAGTAGGCAGAGAGAATGGCTACATTCGCGTAATCAGCCCCATCGATGACTCACCCGCCGATCGAGCCGGCATCAAGGCAGGCGACCTCATTATTCAGATAAACAATAAACCTCTAAGAGAGATGTTGCCCGAAGAAGCAGCGCAGATGATGCGTGGCGCACCCGGCACCGATGTCACTGTCACCGTTGCCAGAGAAGGACAAGAACCCTTCGACCTTACCATCACCCGCGAAGTGATAGCCCTTAGCAGTGTGCGCAGCCGAATCATCGCCCCTGGCTATGCCCACCTGCGCATCTCGCAGTTTAGAGTCAACACCGGCACCGAACTCGAAGAAGAGATAGAGCAATTGTATGCAGAAAACGAAGCCATCGATCAGCCCATCAAAGGCATGGTGCTGGATCTGCGTAACAACCCCGGTGGAATTTTGCAGGCATCGGTTTCCGTAGTAGACGCCTTCATCAATGAGGGGCGCATCGTGTACACCGAAGGCCGACTCGAACAGACTGGTCTCGATTTCTCGGCGACACGCAAGACCGTGGCGGGAGATGTACCTCTGGTAGTACTCATCAACAACGGTTCCGCCTCGGCCTCTGAAATTGTCGCTGGCGCCCTGCAGGATCATGGCCGCGCCATCATCATGGGCAAGCGTAGCTTCGGCAAGGGTTCGGTGCAGACCGTGCTGCCTCTGGATGAGCGACGCGCAATAAAATTAACTACCTCGCTCTACTTTACGCCAAGCGGTCGCTCTATTCAGGCCCAGGGCATTGAGCCTGACATCGAGGTCGACGAGGCGCTGGTTACCCGGCGCTCGCGCAATGTCATGCAATACAATGAGTCCGATCTCGCTGGCCATCTGGAAAATGGCAATGGCACTGCGACGGAAAACGATAGGCTGGCGGAGGCGCTAATCTCGGCAGAAGAGGTACTGGTTAGCGACTACCCCCTGAACGAGGCGCTAAATGTTCTGAAGGGAATTAATGCATTCAAACCGGCGCGTCCGCTCAACAGCACGGGCTCGTTCGCACAGAGTAACCTGAACTAAGACAAGTGCTAGACAAGGGCTAGACAAGGGATAAGACAAGGACTAAGGCCAGAACTCGGGGAATCAAACTTCAGATTCGAACTTCGATTCCCTTGTCGGCCATATATTGTTTCGCTTGTTGGATAGAATATTCCTGAAAGTGAAAGATGCTAGCCGCAAGCACGGCATCTGCCTCCCCTTCCAAGACACCATCGACCAGATGCTGCAAGTTACCCACACCACCGGAGGCGATAATCGGCACCTGCACGGCGCGGCTGACCGCGCGATTCAGATCCAGATCGAAGCCTATCTTGGTGCCGTCTCTGTCCATGCTGGTTAGCAATATCTCGCCGGCGCCATACGTCACCATGCGCTTAACCCATTCGATCGCATCGATACCCGTTGGCTTACGCCCACCATGTGTGAATATCTCCCACCTCAGGGGCTCGCCTTCTTTCGATACCTGCTTGGCATCCACGGCAACCACGATACACTGCGAGCCAAAACGCTGCGCCGCCTCGCGCACGAACTCGGGGTTGGTGACCGCCGCCGTATTGATAGCAACCTTGTCTGCCCCCGCGTTAAGCATTGCGCGAATATCTTCCAGGGTGCGAATACCACCGCCGACCGTCAAGGGAATAAACACCTGACTGGCGATAGCCTCGACCGTGTGCACGGTGGTCTCTCTTCCCTCGTGACTGGCAGTGATATCGAGAAAGGTAATCTCGTCGGCACCGGCATCACAGTAGCGCTTGGAAACCTCTACCGGATCCCCCGCATCGCGGATATCGAGAAACTTAACGCCCTTTACGACGCGTCCATTCTCGCAGTCCAGACAGGGGATTATTCGTTTAGCTAATGCCATGTTGAGTTAGAATCCTGAGTTCCAATTATTCGTCACAGAGTTGTTGAGCCAAGGTCAGATCGAGAGACCCCTCATAGATGGCGCGCCCGGTAATGACACCCATGATTCCCCCGCCGGAAGATTCTTCAGAGAGTTCGCGTATGGCAGCAATATCAGCCAGCTTGCTCACGCCGCCAGAGGCGATAACAGGAATCGGCGAATGGTCTGCCAATTCCTTCGTCGCCTCGAGGTTTACACCGCGCATCATGCCGTCGCAGTTTATGTCGGTATAGACGATAGCCTCGACACCGAAGTCGGCAAATTTTTCAGCGAGAGTCACGGCAGAAACATCCGACACATCTGCCCAACCCTCGGTAGCCACCATGCCCTCGATAGCATCGATGCCAACAATAATCTTGCCCGGATAGGCCAGACAGGCTTCTCTTACAAACTCGGGGTTCTTAACCGCCTGCGTTCCAATAATCACATAGCTGACACCGGCATCTAGATAGAATCCAACACTATCAAGATTGCGAATGCCTCCACCGATCTGAATCGGCAGATCTGGATAGGCGGCGGCAATCTTGGTAATAATCTCGGCATTAACCGGAGTGCCGGCAAAGGCGCCGTTAAGGTCGACGATGTGCAGCCGTCGCGCACCCTTCGCCTGCCAGATACCCGCCATGCTTGCCGGGTCGTCGGAGAAAACCGTGGAGTCTTCCATTCGCCCCTGTCGCAGGCGCACGCACTGCCCATCTTTCAAATCAATTGCTGGAATAACTAACATGTCATTACTCTTCACTTACTCTTTAACTATTACTTAACTATTGTTTAACTATTGTTAACTATTGCTAACTAGTATTTAATTTGTCGCGGCGGATAAGCAAAAATTTATACCGAGCCATCCCACTGCAAGAAATTACGCAGCAGTGTCAGCCCTACCGTCTGACTCTTCTCGGGATGAAACTGGGTTGCGAAAATATTGCCATCGGCAAGCGTGGCGACAAAGTCTGTCCCGTAGTTTGCGATACCACTGACCATGTCGCGCCTGTCAGTTTGCACATAGTAACTGTGCACAAAATAGAAGCGGCTATTGTCCGGCACGTCTTTCCAAAGCGGATGATCGATAGTCTGGCTTACCTGATTCCAACCCATGTGCGGAACCTTTAAACGCCCCCATCTGCATCGCGCAAGTCATCGCCGAAATAACGAACCTCGCCGTCGAGGAATCCAAGACAGTCGACGCCGCCGTTTTCTTCGCTGGAATTCATCAGGGCCTGCATGCCTACGCATATGGCGAGAACGGGCTTGGATTGAATAGCTTCTTTCACTATCTGATCGACGTCTAGCCGCAGAATTTCCGCCATACAGTCGCGTATCGCGCCGACACCGGGAAAGATGACGCGATCGGCCGCTGCGATCTCGTTGGCATCGGCGGTCACGCTGACTTCAACCTGCCGATTCAACTCGCTGCCGACATGCTCTAATGCCTTGGCGACTGAATGCAGATTACCCATGCCGTAATCGATTACTGCGATCTTATTCATCTGAGGAATATTCTAAAAAGTAGCTCGAATTGTAGCTCGAATTAAAGTGCCCGGAGTGAAAAAAGCAGCGAAGCCAGGCAGAAGCAAAACTTCCCGCCGGTTTCACTGCCCCTAGAGTGTTCCCTTGGTAGACGGAATGACACCAGCCTGCCGTGGGTCTGCTTCGACCGCCATGCGCACCGCTCTTCCGAAGGCCTTGAAAATGGTCTCGATCTGATGGTGCGCGTTCTTGCCGCGAAGATTGTCGATGTGCAGGGTAACCAGAGCGTGATTGACGAAGCCCTGAAAGAACTCGTGAAACAGATCCACGTCGAACGCACCCACAGTGCCCTTCACGAACTGAACGTGATAGTCCAAACCCGGCCGACCTGAAAAATCGATCACTACTCGAGACAGGGCCTCATCCAGAGGCACATAGGCATGGCCGTAGCGGCGTATCCCTGTCTTATCCAGGGCCTGATCGAAGGCCTGGCCAAGCGTGATGCCGATGTCTTCGACGGTGTGATGGGCATCGATCTCCAGATCGCCCACCGCCTTGACCGAGATATCGATCAGGCCGTGTCGCGCAATCTGATCCAGCATATGGTCGAGAAAAGGCAGCCCCGTCTCGACCTCGAGCTTACCCGTACCATCGAGGTTCACGGCTACCGAAATCTGGGTTTCCTTGGTATTACGTTCTACTGATGCTGTTCTCATGGTCGGTCACTGTAGTTGAGATTGCTAGAGTAGGAGCTATTTGGCATGCCTGATCGCTATAGCCGCTCTAATAGCCCTCTAGATAGAGAAGGGATTATGGCCCCTCTGGAAAGAGCGCATTATAATGCCCGCTCTGGCGCATTGAAAGCAGCAGATACGGGCAATTCGAGCTAGCGCCGCCCTTCGTGCAAGTGATAACTCAATCCGTTAAACTGTAAGGCCCGCGGGGTTTGGACGAATTCGCAACTCAATACTAGAAATTTGCCCTCACAAATCACACTGACCAGGTAGAAATGATTAAGAAACTCGCCAGATTACTTCTTGGATTAGTCCTGCTATTGATCGTAGCGGGTGTGATTCTGCTCATGTCTGTGAATACAGAGCAGAATAAGGCGGCAATTCAGGCCGCCGTACTCTCCAGCACCGGCTACGAGCTCACTATCGCCGGCGACATGGACATCTCCTTCTTCCCATCCGTGGGGCTCACGCTCAACGACGTACGCCTGAAGAATCCGGCATCGCCTCTGGAGCTTGCCTCGACATCGGCAGCCCTGCTGCAGGTAGACCTGCGCGCACTGATCGGGGGCGAGATCTTTATTCGCGAGCTGTCTACCGATGATTTTCATATCAACTATTACATTGACGCGCAGGGAAGAAGCAACTGGAACACTCAGACGCCTAGTCTCAGCGCCGGTTCGACACCGGCCCCTGCTCCATCATCTTCCACGCAGCAACAGAATATTCCTGCAGCGGCAAACGGCCCCGACATCGTCACCGTCTCTTTCGAACAGCTGCGCATCGAGAACGCCAGCGTCGACATTCAAGACCTCTCCCAGGGCCTGCGTTACAGCGTCAACAATTTGAACCTCAGCAGCCAGAACACCAACATCGAAGGACTACCCTTCGATGTAGAAATGGATTTCAATTTTCTGAACAACGGCATGACCAAGCCGATGACCATGGGCTTCAGAGGAAACGTAACTGCAGACATCAATGCGGGGAACATCGACGTACGGGATATTAACTTCAGTCTTACCCCGATGTTGCTGCAGGGCGAGATTAGTATAAGCGATCTACACGACGCCCTGGCCTATCAGGGCTCGCTATCTTCCAACGAGTTTCATGTCTTTGGCCTGATGCAAACAATTGGGGCACGCGAGACGCAGGACGAGTTCGATGCCTCCAGCTCACTCATGCAAGATGCTGCTAACCCACTGGCAAGCATTAATCTGAACTTCAGTGGCGATGAGGGCGGTATAGAAATCCCAGAGATGATATTGCAACTATCCAATAGCACTATAGAGGCCGAGGCGAATGTGAATTTTGCAAGCGGCCTGCAGCCAGCTAACATTAGTTATGAAATTGTAAGCAATCAGATCGACCTAACCCCGTTCCTGGCGTCTAGCAGCCCAGATGAAATGCCCACAGAAGAAGTAACAGCCGGCGCCGACAACGTCGCTATCGAGCCTACAGATACAGTTACACCTGCCCCTCCCTCTGCAGAGGGCACACCAATACCTAGCGAGCTACTCAACTCGTTTAATGTGATTGGCTCAATCGCGATCGAATCTCTGCTGGCCAACGACTTCCAGTTTACCGGCATCAATATATTTACCAATATCGAGAACGGCGTATTGGATGTCGAGTTGCAGCCGGTTTCCGCGTTCGAGGGAAGCATCGCCGGCAATATTCGAGTGGACGGCCGCAACGAAGACGCCGCGCTGAGTACACAGCTGTCTGTTAGTCAGCTCAGCGTGATCGACCTTGCCCCCAGTGTCTCCAGACTCAACTCGGTCACCGGCAATCTCGACGTGGAAGTTGACCTCAGCGCCAGCGGACAGAACAGCAATGAGCTGATGGATTCACTGACCGGCTCCACCACCTTCGCCATCACCGAGAACAGCGTAGACATAGGCGTAATCAAACAGGTATTTACCGCAATCTCTGCCCTAAGCCCTACCGGCAGCACCATAGAACAATGGCCGGATGTAATTCGCTTCGCCGAACTCGGCGGCTTTATCCTATTTAATGGCGGCGTTACCGAGAACCAGCAGATCAATCTGCGCATGGACAACTTCGACATTTCAGGCACTGGCGGCATCGACCTGACGCAGCAGAACTTTGACTATGACTTATTGTTCACCATTCTGGGCGAGCCCTATCTGCAAACCATATCCGTAGACGAGCTCTATCACGATGTGTCCTGGCCGGTAGAATGCGCGGCCAACATCGAAGACGAAGTTAACCAATACTGCAGGCCCGACTTCACCCAGGTGCGTGAAATATTTACACAGCTGGGCACCAACGCCGTGAGAAATCGTTTGAATGAGGCCATCACCGATCAACTTCCAGAGGAAGTGAGAGACGGCGCCAGAGGCCTGCTTCGAAACCTGCTGAATTAACACGTCGATCTCTCGACCAATGCCAAGCAATAAAACTCTCTTCTCGCAACAGCTTCTGGACTGGTTCGATCAACACGGCCGTCATGACCTGCCGTGGCAAACCGACCGCACGCCCTATCGCGTCTGGGTCTCTGAGATAATGTTGCAGCAGACTCAGGTCGCCACCGTCATACCCTACTTCGAACGCTTCATGGCGCGCTTCGCATCCGTCGATGCACTCGCCGCGGCACAGACCGATCAGGTTCTTCATCTGTGGACCGGTCTTGGCTACTACGCCCGGGCACGCAACCTGCACAAAGCCGCGAAGACGGTAGTGAACTCCCATGCAGGCGTGTTTCCGCAAACCGTCGAGGGCCTAATGGAACTGGATGGCATCGGCCAATCCACAGCCGGTGCCATAGCGGCAATCTCCATGGGCGTGCGCGCACCCATCCTGGATGGCAATGTGAAACGCGTGCTGGCGCGCTACCACTGCATAGCAGGCTGGCCCGAACAATCCGCCGTAAAGAAGCAGCTCTGGGAAATCGCAGAGTCACTAACGCCTCTGGAGCGTGTCGCCGACTATACCCAGGCGATCATGGATCTGGGCGCCACCCTCTGCACCCGCAGTAAACCCGCCTGCCAGAGTTGCCCCTTCCAGTCCGATTGCGCGGCTTACCAGCAAGAGCGCACGGCAGAATTCCCCGGCAAGAAGGCGAAGAAGACGCTGCCGGTTAAATCCGTAGCCATGTTTGTAGTGCTCAACGACGCGGGCGAGGTGCTGCTGCAGAAGAGACCGGATACCGGCATCTGGGGGTCTCTCTACAGCCTGCCGGAATCACCCGAGACAGACTCGCTCCCCCAATTGGGCGGCATCAGTATCAGTGAACCGGCAGGTGGCAAGAGAGAGAAGCTCGAGCCAATCCGACACAGCTTCTCCCACTACCATCTAGACATCACCCCGGTGTGTCTGCGCGCCGGCAAACAGGATGAAATAGCGGAAACCGATCGCTGGCTCTGGTACCCTTTAGATCACTCACTGGAAGTCGGATTGGCAGCACCGGTTAAGAAGCTGCTATCCAAGTTAGCCAAGAATTCCTAACTACAACTCTAGATCCACGCAATAGAAGACGAGAACAGCTATGTCACGCACGGTCCACTGCAAGAAATACGACAAAGAACTCCCTGCCCTGGCAGCGCCTCCCTACCCCGGCCCCAAGGGCCAGGAGATCTTCGAAACCGTCTCAAAGCAGGCCTGGGGCGAGTGGCAAGCCCACCAGACCATGCTAATCAACGAAAAGCAGCTAAATATGATGAACGCCGACGATCGTAAATACCTGCAGAACCAGATGGATAGGTTCCTCAACAACGAAGATTTCGACCGCGCCGAGGGCTTCGTGCCCGAAAGCGAGTAAATTCGCTGCCTCTCTTGACTAAAAAGCCCAGATTCTATTTAATACGCGGCTTGCGCAAATCGACGATCTATCAAATCTAGCTCAGATTTTGAGCGTCGCGAGAGAAGGTGAGACGAGGCGAAGACCGAATCGAAGGAGGGAGCTTACTTAGGTAAGTGATCGAGTGAGATGTCGGACTTCAACGAAGTATCACCGAGAGCAGCAGATCAAAAAGCCCAGGTAGCTCAGTCGGTAGAGCAGAGGACTGAAAATCCTCGTGTCGGTGGTTCGATTCCGCCCCTGGGCACCATTTTTTAGTTATATTTCAAATAGTTAGCGAAACTCTTCGTTCTAATATTCTATAGCACACCTGTAGCACACCGCTAGTATTCCCGTTTTATTGATTGTACAGTTAACGAAAAGCAGAAATAGCTATTCGGAATCGCCTTTATGCGAGAAGCAATCAGCGTACTCGACAAGAAAGTTAATCTTTATAAAAGAGGCCGCAGCAATAAGTGGCAAGCAGCCATCAAGCTTAAGAATGGAAAGTGGGAACGCTTTCTACTGGCACTGACGATGAAGCTGAAGCCAAAGAAAAGCACTAAAGCTATTCTATGGCGCCGAAGCTAAAGCTGAAAACAAACTCCCCCAAAGTACTCGTAAGTTCCGTAATGTTGCCAAATTTGCCGCTGATCGCATGCAGACTGAATTGGATGGCGGCAGCGGCAAAGTCACCTACAAAGACTATATCCGCGTAATCAACAACTACCTCATTCCGTTCTTTGGCAAGTACGACATTGCCAATGTGAACGTGAAGCTTCTAAAAGAATACGAAGCGTGGCGAGATGCCAAGATGGGACTTGAGATTGAGCAGCGCGAGCTGACTAAGAAAAAGAAACTCGCCAAAAAGCCTACTCAAGCCAAAATTGCGAAACAAATCCCCAAAGCAAAATTCAAAGCCAAGCAGAGCACTATCAATACTCACAATTCAGCATTGAACCGTGTTTTTGATGAGGCATTAGTTCATGGCTGGATTACAGAATCAATAAAACCCAAACTTCTTAATAAAGGCATTAAGAGCGAGAGTCGTGGTGCATTCACTAATGACGAGTGGAACTTCATCTGTATGAACATGTGGGACTGGTCGCAAATGGGCCACAAGCAAGAGACACGCGAACTGCGAGAAGTAATGTTCGACTACGTTGGCTTCCTAGGCCACACAGGCGTAAGAGCAGGCACAGAAGCTTACAACTTGAAATGGAAGAATCTCTCACTGTTTGGTTCAGGTAAGAAAAACTCAATAGACTATCTAGCGGTGAACGTTGACGGCAAACGCGGCAAAAGAGAGCTGGTCGCTAGAGATGTGGTGAAGGCTCATTTGGAGAGGATCATTGAGTATCATCCCCGAATCAAGCACAAGACAGTTGAGTCAGCCATAAAAGCCAAACTGGATGAATACGTCTTTGTGGATCGAAGCGGCGAACGAGTTACTACTGCAAACCTACGAAGGGCATTTAGACTTTTCCTTGAACACCACAATATGAGAGCAGGGGCGGATGGCAAGAACCGCTCTTTGTATAGCTTGCGGCATACATACGCAACATCAGCATTGGCGGCTGGCCGGGACATACACAAGCTGGCTGTTCAGATGGGCACTAGCGTTGAGATGCTTGAGAAGTTCTACAGCAAAGTCAGCGCGAGGATGAATGCTGCTGAGCATGCTGGGCGGTAGCATCTACAAACCACCTACTCAAAAATTACCATAATAACTATCGCAATCCCGTCATTTTCATTATAACCTTTCTCGCTCAACCCTTAGATTCTTTGCAGAATAAATTTCAACATAAAGCTCCGTTAACGAGAGAGGCTCACCATGAGATTGCTTACAGTTAAACTAAAGCATTTTTAGGGGGTACAAAACTGAAAACTGTAATTCCCATAGAGAACTTAACAGCGTTTATAGGTAAGAATGACGCTGGAAAGTCTTCAGTATTCGAGGCTCTAGAAATATTCTTCAATAACAAACTAGTTAAATGCGAAAGAGCGGACCTGAATATCGAGGCAGACAATAACTTAATTGAGATAAGCTGTGTTTTTGTTGATTTGCCAGAAGAACTAGTTCTTGATGCTGCCCACCCTACAAATCTCGGTGATGAGTATCTTCTCAACGCGGATGGTCAGCTTGAAATAAAGAAAGTTTACCCCGCCACATCTGTTAATCCAAGCCCCAAAATTTACATCACTTGCGACCATCCAAGCGTAGCGAGCGGGGATGACTTACTGACACTAAAACGAGCAGCGCTGATAGCTAGAGCCAATGAACTAGACGTGCCAGGGGAAAACTATAACGGAGCTGTAAACGCTTCTATTAGACAAGCAATTAGAAATAGCTTCCAAGACCTTCAAATAGTTCATACTGATCTTTACGTTGATAAAGAAGACACAAAAAAAGTCTATGAGGCAATCGAAAATTATCTCCCACTATTTGCTCTTTTTCAATCTGATCGAAGAAGCCAAGATGATGACAAAGAAGTTACGGACCCAATGCAAATAGCAGTCAAACAAGCATTATTAGAGCTAGACGCGGAGCTAAACCACATTAAACAGGAAGTGCAACTTAGAGCGGAGGAAACCGCGAATAGAACTCTGGAAAAATTGCAAGAAATGTCTCCAGATCTTGCTGATCAACTTGTACCAAGCTTTAAGAGCGAGCCCAAATTCGACTCCCAGTTTAAACTCTCAATAAAGTCAGAAGATGATATCTCAGTCAATAAAAGGGGGAGCGGTGTAAGGAGGCTAATCCTGCTGAGCTTCTTCAGGGCAGAAGCCGAAAGAAGACAGTCGCAGAGAGATAGTAATAGCGTTATTTTTGCATTTGAGGAACCAGAAACTTCGCAACACCCTGACCACCAGGAAATGCTAATAAATTCATTTATTGAATTATCAAATACAGATAACTGTCAGATTCTTCTAACAACTCACACACCAGCTCTAGCTGGATTGCTGCCTTTATCCTCACTACGATTTGTAGAGAAAATAGGTCACGACAGAAGCGTAGAAATGGGATCGGATGCCGCATTTGAGAAAATTGTTGAAGCATTAGGTATTTTGCCAGACCCAATACCCAAAGATGCAACGGCGATACTACTAGTCGAAGGTAAAAGTGATGTGTTTTTTGTAAATCACACTGCCGACCAACTCAAGGCTGGGGGACATATCGCTCATACGCTGCAAGATAAGAGAATAGCAATAGTCCCAATAGGTGGGTGCGGGAACATTAAGCACTGGAAAACATTGCAGCTCGCTAACCAATTCGGCATTCCTTACTGTGTTTTCCTAGATTCAGACTTGGGAACTAGCGAACACCAGACCAATAAGGACAAGATAGCAGAACTACATGCTGACGGTATAAAGGCCTATCTGACCAAAAAAAGAGAACCGGAAAATTACATAAATGTAGATTGCTTGCAATTACCGGCGAACAGCAACTTCACATTCACGGATACTGACGATGCAAAGACTTTGATAGCAAACGAAAAACGCAGCCGCAAACAGAATGTCCTAGAAGATTACTGGTCACTCATGACTGTAGAGCAAATCAGGGATGCCGAAATGTATACAGAAGAAGGAGAAAATAGATTCGAGTTTACTGAAATGCTAATTGATATTAGTACTGTTTGTGACTAAACAGAAAGATTTAAAGCCCAACCAGTTCAACAGCATTCTTAAGCTTATCCACGGACACATCTATGTAACGCTGTGTCGTTACCATACTACTATGGCGTGCTAACTCCTGTATTACGCGCACAGACACGCCCTTTTCGCTCAAATTGGTAATAAAACTGCGTCTGCCACTGTGGCTTGATGCATTCTCAATATGAGCCTCCTGATATAGGAATCTGAACAGGTTTTGGATTGTCTGTGAAGAAAAGCCTTTACGGGTCTTCTGTGATCGCAGCAGATGCCCTTCTCTGTTCTCTAGCAATATTGGATTCTTGCTGATAAAGATCCCAACTTCCTTACGTAACGCCTCGCTGACTATTACTTGCTGGTCTGAGCTACCTTTAGTTTGATATGACTTCAAGTAGATCATGCCTTTTACTTCGCCTGCTTCAGTTATTACGTCTTTAACGCGAAGTTGTGCGATCTCACATGCTCTTAATCCAGCCAAGAACGAGAAAAGCACAATTAGCCTATTCCTCTCCCGATGTCTTGTGAATCTGACTATCTTTAGCAATCTCTTCAATTCGTCTTCGTTTAGTACTTTTGCTTGCTTCATCTTCGTTCTCCAGTTGTTCGCCAATAGTCGGACTGATTACGACTTTCCGCACTAAGAGCAATTCTTGTAGTTGTTCTGCTGTTAGCTTCCAGTCTTTGTTCATTGCCTGTTCATAATGTGTGCTTAAGTACTAATAAACTTAGCTTCATAACATTCGAATTCCTACTGAAATCTAGAATGATTGTTATGTATTGTTTTAACTGGCTTCGCGCGGTTCTCGTGTGGAACTCTGTAGAACCACACGTTAGTACCTTTGACGAAACTAGGTATATGTAAGTAGACATTACTTTCTGTCGCAAATAGCTGTAAGCGCGTTATAGAGAACCCAATTGGGCAGAACTAGTGCTTAACGCTGTAAGAACTCGCTTATGGAGGTAAATACATATGCACTAACAAGGAGAACGAATGAGACTGTACGAATTTTTTAATATGGGGAATCCAACAATTATTGGGCAGGCTAGGAAGATTGACCGAATTTGGAGCTTCCAGCCAATCAGCCAGAAAGATATGAATTGGTTGGTCAGGTTGAGTAAGGATGAAGCCTTTATAGGCAAGCTGTACTGGCACTCTCAACAGATGAACCACAGATCACCTGCACAAACAGATCATCAACTACTAAACGATGCAGGCACATGCGCTAGCGCATACATAGCTCTGCGAGACGTACAGAGGCAATTAGAGCGAAAAGGTGCCGGAATTCGCTAAAAACAGGCCGTTTGAGCGCTTAATTCGTTAGTTTTGCTAAGTAAGTAGTATGGAAATACTACAATTAACAGACTCAACAGCTCACAACAATGCTCGCTTAAACGCATTCTATGACGCCGCAAACTTCATTCTAGCTGGCGACAGCATTGCGCCTGAAGATAAGCTGCACTTCTTCGTTACAGCGCATTTCAGCAAAGCCAAGCAGGTAGACGTACACAAGTGCTGTTCGCATTTTCGCAACCGTATTGATCGCTTAGTGCATGGCAGAACTAAGCAGCGCCTCTACAAGGCATTGTGGCTTGAAGAAGGCCAGCAGCTTAATACTAGTGCTCGCGACACAACACACGCACATTGGTTGATTGAGTGGCCAGCGAACATTTCAGATAATGCTTTTAGGTATGTGTTTGTTGAGCTGTGGTCTGAAATCTGCGGTGACGCGAATATAAAATTCAAACATGTCCAGCTAGAGCTGGGTGGCGTGCTTGGCGTAGTTAACTACTGCCTCAAAGAAAGTGACATGGGAAATACTGGCGTATTTGTTGAGCTATGCTCAGATAATGCGAAACTGCAAAAGAATCGCCAAGCTGTAAAAGAAAAGCAGCGATAAGCACATAGTAGCCGTAAGCGGCATGGGACAGTTTGCAAAGCGAGCGCCCCGTAGAATGCCGCTGACATAGGCTACTAAACTGCAAATCGCGGTGATAATCGAAACTGTTTTAATTAACAGTGCAGTTACTATCGCCAAAATAAAGTGAATACTAAAATAGAGATTATTGGAAAAGGAGGAGCTATTGAAAGGAATCAAACTAATTGAAAACATAAGAATGGAACTCAACAAAAGAGAAGTGATGCCTATATCGGATAACGAATTCAGCAAGCAGTACCTTAATAGGAGCAGAAGCTACATCTCTGTAATGAAGCACAAGCAACTAGACATTTCGGAGTCTGCCTTATTGGCTCTATACAGGAATTTAAATGGCTTGAGCATTACTTGGAGGGAAATAGCGGAGTCGTCTTCTATGTCTACATCAAGCAGGACATGGCACAACCACTTGCTGTTTAAGCGATTATCTGAGGTGGTATTGAGCGATATTACTGCGGAATCAATACACTAGGCTCACAATCAGACCAAAACAGGCAATTCGTAAGTGGTTTGGTTGGTTTGGTTGGTTTGGAAGAAATTACGGCTCTCGATGGGCTTATTACTTAATTTAAGTAATAGCAGTTTTTGGCTTCGTATTACCCCGTGAAACTATCAAGTAATACCTGCTCTTTAGACAAGAGGCCTTGCCAGTCATCCACTTTGAACGTCTCCTCTATGACTTCAATACATGCCTTGTATTTCGGCGGTATTTGGCTGCGATTACCAGCAAAAGCGAGGTCATTTGCCGTTTGGAATGCCGTTAGATATACCCAAATATTATGGTTTATTAGGTACACGAGGCTGAGAGTATCAAACTGCCTGCGAGTGAACTTGTTGCCTTCGCGGAAGTTCAAATCACCTAAAGTCAGTCGATCACCAAGCGGCGAGTTGAATGGTACTGGCTCCTGACTGCCCACAAGCTTTTTGCTCTGAGGTGTTTGTACTTTACCAATACCCCAACCATTTTCATCCAAACCAAAGGCGGGCGAAGTGTTGTACTGCTCATTTACTGAAGCGAGTCTAATAGGGCTTGCACTGTCATAGCTTATACGCAGATTAGGGTTTATTTCTGCGCGAATGGCCTGCTGGATAGCTGTATACATCACAGCCCATGGCGCAGTCGATATACCCAAGAAATGTATCCAATCGCGCCCTTTCCTGAAGGCATCATCGTCACGCATCGTTAACAATGGCTCTAATACAGCTCGCAATCCAAGCTTTTTCCCAATTACACTGGTACAGGCATACCCAGCGCAATCAAACCATTTCACGGCCTTCCACCACTTAATCATACCCGCAGCATCTAGCCCCTGTATGACATTGAGCCACTTGGTGCGGCCTTGGCGGTGGCTATCAATGAACTGCAGATTTTCTACTGTCATATCCGTTAGCTGCTTATCTGTGCACTTGTGAAAAGGCGACGATTTACCAAGGCTTCCTGTAGCCCAAAGCGGCATATCCAGTGTCATTGCATAGTTTGTGTAAGTCTCCAGCCAAGTAACAATCCATTTCCTAGCGTCATATGCACTACGCCAAGCAGCACAAGCATCGTTTCCGCTCATACCAGCAACCAAACCATCCAAACCTTCCAGTTTACCTTTGCCGATTTGGTAGCCTCCGCTATCGCCTATCAGTACTCCATCTGTGCGGCCACGTTGCGTCACAGCATTGTTAAATTGCTTTCCTACCTTGTACTGGCCGATGGAGTGCAGAAAATGCTCATGGTGCCAGAGGTTTGAGGATTTTAGCCAAAAAGCAAAGTCATCTAATGTAAGGCCATCGGGCAATTGGCGATCATTTGGCAGAGTGGAGGCAATGGCATCTACATACATACTATTGATTGCTGGCGTAAAAACAGCGTAATCAGGACTGATAATGCTCATGGGTCTTATCCTCAGGCATCCGGCCATTTGGTCGCTATTTCTTGTTCTACATAGAAAATCTCTTCTTCTTCGGCCATGCGATCCTGATCCTGATCTTCGTACTCATCGATAACACTTGTTGGTTTATAGCGGATAAACGGAGCTGTCGATCTATTGTCGTCTTTGTCTAGCGTGGGAATGTGAATTTCATGCTCCCCACCAGTGCCAACTGTCTTGAAACAGATACGCATCACATCATCGTTCACAGCTAGCGAAACATCGCCTTCAACTTCTAACAAGGAAATACTTCGCATTACTGGTGCCCAATCTTTTGAAGCGAACAAAACAGTAACTTCATTGCCAGTTACCTTATTCCCATCAAGGGCAACGGCTTCTTCACTTTCAAATTCGTCATTTTTGAAGATAAATTCGACGGCAATACCCTCATGCCCAAACGTCACCTTGAGAGAAAATTGAGGAGGCCTCTTCAAATACAGCCCTTGTTCGCTAAACCACTCATCCATGAATTCATCACTGAACCGCTGGAACCACGAATGCGGCAATTCAACTTTCCATTTTGATTTGAATACATACTTTGGATTGAGCGTTACTTGGTCTATTGGTTGCGGAAGAGTCTCGTAGAATGGCCAGAATTGAAGATGGATTCTGGCGTGGGGCAAGATACGGTGCTCTAGCATCAACACGTGTGAGGCCGAGTTATCGCCTTTGTACTTGGAAAACTGGCCTGATTCGCCAGCATCATACAGATTAAAATCAAGCTCTCGTAAGCACCTACGCTCAATAATGGCACGTTGAACAGGCGGTAAAAACACGTCCTGATCGCAACCATCCAATACCAAACCAACCAACTTAACCAAACTAACTACGCCAGAATTAGCTCTCATAGGGCTAAGCACGAATTGCCCCGTACTGTGCTGATACATAACACGGCGCAGTGAAGTAAACTTCTCCGACTTGCCATCCTCGACCAACGTACTCTTATCTACCAATTGCTTGGTCATTTTTTTCAAATTCTTAGGTAAACACTGTGTTTGGATCAGCTCAAGTAAAAGGCGAATAGCTGGCTGTGCTGCATCTAATCGCCCACGGTAGTTACTAATCAACATTGTTTCGATCAGCTTCTTGTCATGCTTCGTAGCAACCCACTTAACTTCAGTGTCAGTGCGCTTAACAAGCAATAGGCTATAGTCATGCTCATCAGTGGAGAAATAATCTGCTACATCCAGTGGCTTTAGCGAGGCAGTTTCATAGAATAGCCTTGCAGCATTGAGCAAATACTCACCAATCAGTTTTTTGTCCGTGGCCTTTTGGGCTGGCGATCGCAATATGCCACTCCCCTCATCGACAGGATCTTCTCCTAATCTATACCCCGCCAAGGCTGACAGGCCATTTGATTGATCGATGAAGTTGGTTAACTTGGCCGCACCATCTTTTTCGTACAGCTTAGGATTCGCCTCAAACTCTCGATGTACAGAGTTAAGGGCGCGGCTATAGGTATCAATTTTTTGATTGGTGAGATTGTTGATGCCAAAGGTGATCCGCATCAGTGGGCCGTAGTTAGTACCGTAATTGACTTTTTTTGGCTTACGAGGCAACAGCGAATATTCCTGATCCAAGAAGCCTTCGATCTCGTTCGCTTCACGCCACCACAGGTACAATTCGCTTAGCAGCCCATACAGAGACGTATTGGATTGGCGCACATCTGCACTGACTATTCCGCTTTTCTCTTGGAGTTCTGAGAGCTGATTTTTTACAGAGTTGAGCTGCTTGTCGTTTTGCGCCATTGGCCTTCCAAAACCACTATTACTTGAATTAAGTAATAGTCAGCATAATGAATTCTGCGCCAAAGGCCAAATTACGAGGTTAACTTGGTAGGAATGGATTGGTTGGTTACTTGATGAGCGAGAATGCGGAGTTGGACTAGGCGAATATCTGCAGTAAAGTTCCACCAAACCAACCATATTAATTGCCCTGACAGCCCCATTCTTGGGTTGCTTGCATCCTCCCACACAATAAGTGTACGAACGCCGTCTTAGACTCTACAAGACGCTTTGTCGCCGGGTTTAGGGCTCAATACTAGTAGTTTAGTAGCTGGGAATTGATGTTGCTTAGGCCCTGTCATATAGATTCAAGCTAGGGCAGTCAAAGTTGGTAGAAAAGCTTCCGGTAATAGGTATTACCGGACGCCTGCTTTTAGCACTAAACAGACGCTTAAAAGAACCTGGGAGTCGTCTTCATATAGTCTCTATAGAGTTCACCGTATTGCTCTAACAACCATGGCTCCTCAACTATCGGCAGCAAAAAAATAGTTACTACAAGCAAAGCCATTAGCATTATTAGAAGTAGTGAATTTCCTAGAAAGGCAAATCCAATGAAAATAAAGGTGTCAGCGATATACAAAGGATTGCGAGTATATTGGTATGGTCCTTGAGTAATTAGGTGATTCTTGTTGCCGAACTCAACCTTTTTACTCATATACACCCTGCACCAACCATACAGTATGAGCCCCAAGCTGAGCAGTGTCCCTCCGAAATAGCGTATCCAACTCTGATCAAATAGAGGGTTTGACCACTGCAGCACACAAAGCCAAATACTGCCGATTATTAGGACATAAAAGATGCCCAGTGCCCAGAATGTAGTAGTTGATTTTCCTGTGGATGGAGGCCAGATACGAAAGTCTCTCCCAAAAATCTGGGATAACACCAAAACCAGAAGAGTAATTTCTAATGTTAATAGAGCTGCAAACAATATTTCGCTCATAAGTCTTTAGCTCTCATCTCTACAGTCTTCTTGGGGAAATTCTAGCTCGATTGTTGTATGTAAAAATTGAAACTCTTTTAGAACAAGTGCAATCTGATTCTTAATATCTAGCTGATCTTCTGATGACATAGCGGAGCTCATTTCCAAATGCGCCGTGTAGACAGTTGATTCCCCATCAAGCGACCAAGCGTGCTCATGGTGGATCGAGGTGATAGAAGAAATAGTCAGTAACTCTTTGCGTACTCTCTCGATTAGCCCAAGCTCAGGCACAGCCTGGACAAAGAGCTTAATGGCATACCATGTATTTCTTACTACGTTAAATAGAATAAACAGCGTAAATCCCACAGCGAGTAGCGCATCCAATATCGGCACTTCAACAAACATAAGTACGATTGACACTATTAGAACCGCAGCCCACCCCAATACGTCTTCTAACAAATGCCAGTTGAGGACTTTTTCGTTGAGAGTTGTACCCGCGCTGAGCTTATATGCCGCAAATCCATTGACAGTAACACCCAGAATGGCGAGTGCCAGCATTCCCTCTGCTTCGGGCATAACGGGGTCAAACAGCCGAGGAATCGCCTGCGCTAACACCCAGATTGATCCCGCAATCAACACAATGCCGTTTATCAAGGCACCAAGCAACGAGAGCCGCTTGTAGCCATATGTAAACGAACTGTCAGCTTTCTTTTTTGAGAGCTTACTCAATACCCAAGCTGTACCAATTGAAAGGCTATCACCTAGATCATGGACAGCGTCTGCCATGATTGCCGTGCTATTGGTAAACAGGCCACCTATGAACTCTATAACGGTGAACCCAACGTTCAATGCGAATGCCCAGCCAATCCTCTGGCTACTGACATCGCTACTATGCGAATGATCGTGCATATTTATTCCCTACTCGTTCACTAAATGGCGATTCTTATTCACAATAAGGTATAGCGCGGGTAGTAAAACCAGTGTGAGCAAGGTGGATGAGACGATGCCACCAATAACGACGGTTGCGAGTGGTCGCTGAACTTCAGCGCCAATCCCAGTATTCAGCGCCATAGGAATAAACCCAAGACTGGCGACTAGAGCAGTCATTAGAACTGGGCGTAGCCTCGTCATCGCCCCTTCAATGATAGAAGGCACTAACTCTCCAGTTTCCTGCCACATGGCCTTGATAAACGAGAGCATGACCAGACCATTCAGAACCGCAATTCCTGATAAGGCGATAAAACCAACACCAGCCGTGATCGATAAAGGCATGCCGCGAAAATAAAGCGCGAGCACTCCTCCAGTTAGAGCGAGGGGGACACCTGTAAAGATGATGAGCGAGTCGCGAAATGAACCCAGAACAACTATCAACAATCCGAAGATCAAAATTAACGTCGCAGGCACAACCAATGATAATCGCTGGCTCGCAGATTCAAGTTGCTCAAAGGTGCCTCCGTATTCAACAAAGTATCCGGGTGGAATGTCTGCCTGATCAGAAATAGCTACACGTACCTCCGCTACAAAAGATCCTAGATCGCGCCCCCTTACATTGGCACTTACCACGACTCGGCGTTGACCGTTTTCTCGGCTAATGCGATTAGGAGATGAAATCAATTCTGTTTCAACAACTTCAGACAACAGAACATAGCCAGTTTCACTGGCTAAGGTAGGAACGGGAATCGGCAATCTACCTATCCTATCCATATCCACACGCATCTCTTCAGGCAGTCGCACAACGAGCGGGAATCTACGGTCCCCTTCGTAAATGAGACCAACAGATTCACCTCCTATGGCTGTGCTTATCAGGTGCTGCACATCCCTAACGCTCAGGCCATAACGCGACAACACATCACGCTTTGGAGTAAGGGTTAACATAGGAAGTCCAGCGGTCTGCTCAATTCTCGCATCGGCTGCGCCTTCTATCTCTTCAACGATTTCCAAAATCTCTTGCGCGGTAATTCCGAGTTGATCTAAATCTTCTCCGAACACCATGATGCCAAGATCAGAGCGCACCCCAGAAATTAGTTCATTAAATCGCATCTGAATCGGTTGCGTGACTTCATAAATTTGCCCAGGAAGCTCTACAAGGGTTTCTTCCCACTCTTCCAATAAGTCTCGTTTTTCTCGGAACGGATCAGGCCATTCGCTTCTATCTTTGAGAATTACGAAGGTATCCGAAATGCTGGGAGGCATTGGATCAGAGGCAATCTCTGGTGTACCAATTCTGGAGAACACATCCTGCACTTCAGGAAAGTCCATCAATCGGCGCTCTAGGATGTCCTGCATATCAATAGATTGCTGCAAACTTGTACCCGGTGGCCGCAGCGCCTGAACTGTCACATCACCTTCATCAAGTTGGGGAATAAACTCAGAGCCCATAGTGCTAGCTAACCAGCCTGCACCGCCTACTGTCGATAACGCGAAGACGACGACCAACCAACGAAACTTCAGCGAGGCTTGCAGCACTGGTTTGTAAACCCATTCTGCGCCTTTCATGATCGGGTTCTTCTTCTCAGAGACTTTGCCCGTTATAAATAACGCGACGGCTGCTGGTACAAAAGATATCGAGAGAACCATTGCAGACAGCAAGGCAATAATGACCGTAAGCGCCATCGGATGAAACATTTTCCCTTCAATTCCAGTGAGGGAGAATATGGGAATGTAGACTAGCGTTATAATGGCCACACCAAATAGACTGGGCCTGATAACTTCGTTCGTTGCCTCGTAAACGACTTGCAGCCGCTCCTTCAGGCTCAGAACTTTCGTTCCTTGAGTCGCCATGCCGAGCCTGCGAATGGAGTTCTCTACGATAATTACCGCGCCATCCACGATTAGTCCGAAATCGAGCGCGCCCAAGCTCATTAGGTTAGCCGAAACACCAGCTTCAACCATGCCTGAGACAGTTGCCAGCATGCTGATGGGAATGACTGTTGCGGTGATAAGAGCCGCGCGGATATTACCCAGCAGAAGAAATAGAACAACGACAACCAAAAGCGCACCAACGACAAGATTCTCTTCCACTGTTGCAATGGCGTTGTCTACCAATACAGTTCTGTCGTATAGCGGCTCGGCTATGACACCATCGGGTAGCGTTGTGTTGATTTCTTCAAGCTTCGCCGCGACTTCACGCGCTACCGTTCGTGAGTTTTCGCCCAACAACATAAAGGCTGTGCCAATAACGGCCTCTTGACCCGAATGTGTGCCAGCACCTGTTCTTAGCTCTCGGCCAATAGAGACCTCAGCTACATCTTTAACCTGAATAGGTATGCTGTTCCGTGATTCGATGCTGACTTGTTTGATGTCTTGGATTGTTTTCAGTTGACCCGGTGAGCGAACCATGAGCTGCTGTCCATTGCGCTCGATGTACCCAGCTCCCTGATTAATATTGTTATCCCATAACGCAGATATCAATTCCGGTAGAGTTATACCCCAAAGCAGCATCTTGGCTGGGTCTGGCGTTACGTGATATTGCTTCTCATATCCCCCGCTGGTATTAACTTCTGTAACACCGTCCACCAGAATTAATTGTCGCTTGATAATCCAGTCTTGTATCTCTCGCAGTGAAAACAGATCATAAGGCGCTCCGTTTGCCTGCAACGCACCGTCTTCGGCGCTAACTGTGTACATGAATATCTCACCAAGACCTGACGAGATTGGCCCCATTTCTGGCTCAAGGTTAGCGGGCAATTGATTTTTAATTGCGCTAAGTCGTGAATTCACGAGATTTCGTGCAAAATAGATATCGGTGCCTTCCTCGAAAACAACTGTAACCTGAGACAAGCCGTAAGCGGAAAGTGACCGGGTGTAAGAAAGTTGCGGTAGTCCTGCCAGTGTTGTTTCAATAGGAAACGTAATGCGTTGTTCGGACTCCAGCGGAGAATATCCGGGTGCTTCGGTATTGATTTGTACTTGGACATTGGTGATGTCCGGCACAGCATCAATAGGAAGGTTTTGAAAATTCCACACGCCAAACGCGCAAATGGTGAGCGCACCCATCATGACGATCCAACGACTGCGGATCATTTGCCTTATAATTGTTTCAAGCATCGCATCGTCTCCTAGTGGTCGTGTTCAACGCCTTCTTTTTCAAGGTCAGCCTTTATCAAGTAACTATTGGTAACCACATAGCGCTCTCCAGATTCCAATCCTGATAAAATTTCTGTCAGAAACGGGTCTGACTTGCCCAAAGTAACCATGCGGGGTTCATAAGTTTCACCTTCGAGAACGAATACGACTTGGTTGTCTTCAAAAAGCTGCAATGCATCATTCTTTACAGCAACTGGCACGTTTGCCGATTCAACATGAACCAGTCCTTCCACCAGCAATCCTGGCGTCCAAACCGAATCAAGATTTTCAAGTGGCACGCGAGCGATGACAGTTGGTGATTCACCTTGACTGGGATTGATATATCGAACCGCGCTTTCCGCCACGCGACCATCTATGCGAATAGTCACTGACATGCCTGAGCGCACCTGTTGTGAGTCACCAGGAAAAACAGTGAGATCCACCCAAATGTTGTCGTAATTTGCGATAGTTAGAAGGGACTGACCTGACGCCAACTCGCCTAGGTTCGCATGTCTTTCAACTACTATGCCGCTTAAGGGCGCCTTAATATCATAGGTCTGAAGGCTGGTGTTGGCCTCGATGACTGCGATTACTTCTCCCTCTTCTACACTGTCGCCCAATGAGGGAGCCATCGACACAATCATGCCTGGGTAGCGAGCAGAAACATGGCTGATACCCTGAGGATCTGGCATGGTCCTGCCATACAACAACACGTTGCGATTTATCACACCCGCACCGGCTAGTTCAGTCTCTATGCCTAGTTCTTGAGCTAATGCGGCGGAAATCTGAACGATCTCCTCCTCATGCTCTTCTTCTGCGGCTACTGTGTTTGTACTTAAAAACATTGCTGAAGCGCATAGCGCTACGAGCAATAACTGCGTTTTAACTCGAAAATTACAAAATATTCTGTTCATCATCTTGTCCTCTTTACTGACCTGTTAGTGGCAGTCCGCTAAGACGTTCGATCTCGGCTCTGATCCGATGTGCATTTCCAGCACTGGAAATGAGCGAGAGTTGAGCATCCAGAAATTCCTGTTGTGCAGTTATCAACTCGACATAGCTGTATGTTCCAGCCCCATACGCTTGCAGTGTTTGCTGCTGAACGTCTTGCAGGACGGGAATGACCTGTAGCTGCAAGGTGTTTACCTCAGCAATAGCTTGTTGCAGCGCTCGATGGAGTGAGCGTATTTCACCTTCGATTGCATTAAGGGCCGTGAGTTGGCGCACTTCAACTTCTTGTAAATTGGCTCTAGCGCTACGTTCCGCACCAGACGCACGTGCCTTATTGAATAGAGGAATGGTCACCCCAAAAGCAAACCCGGAATCGTCAAATTCTTTGAGGTGACGTATCCCAGCAGACCATTGAATGTCGCCCTCCTGACGCGTTTGCGCGAGGCGAAGTTCAGCTTCCAGAAGTCGGGATTCAGCAGCAAAGATTTCAATATCGGGATTCGATGCCAACTCCGCTAGCAAGGATTCGATTGACCCGGCTTGCTCGACGGTAAGAATGTTGGATGACACCGCATCAAACTGAGGAGTATTCCTCGCCCACATACTTGCCAATCGGATTCTCGCACTGCCGAGACGGGCGTATGCGGCTTGCTCTGCTAGTTGCGCACGTAGAAGTGCTGCCTGCGCTCGGTCCGTTTCCAGTTGTGGGGCTTGCCCTGCCGTAACTAGAGGCTCAATCAAATCCACAGTTTGCTGAGCTATGACAGTAGACAGTGTCTGAAGTGCTACCTGTTCCTGAGTAACAGCTACATCAATGAACCGCCTCACGACCTCCACGAGCAAATCCAATTCGACAACTCGTTGCTCTGCGTTCAGAACGTCTATTCTTCGATTGACCGTTCCTACGCGAGCAGCTCGTTTGCCGCCCATTTCAATCACACTTGATAACCTGAGTGTCGCCTCAGCTCCAGTGAAGTCCCTGATGTCACCCGTACCAAGGGCATCTTCAACTTCAGCGCCTAGCATAAAAGGTGGTTTTAAATCGGCAATTTCTTTTTCACCTAGCAAAGCCTCATTACGCAATGGAAAACTACGCAACCTCGGGTTCATAGATAAAGTGGCAGTCAGGGCATCACGCAGTGTAATGGTGCCAGATAGCATCTCCTGCGCATTACATGTGGCGCTCGCGATCATGACGCAAGTCACAACCACCAGATATTTAAGGTTCACAGTCTTTCTCCCGCAAATTGTTAGAACAAGCAACGCCTCAGACATTTCGTCCGAGTCGAATTGTTTAAGTACAACTTAAGCTATTGCGGGAGGTGCGCGGGAAGGAGGAAGAAGTGTTGTTGGCTTATCGGGGATATCCTCACGTATGTGAGGTACGAATAAAGTCTGAGATTTAACTACAGTCGCAAGCGAATAGGAATTAGGTAATGCAACTGCATCAATTGATAATTTGAAATTTTTGTCGATCAGAATGTCTAGAGAAAGCTCGCTCTCTACATCTGCTCTATCTACTTCGGTGTGGTCGCTCGGATGCGAATCAGCAGTCTCAAAGTGAATAGAGACGGGAGCTTCATCACCATCGAGGCAATAACGAAGATGGATATGCGATGAACTGGCAAACAATAAAAGTAGTACAGCCAAA
>CALTDI010000010.1 GCA_943842505.1 uncultured Pseudomonadales bacterium | reverse complement strand
CTGGGTGCAGAGACTACACAGATTCGCCTGGGCTCTGGCGGTGTAATGCTGCCCTATTACAGCCCCTACAAGGTCGCCGAGAATTTCAAGATTCTACAGACACTGTATCCGGGCCGCATGGACCTGGGCGTCGGTCGTGCGCCGGGAACCGACCCCTTTACCGCCGCGGCCATTCGCTATGGCTCGCGAGTTGGTGCAGAGCACTTTCCCAATATGGTCGTGGACCTGCAGGCCCTTCTTAATGACAGCGACCCGCGCACGCCGGGCATGGAAAATGCCCGCGCCTTTCCAAAGGTATCAACCCCGCCAGAGATGTGGATGCTAGGCTCTAGCGAAGACAGTGCCATGTTGGCGGCTCTGACCGGCCTGCCCTACAACTTCGCGTACTTTCATCAACCCCAATATCAGGCCAGATATTTTCGACATCTATCGCGAGCGGTTCACACCGGGCCCTAATTTAGATGCACCGTGGACCTGCCTCACTCTTTTTAGTATCACCGCCGAGACCGAGGAAGAGGCGCAGCGCCTGTCCCGCAGCCGTGACCTGTGGTATTGCCGCTTACTGCAGGGCAACCCCGGTCCCTTTCCTTCCGTAGAGGAAGCACTGGACTACCCCTATTCAGCTGCAGAGCTACGAACGCTCGAGGAAAACAGAGGAAAGCGCGCCGTCGGCACCCCCGAACAGGTAAAGGTAAAACTGTTGAGCCTGGCCGAACAGTTTCAGGCCGACGAGATCATGCTGGTGACGATCACCCACGATAATGAGGCCCGGCGCCGCTCTTACGAGCTGCTCGCCGACATCTGGTAAGCATCGATTGCAGCCTCTTGGATTATTCAAACTAACGCGGTGGCTGTGCGAATGCATGGACTCGGCGTCCACAAGCTACTATTCTTGATTCAGTTATATTTACTTCGATTGCTTTTTTCATGAGCACTACAATAAGAAAGGATCTAGCACCATGAGACTTCTATCTGCTTTACTGCTTCTCGCCCTGGCCACTACCGCGCAAGCGCAACTTGCCACACCTAATCCAGCCGGCCTGACCTACGGCCATGTACACCTTAATGTGGTGGACATGGATAGACACAAAGAGATTTGGGTAGAGCACTTCAATGGTGTAGTGGTTCAGAAAGGGCCTCTCACTGCAGTGCGCCTGCCAAATATGCTCGTTGCCTTGACAGAACAGGAGCAGGAGCCGGCTCTGGCGATGCAGGACACCGTAATGGATCATTTTGGTTTCAAGGTTCGCAACATGGATAGCTTTCTCGCTAAATGGCGCGCAGATGGCCTGGAAGTCGGTCGTGTCTTTATTGGCGCCGAGGGGCAGACCAATGCCTACATCATGCTGCCTGGCAATGTGTACGTTGAGATGCAGGAAGATCAGGGACTGTCCGAAGAGATCACTGGCTACCACATTCATTTCATTTCGCCTGACTATGAAGAGATGCTCGCCTGGTACACCGATATTTTCTCACTCGAGGTTAAGCCGCGCGGCACAATTCAGACCACCACGAATGCCCCCGGGATGAACATTAGTTTTGGCAATTCGAACACGCCGCGTCAGGCAACCCGCGGCTCCGCACTGGATCACATCGGTTTTGAGTTCGATGACCTTGAGGCTTTTTGCGATGAACTGACGGCAAAGGGTATTGAATTCGATGTACCGTTTCGTGAAATTCCAGCCATAGGCTTAAAGATTGCTTTCATCACAGATCCCTGGGGTGGTTATATCGAGTTGACCGAAGGCTATGACGACTTCTAATCAGCGCTAAACCTATCAATCAGGGCTCATCATGAAGCGTCGACAATTTCTTTCCGGCCTTTCTTCCAGTGCGGCTGCACTAGCCTCACTGTCTGTGCCGGGCATCGCACTTGGCCAGAACGAGCGGCCACGCATCACCGATATTCGCGTGCATCGACTGCGCACCCTGGGTGAGACCGGAATTATGGAGTCTGCCTGGGCTCCGGGGCGCCCCTATATGCGCAGAATCGGCGGTGGCAGCTTCACCGAGATCCTGACCGATCAGGGCATAACCGGCATCGCACCGGGCATGAATCCGGCAAACATCGACCGCATGAAGCAAATCCTGGTCGGCCAAGACCCCTTCGATAACGAGGCACTTGGACACCAGATGCGCTACACCAATGGCGCCGCAAATAATTGGAGAGACGTAGGCTGTATCGAGATAGCCCTCTGGGATATCGTAGGAAAGGTAGCAGGTCAACCTCTTTACAAGCTATGGGGCGCACAGAAAGACAGAGTGCCCGCCTACGCCAGCATGATTCAACTATCGACACCCCAAGAGCGAGCGGAAACGGCAGCGAAACTGCAGGCCGAGGGTTGGCAGGGAATAAAGATTCGCCTTCACCACCTGGACATGAAGGAAGATATCAGAACGATCGAGATGGTAAGAGACGCTGTCGGAGACGACTTCACCATCATGACCGATGCCAATCAGGCACAGTCCAGCGGCATCTGGCAACCGGGTGTGCAATGGGATTTTACCCGCGCACTGGACACCGCCAGAGCGCTGAAGGACTTGGACGTGTATTGGCTCGAGGAACCCCTGCGCCGCTACGACTTCGACGGACTCAGCGAATTAAATCGCATGGTCGACATTCCCCTCGCCGGCGGTGAGAACAACCAGGGCGTGCAGGAGTTCCAGTGGATGTTAGAGCGTGGTGTCTACGATATTCTGCAGCCGGAGATATTGGTTACAGAAGGCGTACAGGGATTACGTGCGGTAGCAGCACTGGCACTGGCGAATCACAAGCTGGTAATACCGCACCACGGCGGCGGGCAGTTAGGCACGGTAGCGCAGCTGCATATGATAGGAACATGGCCACACTGTCCGTGGATAGAGATACTCAACGACCCGCCCATCGCGCCCTATAGCAATGGCTTCGCCGTCATGAACAATGCGCCGATCGTAGATAGCGAGGGGTTTATGGCGATGCCCAGCGGCCCGGGCTTGGGTGTCGAGATAGATCGCGAGCTGATTTTGACTGACTAGGGCAGCATTGATCTGAACTTGCGCAGCATCACCTGCAGCGGCATGTCTTCGCCGCGCCTGGCCAACTCCACACCTATCCAGTAACCCACATAGGCGACCAGCAACCACGTGATAACTCCGTTGTCGGCCCAGTAGCTAAACCACAAAAACGCCGTGATCAGATTACCAAGTTGATTCAACACCAGCTCAACCGCAGCGGTTACAAACCCGTGGTCGAAGGACTCGGGGATCGACGAGGGATTGAAGATGACTCGCAGCAGATCGCCGATCTCGATAACGGCAAATGTCCATAACCCCGCCAGCCCATAGAAACCGCTACCGAACCACATCCACTTCTCCATCATGTAGTTCGAGTTGCCGCCATGCTTCTTTTTCTCAAAAGACTTCTTTATCTTCTTGACCTGGGCCTCGATAGATTTCCTGCCCGCGTTTCTATCCAGATCTCCGCCACCGTACAGCCAGGTGAAGATGATCCAGCTAAGAATCACCATAGGAATGCCTAGCTTGATGATCGCTTCAAGAAGTAATAGAAAATCCATGACTCTTCCGAATGCTGAATTCGTATCTATTCGAATTGTGCTTCGATCTGCATGAGGCCAGCCTTGATTGCCCGACCCCATATTACGTTACCCTTATCATTCAGATGCAGGCCATCCTCGATGAAAATATCGGTCATTACCGTGCCGTCGGATTTTAGAAAGGGCGTAGCCACATCGATATAGTGCACCAGCGGGTCGGCTTCGGCGATAGCCTGCAGGCGCGCACTTACCTGCTGCGCTGCAGGCCATACATCGACACGAGCCAGGCTGGGCTTGACCGAGAGCGCATACACACGAGTCTCGGGCAGAGCCTGATGAACTCTAGCCACAATTTCCTCGAACTGACTGACGATCTTGTCATTGGGCAGCTTGTACCAGGTGTCGTTGTCGCCCTCATAGATCAAAATTGCGCGCGGCTTATAGCTAAGAGCGACTCGATCAAGATAGTGCAATACATCGCCCATCACGCTGCCGCCGAAGCCTCGGGGTATCACCGAAAGAGGCGCAAGAGCTGCGGCTGCCTGATCGTTCCAACGTGCGATGCTGGAGCTGCCGGTCAGCAAGATCGCCCCTTCTGCTGGCTGCGACTTTGTATCTTGCGCCTCGAACGCGAGTATCGAATTCTCGAATCGGTTTGGATCCAGGTTCTGTGCGCCTGCCAGTGAGGCTAGCACTGACAAACCCAGAAAGAATATTGTCTTTACTGCACTATTGATTTCAATTTTTTTCATGGCTTCACCCTTTTCTTATTGACTACTATTTGTAAAATTAATGGTTCTAATTCACTACAGGCCCAGCAGTTTCTTGTCGGCGGACACCGGCGCATTGCCGGCTATAGATATCACAACATTCGGATGCTACAACAACTCGCGCTCCGCCCCCACTGCGGCTATCAGCGCGTTGGAGTTTGGTTCCTAGTCGATGCTACTCCTTACACCTGCTCTCTGCTCTCTGCTCTCTGCCCTCTGCTCTTGAACAGAACATCGTCGACAGTGTTAATCGAGCCGGCCTGAGTTGTAATTACCCCTGCGCTTTTCTCTATCTCGATACGGGGCCCATTGTCACGGATATTCACAACAGGGTAGATGCTACTGAGATAGTACTCACAGGCAGTTACAGACTGCAGCATATACTTCGGCGTCCAGCCCTGCCCGGTCTTAACAGATCTCTAACCCTCAGCCCGGCGCCTGCATCCCTATTCGTGAAGATAAGATCTCCTGCCGCCGGCACCCCATCGGACTCAACATTCAATAAGAAATAGGTATCTGCAGATTCTTCCGCAACCGCAGTGTTCAAGCCAATTGCCTAGTACAAGAGCAACGAGCCAAGTAACATTGTGAGTTTTCTAGTCAGGGTGGACTCTCCCTGGCACAGAGTCTTCTAGTAGATGTTAGATTTTCTCAGCATACTACTTTCGCGCAAGCAGACAAACGCCAATCGTCCATAGCCCAGCTCTTTTTCTACTTCAACCTACAGACACTAGTTAAGATCCGCCGCAAATTCCTTCAATTTATCGAGACTCACTATATCCAGCGCTCGCTTGTGTGTGCGCGTGAGATAGACCTTAGGCGCCATATCCTGCTCATAGGCCTCTAGCCAGCGCGCGGCGCACAGACACCAGCTATCACCGGGGTTGAGACCGGGAAACCCAAAGTCTGGCATAGGCGTAGAGAGATCGTTCCCTCGAAATCGAGAGTATTGTAAGAAGCGTTCGTCTACCTGCACGCAGACCGTGTGAGAACCCAGGTCTTCGTCGCTGCTGTTGCAACAGCCATCGCGATAGAAGCCGGTAATAGGGTCAGTACCACAGGGAACCAACTCCTCATCGAACACGTTTAACGAATCATCCATAGCTTCTCCTCTACCTTCTCAGAATCATAAACCAGCGACCGATATGCAAGACATTCGCAAGAGCGGCGGCGAAGTAAGTTAGCGCTGCAGCCTTTAATACCTGCCGAATCGCAGGCAATTGAGATGCATCCACGTATTCGCCTTCGACTAGCACCGGCAGTGCCTTGTTGAAACTTGCGTCCCATTCTTCAGGCAAAATAATCAGATAGGCAAAAGCACCACCGAGCTGAAGCAACAAGCTTATGCCTATTAGCCCACCAATCGCCAGTGGCGTGCGCAGCACCAGAGCTGCAATTGGAATCATTAGCATCATGACCACACCCACCTGATTGAGTCTAGTAGCCAGAGGTAGATAGCGCTTGCGCAGTTCAAATACTTTTTCACGGCGATAGAACTGAATCGCGTGACCCACCTCATGAGCGGCCACCGCAATAGCGGTTAGAGATTTTCCGTTTAGGTTAAGCGGGCTCAGACGAACCGCCGGCCCCGATGGATCGAAATGATCCGTATTAGCTGCAGTCTCTTCGACCTTGATTCCTGTTAGCTCGAAGCGCTCGATTAGATGCAGTGCCAGCTCACCCCCTGTGCCGGGCAGCCCTGCTATCTCTTTACTGTGCCTAGCCATTACCCGGCGCACCCAAAAACTCGGCGCGTAGACCAGTATCGCCAGTAATGCACCTATAATCAGCAGAGGCATGTTTTATCTCGTTAAATTACGCGACTGAATTTGGAAGGTGGGCCGGAACTTTCTAGCCCGATTCGAACCGTAGTTGAGTCTGACACTCCAGCTCTTTAAAGCAAAAATTGCATGCCTAATTTGCGCCGTCTACTTTAAGCACTCCATCATTAAGGCTTTGAAGATGTCCGACATTGACGCCAAAGGGCAAAGCTCTGACGCCATCTTGGCACTTATTCCTTCGACTAAAAGCCGTTCAGGCTTGCATAGCGATCACGATGGAATGCTGCGTCGCCAAGGAATTGCTGAGCTACCCGTGCACGCTTGATGTAAAAGCCTACATCGAACTCGTCGGTCATACCAATACCGCCGTGCATCTGTATGCCTTCATTGCTCACCAGAAAGAACACTTCGGAGAGTTTTGCCTTGGCCATGCTGGCAATCACTGCGATCTCTTGCGACGATTTTTCGGGATCGTCCAGAGCCGATAACGCGGCGCGCACGGCTGACTTACACAGTTCGATCTCGCTATACATCTCGGCGGCACGGTGCTGCAACCCCTGAAAGGAACCAATCAGAACACCGAACTGCTCGCGCTGCTTTAGATAGACCAGGATGCTTTCGAAGACGGCTTGCATGCTGCCTAACATCTCCGCTGCCACACCTATTCGCGCGATATCCAGCACCTTGCTTAGGCTCTCGAAAGCACCATCGAAGTCGCCTAGCAGCGCCTCGGAGGGAACCTGCACATCGCTAAACTGCACATTGGAAGAATTGCGACTGTCGACCATAATTGTGCGCTGAATGCTAACGCCCTCGGCAGCGGCGTCCACGAGAAAGACAGACAGTCCTTGCTCGCTATCGGTCTCACCCGATGTTCGCGCTACGGTGATAAGCTTGTTTGCAATATGCCCATCGAGTACGAAGGTCTTGCTACCGCTTAAGCTGTAACCACCTTCGACCTTGGTGGCTGTGGTGGCTACCCTGCTCGGACGATGAGTCGTGTGTTCATCGAGTGCCAAGGCGGTAAGCAGTTCACCGGCGACGATCTGCGGCAGCAGTTGCTGTTTCTGGGTCTCATTGCCAAGTTCGAGGATGGCGGTAGCGCCGATCAATACGGTAGAGATTAGCGGAGAGCTAAGCAGCGTTCTGCCAGACTCCTCCAACACAACACCCAGACCACCATAGCCAAATTCGAAACCGCCATAGGATTCGGGCACAGCCATACCGGCCCAGCCCAGCTCGATCATCTGCGCCCAGACAGCTTGGTCATAGCCTTGCTCATCTTTACTGTCGCGCAGTTTACGCAACAGGGAAACGGGCGCAATTTGTTCACAGAAACTCTTTGCCGAGTCTTTCAGTAATTGCTGGTCTTCACTTAACACTAAAGCCATTTTCTAATTCTTCCTTACGAACATCGTTCTATGTTGTCTTACTTACTTCTGAGCCATACTCAGAATATCGGGAAGCCCCAATACTCGCTTGGCGATTACATTCAATTGAACTTCCGATGTACCACCTTCGATAGAGTTTGCTTTGGAACGCAACCACTCGCGAGTCAGCTGTAATTCCTCGTCATTGAAACCTTCGCCTTCCCAGCCCAGCCCCTGACTACCGATTGCCTGCAACATTAATTCGTAACGACGCTTGTTTAGCTCGCAGCCGTAATTCTTGAGCATGGAAGAAGTCGCATTCGGCCCCTGGCCCTGCTTGGACTCTTCGATCGAGCGTCTAGAAGTATAGGCAAACGCGTCACTGTCGATCTTGAACTGTGCGATCTGGTCACGCAGCACCGGGTCGGATAATTTCTCACTATCGCCGCGGTAGCTCATCGCCGTACCTTCCAGGCTGGAGATGGTCGATGTAGTGCCGCCATTGTCTGACTGACCCGAGCTTAGCCCGAAGCCAGAAATCATGGTGCGCTCATGTTGTAGCAGGCGCTTGGCAATGGTCCAGCCTTCGTTAAGGCGCCCAACGAGATTGCTTGCTGGCACTTTGACATCATCGAAGAATGTCTCACAGAAGGGCGAGGAGCCGCTAATCAACTGGATCGGTTTAGTGGAGATGCCCTCGCTAGCCATATCGAACAATATGAAGCTAATACCCGCATGCTTGGGCACCTCGAAGTCGGTGCGCACCAGACAAAAAATCCAATCTGCCTTGTCGGCATAAGAAGTCCACACCTTGGATCCATTAATCAGGTAGGTATCGCCCTGTAACTCTGCCTTGGTCGCAAGGCTGGCAAGGTCCGAACCGGAGCCCGGCTCAGAATATCCCTGGCACCAACGAATCTCTCCACGCACTATCTTCGGAATATGCTCCAGCTTCTGTTCATGATTACCGTATTCAAGGAGCACGGGACCCAGCATACTAATACCAAAACTGGTCAGCCCGGGTCGCGCATTGATACGAACCAATTCCTCGCTCAATATTATTGCCTGGTCTTTGTCCAAGCCACCACCACCGTATTCGGCGGGCCAGGTCGGACAGGTCCAACCCTTCTGCGCCAGGCGCTCTAACCAAATCTTGCTGTCGGGATTGGTGAACTGCGCATTGCGGCCACCCCAGACGACTTCTTCCTGTACCATCGCTGTGCGCATCGACTCGGGGCAATTCTGCTCCAGCCAGCTGCGAGTTTCTTCTCGAAAATCTTGTAGGGACTGCAAGGCAACCCTCCTCTGTCTTAAATGACTATCTAGTATTCAAATTTCAGCATTAGCTGAGTACAAGCTTAGCCTGTGACTAATACCTGACGCCCTTGAACCTTCCCCGCCTTCAGATCTGCAAGTGCCGCGCCGGCTTCAGACAGCGGCCGTTCGTGGATGTCAATAGGCGCAATCTTGCCTGCGCGCACTAGCTCCATAAGCTCGGCCATGTCTTGCGGTGTGCCCACATAGCTACCCTGAATAATGCGTGCATTCATCGGAATAAAGGGAATTGGTATATTCAAGGCACCACCGTACAGACCCACAATCACTAGCATGCCGCCTTTACGCAGACAGCCTAGGCCATAATTAACAGAAGCTTCGGCTCCAACAAAATCCAGTACCGCATAGGCACCACCGGTAGCCTTACGCAAGGCTTTCGCCGTCTGTGGATCAGATGAATTGAAAGTTCGGCTAACCCCAATCTCTTGAGCCGCCTGCAGCTTGGCATCGTCGATGTCGACAACTACTGGATCTATTCCCATGGCTGAAATCGCGATCTGAATAGCCATCATGCCGACACCGCCGGCGCCTATAATAACCACGGCATCGTCTGCGTGAAGATCGCCTACCTTCTTAAGTGCGGCATAGGCAGTGAGTCCGGAGCAGGCATAGGTGGCTGCTAGGGAATCTGCCACGTCTCCCTTGTCGAACAAATAACGACTGTGAGGGATAAGAACGTGGTCGGCGAAGCCGCCATGAACCACAATGCCCAGAGCGCGGCCGGGGGTACACAACTGCTCCTCGCCACGCTTACATGCCGCACATTCTCCACAACCAATCCAGGGGTAGACGACGCGTCGATCACCAATCTGAACACCCTCGGCATCGGGCCCAACGGCAACTACTTCGCCAAAGATTTCATGGCCTAAGACCATGCCTTCGCGACCTACCTCGAGTTGCTTGCCATTACCAAGATTGAAGACCCCGTCGTGCATGTGTATATCCGAATGACAGACACCGCAGGCGACTGTCTTGACCAACACTTCCGTGCCCTGAGGTACCGGCGTTTGTGATTCAACTTCTACCAGAGCCGCACCGGGCGTTGTGGTTTGATATGCAATCATATTTTCTTCTCTTCAATAGATACTTAATAGCAAAGGATGTAATCAGATAGACTTATCTGAACGCGCTCTATCCGTTCTCGCGCCCCCATTCGGCGAAGGTCTTTCCTTCTTTCGCCAATTTTTCCAGTAGCGGCGCCGGCTTCCAGTATTGCTCGCCATACATATCTCTGAATTCGCAGATCTTGTCATAGACATTCTTCAGGCCAACATGATCGGCATAGTGCATAGGCCCGCCCTTGGCTGCCGGGAATGCGTAGCCAAACACGTACACTACATCGATATCACTAGGGCGCTGCGCAATCCCCTCTTCGAGAATCAACGCGCCCTCATTAATTAACGGATAGAAACAACGCTGCAGAATCTCTTCGTCTGATATATCACGCTGCTCGATTCCTAACTTCGCCGCTTCTTCCTTGATCATAGACTCTATCTCAGGATCGGACATGCGCTGTCGCGTCTGCGGGTCGTACTTATAGAATCCAGCTCCGGTCTTCTGCCCGTGTCTGCCCATCTCGACCAGCAGAGTGCCCATGCGATACAGCTTGGGATCGTCTGGCAGGTCGGTGCGAGCCTGCCGCGCCTTATAGCCAACATCCAAACCGGCGAGATCGCCCATCGCGAGAGGGCCCATCGCCATGCCAAATTTCTCCAGGGCTGAATCCACCTGTGCGGGAGTACAACCGTCCATTAGCAGCATCTGCGCCTCGCGGCCGTAGCCACCCAGCATACGATTACCGATAAAGCCGTAACACACCCTCGAAAGCGCGCAGACCTTGCCGATCTTCTTGCCTATCTGCATGGAAGTCGCCAATGCATCGTCGGCAGTCTTAGCGCCGCGAACGATCTCCAGCAACTTCATCACATTCGCCGGGCTAAAGAAATGCAGGCCCAGTACATCTTGTGGTCGACTTGTCGCCTCGGCGATGGCATCGACATCCTGATAGGAGGTATTCGTTGCCAAAATTGCACCTGGCTTACAGACAGCATCCAACTTCGCGAATATTTCTTTCTTTAGATCTAAATTTTCGAAGACAGCCTCGATAACCAGATCGACATCGCCAAGATCTGCATAGTCTGTGGTTCCCGAGATTGTGCTGATCAACTGCTCCATCTTGTCCGCAGGGAGCTTTCCTTTCTGTACGGTAATCGTGTAGTTCTTGCGGATTATATTCATGCCACGCTCAAGCGCTTCATCGTTAATCTCAAGCATGACGACCGGAATGCCGACATTCGCGAAACACATGGCGATACCACCGCCCATGGTTCCGCCACCGATGATAGCCACCTTCTTGATGTCGCGCAGTGGCGTATCTTTAGGCAGGTCTTTAATCTTCGCCGCCTGGCGTTCCGCAAAGAAGATGTGACGCATCGCCGCCGATTCTGGCGAGGTGACCAGTTCGCGAAACAATTCACGCTCGCGTTCCAATCCCTGATCCATGGGCAGGTTCACCGCCGCCTCGATGCAGGACACAATCTTGTCGGGCGCGATCTGCCCGCGCGCACGCTGGGCCAACTTCTTTCTGGCCGCATCGAAGAAACCAGGCTCGATAGTAGCCGGGTCGATAGTGATGTCACGAATGCGCTTCAATGGCGCGCCAGACTCAAGCAGATCGGTGGCATATTTTATCGCGGCTGCCTGCAGATCATCGCCTTCGACGACCTCATCCAACAATCCCATGCTGTTTGCTTTCGCTGCCGCAACAGGATTACCACTCGTGATCATGTCCAGTGCCACTTGCACACCCGCCACACGTGGCACGCGCTGTGTTCCACCCGCGCCCGGCAACAGGCCTAACTTAACTTCTGGGAGACCCACCTTCGCTGACGCGATCGCACAGCGATAGTGACAGGCCAGAGCCACTTCAAAGCCACCGCCCAGTGCGGTGCCATGTATTGCCGCTATCACCGGCTTCTTGGAATTTTCGATTGCCCCAAGCACCTCGGGCAAGCCTGGCTCCATAGGCGGCTTTCCAAATTCGGTAATATCTGCCCCTGCGATAAAGGTACGACCTTCGCAGCGCAATACGATAGCCTCGGAGCCGTCTTCCTGCGCCGCGTTGACTGCATTCAATATGCCTTCGCGTACGGCCTGTGAAAGCGCATTGACTGGCGGGCTGTTGACACTGATAACACCAATATTTCCTACTAACTCATAACTTACGACATTCGACATGTTTAATTCCTGTTTACTGATTTACGTGTAAGGAGTACTGCTGACTATTTTTCAAAGTAGACGTTATTCGACTCGCTCGAGAATCGCTGCGACACCCTGGCCGATACCAATACACAGACTGATAGCGGCATAGCGTCCGCCGGTTCTTTCCAGCTGACGCATGGCGGTAATGGCAATTCTTGCGCCAGACGCACCCAAGGGATGGCCCAACGCTATGGCCCCACCGTTAGGATTTACGCGGGAGTCGCTGAAGTCCACTTCCAACATCTTGAGACAGCCAAGCACCTGCGAAGCGAATGCCTCATTGATCTCGATGATATCCATATCTGCAAGCTCCAGATTTGCTCGCTGCAAGGCCTTGCGGATAGCGAATACCGGGCCCAAGCCCATGACCCGCGGCTCAACACCGGCAACGGCACCAGCGATGATGCGTACCCGGGGCTTAACCGAATATTTTTCGCCTATAGCTGCACTACCCACGATAAGCGCCGCCGCGCCATCGTTAATGCCACTGGCATTGCCCGCTGTGACTACACCCTCTGCAGCCAAAGCGCGCAAACCACCCAGAGACCTCTAGCGTAGAGGAAGGGCGCGGATGCTCATCGGCATCGACTGTGAGGTCGGGTTTCTTGCGGCCCTGGGGCACGTCTATGGGTACAATCTCGTCCTTGAAGAAGCCATCGGCTCTTGCCGCCTCGTACTTGGACTGAGAAGCCGCCGCGAAAGTATCGCTCTCCTCCCTGGTGATACCCAGGTCACTGGCAATATTGTCTGCAGTCTCCGGCATCGTATCGTTTCCGTAGGCAGCCGCGTAAGCAGGATTGGTAAACCTGGCACCTAATGTACTGTCCGCTATCTGCTGCCCACGATCGAACGCAGTATGCGCCTTCGACATGACGATAGGGGCTCTACTCATCGACTCAACCCCACCTGCCAGAAACAACTCACCCTCGCCTGCCTTGACTCCTCGGGCGGCATCCAGGGTCGCCGCCAGCCCGGAGCCACATAGGCGATTCACTGTTAGTCCTGCCACCGAGGTGGGCATACCAGCCCTGAGCAAGGCAAAGCGCGCAACATTGCGACAGTCCTCACCAGCCCCGTTGGTATTCCCCATGATGACATCTTCATAGGCAGCGGCTTCGAAGGCATTTCGCTCGACGACAGATTTGATTGCGTGAGCCAACAGGTCATCGGGGCGAATCGGAGAAAGCGCTCCTGCATGTCGGCCGAAGGCGGTACGACCACCGTCATAAATAAATGCATCGCGCGGAGAATTATCGGGCATGTTCACACTCACTCTGGTTATTAGCTTGGGGAGATTTACTACAGATGGAATAGCGTAGGTTCTTGCTGGCTCGCAGCTTTTTATCTTTCTATTCTTTCTATACTTTCTATTCTTTCTATACTTTCTATACTTTCTATGCTTTCTATTAGCTCTGTTCTTTCTATTCCTACCATTCTTGCTTATCGCTGAGCATTCTTAGTAGTAATAAGTGCCGGTAATACCAGCCTTCACGATATTGGCCCTGGAATCCCCCTGAAACCACTGCCAAGCCTCGGCGTTTATGCCTGAAAATACCGGCACCACTAGCGCGAGGCCGATCATTCTAGCATAGCAAATCCACCTAGGGTATTGGGCCAAGGTCCAGTAATTACGGTGCATGCAGTCGCTTCGAATAGACAAATATGCTAGCTTAAAGCGGATAGCAGCTGAGCCTTGGCATGTGCTTCGATGTGAGCGCATCATTTCATGACTGGCTCAGGATTTTGCTCCACCATTAATCAGGAATTCAGGCAAATATTCAATGATACGAGACCCGGAAACACTCAAACAACTAGTGGATTTAATCGAACGCTTCGTAAGCGAGAGATTGATTCCCGCCGAGAACCAACTGGCAGAGGAAGCGAAGATGCCAGACGGGCTGCTTCAGGAGATGAAGGAGCTGGGCTTATTCGGCCTTACCATTCCAGAAGAATACGGCGGCCTGGGCTTAACCATGGAAGAAGAGATCCTGGTCACCATTGCCTTGGGTCATACCTCCCCTGCTTTTCGCTCGATTATAGGCACTAACAACGGCATCGGCTCGGCAGCCATCGTATTCGCCGGCACCGAGGAGCAGAAACAAAAATACCTGCCCAAGTATGCCAGCGGAGAATGGGTGAGCTGTTTCTGTCTTACTGAACCGGAGTCCGGCTCAGACGCCGCCTCACTGAGGACCACCGCCAGGCGCGAAGGCGATCACTACATACTCAATGGCACCAAGCGCTACATTACCAATGCAGCTGTTGCCGACACCTTCAACGTAATGGCGAGGACGAATCCCGACATCAAAGGTGCCCGGGGTATCTCCTCTTTTATAGTCGAGAAAGGCTCACCCGGCATTACACTGGGCCCAATCGATAAAAAAATGGGCCAGTCCGGCTCCATGACCTGCGACGTCATTTTCGAAGACTGTCCGGTTCCCGCCGAAAACATTATTGGCGAGGAAGGCACTGGCTTCATCACCGCGATGAAGGTGCTGGATCGAGGTCGACTGCATATATCTGGCCTTAGTATCGGTGTTGCCAAACGGCTGATCAAGGACGCCCTCGATTATGCGATGCAGCGCAAACAGTTTGGCGTCCCCCTGTCCGACCAACAACTCATTCAGGCTATGCTCGCCGATTCCCAGACAGAAACCTATGCCGCCGAGTGCATGGTGATGGAAACGGCACGAAAGCGAGACAATGGCGAGAGTGTCAGCACGGAGTCTTCTGCCTGCAAACTTTTCGCCACAGAAATGGTTGGTCGCGTTGCCGATCGCGCCGTGCAGATTCATGGTGGAGCAGGTTATATGTCAGAATATGCTGTCGAAAGATTTTATCGCGATGTCCGCCTGTTTCGCCTCTACGAAGGCACCAGCCAGATTCAGCAGATCATTATCGCGCGCAATATGATTAGGGATGCACAGTAGACATTGAACGACACTAGCAAAGCACAGAAGAAAATCTATGATGTGATCTTCGGCTATGAGTCGAAGGCCGGGACGCTGGTTCGACATTATCCTCATACTGCTGATCATCGTCAGTGTCACGGCGGTTCTGCTGGACTCGATTGCCTCGCTACACGAACGTTATGGCGCCTTGCTGTATCGACTGGAATGGCTGTTCACCATTCTGTTCACCGTTGAATACCTGCTCAGGCTATACAGCACGCCAAATAAGACGGCGCTATGTATTCAGTTTCTATGGTGTAGTGGATCTGCTCTCCATACTGCCCACCTATATCGCCTTTTTCTATCCGTCTGCGGTTTATCTGATCGTAGTGCGCATCATGCGCGTGCTGCGCGTCTTCCGCATTCTGAAATTGCTGCGCTATATGGGCGAGGCAAATATGCTGTACGCAGCGCTGCTGCAAGCGCGCCGAAAGATCCTGGTATTTCTGTTCTCCGTGACCACGCTCATCATTATTTTCGGCGCGCTAATGTTTATCATCGAGGGCGGGCAAAATGGTTTCGACAACATTCCGCAATCGATCTACTGGGCGATCGTCACCATCACCACGGTTGGCTACGGAGACATTGTTCCGCAAACACCACTGGGGCAATTCATCGCTGGAATAGCAATGATTTGCGGTTACGCCATCATTGCGGTTCCAACCGGGATTATCGGCGCAGAACTCATGCAACAGGTTCAAGAGCGAAGCAAGAATCCTAAACTAGAGGGAAGCGAATGTACCAGCTGCAAGGCAACCGGTCATGACCTGGATGCCCGCCACTGTAAATATTGCGGTCATCTAATTCATCAGAAATAAGCTGCAAATACTCGCCCTTTCCATGCATGATATGGGCTACAGTAGGTACCGGGACCATCTGTATTTTTCTCTTACACACTACCAACTTGACCTATATCAAGAGCATTGAAGTGGATAAAGGTTGCAATACTAATCAGAGACTTACTTCAAAGTATCAGTGGAATAAAAGCTGAGGAGACAACATTATGTACAGCACCATTCTTGTAGCCGTTGACCTATCAAAAGATTCCCAGAAGGTTATCGATAAGGCCCTTGCAGCAGCCAAGGGCGACACCAGCAATATTCATCTCGTGCATGTCGTCGAGCCTGTCGCCGCCGCCTATAGCATGGACATCTATGCGGTTAATATTAATGAAATCCAACAAGAAGCCATTACCATGGCGGAGCAGAAGCTGAAAGAGATCGCGCAGCGACTCAATCTCGACGAGGCTAAGGTTCACACACTTCTGGGAGCGCCAGGCCCCGAGATCAGAAATCTCGCGACTGAGATTGGTGTAGACGCGATTGTCATTGGCAGCCACGGACACTCTGGCTGGAAGATACTGCTAGGCTCTACTGCGATTAAGCTCCTTCACGGAGCAGATTGTGATGTTCTTACCGTACACGTTGGCAAAGAATAAAAGTTCAAGATAGTAAACATGCCGCAAGGGATTGCGGCATTATGCAATCGCCTTGGCATAGACCGAGGCAGCCCTCTGGGCAGCTCCCTTCCCCTGGAAGCCCACATATTGCCCGCATGCACCCCCTCTGCGTGATCTATTCACTCCCATCGCGCCCAATTTGGGCTATTCCGCTTCTATATACAAATTGTATAGCCATCAAAATGATGACACAATTCTGGAACTATAGCTGCTGCAGCACAACTTTTAAAACTCGAGAGTATTTATCAGTGGGCAATTCAGATATCGGGACGGTTAGTCTAGACGAGATGGAGGCCAAGATTCCTGTACGGCCAAGCGCAACAGTGCTTAAGATCTGCCCCCACAACCCAACTGTATCCTGCACAAGCTGCCGTCTTAACGAGCTCTGCCTGCCTATTGCTCTGAATAAATCCGAAATACATCAGCTCGATGCCATAGTAGAGAGAAACCGCCCCTTCAAGAAAGGCGATCACCTCTACCGTCAGAGCGATGAATTCAAGTCTGTCTATGCCGTTCGTTCAGGCAGCTTCAAATCCTACTTTCTAAGCGATAGCGGTCAGGGTCGAGTCACAGGGTTTTACTTACCAGGCGAGATTATTGGAATGGACGGTATCGCGAGCCGTAGCTATGCAAATTCCACGTCTGCTCTCGAGCATTCGTCGATCTGCGAAATACCCTTCTCGCAGTTAGAGAAACTCAGCCAGGAACTACCTAGCCTACAACACCATTTCTTTTCAATAATGGGCAACGAGATAGCTAAAGACCAGCAGATACATACGCTGCTGAGTAGCTATACCGCGGAGGAACGTACCGCCTCTTTCCTACTAGGTCTTTCCAGTCGCTATGCCCGCGTATCACTCTCACCCACTAGATTTCTGTTACCGATGACTCGTGGTGACATCGGCGAATATCTGGGCCTAACGGTAGAGACAGTCAGCAGAATTTTTACCTCTCTACAGAAGAAAGGTTTAATCAGCGTTAAGAACCGAGAGATCGAACTACTCGACATTCAAAGTCTGCGCGACATCATCAGCAGCACCTAGTTCAGCCTCTTTCCCGCTCTGCAGACATAAAAAGTCGCCAGTGCTGCACCGCCATAGCGACACGTATCTCGATGCGCCTATCTGATGAAGAGTTTACCTAAGGTCTCTTTCTGCTAATCGTCTTGCAGCAGATTCGCTGGCGCATATTGATCGGTAAGCACACGTCTACTCATATCCCAGTCAACGCGGGTGGAAAGCCGATTCGGGTACTCGAGCAGGGGAACACCGTACTTCTCAAGCGATGGAGCCAGAGCCTGCGCTCGGGTAATCAGACTGCCCCGCGGCGGCAAGGGATCTAGCTGGGTGATGATCATACGATTACCACTAGCGGGTAACTTGAAGTTAAAGAACTCACCGAATACTCGCTGATAGGTCACTGACTCATGGTCATAGAACCGGCTCGTGGAAAAGGTGTTAGCAACTAACACGGCGTCTTCGGTCATGATCTGTCTGACCTCTTCAAGGAACTCCCGCGTTAACAGATGCTCGGGGATATAATCGCCACCGAATGCATCGAGAATTATAAAGTCGTACTTCTCACCGAGAATTCCAGCCCGCTTCACGAATACTCTGGCATCGTTTACGGCTACCGTCATGTTCTCGTTCTCTTCAAAGAAGAAGAATTGTTTCGCGACATTGACTACAGCCTGGTCGACCTCAACGATATCGATCTGCGCATCGGGAAACAGGTCATTGAATGCCAGAGGCAACGTCCCCCCGCCCAATCCGGCAATAAGAATCTTCTTCGGCTCGGGGTTCATTAACAGGCCGGCGAAACTCATCTTGGTATAACTAAATATTAACTCGTCGCGGTTATTTACATCAACGCAGGTTTGATTCCTATCGCCTCGATGTACATTGAAAATAAGGCAACGACGACTACCCGTCTGAACAACGTTGATATCTCGATACAGTGATTTTTCTTCGTGGATAGTTTCTGCCGCAATCAACGGGAGTTGCAGCAATGCCGCAACGCCACCAATTAACGCACCACCTAGCAGATGCCTAAGTTTGTTTTTCATAAGCCGGTACCTTTGAAGCTGCAGCATTTTTCTGAAGTAAGAAGTTTATGAACAGAATTAGTGAGCCCGCCAGAAGAAGAACCGCGACAGCACCCCAAAGGATCTGGTTCACGTCGAACCATAATACAAAATAGAAACTAGTCGCCAGAGTGCCGCCAGCACTTCCAATGGTTGAGACGAAAAACAATTGCCCAGCCATATGACCACTATGCTCATGGGAATCCACCATCAGACGAACAGAATAGGGAGAGATCATTCCCAGTATGCTGGTTGGAATAAAATACAAAAATATTGAGGCAAACAGCGAACCATAGCGCGGATCTTCTATGGCTAGAAATATTGGTCGCATAATCGCATCGGCGAAAACGATGATTGGGATGGAAAAAATAGCCGCCGAAATGAAGAACAGTGCAAATGTCTTGGGATTGGGATTACGTGTCGATAGTCGGCCACCGATTAAATACCCCACCGACAGCGCAAGCATGAAGACAGTGATGAGACTTCCCCACACGGAGATACTTCCACCGAAATAAGGCGCCATGATACGCGCACCGAGCATCTCGATAGTCATGATGCTAAACCCGCTTACGAAAGCGACACTGATTACAACTATTTTGGGCAGACTGACTGGGTTCACGGGCTTAGCTAACCTTCTAATTATGGAGAGCCGTAAAAGTACCATTGAAGCGCGCGCCATTGGAAGGGTTTCACGACAAACCGCTCCTGCACTCTCGCTAGATAACTAAAACTTTGAAGAGAAGGCGAAATTTCGCCCCTGGTGCTTCGCTCGCCAGGGATGGCTAGCGGGAACCCAGGTGGCGGCCGCCGTCTATGGCGATTACCTGCCCCGTCATATACTTGGAGGCGTTACAGGCCAGATAGAGCGCGAGCCCTGCCATATCGGTAGGCCTGCCTATTCTGCCCAGCGGATTCTCCGCCTCTATCTTGTCTCGAAATTGGCTCAACGTGTGATCCATCATCTGGCTCTCGAAAGCACCAGGGGCGATAGCATTCACCGTAATACCTTTAGGCGCCAAACGTACTGCCAGGTTCTTAGTGAGGAAATGCACGGCAGCCTTGCTCGCACCATAGGCAAAATTATCCATGCTAGAGACACGCAAGCCATCGATAGAGCCGATATTGATCACACGACTCGGCTGTTCCGGGCTGGCATCCTTACAAAGCAGAGGCATCAGGTCTCGCGTCAAGGTAAACACGGCCTTCACATTGATATCCATTACCTTGTCATAGCCTTCGTCCGGATATTCCTCGAACGGGGCTCCCCAGGCAGCGCCGGCATTATTTACCAGGATATCGATCTTCGATTCGCGCTGCTTAATTTCACTGACGAACGAATCCCTGCCAGCCTTGGTAGAGAGGTCCGCGGGGATAGCTATGCACTCTCCCTGAGCCGACAACTCTTGTGCCGTCGCCTCACAGGCCTCGGCTTTTCGTGCGGTGATATAGGTCTTTACACCGTTCGCCACATAGCCTTCGGCGATCATCTTACCAATACCCCTCGAGCCACCCGTAACTATTGCCACCTTACCGGACACGGAGAACAGTTCACTAATATCGAAGGCCATCGCTTTATTCCTGAATCTTGGGAGTATGTATTCTAGTTCTTAGTACCGAACTTATGTAGTTACCTTGCCGGCAATAATCAGTTCACACATCTGCTGCAGAATGTGGGTTTTCTTAACCATCATCGCAAAACGTTTGTCCTTCGTCAGGCCCTGATAATAACGGTAGTAGATTTGCTGACCAATTACGGCTAAACGAAACAGACCGAAACAAAAGTAGAAGGGGAAGTTATCTACGGGGATGCCTGTCTTCTCTTGAAAGCGAGCGACGATCTCGGCGCGAGTAGGCGCACCCTCAATATCGCTCGGCATTGTTCTGTATTCGCGGAAAAAATCTGGATCTGAAGTTTCAACCCAGTAACCAAGGGTGCAACCCAGATCCATTAGGGGATCGCCAACAGTTGCCATCTCCCAGTCCAGGACTCCGATTACCTCAAGAGGATTCTCCAGGGAGAATATAACGTTATCCATCTTGTAATCATTATGTATCACGCTTGCCTTGCCGCTTTCGGCAGGCATATTGTCATTCAACCATTGCATGATTGCATCACAGTTTACTGTATCCGGGGTCACCGCATCGCCCCAGCGCTTGCACCATCCTTCAACCTGCCGCTTAACATAACCTTCGGGGCGCCCGAATGTATCGAGGCCAGCCTCAACCAGATCCACGGAGTGCAACTCACTCAACACATCGAAAAAATTAAACAGCTGTTGCCGAATCTGATCCGGACTCATGTTCAGGCTCGCCGGATACTCGCGACGAATCACCAAGCCTTCGATGTATGTCATCAAATAAAAATCACAGCCCAACACGTCATGATCTTCACAGAAATGAACGGGAACCGGCCCATAGGAATAGACTTTTTGCAGAGCCGAGAGAATCTTGTACTCGCGCGACATATCATGAGCAGACTTTACCTTACTGCCAAATGGAGGTCGGCGTAGCACCCACTTTTCATCGCCGCTGCTAAGCAGATAGGTAAGATTGGAGAAACCGCCGGGGAATTGTTTGGCCTCCAGAGATGCTGCGGCACTGCCGAGTACTGGCTCAAGATATTGCCTGAGACAATTCAGGTCGAGCTCCTCACCCTCACGCATACTTCCGGCTTGATCGACTAGTTCATTGTTCGTCAAAACGAAATCCTTTGCCTTATCTATAGGTGATCATTTGCTGCAAACCCGCCCTTTCGAGATGGGGTAAGCTGTTGAATTGAGTCAAGGATACCTTTCCTCGCCCGTATTTAATACGGCTCACCGAACTATTGCGCACCATCCAATTGGTGGTGATAACCGCATCGTCGGGGAATTGTAGTACTCTTTGCAGCACCATGGCTATGACACCGCCAGAGGTGGAGACTAATACCCGTGCACCCTCGTTATGCCTGGCCATGATCTCATCGATGGCGGTATGAACACGATCTTGAAAGTCTGCCCAATGCTCGAAATTTGCTTCCTCACTACTAGGTGTTAGCTCCCCGCGTATCCACTTCGCGCAGGCGGCTTCGAAAATTCTTTGGAACAGGCGCTCATCTTTAATAGGCCAGGCAATCGGCACGTCGAATCCCTCCTGCGCTGCGTGATCACGAAGATACACACGCATGAGAGGATCACCATTGTATTCATTGAAGGAGGGGTTTTCAGTAGAAGCGCTTGGAGCACCCTTTACCAGAGCGAGCAACTCGTTCGCTGTCTCTCTCTGTCTAAGCAAGGTGCCACTGTACACATGGTCGAATTGCTCGCCCACTTCCTGCCAGTGCCGTGCAAGCACTTTGACTTGCTCGACACCCTTATCGCTCAATTTATCGTAGGAATCTGCACCGAATGATGCCTGTCCGTGGCGAACCAAGATGATTTCGCTCACGGTTCAGACAGCCACACGCGGGGAATAGCACTGAGAGACATGAAGACCTCTCTTAGAGCGACGCGAATCGTTCGGTGTGATAATCGGTATTCCCAAACATGATTTCCGCAGCGGTAACCAGCTTGAATAGATGTCCGACATCCAATTCTTCTGTCATGGCTATGCCACCATGGATCTGAATAGCTTCCTGGCCGACCTTGTTTATCGCCTTGCCAATGCGACTCTTAGCTGCAGAGACTGACTTGCTCTTCTCCGTCGCGTCTTCACCGCCATCTAACTTCATGGCTGCCATGATAACGATAGAACGTGCCAACTGGCATTCGATGAACATATCCGCCATACGATGTTGTAGTGCCTGGAACGTACCAATCGCCGTACCAAATTGCTTGCGCGTCTTGCTGTATTCCACAGTCTTATGCAGCATTGCTTCCATCGCGCCTACCGCCTCGGCACTTACTGCCAGCGTTGCACGATCGACGACGGCAGTCAGCGCCGACAGAGCAGAACCTGCCTCACCCAATCTAGCTGTCGCCGATACGCTGACGTCTTTAAGCGTAATCTCGGCTGACTTCTTGCCATCCACATTTGCGAAAGCCTGAATTGAAACCCCAGCACTTGTCGCATCTACCATGAAGACCGAAACACCTGTGGTATCGGTTGCAGCGCCTGATTCACGCGCCACGACCAATAGAACTTCAGCATTTGAACCGTTCAGAACCGCTGTCTTGCTGCCATTGAGAACAATGTTGTCGCCGTCTGCTACTGCCGAGGTTTTGATGTTCGCCAGATTGAAGCGGCTACCCGGCTCGGCATAGGCACAGGCTAGCTGCAGCTTACCTTCCATAATCTTAGGCAAAAGCTCAGCCTTCTGCTGCGCACTACCCTGTTCGCTGATCAGCCCACCCGCCAGAACAGTCGTCGCGACGAAGGGTTCAACTAACATTGCCTTACCAAATTCTTCCATCATCACGACGAGGTCGACGGCAGACCCACCGAAGCCACCATCTTCTTCCTGAAAAGGAACCGTCAACCAACCCAGCTCCGCAAAAAGCTCCCAGTTTTCATCACTGAAGCCTTTTTCTGTCGCTATGATTTTGTTACGCGTATCGAAGTCATAACTTTTGTAAACGAACTTCTGCACGCTCTCTTGCAGCATCTGCTGTTCTTCTGTGTTCGAAAAATCCACAATAATCCCTCTTTAAATCTATCTACGTTGTCAGCCCAAGGCACTCATCGAATCTATTACAGACCCAATACAGCCTTGCTGATAATGTTACGTTGAATTTCGTTAGAGCCACCGAATATCGACAGCTTGCGATTATTAAAATAGGTCAGTGCCGCTGCCGCCGAATTACCCGGGCCTATAGCCTCGCCCTGGAAACCGTCTTCAAACTGTTCAGGTACGAAAGGGAGACAATGGTAGCCTGCCAGGTCGACGAACATTTCATCCATCTCCTGGGCGAGTTCTGTTCCGACAATCTTTAGAATCGACGACTCAGGGCCAGGCGCATTACCTACGCTCAAGGCGGCAAGAGTACGCAGCTCAGAATATTCCAGTGCCTGCAACTCAATCTCAACCTCGGCCAACTTCGTCCTGAATGACGCATTGTCCAACATCGTGCCACCGAAACCATCGTCGGTATTCTTAGCGAGACGCTTGAGCGCAGCCAGTCGGCGCTTACCGCGGGGTACGCCCGAGATATTTGTACGTTCATGAGTAAGCAATACTTTGGCGTAGGTCCAACCCTTGTTCTCTTCACCGATAAGATTGTTAGCCGGCACCCTGACGTCATCGAAGAATACTTCGTTAACTTCGGCATGACCGTCTAGCAACACGATAGGCTTGAGAGTTATACCTGGGGTCTTCATGTCTATGAGCAGAAAACTAATACCTTCTTGCTTCTTCACGCTGTTGTCGGTGCGTACCAGGCAGAAAATCCAGTCAGCATACTGACCGTAGGTGTTCCAGGTCTTGCTGCCATTGACTACGTATTCATCACCATCTCGCACGGCAGACGTCTTTAATGACGCCAGATCCGAACCTGCGTTGGGCTCGGAATAACCCTGACACCACCACACATTACTTTCCAGAATATCGGGAAGAAAACGCTGCTTCTGCTCATCCGAGCCGTAAGCCATGATTACCGGAGCAACCATCTTCATACCAAATGGAACGGGTTCCGGCGCACCGATAAGGCCCATTTCCGTTGCGAAGATGTGCTTCTGTGTAGCCGTCCAGCCAGTACCACCGTATTCGGCCGGCCAATTTGAGGCTGCCCAGCCCTTCTTGTAGAGAATCTTCTGCCAGTGCACCAGTTCCTCTTTGCTCAGGCGAATGCCAGCATCGACCTTCTCTCGGTATTCAGCTGGAAAATCATTCTGCAAAAACTCCCGAACTTCCTGCTCGAATTGCAGTTCTTCAGCGGTAAAATCAGCGTTCAATGTAAATCTCCTGTTGTTCCGGGCCAAAATGCCCTGGGCTACCCTTGATATTCGGACTAAAACAAGCCCGCGACGGGTGTAACTCGAATTTCGAAGAAGGCGAAGATTACCATTATTCCCCGCCCTTGATAAGCAATAATCGAACGATTGCTCGGAAGATCGCAGACCCCTAGAATCGCGTTGATCTGCTGCAATTTTCTGCAAAATTTAACGCTAAAATCGATTGTCTCGTTGGATTTAAAGCCGCAATTACGGTATCCTTCGCCCTCTTTTTAACATACTGTAATTGCAAACAAAAATTGCAGAAAAACAGTTTGCACACAGACTTCCACTAGATACCTCTTAGGAGATGCCATGAAATTCTCTAGATCAACTAAATTTACCCTGCTTTTTATTGCCCTTTTCAGCCTGGCCGCTTGTAGCTCAACCAGCGATGAAGCGAGCAGCGAAGTAGTAGCCGAAACCGAATCGGGCATCGATGCGACCACCCGTCGCACCCAAGAGCTGGAAGCCGAGGCACGTGCTCGAGCCGCTGCTGCGGAAGAGCGCATAGCCGCTGCCGCACTAAATACCAGAGTCTTCTACTTCGACTTCGACGTGTCTGAATTCCGTCAAGCAGACCGCAATGTGTTGACCTATCACGCAAGAGACCTTGCCGCGAACTCTAACAAGAGAATCCGCCTTGAAGGCCATGCAGATGAGCGCGGCACTAGAGAGTACAATTTGGCACTAGGCGAGCGTCGTGCCGAAGGCATTCTCAACTACCTAATCGTTAACGGTGCATCGCGCAGCCAGATAGAGATGGTGAGCTATGGCGAAGAGCGCCCTGCTGATCGCGCCACCAATGAGCGCGCCTATCAGCAGAATCGCCGGGTAGAAATAGTCACTCCTTAATCGACCCTCACGGAACGATTAGCAAAGAGTAACTAGTTAAAAATATCGACTGAATAATATCAGTTTGGAAGTTAGGCCGAGCCTTAGTGTTCGGCCTTTTTTTGTCTGCAATTTAGAGAAGGGCAGCGAAGACAAGTTAGTTGCTAAAGGCTCGCTGCAGCTGCGCGCCGATGCGCTCTAAGGCCGACATTCCCGCAGGAATTCCGCCGGCAAACGACACGAAGGCGTGAATCATATCTGTATAGCAAACATGTTCAACCGGCACGCCATGATCCGCTAAACGTTTTGCGAAGGCTTCGCCCTCATCACGTAAGGGGTCGAAGCCCGCCGTAATTACCAGTGCTGGAGGCAGGCCGCCAAGATCTGCCAATATAGATGACACCAGAGGGTCACTCGCCCGCTCGTCTGACTCAAGAAACTGTCCTCGAAACCATTGCTTGTCGGCCTTAGTCAGAAAATACCCTTCCGCAAACTCGTCGATGGACGGATAGCCCATGCGACAGTCTATGGCTGGATATATCAGAACCTGATAGCAAGGCTGGGCGATGTTCTGTTGCTTGCACTGCAGCATTACCGCGATGGCGATGTTGCCTCCGGCGCTGTCACCGCCTATCGCGATGCGATTCGGGTCTATACCTAAATCGGGCCCGCTGTTTAGTAGCCAACTATAGATGTCGAGGCCATCTTGATAGATACCCATAGACTTCGTCTCCGGCGCCAGTCGATACTCAGCCGAAAACACCACGCAATTTCCTAATCGCGCCAGCTGCTGGGCAACGGTGTCATAGCCGTCTAGCGTGCCCAGCACATGACCACCCCCATGAAAATAGAGGAGGGCCGGCTGCAACTCGGACTGAGTAGCCATGGGCTGATAGCGCCGCACCCGCAACTGCCCCGCGCCGCCAGGCAGCCAATGATCCGTAATACTTTCCATCGCAACAGCTTCTGGCGCGAAGGGATTACCGCGCTCCTCGCGCATGGCCCTGGCCTCCACGGCGCTGCATTCAGACAGAGGCTTCTGCCTGGCGGCAGCCCTGGCGACTTTCGCCGCCATCGGATGTAATTCATCTGCTCGTTGCGCTACTGAGCTAATTAGTTTCGTCATGTAATGGGGCATCCTGAACAGATGGGTAGGATCTAGAAAAAACTGTTCCTGGGTTTCGCTGGCTCGAATCCAACCAGCCAGACAAGCACGGTGAACAGTGTTAGGCCGGGCAGAACATATAAGCTGATATTCAAAGTGGATTGATCCGCCAGCTGCAAGAATGTCACGGCCGCATAGACAGCCATGCCAAACACATGGGCCATCATGTAGTAATTCAAGAATGGCGCACTATTATGCGTCATGGGCCATGGCCTACAAAAAATAAGCCAACGCAGTGCGACGAAGATACCCAGCAGATCCGTCGGCCAGAACAGGAGCAGGTTGATATTGTGGTGCAGATCCAGGTGGCCGGACACAAACCAGCTGCCCAACATCAAGATGCCGTAGATACCGCTGAATAGAGCCACCAGAATACCCAGCAAACCAAGTAGGCGAAAATTGATTCCGGGTAGATTCAAGCCTATGCGCGAGTGTGTTGCAAAATACGACATGGGAATCTTCTTCAACATCAGGAACAACAGCAGTACTGGCGCCAATAGTGTTATAGACGCTATCTGGTAAGGGTCCGTCTCAACCGTAGGTGGAGGAAACAGCATAATCTGCTGCGAACCGGAGAGCAGCATATTACGCACTCCGTTCTCCGCCACATCGGATTCGACCAGATAGAGCTGTTCTCTTAAAGTAAGCGGCAGGAACATAGCTTCCCACTCAGTCATCGGTCTATCGATATTGCTGTTCATCAATACATCGAGGGAGAAACCGATAAGCGCCACGGATTCATAGTGCGCTCGCACTTGATCGCGGAACGTAGAGTCAGTCAAGCCATCCTTGAATACCGCCAATCGACCGGAAAGAGCCTCATCCAGATAGTCCCGTACACGGGTCGTGCAATTATCGAAGAAGTATTGATAGGGGTAGACGATGTTCTCGGGCTGCGAGTTCCACAACAGACGAGTGTAGAGAATTTCTTTCTGCGGGTTGGTGAGATTAATCTTGTCCTGCCAGACACTGCGCTCCTGCGCGCGATACATCGCGAATTCCTGATTAGGCGGTTTTGTGCCCAGTTCGTAATTCATAATCCCCTTGAAAAAATTGTAGGAGAAGGCGACGGGACCGCCATTGATACGAAAAAGTCCCCAGTTAAACACCAGGTCGATATTTGCATCTTCGTCGATGACGCGCAGCGCGGTATGACCGAAGTTGTCCCATATCCTGTCACCGACATCTACGGTGATTAAATAGAAGTGCACGGCACTCATATCCGCAGGCAGCGTGTATTGATTGGGGGATTCGATAGCCTCGAGGGCGGCAACTCGACTTAGAGGCAGGATAAACAGGCCGAGCATCAGCAGCACCGATGCAAAAGCCCTTACTGTCTGCCAGTTAGGTGAATAGCGGCCTGCATGAGAGGGAAAATTCATCCGAACGTTGAGAGCCACTGTCTTGTTATTGTGATTGCGAGGAATTTTGCAATCTTATCAAAGATTTACTGTCGATCAAACAAGAGGATGAGAGGATCTTCGCTGGTAATAGAATCGGTCAATGGGGTCAGTGCCTGAGACGCCTGCTGAAATAAAAAATCCCCACTCCCTAACCGCCATTAGTTGAGTGAGGATTTGCGGCAGACAGTGCTACCAGCAAACAGGCTAAAGAAAGAGTGGGGCTTGTGAGGCTTGCCTGTCGCTAGGGCTCTTCCGCGAACGGTCCAAGAATACGCGAGCGAGTCTGAACAGAATCTGAACGAGTATTCAGTTGTATCAGGGCAGCTAACGCAGCGGCAGGCAAGCTAGATAATCATGCTAGTATTCAGGGCTATCCAGCGGGCTGAAGACACTAAATCACACAGGGAGAAATCGATATGCAGACACGCCAACTCGGAGAATTACAGGTATCGGCTCTGGGTCTGGGCTGCATGAGCATGTCCCAATCCTACGGCGCCGCAAATCGGGAAGAGTCGGAGCGCGCCCTGCACCGGGCTCTGGATGTCGGCTATACCTTCTTGGATACCGCAAGCCTCTATGGCCTTGGTCACAATGAGACATTGATAGGCGAGGTACTGCCTGGCCGGCGCGACGAATTCATTCTTGCCAGCAAGTGCGGCATAGTAAATCGAGAGGGCAAGCGGGCAGTCGATTGCACCCCCGCGAACGTAAAGAAGACTTGTGACGAAAGCCTGCGCCGACTAAACACCGATGTCATCGATCTCTATTATCTGCATCGCCGCGACTTCAACGTCCCCATCGAAGACAGCGTGGGCGCACTCGCCGACTGCGTCGCTGCAGGCAAGATTCGCTATATCGGTCTGTCAGAATGCTCTTCTACCTCCATCAGGAAAGCACATCGCGAACACCCCATCTGTGCCGTGCAATCTGAATATTCTCTGTGGTCTCGCGAGCCCGAAGATAGGGTGTTCGATTGCTGTAGAGAACTGGGCATAGGCTTTGTGCCCTTCAGTCCGCTAGGCAGAGCATTTCTCGCCGGCGTGGTAAGCGATATGTCTGTGTTAGGCGAAGATGACATGCGACAGACCATGCCTAGATTTCTGGGTGAAAACTTTCAACAGAACCTCAAGCAGTTAGCAGCCCTGCGGGAGATCGCCGAATCCTATTCATGCACTATGGCCCAGCTCGCACTAGCCTGGGTGCTGGCACAAGACCCGAACTTCGTGCCAATACCCGGCACCAAACATGTGAAATTCGTTGAGGAAAACGCGAAGGCGACAGAACTATCGATCGCTGCAGAAGATCTCGCTCTGGCGGGAGAGATATTTAGTGGAGATAAAGTGCACGGTGATCGTTACGCCAAATCTCACATGATCTCGCTAGACCCGGAAGATTCCTAGACACAAAAAAGGCGAGTAAGCTGAGCTCCTCGCCTTTCTTTACTGTCTTTGTTTACTGTCTTTCTTTACTGTCTTTCTTTACTGTCTTTCTTTACTGTCTTTTTTTACTGTCTTTGTTTACTGGCTGGCCGGAAGATCTATGTTCCGACCAGCACTTAGCTATCTAGCACCCTCACTAGCACGCTGCTCTTCCATACGCTCACCGCGCAGGATGTTAACCATGCCATAGTTGCCTTCGTGGCAGGCATATTCGTACATCAGGCCATCGACCTTGGCCATTGGCATCAATACGGTAATCTTGTCTTTAAAAGTACTCGGGTCTTCTACGGTAAACTCATAGTCGACTGTAAACTCATCCACGCGGGTGAATTTTTCCGTCAGCACCTTATCGAGGGAACTGCCAAAGACACTGAAGCTCTGCGTCAGATCATTGAAGTTTCTGGTTTCGACAACGAGCGTATCGCCATCCCAATAGCCACGAGAATCGCCCGACCATTGCCGAATACTGTCATCGATATGATCACGGCCATCCAGGGGAACGATGCGCGCATCGTGGATCATCTCGGTCATTATCACGACGTGATCTTTACTCTGCACCAGCTGCACATTGTTATTGTACAAATTAGGGGTAAATGGCGGTCCCGAATTAAAACCAACGATACAACGCTCTGACAGGCCTCTATCTTCCGGGCCATCCTTCGCTATTCCACCCACAGTCATACGCACGGGTCGCATGCCTGGCTCGTCCGGTCCAAGGCCGCCGATCTGCACGGGCACGCCCTCAACCGTTTCTGGGACTCTTCCGTTCTCCGGGTAGGTAATTAGCGAAGTGCGTGTATTGTCGCCACGACCTGCATTCTCTACCCAGAAGGTATTGTAGCCACCCACTCCGATATTATTTAGCGCCTCCAGACCCGCCTCAGTCTGATTCGCTATGGCGGCGATATCTTCCGGAGTCAGAAACTCCTTGTCGGCAAACTGCCGGGGGCGCTGCATAGGGACGAATGAACTAAAATTCCATACACCACTCAGGTCGGGCTGTCCGTATTCCGTTCGCGGCACCACATAGTCACCGTCTTGTGCCTGCACGCCAGTCACGGAAACACTTAGCCCCGCCGCCGCAAGAGCACTGAAACAAAGATTTCGAATTTTCATGGCGTTCTCCCCTAGACTGCCAAATTACTAAAATAACTCGCTGTGGAGTGTAAACCAATTAAGGGCTGGCTTCTATTAAACACCTACTCCTATTAAACACCTGCCCCATAAACATCTACCCTATAAGCACCTATCCCAAATTTCTCACGGATACAAAAGATCTACAACCCCTCACCAATCCAGGTAGCACTATTTCTTGGTCTTAGCGTGTTTACCCTTCTTCGCGGCGGCCCGCATCGCGGCGCCATAGGCATTGGATGCCCAGACGCTTAACAACTCACTGTCGTCCATCGCCTCTTCAGGCGCCTGAAAGTAACTCATCTTGAATTCCTTCCCACTCTTGCCATAGCTAAATGCCTGCAAGCCCAAGTCTTCATAATCCTGCAGATTCTGCGCATCGACTTTCAGATAGAGTTCATTGTCGGCGATAAGGCCGAACATCAAGCCTTCCATAAATAGCCCGAAGCCACCGAACATAAACTTCGACTCCACCGGACCGATGGCTTGCAACAGGTCGACAATGTGCGCGACATACTCGCGCTGCTCCTTACTTAGTGCCAACTCGCCAACCCTCTGATACTTGCCGACCCTGCCTTTGATGCTATGATAACCAGCTTTTCCGCGAAGAAATTTCGCGGGTGCTTGTAGCCAGAAGGAGAGCCTCAACATGAACGGAGCAACCGCATTAATTGAAACATTGGCAGACTGTGGAGTCGAGCTTTGCATCGCAAACCCCGGCACTTCGGAGATGCATCTCGTTCAGGCTCTAGACAGTGTTCCACAGATGAAGTCGGTACTCGCACTCTTCGAGGGCGTCTGTACTGGCGCCGCCGATGGCTACGCAAGAATGACCGGCAAACCTGCTGCTACACTGCTGCATCTTGGGCCAGGACTGGCGAATGGCATCGCCAACCTGCACAACGCGCGCCGGGCAAACTCGCCGATGATTAACATCATTGGCAATCACCCTAATTATCATATTGGTTTCGATGCCCCGCTTACTTCAGATATCGACACCCTCGCCAAGAATTATTCTTCCTGGATCAAGTCTTGCAGCACCAATGACACACTCGCACAGGATGGCGCCGATGCCTATACCGCGACCCTCAGGCAGACTCCCGGCTCTGCCGGCCAGATCGCCACCCTGATAATGGGTGCCGATGCGGCTTGGGGAGAAAGCACGGGGCCGGTAATGCCGAATGCCCTACCCCAACGTAGCAAGATCGATGAGCAGACAATTCAGAAGCTTGCCCCGCTACTGGAGAAAGGCGGAAGCAATATGCTGCTTCTCGAACATCATGGAACCGACCCTGCCGCTCTCGCGCTAGCCAGTAAGATTGCAAGCAAGACTGGCTGCCGCTTGATGACTGGTACCTTTCCTGGACGTGTTGATGGTGGACCAGGTGCGGCTGCCGTAGAACGTCTGCCTTATTTTCCAGAACAGGTATTGGCAACATTGAAGGGCGTAGAAAATCTAATTTTAGTAGGCGGTCAGATCCCCGCCAGTTTCTTTGCCTATAAGGGAGTGCCAGGGCAACTCATCCCCGAAGGGTGTAAAGTCAGCCGCCTGAGCCACATTGAGGAAGATGCCATAGATGCCCTGCAGCGTATGGCAGAGCGCCTGAGCGCACAGAACGAACCAGTAAAGAACTTCGAAAAAGTTGAGATTGCCAAGCCCAGCGGCGAACTGGATACAAAATCTATTATTCAATCTGTGGCGGCCACCCTGCCTGAGAATGTGATCGTGGCCACGGATTCCGGTGGCGGCAATGCAGCCTATCCCTATTGCCAAAACTCAACAGCGAATACCTGGCTCAGCCTAACTGGCGGCGCAATTGGTCAAGGTGGCCCCTGCGCAACGGGTGCCGCCCTAGCCTGTCCGGACCGACAGGTCCTGGCATTGCTTGGTGATGGTGGCGCGGCCTATACCAATCAGAGTTTCTGGACTCAAGCCAGAGAAGGCCTGAATGTAACAACGGTTGTCTTTGCAAACCGCTCCTATAATATTCTTAACGTCGAATATGCACGACTAGGCGTCACCGAGATTGGGGATATTGCCGCCGGCCTATTTGATATTGGCAATCCAGAGATCAACTGGGTCGATATGGCCAAGGGCTTCGGAGTGCCGGGCGCGACTGCGGATACTGCCGAAGAGCTGTCCAGCTTGCTGGAGAAGAGTTATGAGACACCCGGCCCGTTTCTAATTCAGGCTAACGCCGAACTACAGAGATAACACTTCACTGAAAGCAATACCTGGGCTTGCCCTAAGCCCAGGTAAAGTTACGTTGAATCCTGCCCAGTTTCTCATAGAAGGTAGCGGACATCGCTGAATCATCCACCTTGTTCGGGAACAAGATGGAGATCAGTGGAATACTAAATAGTGGCAACAATAGTGTCACAAAAGACGGATCGCGCCACTCACCAAGAGCCAGGCAGAGTTCATACCAGTATTGGGCAAAGCCACCCACGTCGGCATTATCTGCACCGGAAAATGCGTTGTTGAGTAGCCACATCAGAAGCCCTCCTACAAAACCAATCAGTATTCCCCAGAATGCAGCCTGCTCAGTGGTTCTCTTCCAATAGAACACATAGGTCACCGCAATCGCTGGCGGCACCACCATAGCGAAGCCGAGCAGCAGAAACTGAAGGACCGAACCGAAATTAAAATACCAGGCACAGAATGCGGCACTGGAGCCATAGATGATAGTGACGAGCTTGTAGGCACGCAGCTTTTTGTCACTGGAGTAATTTTTGGATGCCGGTATCCAATCATTGACCAACATGGTTGCGCTAGCGAGCAAAATAGGGGCACCTGAAGATATTACTGCCGCCAAGACAGCTGCCAGTGCAATACCGCCAAGCAGTGGCCCGGTATCTATCGCAAGCTGCGCGATATTCAGATAACCCGATAGCCCCGACTCAGCACCATAACTCACCATGGTTAGAATTCCGATAAACCCTGCCACTAATGGCATCAGGGCCGCAATTACCCCGGCCAGAAAAAAGCCCGGTATCAGATATTCCTGCTTTGCCGCCGAACTCGCATAGTTCGCATACACCGAAGCCGCCGGTGTATGAATCGTGGCAGATATGAACAGGGCGATGATCGTTGCCCAGCCTATGCCGGTAAAACTCCACCACGAGGGAATGTCTTTACCGGACTCCGCCAGCATCACCTCAGACTGTGCGACAACAGAATCCCAGCCCCCCAGGTTTTGCATAGCGACAAAGCCTACGGCACCCAGACCAAAGATAATCACCGTGCAATGCACGATATTGGTTATGGCAGTACCCTTCAAACCCCCGGTTACTGTGAACAGCACAATCACTACTCCACCGATGATGACACACAGCCAGAACGGCCAGCCGGTCACACCACTAACTATAGTCGCGATGACATAGGGCTCGATAATATTCACCACCAGATACTCAGCCTGCACACAGAGGCTGGTTAGAGACTGACAACGGCGCGAGCCGAAGCGTCTGTCGAAAACTTCTCCCACACTGGAGAGTTTGAGTTTGCGGTAGGGGATCGCGAAGAATAGCCCCACCAGAAACAGGGCGGCGAATGAATTCACTCCGTACCAGAGGTGGCCAATGCCCTCACTGATGACATCGCCCGCCACACCATAGGTTCCAGCACCACCGATGCGCGTACCAGCCACGCCGGCCGCAAGCATGCCTACCCCCAGAGTGCCGCCGCCTATTGCCCAGTCGGCAGAACTTCTATTGCCACTACTGATATAAATGCCCACGGCGATAAAGAACACTAAATACCCGAGGATCACATAAGCAGACAAACCCATTTATTACTCCGACTCTTTCTTCTAATTGTTCACTAAACTGTTGAGCGCCCATTAGAGGGACATTTACTAGCCGCACTGATTTGCATCAACCTATTTTTCTTATCCCAAGGCATACTACACGACGGCAATAGTAAGGCAACAAAAAGGCGACAAGAAACTCAGCTAACCCATACAGCTCGCGGCTATTCCCCTGATAACTGGCTGATGTTAACTTGCGCCCTGACGCATCGAAATAGAGAAGGAAGAACTATGTCTGATATCGAACCGGGTTCCGATCAATGGCTAGCCCAGATCAAAGAAGAGATCATCGATCCAGATCGCGCGATCATCGACCCTCATCACCACCTTTGGAAGAAGCGCTTTAATCGCGACTATCTGCTACCCGAATTATGGGCCGATACCGGCTCGGGACATAACGTCGTCAAGACTGTCTTCATGGAGTGCCGAGCGTTCTACCGACGCGATGGTGCGGAACATCTGAAATCGGTGGGAGAGACAGAATTCATAGCGAAATTAGCGGCCGAGAGTCGGGCAGATACTGAGAACAAGGCGAGCATCGCTGGCATAGTCGCTCACTGTGACTTAACCCTCGGGGGAGATTCTCCAGAGCTCTTACTGGAAGCCCTGGAGCAACATCGCAGTGTCGGCGATGGCCTCCTGCGAGGGATTCGCCATTCGGCGGCGCGAGACCGACGCCCCGAAGACTTGCTTATCGTGAGTGCGGCACCTCCCTATCTTCATGGCAAGGAATCGTTTCGCAAGGGTCTGCGCATCATCGCAGACCAGGGCCTAACCTATGATACCTGGCACTATCATCATCAGAATCTAGACTTCCTCGATCTCGCGCGCGCGGTTCCTGAGTGCACAATGATTCTCGATCATTTCGGCACACCCCTGGGAGTCGGCATCTACAAACACTGTGCAGATGAGATTTTTGGGGAGTGGAAGCAGGAAATCGCAGAGATAGCCCGCTGCCCCAATGTCTATGCAAAACTAGGCGGCCTGGCAATGCCGGACAATGGTTTCGGATGGCATCTACAAGACAGCCCCCCAAGCTCCGATGAATTTATAAAGGCACAGCAGAAGTATTATATGCACGCCATCGAATGCTTCGGCCCCGAGCGATGCATGTTTGAGAGCAACTTCCCCGTAGATCGACTATCTATTAATTACCATGTCTTGTTTAATGCCTACAAGAAGATGGTCGCAGATTTCAGCGAACCGGAAAAGCATGCCATGTTTTATGGCACCGCAGAAAAGGTATATAGCCTCCAGGACTAGACATGTCTTACCACAGCTTGATTTTCGATCTGGACGGCACCTTGACAGATCCGCTGACCGGCATAGTCCGCTGCATGAACTATGCGCTGAGCAGTCACAATTACCAACCAAGGTCGGAGCAGGAAATCAAACCCTATATAGGCCCACCTTTGGAGATAGCGCTAAGCGAGCTGTCTGACAGCGAAGACGAAGACCACATCAAGGAACTGGTGGCGACCTACAGAGAGCGTTACGGCGAATTTGGCTATGCGGAGAATGTCGTCTATAACGGCATCTATGAGCTACTGGACACACTTCGATCCAAGGGTTACCGGCTAGGTGTTTGCACCTCGAAGTTTGAGAAGTATGCCATCAAAATTTTGCAGGAATTCGAACTCGACAAGTACTTCGAGTTTGTAAGCGGATGCGGAAATTACGGAATGACCAAGTCAGACCAGCTGCGCGAGCTAGTAGATAAGGACATCGTGAAACAGAATTCGCTAATGATAGGCGATAGAGACATCGATCTGATATCGGCACGGCAGACAGGGCTAAGTTCCGCCGGCGTACTGTGGGGCTATGGAAGCTCTGAAGAACTAACGAAAGAAAAGCCTGTCTTTATCGTCGAGACACCTGCGCAGCTGACGGCGGCGCTAATCGACAGGATGTGAGAAGCTATTTCTTGCGCAGCCGTTTGATAACGGCACTACTGGTTAGCACCACGGTGTCACCAACAAACAGTTCACAGCGCGAGAAGACCATCGAGCCGCCGCGCTTCACCAGCTCACCACGCCCCTCAACCAGATCGCCCTTGAAGGCCGGCGCTATGAACTCGCTATTGCAGCTTACCGTAACCACACTCTCGGTCTCACCCCCGTTGGCGCACAGGCAGAGCGTATAGTCTGCCAATGCCATCATCACGCCACCATGTAAGGTATCGTGGGCATTGCAATGATGCTCTTTAACGCGAAAGGCAGTTCTGGGGTTCTCGCCATCCATAGTGAAGAAGAACGGCCCGATATAATCTTCGGCCTTATCTCCTTGCCAATGACGATAGTTAGAATCAATTGCGTAGTCTTCTGCTTTTAAACTCATATCTACTTCTCTACTCGGTCGCCTTACTCGTCGTCGTCATCGTCAGGCACTGCTAGATCCACAACTGCTCCAGCAACCTTAAACGGCACTTTTGCTACCTCAATCGTCGTATCTACCGCCGCACCAACCACCATCCCGACACAGGAAGACAGCGCCAGGCACAGCGCAGCAAACAATGGAATTCTTAGTCTCTTTCTGTGCATAGCGTATCTAGTGAACTGTTTCATAAATTAAGTTGCCAATAACCCACATCTACGAACTCGCCAAACTTGAAACCGACCTCGGAAAACTGACCTACCTTTTCGAAGCCCAGGCTCTCATGCAATGCGACACTGACCGCATTCGGAAGCGCGATGCTGGCGATTAGACTATGTATCGGCGTATTGCCTAATTCATCAACAAGATGGTGGTATAGCCTTCTGCCACGCCCCTTGCCAGTAGCATCATGATGCAGATAGACCGTCACCTCCCGCGAGCGATCGTAGGCAGCTCTTGCCTTCCAGACCGAGGCATAGGCATAGCCCAGCACAATACCGCCCTCTTCCAAGACCAGCCAGGGCATGCTCTCACCCGCCGCTGCGATCCGCCGCCCCATGTCAGCATCACTGACTTGCTGCTGTTCGAAGGTGCAACGGCTATGGGCGATATACCAGTTATAGATGGCTGCGATAACAGGCGCATCTGCAGTCTCTACAGGGCGTATCTGTTCTAACTCATTAGTCCGGTTCATAGCTAGGCTCAGTATCAGCGTTGTCCGGTAAAGGGCTGCGCGTCTTCGATGCCGACCCCTCTTTCAACCAGCGCCGAGAAATCCACAGCCAATTGCTTACTCTTTTCGAGAACGGTATTCCAATAGGCAAGGCGACTGTCATAGTCGAGGGTCTCGAAATCGGTTCTGTCGGGTATCTTGCCATGGGGCAAATCGGCTACGAATTCCGCAGACGGCACCACCAACACAACATTCTTAAAGTTTTCGAGGTTTACTCTGCGCCAGGGTACACGCTTGTCAAACCAGCCGGGAATCACTGTGGGTGAAAAATGCGGGTACAAGACCAGGTCGTTGTCAGCAGGGAATGGAAAATCAAAATGGTAGTCGGTTATGCCTCCATCCCAATATAAACCCTGATTCGCACCGGCTATATCGCGCACCCCATTGAGCACGAAGGGAATTGATCCGCTCGCCATCATCGCATCCACCAAGTTGTCCTCATTCATCCCGACGGTGGCGGTCTTTAAGTCAGCAACATCTCGCCAAGGCGACATTTGTCCCATATTGCTGAAGATAGTGCGCTCGAAGAAGAGCGAGAGCGTCTTCCTGCTGAGGGTATTGAGGAGCGCACTACTCATTAATTGCAACATGCGAGCAGCCTTTAGCTGCGATGAGCCGATTCCTCGCGCCCGGTCGGCGATGATATGGGTTCTGAACACCTCATTATGAACGATCTCGGTAACTCCGCTAGCACCTAGCATATCGGCGAGCATTTCCTTGGCCTTGTCTGTGATCTCATCGGTGGTGGGCTGCTCGGAATAGCGCTCCTCGCTATAGCGTTTCGCGAGTCGCTCGATGGAGGCCACTGGATTCTTCGTGGCAAGACAACACATTCGCCATGCGCCGGCGGAAGAACCAAGCGTAATCAGCTTGCGCTGACGCCCGGCAAAGAACTCACCGAAGAGATAGCGATCGAGCCCATACAGCACAAACCATTTCGGACCACCGGAGGCAGCCAACATGATGCTAAATTGATCGGCATTAATGCCCTCACTGCGAATACGTTGCAATGCGTGGCTGCCTGCGAAAATTGAGAGAGATGACATGAGGCGGTAATGATATAATCGCCAGCGTTCTCACGCCATAGCCATTACGCATCGCTTGAGGCGCGAAGAACCAAGCCACTTACTGAATCATTACCACACCACTGCCGAACTGCGTAAGCAATACTATGCCCAGCAAGCTGCTTCAAGAACGCAAGACCCTTCTCTATCTGTTAGCGATAGGCAATACGATTGCCTTCGCTACCTGGCAGGTAATGCTGAACAACTTTGCGGTTGAGCAGGCGGCTTTTACTGGCGAAGAGATCGGTATTCTGCAAAGCCTTCGCGAAGTCCCCGGATTCCTCGCCTTCACGGCCATTCTGGTGATGCTATTCATAAGACAGCAGACCTTTGCCATACTGGCCTTGCTAACTCTTGGTCTAGGTACCGCTATTACCGCTTTCTATCCGGCGGCACTGTGGCTCTATTTCAGTACCGTGCTCATGTCCATCGGCTTCCACTACCTGGAAACCTTACACAACTCACTCAGCCTGCAGTGGCTCAGCATAGACGAAGCTCCGCGCGTGATGGGCAAGATTCTCAGCGTGCGCGCTCTGTGTAATTTCGCCATCCTCGGCACGCTCTATATCTATCTGATGTTCTTTGCCGCGAACTACAATATTATCTACCTGCTAGCGGGCGGCACTGCGATGGTCATCGGCATTTTCTGTTGGGTCGTCATACCCCATTTCGAAGACGGCGTCGTACAGGAAAAAACGTTATTCCTGCGCAAGAAATATTGGCTGTATTATCTGCTGACTTTCTTTGCCGGTGCACGACGTCAGATATTCGTCGTATTTGCCGGATTCCTCCTGGTAGAGAAATTTAATTTCCCTATCGAAGACGTGGTCATGCTGACGCTGGTCAACGCGGCACTAACCTTCTTTCTCGCACCGAAGATTGGCCGGCTGATCAGCTACATCGGCGAGCGCCGTGCGCTGACACTGGAGTATATTGGCCTGATCGTCATCTTCGTCAGCTATGCCTTCGTAGACACCATAGAATTCGCGATCGCGCTCTATCTGCTCGACCATATGTTTTTCGCCATGGCCATCGCCATCAAGACTTATTTTCAGAAGATAGCCGACCCGGCGGATATCGCTGCAACCTCCAGCATTAGCTTCACCATCAATCACATAGCCGCGGTTGTACTGCCAGCGGCATTGGGACTGGTCTGGGTAATCAATCACAGCGCAGTCTTTCTGGTCGGTGCCGGTATCGCCTGCGGCTCCTTGCTGCTTTCCCAGCTCATACCAGACCATCCGCGGCCTACAGCTGAGACCCGCCTCGCGGCGCAGCAGCCGATCTAAGCCAATTCAGGCCTTCCTTAACGTTAAATAACGTTACTTCACTTATTTCGGCTAGCTCTTTGCCGTATCGTGCCAGCCTTATCAGCATGCATCACCGCTTAAAAAGAGATTACCGTGGCCATTCGTATCAACCTGCCAGCAGTCTGTAGCTCCATCGTCTTTTCCCTTGGCACTCAAACAGCATTATCTCAAGGTGCTGACGAGATCGAGGAGGTCGTCGTCTGGGGACGCTCGCTTCAACTATTGGGCACTTCTGACTCTGCCTCGCAGGGAGTCGCTGGATATAGTGATTTTTCCACTCGGCCAATGTCTCGAGTGGCCGAGCTGGTGGAAGTCGTTCCCGGCATGATCGCCACCCAGCACAGCGGCCCGGGCAAGGCGAACCAGTATTTTCTGCGTGGCATCAACCTCGATCATGGCTCGGATTTCTCGACCTACTTCGACGGCATGCCGGTTAATTTTCGCACCCACGCCCATGCTCAGGGTTACATGGACTTGAATTTCATCATTCCCGAGATCATCGAGAGAGTCGAATTTCAGAAAGGCCCCTACTTCGCCGACACCGGCGACTTCTCTCTGGCTGGCTCGAATTCGATGAAGACCTATGACGCGCTGGAGGAAAGCTTCACGGAAATAACCTTCGGCCTGGAAGATGAGATGCGCCTGGTTACGGCTAATTCCTATCAACTCGAGGAAGGCACACTACTGGCCGCCTTCGAGCACCATCAGTCTAACGGACACTTCGACCTGGATCAGGACGTACGCAAATATAACGGCCTGCTTAAATACACCGGCACCCTCGCAAACATTCCCAGCCGCATCACCTTTTCTGCCTACGACTCTCAGTGGATCTCTACCAATCAGGTACCACAGCGTGCCGTCGACAGCGGACAGATCTCTCGATTCGGTTTCATCGACCCCGACCTGGGCGGTGAGTCCCATAGAGTTTCTCTAACCGGAAATTTCGAGATCAATAGCTGGGATCTCAATCTCTATGCCAGCTCCTATTATATGAGCCTGATTAATAACCCAACCTACTTCCTCAATAACCCCGCTGACGGCGATCAGTTTGAGCAGGAAGATGAGCGGCGGCTATTCGGCGGCTCGCTGCGCAAGTCTAGCGAGTCTGAGATATTTGGCCTGCCTGCCACACAGACCGTGGGTATCGATGTTCGCTATGATGATGTGAACGAATTAAACCTGTTCAACACCATTAGCCAGCGCCGCGTCAGTAGCATTCGTGAGGATGAGGCAGAGGAATTCAGCACCGGCGTCTTCGCCGAGTCGCAGATCTCCTTGACGGACAAACTCCGCGCCACCGTCGGTGTACGCGTAGACTTTTATTCTTTCGAGGTGGATGCCCTGCGCGCAGCAAATTCCGGCAGCGATCAGGACTCTCTCTGGCAGCCAAATATGGGCCTGGCCTATCGTGCAAACCAGAATCTGGAGTTCTATCTAAACTACGGTCATGGCTTCCATTCGAACGATGTGCGAGCAGCGGTAAATACCATCGACCCTGTCACCCTGGCAACCCTTCTGCGACGCAGGATGTGCTGGTCGAGGGCAAGGGAAGTGAGATTGGCTTTCGCTACGACACATTGAATGGATTCAATATAGCAATCGCCGCCTTTGAGCTGCGCACGGATTCGGAACTGGTGTTCGTCGGCGACGCCGGAACCACAGAGCCTAGCGACCCCACCAGCCGCAGCGGCGTTGAGATTAATTCCTTCTGGGAGATCAGTGAAAACTGGGTATTCGATTTCAGCGCAGCAAAAACCAGCGGCCATTTCCGCGGACTGCCCTCGAATGCCGATAGCATTACCGATGCCCATGAAGAAGTCGTGGCCGCCGGCCTAACCCATGTTGGCAATAACGGCCTAACTGCCAGCCTACGCCTGCGGCACTTTAGCGATGCCGCCCTGACCGAAGACGAAACCGTACAGAAAGATGGATCGACACTGATCCATGCCGGCGTGTCCTATGCGTTCGACAACTGGGAGATCGGTATCGACGCACTCAACCTACTGGATGCAGAAGACGATGACATCGCCTATTTCTTCGAGTCACAACTCGCTGGCGAGACAGCCGGCGTAGAAGACATCCATTTCCATCCCTCTAACCCACGCCATATTCGTCTGTTGTTGAAGTATCGCTTCTAAAACGACAGACAATAAAAAGCCCGCTGGCATCGCTGCGAGCAGGCTTTTCGAATGCCGTGCTGAACCTGTCCGACCTTGAATTCATCAGTGAACAAGCCCGCAGTAATGGGTATGTTTCATGCGAACAATCAGGGCCGAAGGTCCGTGAGCCGGAATATACCCGTTGCTGCGAGCGGCCAGGCGTCATGTCTGAACCTGCCCGACCCAGAATTCATCGGTGAACAAGCCCGCAGTAATGGGTATGTTTCATGCGAACAATCAGGGCCGAAGGTCCGTGAGCCGGAATATGCCCGTTGCTGCAGGCGGCCAGGCGTCATGTCTGAACCTGCCCGACCTTGAATTCATCGGTGAGCAAGCTCGCAGTAATGGGTATGTTTCATGCGAACAATCAGGGCCGAAGGTCCGTGAGCAGGAAATATGCCCGTTGCTGCGGGCGGCCAGGCGTCATGTCTGGACCTGCCACCATAACCCGGGTGCACAGTCAATTAATCTATTGCGTTAACTAGATATTCCCTAAGGATATCTCAGAATCTAATGACCTTGTTCGAACACCACTGTAAAGCTCACGGGAACCGCACGACTGATACTGGGCAGTCCAGCCACTTCACGCAATTTCTCCACGCCCGCGGTCAATGCAAACGCATCGGACATTACGATAATTGGCTTCAGGGTCGATACGACAACGCCTTCGCCAGTTCGAGTAATCTGCACATCGGCAGCCAGGGCGACGCTTTGACCGTGCAGAGACAATTCGAAATCGACCTGTCGTGCAGTCGATGCACCCGCATCCATATCGGTTAGCGCATCGAGATCGATGCTACCGCTGATAGTTGCCTCGGGAAACATATTCGTCTCGAACAGCATTTCTTGCATGCGCTCGTTACGAATTTGAATCATCGTGTTCACACTGGCCAGCTCAATAGTAATTTCAACATCACCATTGTCGCCGATAGTGCCGGAGAGTCTGTCGAAGCTGTGCGCCTCTGCGACATGCTCAGCCTTAACAGTAACGAAACTAAGACTGGATGCCTCATTATCCAATGACCAATGAGCCTGCGCGGCGCTCACAAATAAAACCGAGCTTATCAGCGCTGCTAACCCAGCCTGTAGAAATTTCGAGATCATACTTACACTCCTCTTTGTCCTGTCTCGTCGGCAAACTGGCCGAACTAGTTTATTTATAGGTATAGTAACCACTGAGCGGATCAATCTCAGGAACTGCCTAGCTTACTGCAAATCACAGACAATAGACCATCAAAGTTGAAGATATTTCCTGTATCACGGTCATACTACCCACAATTGGTACGCAATTGCGCTTTGAGTGCCGTGCGCTAACAGTTAGAATCGGTCTCTCTTTGCTGCCAGGGCTCATCATTTCAATTGATCCATCCATTACCCCAAGGCAGATCTAAGGTAACTCACTATCAATCGAGTCGAAACATAGCCAGGCATGAAATCAAATACCAGCAGCCCAATCGTAAAGCACCTGGTCTTGGTCGGCGGCGGCCACAGCCATCTTGCCGTCCTGAAAAAGTTCGGCATGGATTCGGTCCCCGGACTGAGCATTACCCTGATAAGTCGCGACATAGAGACGCCCTACTCCGGCTCACTTCCCGGCTACATCAGCGGCGCGTACAACCGCGACGATATTCATATCGATCTAAGACCACTAGCACAATTCGCCGGCGTGAGACTGATACACAGTGAAGTGAGTCATATCGATTTCGAACAGAAGACGATTCACCTAGATGGCAGGCCCGCTATCGAGTTCGACCTCATCTCTTTAAATATTGGCTCTAAGCCGAATGCGACAACGATTCCTGGCGCGGCAGATTTTGCCATTGGTATTAAACCCATCGATCAATTTCTACGTCACTGGGAAATCTTGCGCACAGACATGCTCGCCACTATAGATACCCAGAACAAGAGCTATCGCTTCCTCATCGTGGGCGGAGGGCCGGCGAGTGTAGAGCTAGCCTTTGCCGTCCAACATCGAATTCACAGCGAACTCGCGATAAAGAAATTCGATGGATCGCCACTTGAAATAGGCATCGTTACGGCAGACGAAGAGTTACTCAGATTCCACAACAGCAAGGTTCGACATTTTATTAAGGCAGAATTAGCCAAGCGGGAAATCGCTGTCTACCCCGAGCATGAGGTCATCAAATTTAGCGATGGGAAAATTCATTGCAGCGATGAGCGAGTAGTCGAGGCCGACTCCATAGTCTATGCGACGGGCGCAAGCATCCCGCAATGGCCAGCGGAATGTGGCCTGGCGATAGGCGACGACGGCTTTATCGAGGTGAACGATTTTCTACAATCCACCAGCCATGAGTTTGTTTTCGCCGCAGGTGACGCTGCCACTATCAAAGGCGAACCCAGGCCGAAGTCTGGAGTCTATGCCGTAAGACAGGGCAAGCCGCTGGCAGAGAACCTACTGCGCTATGCCACGGGCAAGAGTCTGAAGCCCCATCGCCCTCAGAAAAATGCGCTGGCCTTAATCAATCTTGCCAATAGGAAGGCCATCGCCTCGCGCAACAAGCTATTCTTCCAGGGCCGCTCAGTCTGGTCGTTGAAGAACTCTATCGATACCGCATTCCTGCGCAAGTACAGTCAGTTCCCGACTATGCCAGATGGCCTGGACATAGCGAACGGCCTGGTCAGCGAGGAAACAGAGCAGCAGCTGCGCAAACACGCGATGCGCTGCGCCGGCTGTGGCGCCAAAATAGCTGGAGACGTATTGCAGGAAGTGCTGCAGGAATTACCCGGTCAGCACAATGATGACGTACTCTCATCCGGATCGGTTAGTGAGGATGCCTCACTTATTCAGTTAGAAGATGGTCGCGTTCTACTGCAGAGCGTCGATCAGCTTAGCGCCTTTATCAATGACCCCTGGTTATTTGCCAAGATTGCCAGCAATCATTGCATGAGCGATATCTATGCGATGGGTTGCATGCCGCACTCGGCTCTCGCCATCGTCGGAATTCCCGCGGCGAGCAAGAAGATTAGCAAGGCCACACTAAGAGACGTCATGCATGGCTGCAGCGAGGCACTAAACGAAAACGACTGCACCCTAATCGGCGGCCATTCCGCCGAGTCCAAAGAGCTAGTGTTTGGTCTGTGCGTCAATGGCTTCTCAGAAAGAGATGCCCTGCTCGGCAAAGATGGCATGCACACCGGCGACATCATCATCCTCTGCAAACCCCTGGGCACGGGCACGCTATTAGCCGCCGATATGCGCTACAAGGCGCGGCATCGCTGGATGGAGGCCGCACTGCAGCAGATGTTGCTATCCAACAGGAAGGCCGCTGAATGTTTTATTCAGCACAGGGCAACCGCCTGCACCGACATTACCGGTTTTGGGCTGGCCGGCCATCTCTTCGAGATGCTTGAGTCGAACAATATAGAGGTGGAATTGAGCCTGGCCGATCTGCCGGCATTAGATGGTGCACTGGAGACACTACAGCAGGGAATATTCAGTTCACTTCACGCGGATAATGCCCTGGTAAGAAATAACATATTCAATAGCGAAGCTTTCCAGGGCAACCCACGCTTCGACCTGATGTTCGACCCGCAGACAGCCGGAGGTCTGCTAGCGAGCGTACCGGATGTCGAGGCGCAAGCCTGCATCAAGCAGCTGCGCGAATGGGGTTACCCCGAGGCTAAAGCCATCGGCAGAGTCGCTAAAACAGCAGCGCAGCTGCCGGCACTGATTCTAAAATAGGGCGAACAGAGATTATTTACTAACCCTAAGCTCTACCGTGTTGCCCGCAATGTCTTTCAAATAGATCGAACGACCCATTCCCTGCGCGCCATAACGCTGCTGAAAATCGTCGACCTCGACACCGTGTTCTTGTAGGTGCGACTTCAGCGCCAGCTCATCGACAGGCTCAATCTGCAGACAAAAATGATCGACATTATTTCCCGTCTCCCCGGGTGCCGCACCGCCAATTCTTCCCAATTCGCCCGCAACATCCACTATGTCTATGAGCGAGTCACCGGCTCGGAGTTGTGTTAGCCCCATCTGCGCAGGCGTCTCTCGCTCCAACTCACAGCCCAACACATCGCAGTAAAAATCGATGAGCTCGCGATAGCGATCGGTGCGCAATACGATATGGTCGATTAGTTTTGGTTTAATCATAATTCGCCTAATGCTTCCTGTTACATCACAACTCGAATCCAGCCTGCAGAATCGCCTAGCCCACTCGCTGGAAGATGAAGACCAGCTGCGTTATAGTCCTGTGCAGAATCTATACCCCCTAGCAAGGTAATACAATGAAGTCATCCCATGTCGCCTATCGGACAAGTGTCACGACCCTGCTCCTGTTAATCGCAGCCGTTAGTTCAGTTAGCGTAGCCCAAGACGACGGCGCCGCATCGGTCTTGCAGCGTTACGGCAACCTGGATATAGAACGCACCGGGCCTACGATCGATGCCGAACTTGCACAGAAGTATCTGCGTCGCGGCAACACTTACAGCAACCTGGAACGCTTTGAAGAAGCCATCGACGAATACAGAAAGGCTATTAGCGCTGACCCGAATCTTGATGGCGCGATTCGCAATCTTGCCAATACCTATTACTTCCTAGAGCGCTATGAAGAGGCGAAGCCGCTGCTGGCCAGATTCATCCGGCTACAGTCGAGCACAACGGCATCCTTGATCGCGGCGGTAACAACTCTGGGTGAACTAGAACGGCGCGATGGAAACTTTGACGCGTCGATAGACTATGACCTGCGCGCAATTGAACTTGATTCGGACAACGACTCGCAAGTGCATATCATGGCTAACACCTATAACAATGCTGGCGAAGCTGACAAGGCTATCGCTGTCTATCAGAAGGCGATCGAAGTGATGCCCGGCAATGCCTTCTTCGACCGTAGCCTGGGTCGTATTCTGGAACAAGAAAATCGCATCGAGGAGGCTCTGCAGGCTTACGAGTCTGCCGCTGCCAAGAACCCGGACTCAGACTTCTATACCAATCTCGTCGAGTCGCTCCGCAATCGCCTGCAACGCTAAACCACTTCCCAGCGAGCGGGCTATTGGCTTGATTCGGCAGAGTCCAGGAGCAACGCCTCTCTTTCCGCTAATGACAATTCAGCGAGTCGGCTAACCTCGGCATAGAATTCGGGAAAGTTCTGATTCGATTTCTCGAATATACCCTCGAACAAGGGCAGCAAATCGTTGTAAGAAGCAATCGTGCCTAACTGCGCATTGTTTAGCGAGTGCGCAAACCAGCCATCATATCCCGCGTAACCCTGCCACTGGCGTTTCAAAGACGCATAGTCATCTCGCAAGGACTGCTGTAGCCGGGCCTTGCGAACGCGCATCGACTGTTCGGCGAGCTCTTGCTGATAGAGCGCCTCGAATCGATCTCTATAGCCCGTAACCAAATCGACGAACTCTCGCTGCCGCTCATACTCCAACAAGGCCGCATCGATGTCGGACACCGCTGCGCTCTGCGCCAGCCAGCGCCTAACCCCCTCTCGTTCCACCGCCGTAGCAAAACTCTCATTGAAAGTGGTATCGCCGCTTACATAGACAAGCTGATGCGCCAACTCATGAAATATCAGACCCGCCAGTTGATGATCCGCCCGATCGAGCACAGTGCTGAGCAGCGAGTCCTCAAACCAACCCAGGGTTGAGTAGGCATCCACACCCCCGGTATAGACATCGAAGCCTTCCTGCTCCAGCTTCGCCGCATAGTTCAATGCGGATTGCTCGGAGAAATAGCCGCGATAGGCGACGCAGCCGGCGATGGGATAGCACCAGTTTACCGGATCGACGGAAAATTCTGGCGCGGCAAATACATTCCAGACTACGTGCTCACGCTCAACATCTACATAGCTTGAATAGTGATCTCCCACCGGCAAGCCCAGCTCTGTCTCGGCAAAACTCCTGATCTCGATGACCCTCTCAAACTTCTCAAGCAGCTGCGGCGGTAACTCTTCTTGCTGCAGTAGCCGCCGAATGTCTTCCCGCCCGAAGACAATGGCGAGCTGCCCCCGCGCCGCCTGCGAGTAGTAACCCACCGTCTCGCAAGATACCAGAGCGATGGACAGCAGGATCAGCGCAAGCGCCTTCACTGCATTCGACTTGTAGAGCTTGCCTGACGCTCGCAATTCATTCTCCCTGCAGCGTAGCAAGTACAGAGCGTGAACCCGCTAACTCACGGTGTTCGCCTAGATAGATTCCCTGCCAGGTGCCTAGCTGTAATCTGCCCTGCGTTATTGGGATGGAGAGCTCACAACCGAGCAGGCCAGACTTTATATGAGCAGGCATATCATCTGGCCCTTCCAGGGTGTGTTCGTAATAGGGAGCATTTTCTGGCGCCAGCTGATTGAAGTGTGACTCCATATCGCGACGGACCGAGCTATCGGCATTCTCATTGATGCTCAGAGAGGCGGATGTGTGCTGCAGGAACAGATGCAGCAATCCAATATTAACAGTAGCAAGCTCGGGCAGCGCCGCCAGCACTTCGTCGCTGACCAGATGAAAGCCGCGGGATCTTGCTCGAAGCACTATTGGTTTCTGCAACCACATAGCTTAGAGACCGGCCAGTTCGATCTCAAGCAATTCGATCTCAAACAGGTGTGCCCAGTTCTTGCCAGTAACAAACAAACGTTCACCCTCGGCATCCCAGGCGATGCCGTTTAGCACGGCCTCGGAACTCCCCAGCTGTGTCTGCTGGGATAAGCCGCTTAAGTCTATGATCGAATTGACTTCACCAGTTGCCGGGTCGATGCGCAGAATATAATCGGTCTGCCAGACATTGGCCCACACTTCGCCATTGATGTATTCGAGCTCATTTAACTGACTGATGGCATTGCCTGCATATTCCACCTGCACACTGCGCACCGGTGCAAATGTCTCGGGATCCATAAACTGCAGGGTAGCCGTGCCATCGCTCAGTATTAGATGCTCACCATCGTAGGCTAAGCCCCAACCCTCCGTCGCATTGTAATGAGAGCCCACCGAATCGAAGCTCGACTTGTCATACACGAACACGAGATGAGACTGCCAGGTAAGTTGATAGATCTTCTCGCCGACGATTTCGATTCCTTCGCCGAAATAACGCTGCGACAAGTTCTTACTCATCAGAACTTCGCCATCATCGAGATTGATCTTACTTAGGGAAGACTGGCCATTCTTTCCCGTCCCCTCGAATAGATAACCTTCGTGATAGACCAAACCCTGCGTAAAGGAATTGATATTGTGCGGGTAGGTGTTAATTACCTTGTAGCCATAGCGGGGAACCTGCTCCTGTGCCTGCAATAGAAACGGCGTACAGCACAACAACAGGAACAGTAGTGTTCTTGATCGTCCAAGGCGAATAGTCAAATTTTCTCCCATGCTATAGTATTGCCCAGACTCATGAATAACAGCTGAATGATCGGAGCACGTATGGCGGATGACTGTCTGTTTTGCAAAATTATCGCAGGGGAAATACCCTCTAACAAGGTTTATTCCGACGATGATGTGTATGCCTTCCACGACATAAACCCAGCGGCCCCTACGCACATCCTCATTATTCCCAAGAAACACCTGACTGATGTGTCTGCAAGCGATGCCAGCGACCAGGCATTGCTGGGAAAACTGCTGTTAAAAGCGAATGAAATTGCCGCCGAACAAGGACTCAGCGAAGAAGGCTTTCGCTATGTGATCAATACGGGAAGCGACGGTGGACAGACCGTCTACCACCTACATCTACACATTCTTGGTGGCCGCGCGCTGAACTGGCCGCCAGGTTAGAGCAACAATAGCCCCGTCAGACTCTAACTAACTGCGCAGCCGCTGCAGTTGTGCCTGCTGCGCATCACACACACCCTTCTCCGTAATAATCTTACTAATCAGACGTGCCGGTGTTACATCGAAACCGAAGTTGCTTATCGCCGTGCCTTCGGGGCAGAGCCTGATCTTACTAAGCTCGCCTTTTTCATCGACGCCGATGAGATGACTGACTTCTTCCGCATCCCGCTGCTCTATAGGAATTTCTTTGAGACCATCTGAGAGAGTAAAGTCTATGCTCGATACCGGCAACGCCACAAAGAAAGGCACGTCGTTGTCGAACGCCGCCAGGGCTTTCAGGTAGGTTCCGATCTTATTGCACACATCGCCGTTAATCGTGGTTCGATCGCTGCCAACAACACAGCAGTCCACCTGTCCATGTTGCATCAGATGTCCGCCCGCATTATCGACGATCAGCGTATGTGCTATACCGTGTTGAGCGAGCTCCCAACAGGTAAGCGATGCACCCTGGTTACGGGGCCGGGTCTCATCGACCCAAACATGCAATGGCACTCCAGCCTCCGCCGTCTTATAGATAACCGACAGCGCCGTCCCCCAATCTACCGTCGCCAATGCGCCGGCGTTGCAGTGCGTGAGCACCTGTAGCGGCTTACTCTTATCGCGTTTTCCATTCCAGATTTCCTGCAACAGGGCTGCGCCATGCTCCCCGATTTGGGCGCAGATCGCACTATCTTCGCGCTCCATTGCCTGTGCCTCTTGCAAGGCTACTTCGACTCGTTTCTCGACGACGGTGTGACGCAGCGCCGCATTGACTCTATCCAGACCCCAGCGCAGATTCACCGCAGTCGGTCGCGTTGCGGCCAGCTTGTCCAAGGCGACCGCCAGTTGCTGTGGATCTTCAAGCAGCGCCAGGTAGACGCCATAGGCAGCGGCTACACCGATCAAGGGAGCGCCGCGCACCTGCATCGACTCGATGGCATGGCAGGCATCTTGTAGTGTATTCAGGCTAATAATTTCAAAGCGATGGGGCAGGCGAGTCTGATCGATAATATTAACGCTATTATCACTCTCTTCGAACCAGATGCTTTGGTATTGCTGCCCGTTAACTTTCACTATCGCCTCGATGGGGTGTAGAAATTAGATTACGCGATCATTGCCGCCATCGACAGGCAGCTGTGCCCCGGTGGTCTTGGCGAGTGATTGCCCGGCAAACACAGTGACCGCCTTCGCCACGTCCATTGCGGCGACCTCGGTTTTTAGCACATTTGAGGTCTTATATTCTTCAACGCTAAGGCCATAATGTGCGGCCCGGCTCGCCAATACATCCTCGCTCCATATCGCCGTATCATACACCGCATTGGGGTGTAGCACGTTAACCCGAATACCCGCCTCCCCCAACTCCAGAGCGGCGATGCGCGCCATCTGGGTCAGGCCAGCCTTGGCTACCGAGTAGGCCGCAGCACCAGGCCCGGGTGCCGGTACGTTTTTAGAGGCAACTATGACAACCGCAGGGTCTAGGCCATTACGTAGAAATGGCGCGGTGGCGCGCAGTAGTTTCATGTGGGAGGTTTGGTTTAACTGCTGCGAAGAATTCCAGTTGTCATCATCCATTTCTTCCAGGGACTGGCTTGCAGGGAAATTTCCCGCATTGCTAACTACGATATCGATACCACCAAACTCGACCACCATCTGCTGCAAAGCAGAATCTATCGCCTGCGAATCGGTGACATCACAGTGCACAGCCACTACTGCACCGCCAGTAAACTGTTCGGCGAAACCCTCGGCGATATCTAGCGCCAACACGACGGCACCGCGGTTCGTAAATTCCTCTACACAGGCCCTGCCTATCCCAGACGCGGCTCCAGTCACCACCACTACCTTGCCCTCGAACTCGGGTGTGTGCGCCGAGGTTTTCAGCTTCGCCTGCTCCAGTTCCCAGTACTCCACATCGAACAGATCCTGCCTTGGCAGCGCCTGCCAGCCACTCAGAAATTCAGCTTGCTGAATCGACTTGACCGTATGCGCACTGATGTCCTGCACGATCTGTAAGCGCTTCTGATTAGGCGCCAGATAGACCATGCCCTTGTTACGCCAGACGCCATAGCGCGGCATAGTGTCCAGACACTGATGGGATGAGTCACTATGCGTCTCGAAATACTCTAGGTAATCGGCCTCAAACTGTTGCAGACCGGGAAGAGGATCTTCGTCGAAGACTGCAGCGAAGGCTTTGGCATGAATCGTATGATCGGGTGTCAAGGGACCGCGAGTCGCCAGGTCCTGACAATTCTCCAGATTGGCGAACCCGGCTGCCTTCTGCGTTGTCTCGAACCGAAGCAGTACAGGTCTACCCATCATCTGCGCGGCTGCCTTGCGCAGGCGGCTAAGCTGAAGACAGTCTTGCCCGGTCGCCTCATAGCTGGCGCTGGCCAATCCATCGGCTCCAGTTTTCTGCTGTAGAAACTGTTCTGCCTTGCTAACCAGCTCGATCATAGTGCTATAGCTGGTCTTCGCATCTTCATCGAAGGTGAAAATACCATGGTGTAACAAGACGATACCGCGCAGGGATGACCACTGAACCTTTGCAGTGGCCTCAGCGACCTGCTGCGCCAGGATAAAGCCGGGCATCCTATACGGAAGAATCAGCACCTCATCGCCATAGATCTCCCGCAGCATCGACTCTCCATCGGGGCTGTTGCTGATGGCAACGACGGCATCGGCATGACTGTGATCTACATATCTGTGGGGAATTAGCGCATGCAGTATGGCTTCGACCGAGGGCGTAGGTGCGGTGGGGTCCAACAGCGCGAGCCGCAGCTGACGCATCATCTCGCTATCGCCCAGTGCCGTCAGTTCTCCAAGCCGCAGGAGGTGCTCCATCTTTACCGCAGGAAATCCTGGGCCCTGAATGGTGCGCAGATCCCAACCGGAGCCTTTAACGAAAAGAACCGGTTCGACCTCGCCAAAGACATTCTCTAGCTCTCCCTTCACCGAAGTATTGCCGCCGCCATGCAGCACTAGATCGGCATCCTGCCCCAAGAGCTGTGAGGTATAGACGCGCAGACCCAGGTTGCTATCTTGCTCGGCGTGCGCGGCGGCCTCGGATTCTATCCAGCGATTCTTCATGATAAATAACAACTCAGTTTAGGCTTATAAAATTCAGGCCGGGGCAAGAGTCCGGCCTCAAACGAAAAACGCACCATCGGAATCGATAGTGCGTTTGATAGTTCTCTCGTCTGTGCGATTGCAGCAAACAGCTGCAACACAGGGCGTTTTAGTCGCTAGGGCTCGACTATAGATATATTCGCCATACCAGCCTGCCGTGCCGCATCCATGATCATTACCAGGGTAGATACGTCGGAATCGTTATTAGGCTGGATAATGACAGAGGCTGCCGGATTTTCGGCCTTCAGCTGATCGATATTGGATCGAATGAAATTCGGAAGAATAGGACGTGGATTGCCGTTGAGGATAATCTCGTTGTTAGAACCGATTTCAAACAGAATATTCTTCTTCTCATCATCCGGTGGCGGTTGATCGGCATTGTTATTGTCGCTACTTGCAGCACTTACAGACGTTTCGGATAGAAATGTCGCTGTTACCACAAAGAAGATCAACAGGATAAAAACTACATCCAACATAGGGGTAAGGTCGATCTTGGTATCGTCGTTCTTACGCTTTCCGGCTATTTTTTTCATTATTATGTCCTGACTGTCCTAACTACTAGTGTCTTAACTACCCGTGTCCCAACCACTCGGAACACCGCATAAATTCTGGGATGATTCCTACATCGAAGGAATCCAGTCCCTGAGTATAGCAACCATATCAGCAGAATTAAAAGCCAGATTTCACTCGCCTAATCCAAGCCATAAAAGAGGGAGGCTAAGGCCTTCCTTTTTTACTATTACCTGGCCATCACGCCTATTGAGAGAAATTTACTCTCAGGGCGAAGAAATCATAACCAACTGATTTAAATGGCTTTTATTAAGAAGCCTGAACCGGAGTTCCCCTTATTACTTCTTCAGAGAAGATACGGTGAACTTAACCAGCTCTTTCAACTGCTTCGGCGTCTTGCCGTCGCGGCTGTTTACGCGCATGCCGTGCAGGCTATTCATCAGCACTTCCGCTGCAAATTCGGCGCTCACACCCTTCTTAACCTTGCGATTCTTGTGGGCCTCCTTCAAGCGCGCCAGAAGGGCCTTGCGGATGGTGGCGAGGGAGCCACGAACGACCTTGCGCATTTCCTTGTCGTAATTGATGCTCTCACAGACCGAATTGACCAGCAGACAGCCCATGCTGCGGTGCTTATTGGTTACATTGAGAACCGTCTCATCGAAATAGGCTTCGATAGCCTCCCAGGGACCCAATTTTGAGTTCTTAAGAGAGGCTGCTATCTGCTTCTCAACAACTTTATTGTAGTGGTCAACACAAGATTTAAAGAAGGTATCCTTATCACCGAAAGAATTATAGAGAGTTCCTCGATTAATACCTGTGCAATCCAATAATTTCTGCACTGAGCTTGCTTCATAGCCTTCCCGCCAGAACTGCTCCATTGCATTGGTTAATACTTTGTTTTCATCAAACTCAACTGGTCGTGCCATATTCTGCTTCTCTGTCTGTGTTCTACAAGTAAAAGATTAGTCTGTATCCAACGCTTAGCCCTAGCTATTCTTTTGCGCGGCTTTCCTCCAACCTAGGAGGGGCGCCATTGTAGTACAGCGATTCCCTTTTTACACAAAATGCAGAAGAAAATTTCCCATTTTTGACCCAAAATTAATAAAGCTTTAAAAACACGCTGATAAATAGCCTCTTAATAGTCCACGAATGTGATCTGCATCACGCTCTATTCGCGTAACGCTGAGCTTATGTAGAAGGCAGCAAATAGCCGCACGGGCTTTTCTGAGCAAAAAGTGAAGGCTTGAATGGAGATTCAAGTAAGAGAAAGCCCGGAGTGAGAGACTAGCAGTGCTATATGGCGCTGAATGCCGTTACAATTAGACCGATCAATCCACCAAACACACAACCCCAGACAACTAACCAGCCCAGGTGCTTACGGATCATCTGTTGAATTATTTCCTTGACCATCTTCGGTGTCATCTGATTCAGCCGATCATCGATCATGAATTCCAGCTTGTTTCGAATCGCCTCATCGTCCATCGCCGAGCTTAAGGCCGCCTGGATATGCTCTTGAAAACTCTCATCCCTCAGCTGCCCTGTAAAAAAGTCACGCATTTGCTCTACGAAGGGGTCCTTCAATGCGGCAAGAGCATCTCTGCCCCCTAACATGCCCACCATGCCTCCGAATGAGGAGTTCATGATTACATCTAAAAGTGACTCGAAGGCCGAGTCCAGATCTAACTCATCGATGACTTTCTTAAGCTGCCCAGCCATCTTCTGAGAGATATCCCCAGCGCCATGAAAAAATTCTTCCAGGTCGGCCTTGTCGAAGAACTGCTCCATGATTAGCTCTCGAATTCCGTGTTTAAACTCTTCGAATCGAAGCGGAATGACACCCGAGCCATAGATACCGGGCACACGCTCGAATAACATATGCACAGCCAGCCAGTTGGTGATGCCGCCAGAGAGAGCGAACAGGCCCGTGTTGAGCACATATATCTGATAGGGACCATCCACCAGCAAGCCCGCTGCTATCAGGCAGGCAGCGATAAAATTACTCAGTACACTCTTATTGATGACAGGCCTCGTGGAAGTTCATGATCGTGACAGGATTAAGATTGAAATTGAAATCACCGGCGCATGTTAATAGATCAGCACGGGCTGGGGCAAGTGAGGATAAGCCTGGTCTGACAGCTACTGACCGAGCTGCACGCGCTGCATATCGGCCATCTGTCTATAGCTGGAGGTAATGACTCTGTCGCCTTGCTGGAGACCATCGATCACCTCAACGTAGCGGTTGTTCCGCCTTCCTACGCGAATATCGCGCCGATTGGCATAGCTGCCCTCAGAGTCGACAACAAACACCCAATTGCCTCCGGTATCTTGAACGAAGCCGCCTATGGGCAGCAATAGAGACTCAACGGGACTACCCAGGGTTAGGTCCATCTGCAAGCTTTGCCCCCGCCTGACATCGCTTGGGGTAAGTCCATCGAACACCAGATCCACCTCGAAGGTACCGTCGGTAACCTCGGGATAGACTTTTAGCAGGCGCGCCGTATATTCCCGGCCCGACAAGGTGAAGCTGGCAGTCTGATCTGCAGCGACTCGGGAGACATAGAACTCATCGATCTGCGCTACTATCTTGAATTGATCGATCACATCGATCTGCCCTAGCCGCTGACCCGACTGTTTACTCTCCCCTATTTCTACCGGCAACGATGTTAGCTGGCCGGCAATGGGCGCTCTCACTAGCAGACTCTCGAAGCTACTCTTGGAAACCTCCAGGTTTTCTTCCAGCTTATCAACCTGAGTCGCGATCTGAATCAGACGGGTTTCACGAATTCTGTTTTCCAGCTCCTGCCTCGCCTGATGATTGGCCAGCACCTTGGCCTGATAGCTTAACTCGTCAACGATCGCATCGTACTGCTCGATCGAAACCAGACCATCTTCGACTAATTGCTCATGGCGCGCCCGCTGCCGCTCGAGGACAATAATTCGGTATTCGGTGTCGATGATCTGCCGCTCGGTACTCAGCTTGGTAGTTTCGAATCCGTCGGTGATATTATTCAGCAGATTCAACTGCTCTGTAATATTGGTGTCGTTCTGTGCGGCGCTAAGGCGCAGATTGGTATTGCTTAGCTGTAGCAGGGGCTGTCCTGCCTCGACGAAGCTACCCTCCTCTACAAACACTTCCTCCACGGCCCCACCATTAACCGCATCAAGAAAAACGCTATTAAAAGGTTGTATCGTGCCGCGTATGGGAATCTCATCTTCGAAGGCGCCATACTCAACGCTAGAAACGATGAGCTGATCGGCAGAAACCCTGTAGGTTCGAATGGACGCATCGGCCAGCAGGGTGTAGGCAAACCAAGACGCCGCCAATAAGGCGACAGCGATCAACCCCCACTGCCAGGTGGGCATCTTCTTGCGCTCTATGACTCGGTCCATGGACATAGCTTGAAATTATAACCTCATATCGCCTAACAACCTCCTGAAAGCAACCAGGGCATCACTCTATACATAGCGTAGCACCATAGCCGGTCGCACATGGGCACTTTTCCATGATTGCGAGATTACCGCCACAACGGCGATGAACACCGAGAGGAAGAAGCTGACCAGGAAAGGTAACAGGGTAAGATCGGATTGGGCCGCGAACAAACTCGTGTACACGTTGCCGATAACATAACCCAGAGGCCAGGCGAAGGCATTCGCGATCATGACCGGTTTTGCAAAATCTAACAGCAACATGCGCAGCAATGTTCCGCTGCTCGCCCCCATCACCTTACGAATACCAACCTCCTTTCGTCGAATATTGGTAATAAAGGTCGCATTACCTAACAATCCTATGCTGGCAATAAAGAACCCAAACATCGATAGTGCGCCGATCGATGCACTTATGCCCAGAAATAAATTATAGGCTTCGTAAAAGAGGTTATCTGCAAATTCCCTCTTCAAGGCAATGGTAGGCATCAGCCTGTTCCAGGTATCATCGATATGGCGCAAGGATTCATTCACATTATCTTTGGCCACCTTGATGACCAGATAATTCGCAGTGGCCGGCCTTAGAGTATAGGTACTGCCGCTTACCCCAAAGCTTTCAAAATTGATAAACCTGTATTTCTGATCCCCCACATTACCAATTATTGTCATCTCCACCGCGATCGGGGTCTGCACAGATGGCGGCTCTAAGTGCCGGAATACAGACTGGCCTATTGCCTCGGCTGCACTCTCCCAACCCAGGGACTGCGCAGCCTCGTCGTTGATTAGCAAGCCATAGGGGCCACTGCTAGTCGTCAGCTCAGAATTCGATGGAAACTGATCACTGCGACGATCACGGGAGAAGTCGCGGCCGGATAGCAGGGGCATATCCATAGACTCGGTAAATTCATAACCCACGTTCTGATTGCTCAGCTCCACCGTCACCGCATTCAGATCCGCAGTTCTGGCCATGCTAACCGTCGACATGCTTATCTCCCAGGGTGGAATATCAACCTGAGTTATCGAGAGCACACCGGGATGCTGCTTAAGCTCGGTTATCAGCAGTTCCGAATCGACGGTATAGGTGTCGACCGGCGTGGAAACGATAATCTTCGGATCTGCAACCTGCCCGTCCAACTGCTCCGTCATCGCCGAGTTCTGGGAGAACATAATAACCGCGAGAATCATCAGGGTGCCGGAGATGAAGAATTGGACACCTACCATTAGCGAGCGCAGCCGGCCCGAATAGCCGCTGGAGCCTTTAGGCCGCATTAATGACACCAGTGGAACCATTGCCGTACGCAGTGCGGGATAGGCACCGGCGATTGCAATAATCACTAGGATTACAGCCAGTAATGCCAACCACAGGCCTGGATCGAACAGCATGGCAGCCGATACGCCCACGGCGCCTGTTCCCTGCATGCGCAGCAGAACGAGCGCAAAGAGAATCAGGGTGAGTGAGAGAGCAACCGTCACAAATAGAAGGCTCTCGAAGCAATACTGCACTATCAGCAGACTTCGCTTGGCACCGAGAATCTTCTGCACACCGATCTCCTGGCTACGTAGCGAGAGTTGAGCGATTACCAGGTTGGAGTAATTTAGACAGCCGATCAACAGAACCAGAGCGCCGGCAACCACTAAGATATCGGTTATATCAAACCCGCCAGTAACGAAGGCGATCTGGGAGGTAACTAATTGGTTGATGGGCTGTAACTCATAGCTCATAAACTCGGAACGCTCTTCCGGCAGAGTCGCCTTAACGAATTCATCCAGGCGCTGGTTAAAGTCAGCTACGTTAAGCTCCATATCTTCCGGAAATTCTATGTAGACATAGTCAGATTGATTGCCCCATTGATCGGCGTTGGGGTCGGCGCCCGCAGCTGCGCGCCGCTCTCGTCGAATGCTGTCAGAGACTTCGATGGGAACGAAGATGTCTGTTTGAAACAGGGGTATAGAAGACTGTAGATGGGAGGGGTACTCCTGCTTCGCGGCGACACCCGCGATAACTATATCCGAACGATTATTTAATAGCATGCGCTCGCCAACCACGTCGGTGCGACCGAAGACGCGAATCGCCGCCTCTTCGGTAATCAGCGCCGAATTTGGCGGCAGTTCCTCACCGGCTGCCAGACCGTGCTGCGTAGGTACTGGGAAAATATCGAAGAAGCGAGGCTCCACATAGCGCACGAACAAACTAAGTGCCTGGCCATCCACTATCACATCGCCACTTCCACCACCGGCGCCGGCTCTGGCAATATTGGGTATTTCCGGAAAATAGGTGCGCAGATAGCGAGCGGCGGGCTCGTTAATTATGGGAAACTTATCGGGGCCTCCCAGCGGGCCGGTGTTACGCAGGATGACGTTATAGATCTTGCCGGCATTAGGAAAGTGCTGGTCGAAACTTTGCGTGTAGTTAGACAAGAGCACGGCCGAAATAAAACAGAGGAAGCCGAACACAAGGCTCAGCAAACTGATCACCGAATGCAATTTAAATCTTAGCAGGGCCTTCAGGGCCATCTTGGAAAAATGCGCGATCATAAGGATACTCCCCGCTCTTAGTTAGCCTGCTTCAGCGCCGTAACATTCGATACAGGATCGATAAGCTGTTCTTCCGCGCCACTAACAACCTTGCCATCGAGCATGGAGATAATCCGATCCGCCTTAGCACCGTGTTCCGGCGAGTGGGTTACCATCAAAATGGTGGCGCCCTTCTCTTTCAAGAGCGCCAGCATGTTCATCACATCATCCCCATTCTTGGTGTCCAGATTTCCCGTAGGCTCATCGGCAAGAATCAGTTTTGGGTCGCCCACTACTGAACGCGCAACGGCGACACGCTGCTGCTGTCCGCCGGAGAGCTCCTGTGGCTTGTGCTTGGCACGCCCCGCCAGACCCACCAATTCAAGCGCCTGTGCAACTTTCTCGCGACGTTCTTTTTTCGACAAACCAAGATAGAGAAGAGGAAGATCTACATTTTCTTGCACGCTGAGGTCGTCGATCAGATTGAAGTTCTGAAAGATAAAGCCAATATTTTGTTTGCGCAGATCGACTAACTCATTCTCGGAGCGACTGGCAATTTCCTCTCCATCGAAGAAATATTCGCCGCTGGCGGCCGTATCGATCATACCAACAATATTCAATAGGGTAGATTTGCCACATCCCGACGGGCCCATCACCGCCACGAACTCGCCTTTGCGAATATGAATATTGATCTTATCGAGTGCCACCGTTTCCATATAGGCCGTTCGGTACACCTTGCTCAGGTCTTTCAGTCGAATCATCTGATTGTCTCCATTCCCCAATGATAAGTTGCGCACTTACCTATATAAGACTTACTTGCCGTAGAAAGGTTACAGCCTTTCACAACTATGAGATGCACACAGAGCTGTGAATAGATGCACAGGAGTGAGGCTACCGACCGAGATCGATTTATATTATGATGGGCCGATGTTCCCTGAAGCCTCCGCAACCATATGAAAATAGTAGTAAAAATCTCAACCCTCGCGCTTATCAGCACTCTATATACATTTTCTGCTAGCAGCCATGCGCAGGAATTCAGCCCGGATCTCACCGAATTTGGCCATCCTGACTTCCGCGGCGTCTGGAATTTCTCCAATAAGACCCCGCTGGAGAGACCTGAACGCTTCGCAGGCCAGGAGTTCCTGAACGATGAAGAGATGGAAACCCTGCTACAAAATCGAGCAGACAGAGCAGCGGCAACACAGCGCAGCGAGGCCATCGCTTCGCAGCGCATTCTAAGTACAGAGAATGCACGCTCGGTGGGTGCCGTGAATAATTTTTGGTTCGAATCCGATGCTCTGGGCGAAAATGGCAGAACCTCTCTGGTCGTCTATCCCGCCAATGGCCGCATTCCAGAGGTTGTCCCCGGAACCCGTGTCCAGCGTAGCGACGCCAATGGAGTTACAGAGATACCAGGAGAGCGACCTGTTCGTTATACCCACGGTGGCATTGGTCGCGACGGCCCGGAGGACAGAGGCCTGTCCGAACGCTGCATCGTTTTTAATTCTGGCCCGCCGATGTTCAGCGGCCCCTACAACAATAATATGCAGATATTCCAGAACCGGGACCATGTCGTGATCCTGACTGAGATGGGTTTCGATGCCCGCATCGTGCCACTGGAGAAAACCGATCATGTCGATGCGGCCATTACTTCATGGTCTGGGGACTCTCGAGGATATTTCGAAGGCTCCAGCTTAGTCGTTGAGACTCGAAACTTTAGCGATGCCATCGCCAGTATCGGCATACGGGAGGTTGCCTACGGTAGCGCTAAGAATCGATTGCTCATTGAGCGGTTCACTCCGACTGCTGAGGGCGTTCTGGACTATGAAATCACCATCGATGACCCCGACACATTTCAAGATCGAATTGTGATCCTTATGCCTATGACGCGTGTTGACGAAAGGCTTTTCGAATACGCCTGTCATGCTGGCAACTATGCGCTTCGAAATATACTGCGCGGAGCGCGTGCGGAAGGAATCTAGTCTACTGGATCCAGACGCAAGAAATAGCGTGGCGGAAATCCGGTAAGAATTCTAAACATGAGCCCGACAGGATTATCCGCCGCCACACGCTCGTGCTCGGCAGCACCCACCGTAACCGCAACATAGTTACCCTGCTCAATGCTCGAAACCACCTGAACCGCTGGATTTGCCAGCGCCTCTCGGTACCAGGCGCGGGGCCAGTGATTGGCAGCCACATACAGCTGTGCGTCGCTTTCGAGCCTGGCGAGTACACGACCATTGAGGCTGCCATCACTGCCCACCGTCGTTATTTGCAAGGTACTCACAGTCTCCGGCTGGAAATAGCCTAGAGAAGATTCGAATAGCAGCACTAACAACGGATAGCACAACAGGGTGATGACTAGGACTTTTGCTGACTTGTTTTTCATAACATCTCTAATGTGTTTCATTCGAGGTGCTTATTGGACAGCATTTTCAGTTCGCTCTGGGCTGTCCGGCGAGCCGAATGCCTGTTTGAATTGAGGCTCCAAATCTTCCCAGCGCCCATCGAGGGTATAAACAGCACTGGTTAAACTATTCACCTGATTACCGAAAATACGATCAACCAAATAGGCGCCAACCGCGAGCGGTATATTCGCCGTTAGCAGTCCAAGCCAGGGAATATTATTACTAACCGGCAGGGTCAGATACATCTCACCCAGAATTGTTTCGTCTTTAAGGTTAAGGTCGCCAGTAATCTGATAGAGGCTCGATGGCCCAGAAATTACCAATCGGTCTTCGATGTGCACCTGCCCATTGACCATCTTCAACTGACCCGTAATCTCATCGTAGGCTAGACCGCTGCGCAGCAAGTCATCACTGAAACGCAGTCGCCGCATAATCGCATCGAAGTTTAGAATACTGATCAACTTGAGTGCGCCCGCCGCTCCCGCTCGCTGCAAGAATCTTCCATCCTCGATGTTAATGGCAATATCACCACTGAGATTAGCGGCGAGGAAAAAGGCTGGACTACCAGGCCAGCTGATATCGGCGACAAATTCGGCGAAGCTACTCTCCAGGCTCGGTGCATATCCATTGGCGGTCAATACTTCCGCCATATTATCCGCCGTAAGCACACCCGTTAAGGCGCTGCTATGTTCGACCCCGTCGAAGCGCCAGCTAAAGTGCGGAACCAGCAGAGATTCGACTTCCTGATTCGATTCGTTGTCAGCATCGGGCTCTGCGACGGCTGTATCCAAGCCGAGTCGCAGACCGCGAAAATCGAAGGCGAGATCGTCTATCTCCGCACCCTCCCTATTGGGGTTAAGAGTAAAGCTCCAGCTTCCGTAAGGAACATCTCCGATACGGAATTCGTTAGTTGAGAAATGCATACGCGGTAATTCCCGCGGATCGATGTCTGCCAGCACATCGACTGGATCTTCCTCTTCCAGCAACGCTAACTCCACATCGGCCCGCATAGGAGGACCGATACGATCACTCTCCTCACCAGGCAGATACAGATACTGCAAGTCCAGACTCAGGTAGTCGTCACTATCGAAAGGAAGCCTCACCTGCCCTGCTATCGAATTACTCTGCAGGCCAATCTCCCAATGCTGCTCCAGGAGAGCCGGAGTGATACGCATATTTACATCACTCAATTCCTCGCCGTAGAAGCGAAAATTTTCTATCTGCAAATCGACGAAGCCGATGGTAGAACCCAGGCCTTCGGAGACCGATTCATCGCTATTAAACTCTGCCAGAAATTCACTCCACAGCTCTAACTCAAACCGATCCATATTGCCTAGCACAGCCAAGCCTTCCGATTCGTTGTCACGCAGATTTTCGAAATTGCCCTGAGTATCACCCACAAAGACCAAGCCATCTTGTATCTCTCCATCCTCCAGGTCGAGATCGAAGCTCAATGTAGGACCCAGCGTGCCAATTATCATTTGCCTGTTCCCGCTAAACGACATGTCAATATTCAATGGCAAGGCGACCTCCACCGGCTTGGTAAAAGGGTGTGGCAAGGCGAGCGAGGCTCCCAGAAGCGTGGAATCGATGAGCAGGCGATTCGTTGCATCCGCAGCACCACTCTGATCAATACTTAGGTTGGCCCGATAGGCCAACTGCCCCTCCATGCGGGCCATTATGTCTTTCACGAATTGACTCTGCATAGGCCAGTCTATCAATTGTTCTGGGGTCGCCAAGCCTGTGGCTTGAACCAGAATCTCTTCGAGCGAGCCCTCTGTGCTTGTGGAAGAAAGCTGTATATTCGCCAACTGTTGAAACAGCCGCCCCGATAGCTCACTCTCCTCTACCCCTGTGCGGGTATCGAAAATTACCGGCCCAGTTAAATTTTCTATCTGCAGGGCATAATCCGGGATTAGCAGGCTATTGTCCTGCACACGCATCTCTAGGCGAACCTCTGTCTCTAACTGGGGATTGTTCAACGGCACGTCTACACTTATACCCGCATTGAAGTCTCCCTCAGTCTGCCAGTTCGCGAAGGCGTTCTTTAGGCCATCGCCTACCGCAGAGTTCTGCAAATAATTAAGACCATCCGTCGTGGCACCACCCGCCAAGCCCTGAACGGATACCCAATTTTCCCCCTGGTCATTCACTCTCACCGTACCAAGAACCGAGGTAGCGACGACATCGAGGCTGGTGGCTCTGTTCACTTCGATATCTATATTGCTGTCATCGGTAATTACAAAGGCGGTCACTTCCCGCAGATTTGGCCACTCATCACTAAAATTGAGCTCGCCGTCATTCATCAGATAGAAGCTCTGAAAAGTCTTCGTCTGCGCCGGGGAATTCGGCAGAGTAGAACCTCGAAAGAGTGCGCCGCTATTGACTAGCTCACCATCGAGTATCGCGCCATTCAGCCACTGCATGGTACTCGCCAGACCCGCTTCGACCTGCGGTGCATCGGGAAGATAGGCAGCCCTGCCCGCCGCATCGAAGCGCAGAGCGCCAACAAGCAATTCCAACTCGGCTTTAGGCTCACCCTCATTCGGTCTATTTATTATCGATGTAAACTGCACCCGCCCATCGACAATGTCCGTCTCAGCGACGACAGCGTTACTCTTCAGTCTGAGGTGCATTCCCTCATTGAGATCCAAGCTAAACCCGACGCTGCCATTGACGTAATTATGATCCCAAATGCTGGTAAACACGGTCGGTATTTTTATGCGGAATCGATCGGATTCAACATCCGCAAATCCAGAGGCACTGCGACCCGCTAAGTCGTAGTCGATCTCGACATAGCCATCAATGCCCCAGATATTAGGTGAGCCACGAACCGAGCCTACATCTACGCCATTCAGATTCGTTTTGATAAGCATATGCTCTTGAGTCTGCTCTTCTAACGGCACTGAAATACTGAAGTTTTCAAGCTTACCTCTAGGTGCGTACTCGGCAAGTTGCTGCTGCGCACTTACACTCAACAGTCCGCTATCCTCGATAAATTGGGCGATTAACGAGACATCAATATTGTCGGCCCAGATTTCTGCACTAGTCTGGGGGTTTAGGGAGGCCAGCACATTGAATGGCGCCCACTGTAACTGCTGCCATGAGAGCCCCATGTCAGACAGAGCCAGCTGCCAGGTCTCTGTGTCCGACTGCCTGCTTAGACTCGCCTTGCCCACAACATCTTGCAGCGACAGAGTGTCTGAGTCGCTATTCTGTAGCGCCAATGTCTCTAGCTCAAGCTCAGAGACAAATTCGCTCAACTCGCCGCGGGAAAACGTGAGCCAAAAATTACCGCCGCCAAATAATTCTTCAACACTCATGTCCGCGACACTCTGTCGACTGAAAAGGTCGCCGTAATTCGCATCGGGAAGCTCAAGATGAAGCTGCCCATCCATATCGGCGAACTCGTTACCGGTCACCTCCAGCGAGAGCGCCATCTGTTCTACAGAACCTGCCAGGGTCAGATTGGCGTGAAGATAGTGTGTGTCATCTCTGTTTGTGATGGTAGCCTGGCCGTTGCTAAAACTCAGGGTATCGCCTTCGAAGGTATGAAGATTGATGACGACATTGCGCAGACTAAGCTGAGAAACTTGCTGTAGCGAGCGGTAGAGGCTATCAAAATCTACGGCCTCAGAATTGTTGCCAGACAGGCCGCGCAATTGCCAGGCACCCGATTCAGATTGATTGAGATTTAGCTCCAATGATTCGACAATAAAATCTTCCAAGACCCAAGTACGCTGCCAGATACTCTGAGGGATATCGACAATTACTGTAGCACTCTGCAAATAGAGCGCGGTTTCTTCCGCTGCCAACCTGCCAGTGTCGGCTACGAGAAGCGACAAGCCATCAACATGGAAAATAGGATTGAAACCCTCGAAGCCACCAGTGAGTGCTTCCACGCGAATCGGGACGCCACTACGCTGAAATACCTGCTCTTCGAAGAAACCGACATAACCGGAGACCGCCGGCATGAACTGACGCCCCGCGCTGACATAGGCTGCCACCAGTACTAATGCAACTGCCAGCATTAGTATGAGTTGTTGACGAACCTTTTTAAGAATTGAACTTAGCATGCCCGGCTACTGTTACGGCTCTTGGTAGATGTTCTGCCGCCATCACTCTAGGTGGACTTGGAGGTTTCTCTGCTTACAACACGGTATAACGCAGGCTTGCTTAACCGTAACTGAAAGTGAGCTAACGGCAAGCCAGCAAAATTCAAGCATTTCAGCCAGAGAGAACAACGTCAAACTGCTCTTGAGTATACATGGGTTCAACCTCAAATTTGACCGTCTTCGCCACTAATTCTTGTAGTTCGGCCAGTGCTGCTGACTCCTCATCGAGCAATCGCTCAACCACCACTTCCGAGGCCATGACCAGTAATACTTTATTCTCATAGGCACGAGCGATACGCATGATTTCTCGAAATATTTCATAGCACACCGTTTCCGGAGACTTTTGCGTACCGCGACCCTCACAGACCGGACAGGGGCTGTTCAAAATTTGCCCCAGACTCTCTCTGGTCCGCTTGCGTGTCATCTCAACCAGACCGAGCTCAGAAATACCTGTGATGGAACTTTGCGCCGGATCTTTTCCCAGCGCCTTGACGAGCGCACGATGAACTTGACGCTGATGCTCTTCATCGGTCATGTCGATGAAGTCTAAAATAATAATGCCACCTAGATTTCTGACACGAAGCTGCCTCGCGATAGCGGCGGCCGCTTCAAGATTCGTTTTTAGAACCGTCTCCGCGTGATTCTTGCTGCCAATATATCCTCCAGTGTTGACATCGATAGTTGTCATCGCTTCGGTCTGATCGATTATCAGGTCGCCACCGGATTTCAGCATCACCTGCCGACCTAAGGCCTTATTAATCTCGTCCTCGATACCGAATAGATCGAATAACGGGCGGTCACCTGCATAAGCTTCCAGCTTCGCAACTGACTCGGGAATGAAGTCCTGCAGAAATTGCTTAATCTCTTTCTGCGACTGCCCACTGTCGACACGAATTTTTTCCACGTGGGGGGAAATGAGATCGCGCACGATCCGCATATACAAGGGTTCTTCGCGATACACCGCACTGATCTTCTTTGTTTTCTCGATACGCTGATTGACCTTTAGCCATAGTCGATGCAGGTAACGTATGTCTTCACTGAATTCGTCTGCTGTCACTCCCTCAGCCGCGGTGCGCACGATAAAACCACCCCGCTGCTCCCAGGATTCTCGCTCTAGACTCTGCTCAAGTTGTTCCATTAAACGCTGTCTTTCCTGCTCATCCTCGAGACGCTGTGAGAGCCCTACGTGCTTGCTGCGAGGCAGGTAGACGAGATTTCTGGAGGGCAGGGTTAGATGCGTAGTGAGCCGGGCCCCCTTCGTACTGATTGCATCCTTGGCAACCTGCACCACGATGAATTGCCCTTCGCGCAGTAATTGCTGTATCAATTGTGGCTGCGCATCTCGGACCTCAAAACCATCTGCATCGATTGCGGCAATATCAGAGGCGTGAATGAAGGCGGCTTTGTCCAGACCGATATCGACGAAGGCTGCCTCCATCCCCGGCATTACCCTAACCACCTTGCCATAGAAGATATCCCCCACGTGTCCGCGGTGATTATGACGCTCGATGAATATCTCTTGCAGCAAGCCATTCTCAATAAGCGCGACTCGCGTTTCCAGCGCCGTTACATTAATTAGAATTTCTTCGCTCATAGGTCTTTTCTAATCCGACTGAATAGGTGGCTGCCCGCTTACACCGAACTCGGTAAGCAGCTGCGCGGTCTCAAACAGCGGCAACCCCATGACGCCGCTGTAACTGCCATGCAATTGTTCCACGAAGACAGCCCCGTAGCCCTGAATCGCATAGGACCCGGCCTTTCCTTCGGGCTCTCCGCTAGCATAGTAGCGTCTGGCTTCGGCTAAGCTGATTTCACGAAACGTAACTCGCGACTCCGATAATAGCGCAGCCTGTTTGTTTTTCGTGGCAAGCATGACCGCGGACAATACGCGGTGCTCGCGGCCAGATAGACGCAGCAGCATGTCCAGCGCATCGCTCTCGCTCCTGGGCTTACCTAGCACGTCGGCGTCACAGACCACACTGGTATCCGCCGCCAGTACCAAGGTGTGGTCGCCACCCTGACTTGCAGCCAGTTGGCTAAGCGCTGACATCGCCTTCTCCATCGCCATGCGCATGACATAGTCTTCTGCAAGCTCAGCTATTCGAATCGATTCATCGATATCCTGGCTGCGCACAGTGAAGCTAACGCCAATCTGAGAGAGCAACTCCTGCCGTCTGGCAGAGGCGGAAGCTAATATGATCGGCTCCATTACAGACCTCGGCTAGCGCACATCGAAGCTGCGGCGAATTTGTCGCAGCAGTTGGAACAAAGAGGGCCAAATAACCGCGCTGGTTGCCGCCGCCATCAAGAACATCAGATTGGAGGATACGCTCTGGCCGGTTACGATCTGCAGCCAGTTACACAGCATCAAATTCAAGCCAACCAAGGCAAGCACCAGGCCGCTCTGCTGCAGCGTCGAAAACATGCGCATACGCAGATGCAGACTGAGCGCCACGTAGGCAACGACCACCAAGGCTAGCGCGTTGACCCCCAGAGTGGACCCCTCAAGGACATCCAGCACCAGCCCCGCCGCCCAGGCAGAACCAATACCGACGCGATAAGGCAGGGCCATAGCCCAATAGATCAGAACCATGGGCACCCACTCCGGGCGATAGTTCATGGCCCACTCGGGAAAGGGAACAATAGCCAACAGATAGGCTATGAAGAAGCTCAGGAGAATTACCCATATCGAATGTGCTCTATTTTGCATCGATTCGCCTATTCCACCGTCGCTCTGACCACTGGGTCCTCTTCGGACGCGGCTGTGGCACTCTCGACTGCTTCTGCAGCCGCCTCGAGGGAGCTTGTATCCGTATCAAGAGGCACTTCTAATGGGGTATCTAGGGGCGATATTACGGGAAGATCGCTGAGCTGCGCCGGAGCATTATTATAAACCAACATCACATGGCGCGTGCTCTCAAGTTGCGCCAGAGGTCTTGCCCTGACCGTGGCGAAGTCCTGACCGGGGTCGGCATAGACACTGATAATTTCGGCCACTGGGTAGTTTTTGGGATAAACCTGTCCCATGCCAGAACTAACCAGTCTGTCGCCAGCTCTCATATCCTGGGTCTGTGTCACAAACTCCAGTTCCAACTCGGTTGCGGTGGTGCGACTACCCCGGGCTAAGGCGCGTTCGCCATTGCGATTCACCTCTACCGGCGTTACGTGATGAGAATCGGTAATCAGCAAAACCCAGGCAGTATAGGGCAGCACCTCGTCAACCTGGCCCATCAAGCCGTTTGCATCGAGCAAGGCCTGACCGATGAACACTCCGTCGCGGGCGCCCTTGTTGAGCAGCACTCTCTTCGAATAGGGATCGGGAGAAATATTGATAATCTCTGCGGCAAGAACATCGCCGTTGATACCCTGAGTCGCCTCGTTTAGCGCAAGCAGTCGATTATTTTCACTAACCAGGCTCTCAATTAGCTGCAGCTCTCGTTGCGCGATGAGCAGATCGGCGCGCAGATTATCGTTTGCTTCTAAGAGGTCGGTGCGGGATACGAACACATCATCGATCCAGAAAGAGACTCGAGTGGGTATGTCGGCCACCCAATAGACTGGAGTGGTGGCATAGCCCAGGCCATAGCGGATTCGCTCCAGATAGCCGAAGCGGGCATCTGCGAACATGATGCAAACTGACAGGAATATAAAAGTAAGCGCCCGATATTCGAGCGCGACACCTTTTATAAAGAGAGTCTTATCGATGGCTGCCGAACCTCTTCACTGGAATTGAGTCGAGGCCCGATTCGAATCTACGAACCAAGACCCCAAAAAGTAAAAAGTAGAGTATAGCAGCCTAGAAAGGCCTGCACGAACAGGACCCTGAAAGCCTACTCCAGAGTCAACAGGTCAATATCGTGGGCATCCATCAATTCCATTGCCTTGCCACCGCCACGCGCCACGCAGGAAAGTGGGTCATCGGCGACGATAACCGGGAGACCGGTCTCCTCGGAAAGCAATTTATCTAGGTCCCTAAGCAGAGCGCCGCCGCCCGTTAGGACAAGGCCGCTCTCGGCGATATCCGAGGCCAATTCCGGTGGTGACTGCTCCAGCGCACTCTTCACCGCCTGCACGATAGCAGATAGTGGCTCCTGCAGGGCTTCGAGTATCTCGTCGCTGTTCAGGGTGAAACTGCGCGGCACACCTTCGGCCAGGTTACGACCGCGCACATCGATCTCGCGAATTTCGGTAGACGTACCCACATAGGCACAACCTATCTCTTTCTTAATGCGTTCTGCCGTAGCTTCACCGATCAGACTGCCGTAATTCCGCCGAACATGGGTGATAATCGCCTCGTCGAAGCGATCGCCGCCGACACGAACAGATTCGGAGTAAACCACCCCATTGAGTGAGATGATGGCGATCTCGGTGGTTCCACCACCAATATCAACAACCATCGAACCGCTAGCCTGCTCAACTGGCAGACCCGCACCGATAGCAGCTGCCATAGGCTCTTCGATCAGGCGCACATCCCGTGCCCCGGCACTGGCTACCGATTCACGAATAGCGCGGCGCTCGACCTGCGTAGACTTGCAAGGCACACAGACCAAGACTCTCGGGCTGGGTGGAAAGAAGCTGTTCTCATGCACCTTATTAATGAAGTGCTGCAACATCTTCTCTGTGACCTGAAAGTCAGCGATAACGCCGTCTTTCAGGGGACGAATAGCGGCAATATTGCCGGGAGTTCTGCCTAACATACGCTTGGCATCGGAACCCACGGCGGTAACTGTCTTCTGGCCGTTATGGGTGCGGATAGCCACTACTGACGGCTCGTTCAGGACAATGCCCTGATCGCGCACGTAAATCAGCGTATTTGCCGTGCCTAAATCAATAGACAGGTCATTGGAGAACATTCCCCTAATTTTTTTGAACATGGATTTTCGTAGACCTCAATTTAAGATTCCATTTCTGGCATGCATTCTTATTTAAGCGGCATTTGTGCCTAATGATTTAGCGATTGGACGCTTTTATTTCATGCCCGGAACGAATTAGTGTGGACCAGTTACATTTCTCGGCCCGTTTGGGCCGCAGATTTGACTCTGGCAGGAATCTCCTAGAGTGGATGACCTGTTTCTCTTTTTGGGAACATCGGCAAAATTCAAGTATAATCTCGCCTCTTGCGCGAATAGCACGCACTCTAACAACGGCTAGGGCTTTGAGCAAGCGGCAGACTATAAATATTTGAACCGCTGCGAAACTGCATGCAATTCAATCCCGACACGACAATTCCCGGAGAATCTGGATGGCTCTAGACAAGTCTGAAGTAGAAAAAATCGCCCATTTGGCCAGGCTGCACGTCAGCGATTCTGAGGCCGAAGAAGTCACGACCCGAATCACGGATATTCTCGCGCTTATCGATCAGATGCAGTCTGTGGATACCGAGTCTGTCGAGCCTCTGGCACATCCGCTGGATGTGGTGCAGCGTCTGCGCATCGATGAGGTCACCGAAGAGAATCAGCGCGAGTCTCTGCAGAAACTCGCTCCGGCCAGTGAAGATGGACTCTACCTGGTACCGAAGGTACTAGAGTGAGCGCGCAGACCATCGAGCGAAACAAATAACTCACCAACGAATCACACCACACGGAATGCACAGATGATTAATAGTACCGTCGCCGAAATCGCCGCCGCTCTAAAGGCGGGCGACATCTCCAGTGTTGAAATAACGCAGGCATACCTGAACCGCATCGCCAAATTAAATGGTGAGCTCAATGCCTTTATAACCGTATGCGAGGAATCCGCTCTAGAGCAGGCAGCGGCCGCAGATGCGGCACGTAGCGCTGGCAACACTAGCCCGCTGCTCGGCATTCCTATAGCGCACAAAGACATTTTCTGCACCAAGGATATCCTGACCACCTGCGGCTCACGCATGCTGCACAACTTTGTTTCGCCCTATAATGCTACCGTTGTGGAACGCTTCAATGACGCAGGCACCGTCTTATTGGGAAAAACCAATATGGATGAGTTCGCGATGGGTTCATCCAATGAAACCAGCTTCTTTGGTGATGTAAAGAATCCATGGAATACGGAATGTGTGCCAGGTGGCTCCTCCGGCGGATCCGCCGCCGCGGTCGCGGCCGATCTCTGTGCCATGGCTACCGGAACCGACACCGGCGGCTCGATTCGCCAGCCTGCCGCGTTCTGCGGCATTACCGGGTTCAAGCCCAGTTATGGCCGCGTCTCGCGCTGGGGCATGATCGCCTTCGCCTCCAGCCTCGATCAGGCAGGGCCGATCACCAAGAGCGCCGAAGATGCCGCACTTATGCTAAATGCCATGGCGGGCCTGGATGAAAAAGACTCTACCAGCATCGACAGGCCAGCGGAGGATTTCACCGCCTCACTCAATCAGCCATTGAAGGGTTTGCGCATCGGCGTCCCCAAGCAGCACTTTGCAGAAGGCCTGAGCATGGAGGTCGAGAAAGCAGTTCGCGCCGCGCTGGCCGAGTACGAAAAACTGGGCGCGATAATCAAAGAGGTCGATCTCACCAACAGCCACCTGTCGGTGTCAGCCTATTATGTTGTAGCTCCGGCCGAAGCATCGGCCAACCTCTCCCGCTTCGATGGCGTGCGCTATGGTTATCGCTGCGAAGACCCGGTCGATCTCGAAGACATGTACAAGAGAACACGCAGCGAAGGCTTTGGCGAGGAAGTGAAGCGCCGCATCATGATCGGCACCTATGCACTGTCTGCCGGTTATTACGACGCCTACTACCGCAAGGCACAGAAGATTCGCCGCCTCATTAAGGAAGATTTCGACAGAGCCTTCGCGGAAGTCGACGTCATCATCGGGCCTACATCGCCGCATACGGCTTTCAAGCTAGGGTCCAAGAGTGATCCGGTCTCGATGTACCTCGAAGACATCTACACTATCGCCGTCAACCTCGCCGGACTTCCAGCCGCCTCGATCCCGGTAGGCATGGCCAATGGCATGCCCATGGGCATGCAAATTATCGGTGCCTACTTCGACGAGGCGAAAATTCTGAATGTTGCTCATCAGTTCCAGCAGCATACCGATTGGCACAAACAGAAGCCCGGCCCGATTGCTTCTAGTGAAGGGGAGGCTTAATCATGGAATGGGAAACAGTTATTGGCCTTGAAGTGCATGTATCGCTCTCCACGAAGTCGAAGTTATTTTCGGGAAGCTCCACCGAATTTGGTGCAGACCCCAACACTCAGGCAAGCATCTTTGATTGCGCCCTACCCGGCACCCTGCCCGTGTTCAACGAAGAGGCTCTGCGCATGGCAGTGCGCTTCGGCGTAGCGATAGGCGCCGAGATTGGCAAGCGATCGGTATTCGATCGCAAGAACTACTTCTATCCGGACTTGCCCAAGGGCTATCAGGTCACACAGCTGGATTTTCCCACTGTAGGCAAGGGCGCTCTAACAGTCACTCTGAGTGATGGCAGCGAGAAAGTTATCGGTGTCACCCGCGCGCATATCGAAGAGAACGCCGGCAAGTCTCTGCATGAAGAATTTCACGGCATGTCCGGAATCGATCTTAATCGTGCCGGAGAGCCTCTGCTAGAGATCGTTTCAGAGCCCGAAATAACCAGCGCCGAAGAAGCCGTCGCCTATCTAAAGAAGCTGCATACCATTATTCGCTATCTCGACATCTCCGATGCCATCATGGCCCAGGGCTCTATGCGCTGCGACGTCAACGTCTCTATACGACCCGTGGGGGATACCGAGCTAGGTACCAGGACAGAAATAAAGAATATCAACTCGTTTCGCTTCGTGGAAAAGGCGATCATCTCAGAGGTGCAAAGACAGCAGGAAATTCTCGAGGACGGTGGCCGCATCATTCAGGAAACCAGACGCTATAACGCCGACAAAGACGAGACGACCTCGATGCGCAGCAAGGAAGTCGCGAACGACTATCGCTACTTCCCCGAGCCGGACCTGCTGCCCGTGGTTATCGATGACGAATACATAGCCGCCGTTAAAGCACAGCTGCCTGAACTTCCCGATGCCAGAAGAAGTCGTTTCGCCGAAGAATATGCCCTAAGCGAATACGATGCCGGCGTCCTGGTTAGCAGCAGAGAGCTGGCGGAATACTATGAGATAGTTGCGAGCCAGAGCGGTGATGCAAAGCTGGCGGCAAACTGGGTAAGCCAGGATCTACTGGGCTTGCTCAACAAGAACAACTGGGAACTGGCAGACTCACCGATTCAGGCCGAACGTCTGGCGATGCTGATCACACGCATTAAAGACAACACGATCTCGGGCAAGATTGCCAAGACGGTGTTCGAGACCATGCTCGAGGACGAGTCGGATGTCGACACTATCATCGAGAATAAGGGGCTGAAACAGGTCACCGATTCCGGCGAGATCGAAAAGTTTGTGGACGAGGTTATCAGCAACAACCCCGACCAGGTTCAGCAATACAAAGACGGCAAGCAGCAGGTCATCGGATTTCTTGTAGGGCAGTGTATGCAGCTATCGAAGGGCAAGGCTAATCCGGCGCAAGTGAATGAACTGCTGCGCGAGAAGATGCAATGAAGGAAGGCAAAAAGTCGGGAGCGCAAAGGACTCAACAGGCAACCCGAGATGAAGAATGGTCTGACGAGCGATTGAAAGCTTGCCTCGATGTACTACCTCCCGAAGGCATGCCGCAGGACTATAATATTCTGCTACGTGCCTATCGCGGAATGACCGCCGAGCTGTTTGCACGCTTTATAGTGCTCTATCAGGAGGCCGATCACGACATCAATGTGAGCCTCGAAGACGGCAGCACCTTTCTCGATCTGGTGTCGCGTCATCGCTTGTCGACGGAATATGCAGAAATACTTAAGCAGGCCGGCGCGAGCGGAATAACCGTCTAGCGTGGACGACTTGGACGTCGTCCTGCGCCTGACTTGGGCGCTGGCCTGCTAGCTGGCTTAGCCTTAAATTTGGATGCTCTCTCGAAGGCTGGCGCACTGACCAACTGCGATTCTTGCGGGTGAATACAGTCCAGTTTCGCACCCAGCTTGGCTTCGATATCGGGCAATATAAACGAATCTTCTTCGCAGGCGAAACTGATAGATGTCCCTATCGCTCCCGCCCTGCCGGTTCTGCCAATACGATGTACATAATCTTCCGCTTCTTCGGGAAGCGTGTAGTTGATCACGTGGGTGACGTCGTCGATATGCAAACCACGCCCGGCCACATCGGTTGCAACCAACACTTTCAGTTTGCCGCTCTTAAATGCATCCAGTGTGCGCACTCTTTGGTTCTGTGCAATCTCACCGGATAGCATGCCGCACTCGATTCCGTTTCTATAGAGATTGTCTGCCAGCTTTCTAACCTGATCGCGACGATTACTAAAAACAATAATCTTCTCGGCTTGAGGCTCGGAGATCAGGTTGAAGAGCAGGTTGTATTTGTCCGCCGTGGTGACCAGATAGACGACCTGATCGACCGCATCCGCCGCCACCTGCAAAGGTTCTATTTCGACCATGATCGGGTCAACCGCCCAACGCTGCGCGAGCTCTATAATTGCCGGCGTAAACGTTGCACTGAACAACAGGGTCTGGCGACATTCTTTCTTTGGCGTTCGCGAGACTACTGCACGAACCTGCGGGATAAAACCCATGTCGAGCATCCGGTCAGCCTCGTCTAATACCAGGACTTCGACTCCGCCCAAATGTAGATTGCCGTTCTGCACGAAGTCCAAAAGCCTGCCCGGTGTCGCCACCACGATGTCGACAGGCTTCGCATCCAACGCGCGATTTTGCTTCTGGTAGTCTTCACCACCGACCAGGGTTACGACACTCATGCCGCAATCATGTGTGAGTAGCTGTGCATCGCTGGCGATCTGAATCGCGAGCTCACGTGTCGGGGCAACCACTAGCGCCCTTGGCTCGGCGATATAGCGCTCTTCTTCTATAGGGTTCGAAAGAAGGTCGTTAATAATAGTAATAAGAAACGCCGCCGTTTTACCGGTGCCCGTCTGCGCCTTGCCAGTAACGTCATGGCCGGCAAGGGTATGCACCAGGGATTGCGCCTGAATCGGCGTACAGTATTCAAAGCCCATTTTCTTGATCGCATCAGCAAGCGGCTTCTGCAGATCGAAGGTGCTAAAAGGGAGTTTTGGCTGCTCTGGCTTTTCTGGCTTTTCCGGCTTTTCTGGTTCTACCGGCTGTTCCAATTGTTCTGGCTGTGAATCCATATAGAGGGCAATTTATGGTTAAAAAATAGTTAAAGGCGTTCAACGAATAAAAGAGGGTATCGAGTGGAGCGCGAGCATCATAGCCCTATGCGCTGGACACTTCAAACTTTGTACTGGCTATTTTAACGGTAAAAGTAGGCTGACATAGGCTACACCGTACCTAAATACAGGCATCTAATCGCCACAAGCCCCGCAGCTACTATCGCGCGGGAGTCGCATCTCGCGCCACTGCATGGTGACCGCGTCCAGCAATAACAGCCTGCCAGTAAGCGATTCGCCTATGCCGCAGAGCAGTTTAATCGCTTCCATGGCCTGTACCGCACCTATTATACCGACCACCGGTGCCATTACTCCGTTCTGTGAACAGCTTGTATCGTCATCATCACCCTCACTATACAGGCACTGGTAACAGGGACTCTGGGGATTACGCGAGTCAAACACCGCAACCTGCCCCTCCATGCGGATAGCCGCACCTGAGACCAGGGGCTTGCCGTGTTCGATACAACTCGCATTAATCGCGAATCGCGTACTGAAATTGTCGCAGGCATCGACCACCAGGTCTGCCTGACTCACGGCCTCACTCAGCTCTTCGCCCAGCAGGCGCTTCTGCAATGGGGTGATCTTTAGGTCCGGGTTTAAACCCAATAAGGTTTGTTGTGCAGACAACACCTTGGGCTCACCTATCTTAGCCTGACTATGAGCGACCTGCCTCTGCAGGTTGCTCAAATCCACTACATCGTCGTCCGCGATTATCAGATGTCCGACTCCCGCGCTCGCCAGATACATGGCGGCGGGGCAGCCCAATCCACCCATCCCGACAATCAGCACGGTCGCATCGACGAGTTTCTGTTGGCCGGCTATATCCATCTCCGGCAACATAATCTGACGGCTATATCTGAGTAGTTGTTCGTCCTTCATTACTCGCTGCTTCACTCTCTATCTCGCTAACTATTTGAGTACTGCTGTAACTACCTGCTTCTCTTTATAGGGAATTCACAAAATAACTCAGCCTACGAACTGCGCCTTGGTCAGTCTATCCAGCTTTGCCAGGTCTTGAACACATTCGATATTCTTATAGCCGGCATCGGCCAAGATTTTCGCTACCGCATGCTTCTGCTCAAAACCGTGTTCGATCAACAGCCATGCACCCTGCTGCATACAATGCTGGGCCTGTTCTGCGATAGTCCGAATATCTGCCAGGCCGCCGTCGCCCGCAACCAGTGCCGAAATCGGCTCGAAGGGCAGACTCCCTTCTAATAGATGTCTATCGCCTGCCTGCACATAGGGCGGGTTCGCCGCCACCAGATCGAAGTAATTTGCTGCTAGACCATCACACCACGATGTCTGCACAAACTCAATATTAGTAATCTGCAGCGACTCGGCATTGTCCCTGGCAACGGCCAGGGCCTGCGCGCTGCTATCGACAGCGGTGACTTGCCAGGCGTCGTTATTCGCCGCTAAGGCCAGGGCAATCGCACCACTGCCTGTACCCAGATCAAGAATATTGGCGGTGCCGGGGTAAGCATCCTCGAGCTGCTCCAATGCGGTCTCTACCAACAACTCTGTCTCTGGCCTCGGGATCAGTACCGATGGGTTTACTTTGAGCTCGAAATCCCAGAATGATTGCCTGCCTAGTATATAGGCGATGGGCTCACCCGCACTGCGCCGCTCACAGAATTCCTGAAACGCCTGCAGCTGTGTATCGGCGAGTTCTCTCTCGGGCCAGGTAAAAAGATATTCTCTGGATTTTCCGATAGCACTGGCGAGAAGCAGCTCGGCATCGAGATGCCAAGTATCACTAATCGTTTTTAGGGAGCTGGCCTTCTCTAGCACTTGCTTGATCGTTGCCATGGAAAGGTATGCGCCTATTCGTCTTCAGCCAAACCCGCAAGCAAGTCTGCCTGATACTCATTGATCAGCGGCTGGATCACCGAGCCCAGTTCACCGGACATGATTTCAGCCAGATTATACAGAGTGAGCTTGATACGATGATCGGTAACGCGGCCCTGGGGATAATTATAGGTGCGGATCTTCTCGGAGCGATCGCCGCTTCCTACCAACTTACGCCTGTTGTCAGACTCTTCCTGTTGCTGCGCCTGCTGCGCCTCGTCCATTAGTTTGGCCTGCAACAATGACATCGCCCGCGCCTTGTTCTTGTGCTGCGAGCGTTCGTCCTGACACTCAACAACGATACCCGAAGGAATATGGGTCAATCGAATGGCGGAGTCGGTCTTGTTTACGTGCTGACCACCGGCACCACTTGCGCGAAAGGTATCCACCCGCAGGTCACCTTTATTAATCTCTATATCATCTAACTCGTCCATCTCGGGCATGATGGCAACGGTGCAGGCCGAGGTATGGATACGGCCCTGAGTTTCAGTCTCGGGAACACGCTGAACACGATGCGCCCCGGATTCAAACTTGAGCTTCTCATAGACGTTCTTGCCTTCGATACGGACAACTACTTCCTTATAACCACCGTGTTCACCCTGACGCTCGTTAATAACCTCGAGTTTCCAACCTTGCAGCTCTGCATAGCGGGAATACATGCGCAGCAGGTCTCCAGAGAATATAGCCGCCTCATCGCCGCCGGTGCCCGCACGGATTTCAATGAAGACGTTGAGCCTGTCTTTGCTGTCCTTGGGCAATAGCAGGGTCTGCAGTGTCAGCTCTAACTTTTCCAGCTCTTCGCTACTACTCTTGAATTCTTCGTCCGCCATCTCGCGTATATCCGGATCGGCGTCTTTCTGCATCTCCTTCGCCTGATCGAGTTCTTCGGTCACCTGTACGAAGTGATCGTAGCTTTTTACCAGCTCCTCGATTTCTGCGTATTCTTTAGATAAATCACGGAAGCGATTCTGGTCGGAGATTATCTCGGCATCACTAAGCAATGCCTCCAATTCATCGAAACGGTCTTTCAAATTATCTAACTTGTTGCGTATTGAGTCTTTCATGGGTTACTTCATGCTTCCCGCTTTCTATTTCGAGTCTTTGCCGGACTTGGGCTTAGAGTCTGAATTTAATTCATAGAGTTCTGCCGTTAACTCTAACAGCTCATCGCGACCCTCGGCACTCGCCTTCTTCATCTGCACGCTGGGCGAATGCACTAATTTCTGTGTGATCGATCTCGCCAGGCTGCTGACAACGCTCTGGGCCGACTCGCCTTTCTCCAGCGCCTTTAATGCGCGCTCCAATTCTTGTTCTCGAATTGCATCCGCCTTGTCACGAAAAGCGCGCAGTGTACTCACCGCATTCAGGGAGCGTAGCTGCTTGAGATATTCTTCTACACCGCGCTCGATTATCGATTCGGCCTGCGCCGCAGCATCGGCCCTACTCTTGACGCCGTCTTCGATCACTTCGCTAATATCATCGATACTATACAGATAGGCATCGGCGATCTCTGCGACTTCCGCTTCGATATCCCGTGGCACCGCCAGGTCTACTAACAGCATCGGTTTGTGTTTACGCAGTTTCAAGGCGCGCTCTACTGCACCCTTTCCTAACAAGGGTAATTGGCTGTTAGTCGATGAAACGACGATGTCAGCCTTGACTAACTGCTCCGGTATTTCCGACAGCAGTACACCGTGGGCGTCGAAACGATTCGCTATCTCCAGGGCATTATCCAGGGTTCTATTCGCCACCACGATCTTGTTTACACCCTTATCGACGAGATGCCTAACCACCAGTTCGATGGTTCGACCGGCACCGATAAGCAGCACACTCAGGCTGGGCAAGTCTGAGAAGATACGTTCCGCCAGCGTCACCGCAGCATAGGCTACCGATACCGGATTCTCACCGATGGCGGTATCCGTTCGCACCTGCTTGGCGATGGAGAACGCCTCTTCGAAGGCGCGACCTAAAGCAGGCCCGACAACATCCCTATCCTTCGACACGGCATAGGCAGATTTGATCTGCCCCAATATCTGCGGCTCACCCAACACCATGGAATCCAGACCGCAGGACACCTTCATCAGATGTCGAATAACGTCCTCGTCGGCGAAGGAGTAGCTGCACTGCTCCAGCTCGCCTATCTCGAGATCATGAAACTTGGACAGCCAGGCGACAACCTCCGCCTGTCTGTCCAGTAGCTGGCGATTCGCAGCGAGCTCGCCTGGCGCTTCACTACTGTCACCCGCCTCGTCGTCTTCCCTGAAATCCAGGTAAATTTCTGTCCGATTACAGGTAGACACGAGCACGACTTCTTCGATCACAGGCAGGCCATGAATATCGGCGAGGGCGGACTCCACGATCTCCGGTGGGAATGCCACCTTCTCCCGCGTCTCGATATTCGCCGTATTGTGGTTTATACCTACTAGTACCAATGCCATGAACTAACCGTTAGAGCGGATCTTGGTGAAATCGCGAAACCTGCCGCGCGCCATTTTAAAGGGGTCGCTATGTTACTAAATATCCTCCCCAGTTCCCATTAGAGTCTGTTCTGATGATCTGGACAAAAACTAGAGCTAATTCTGCTCTGAAGCGGGTCAAAGTAGCTGCTACAATGCGGATCTATACTATTGAGTAGCTCCGCCGATGGGGCAGAAACCGTAAAATATGAATCAAATCAAAAGCTTCGTCTTCGCTCTCGCCTGCACCAGCCTTGCAGGCTGCGCCGCTTCAACAACACCGGCCGATGTCGCTGAGGGCACCGCGAGCGCTGATTCTACGCTCCCTGCAGCGGGCTCTGCGCCAGCAATCGCCGAAATAGAATACGGCAATTTCACCGAGGACCAGCTCTATGAGGCCATAATTAGCGAGTTGAGCGCCCAGCGCGGTCGTGTCTCCGAGGCCGGAGAGAGCTATTTCGATCTCGCCATGTCCACCCGAGACCTCACCGTCATTCAGCGCGCCATACAGTTTGCCTCGGTCAACCGTGATACCAACGCCCTCTTGCAACTGGGCATGCTCTGGGCGGAGATAGAACCAGAGAACCCGCAACCCCAGTTATTATTGAGCATCCAGTTTCTCGAGAGCGGCGCCTTCGCACAGGCAATGTCCCATATGGCGAGGGTGCTTGAATTGGGCGGCAGCATAGACTTCGCCGCATTAGCAGCGCGCACGGGCGAACTGAACCCACAAGACAGAGCGGTATTGATTGAGAACCTGCGCCAATTGCGGAATGAATACAGCGAGCAGATAACCATTCAGGCAACGCTGGTGCAATTACTGGCACAGAATGGCGACTTCGAAGAAGCCTTGGAGGAAATCGAGTTATTAAAAGACGCGACAGCTCTCACCGCCAATATAGTGGTAATAGAAGCGCAGATACTGCAGAACCTGGACCAAACCACACGCGCGCTTCGCGTCATGCGCAACGGCGTAGCAAGATTCGACAGCAACAAGAACCTGCGCCTGACCTATGCGCGACTGCTCATCGGGAATGAAGACTTTGAGCTGGCTCAACAGCAGTTCCAAATCCTCGTAGAGCAGGATCCGCAAGACTGGGAAACCCTGTATTCGATCGCACTGATCGATACACAGCTGGAAAACTTCGATCGTGCTATCGCCGCCTACACGAAGTTAATCGGCGTCGACCAGCGTGCCGATGAGAGCCAATACAATCTAGGCGTCATCTATCAGGAACGGGGTGAGCTAGAAAAATCGATAGAGCACTTTCGACAGGTACGCATAGGCACCAATAATTTTCTCGCCGCACAGCAACAGGCGACTCGACTCTCGATTCAGCTTGGCCGCCTCGACGAAGCCCACACCTGGCTTAGTCGCCTCTCTCGCGGACAACCTCGACTCGACGTGCTGTTCACTACCATCGAGTCTGGCCTGCTCATTCAGGAAGGCCACCCCGATGCGGCTGAGCAGCTGTTAAATACCGCCTTGAATAAATACCCCAACGAGACAGACCTGCTCTTCTCGCGCGTTATCTACTACGACTCAATCAGTGACCGAGAAGGTTCAGAGCGTGACCTGCAGCAGATCATTAGCATGTTGCCGGAGGATTCTCGCGCATTGAATCATCTGGGTTATATGCTCGCCGATCAGACTACGCGCTACGACGAAGCATTAGAGTTGATCGAGCGTGCCATCGCGATCTCTCCCGATGACCCGGCCATCATCGATAGTCTAGGTTGGGCACTGTATAAGGTTGGCCGTTTCGAGGGAGCCCTGGTGCAGATGCGCCGCGCCTTCGCTGCCTTCCCCGATGACGAGGTTGCCTCCCACCTGGGCGAAGTGTTGTGGGCACTCGAACGCTTCGATGAGGCCATGCGCGTCTGGCAAGACGCTCTGGAAACCGACCCCGAGAGCCCGCTCATTCTCGAGGCGATGGAAAGACTGCAAGTTGCAGAATGAAAGCGGCAATCATCCATGATCTCTATAGGGTAGCTATGGGCCGGATGCTACCTCTGGTTCTTCTTGGCACATTTCTATCGACCTGCGCCATTGCACCACCGGCTTTCGAGAACAGTGACTGGTCACGCCAGCGCAACCAACTGCAAGAGCTGGACTCATGGGAACTGCGTGGTCGCGTCAATGTTCGCTACGACAATGAATCCCATACGCCCCGCATAATATGGCTGCAGCAGAACGTCGACTACAATATTCGCCTATGGGGAACCTTCAATGCGGGCGCCACCGAGATTGTTGGCCGCCCCGGATTCGTCACCATGGAAAACGACGGCCAGACGCTTTCTGCAAACAGCCCGGAAGATCTTATTCTTGAGCAACTAGGCTACGAACTCCCCGTCTCGCAATTAAACTACTGGATCAAGGGTCTGCCCGCTCCCGATTCAGAAGCCCAACTCCTCTTCAACGAACTGAATCAGCTCACCACGATTCAACAGGCCGACTGGACCATCAATCTGAGCGATATGCGTCAATATGGTGCGCTCAACCTGCCGCGCCGCGTAGAGCTAACACGACCAAGAAACGATATTCGCTTGCGCTTTATTGGGCTGAACTGGACTGGCGACGCATTAATCGAGTAATGACACAGCAACCCGCACAATTTCTGGCTCCCGCCAAACTGAACCTGTTTCTGAATATCACCGGCCGCCGCAAGGATGGCTATCACGAGCTACAGACACTTTTCCAGCTGCTGGATTATGGCGATCACATGGAATTCGAGGTCGACAGTAGCGGCATACTCAGCCTGCATATCGCATCCAGCCAAGACTCACGGCATGATGCCCCTCTGGACAATAACCTGGTCACCCGTGCCGCCCAGCTATTGCGAGCAGAGGCAGCCATACCGCAGCTTGGCGCCAGTATCAGCCTGGACAAGAAACTCCCCAGCGGGGCTGGGCTGGGTGGTGGCAGCTCAAATGCAGCCACCTGTCTGCTAGCCCTCAATCGACTCTGGGCTCTAGATTTCAGTGAAGACAAACTCTGTGAAATCGGCATTAAACTGGGAGCCGATGTGCCGGTATTTATCCGCGGAAAATCAGCCTGGGCCGAGGGAATCGGAGAGCGACTGAGCCCTGTAGAATTGGGGGATAGCTGGTATCTGGTGGTATCTCCCAAGTGTTCGGTGGCGACCGTAGAGATTTTTTGTCATGAACATTTGACACGGAACTCCCAAGCCATCAAAATGGCCGACTTTCTGGCAGGCAGAGCCCGAAATGACTGCGAATCAGTCACTAGAAAACTGTATTCAGAAGTAGATCAGGCATTCAAATTATTGGCAAAATTTGCTGATTTTAGGATGACTGGCACTGGCTCTAGCCTCTTTGCTCGCTTCGATAGCGAGGCAGAAGCCGCGAAAGTGCTGAATGAACTTCCGGTAGAATTGCCGGGCTTCGTTGCCAAGGGCATCGATTCTTTCACACTGAGCTAGATCTAGAGCCAGCAGCAAGAGCACTAGTAAAGGAAAGACGAATTATTGGGGTGTCGCCAAGTGGTAAGGCACAAGGTTTTGATCCTTGCATGCGTTGGTTCGAATCCAGCCACCCCAGCCATTTTACTCAGTCAGTGTCAGAGCTAGTTAGAACAACATTTAATACAGCTTTGTAATACAGCTTTGATCTGACCAGAACGATTCATGCCGAACAGAACGTTTCATCCCGAACTGCGACTACCGACATTTATAGGAACTTACCGTGCCAAATAATTTGATGGTTTTTACCGGCAATGCCAATCCAGAATTGGCGGACAATATTGCCAAGCACATCGGTATTCCCCTGGGCTATGCCAGCATCAGCAAGTTCAGTGATGGAGAGATTTCCGTAGAACTCAATGAGAATGTTCGCGGCAAGGACGTATTCCTCATTCAGCCCACCTGCGCACCGACTAACGACAGTATCATGGAGTTGTTGTTAATGGCCGACGCGCTGCATCGCGCTTCGGCAAATAGAATTACAGCGGTCGTTCCTTACTTCGGATATGCAAGACAGGATCGCCGCGTCCGATCGGCACGTGTCGCCATTAGCGCCAAGGTCATTGCCGACATGATCGGCACCGTAGGCGTAAATCGCGTGCTTACGGTGGACCTACACGCGGAACAGATACAAGGCTTTTTCAATATCCCCGTGGACAACGTCTACGGCTCACCGGTTTTAACCGATGACATCGAGCGCCAGAAGTACGAGAACCTGTTAGTCGTCTCGCCGGACATCGGTGGTGTGGTTAGAGCACGAGCCGTCGCCAAGCAACTGAACGTGGATCTCGCCATTATCGACAAACGTAGGCCATCGGCCAATGTTGCCCAAGTCATGCACATCATCGGTGATGTTGAAGGACGCAGCTGCCTCATCGTCGACGACATGGTCGATACGGCCGGCACACTGTGCAAGGCAGCAGACGCACTTAAGGAACACGGCGCCGCGAAGGTAATGGCCTATTGTACGCACCCGGTTCTGTCGGGCCCGGCAATCGAGAACATAGAAAATTCCAGCCTCGACTCACTGGTAGTTACCGATACTATTCCACTGAGCGATGCAGCAAAAAATTGTAAGCGCATACGACAACTCTCTATGGCTAAGCTACTAGCCGAATCGATTCGTCGTGTGAGCAATGAAGAATCCATTAGCGCGATGTTTGATAATACCTAGAACTTTTGTTCTGGGTATTTATTGAGATCGAGCGGATAAACCAACGGACAACGGTGATTTCATCGTATGTCCTTTTTTAATCCTGTAACTAGCCGGTCGCAAGTTAGCTACAGTACTTCTTAGGAGAGACTTATGTCTGCTAATGAATTTGAATTGAACTGCACGGTTCGAACGGATCTAGGGAAAGGTGCGAGCCGCCGCCTACGCCGTTTGGACAACAACATTCCCGCCGTACTTTACGGCGGTAGCGAAGACCCTGTTTCCTTAACGATTGCCCATAAGGACATCATTAAGGCTACTGAGAACGAAGCTTTCTTCTCACACATCATCACCTTGAATGTGGACAAGAAGAAGCAGAAGGCTGTGATCAAGGCGCTTCAGCGTCATCCTGCCAAGCCTTTCATCATGCATGCTGACTTCCAGCGCGTGAGTGATAACGAAGAAATTACAGTTAACGTACCGATTCACTTCCTCAACGAAGATAAATGCGTGGGCGTCAAACTGGGCGGCGGTAGCATTCTTAAGACATTGAATGAGATTGAAATCGTCTGTTTCCCGAAAGACCTTCCAGAATATATCGAAGTCGACATGATCGAGCTGGATATTGGCGAAGCGGTTCACCTGTCCGATATCGCATTGCCTGAAGGCGTAACCAGCGTTGCACTTTCACACGGCGATGAAGATAGCGATCTAAGCGTAGCCACAGTACAAGCGCCTAGAGCCGAGGTCGTCGAAGAAGAAGGCGCACCAGAAGCTCCTGCGAATGATACTGGCGATGAAGAAGACGACTCCGAGAAGGAAGACTAGTCTCGTTTCTAGTCTAGCCAGGTGAAAAATATGCCAGGCAATTCCTTAAAGCTTATTGTTGGCCTGGGTAATCCAGGCCAACAATATGACTCCAATCGGCATAACGCCGGCGTCATCTATCTCCACCATCTTGCCAAGAGTTATTCTGGCAGCCTGCGTGGAGAGAGTAAGTTTTTCGGTGAATTCGGCACTATAAATATTGCCGGAGACGACATCAAACTCTTGTTCCCGACTACCTTCATGAACAACAGCGGCAAGTCCGTTGCTGCCGTGTGCAATTTCTTCAAGATCGAGCCGGAGAATATGCTGGTCGCTTATGATGAGATCGATTTTGAGGTCGGGGTAACACGGTTCAAACACGGTGGCGGTCATGGAGGCCATAACGGCATACGCGACATCATCAGCGCCCTGGGCGGAAACAAGGATTTCTATAGGCTGCGCATAGGCGTCGGTCATCCGGGGCACAAGTCCATGGTGGCAAACTATGTACTGGGCAACCCTTCCAGGTCGGAAGCCGATGTCATCATGTCAAACATAGAAGACGCGATTCGGGTTACACCGAAAGCGGTCAAGGGCGAATGGGAAGAAGCCATGCGTCTGTTACACACCTAAACAACTATTTTTACTTAACCCAGTAGTAGAGAACCAGCAATGGCAGTTAAATGTGGAATCGTCGGACTACCCAACGTGGGCAAGTCCACACTGTTTAATGCGCTAACCAAGGCCGGCATCGCCGCGGAAAACTTTCCGTTCTGCACCATAGAGCCAAACTCGGGTATCGTCTCCATTCCCGATGCACGCCTGGATAAGTTGGCCGAGATAGTCGAGCCGCAGAAGGTCATTCCAACCACGATGGAGTTCACCGATATCGCCGGTCTGGTAGCGGGCGCGTCCAAGGGCGAAGGCCTCGGCAATCAGTTCCTCGCCAACATCCGCGAGTGCGATGCCATATCCCACGTAGTACGCTGCTTCGAAGACAGCAACGTAACCCACGTTTCCGACAAGATCGACCCAGCCTCGGACATCGAAACCATCAACACCGAGCTCGCGCTGTCTGACTTGGAGAGTGTAGAGAAATTCCTGGACAAGGCATCACGCGTCGCCAAGAGCGGTGACAAAGACGCACAGCGTCAGGTTGCCGTGCTGGAGAAGGCCAAGACCCACCTGGACGAGGCGAAGCCTGTGCGCTCCCTCAATCTCAGCAAAGAAGAGCTCGCCGACCTGTACAGCCTGCATCTCCTCACCATCAAGCCGGTGATGTACATCGCCAATGTCGATGAAGAAGGCTTCGAGAACAACCCTCATCTTGATACGGTAACAGCCATCGCCGCAGAAGAAGGCGCCGAGGTCGTAGCCATCTGCAACAAGCTGGAGGCCGAGATCGCCGAGCTGGAAGACGACGAGAAACTCGAATTTCTGCAAGACCTGGGCATGGAAGAGCCCGGCCTGGACCGCGTAATCCGCGCAGGCTACACCCTGCTGGGCCTACAGACCTATTTCACCGCCGGGCCTAAGGAAGTAAGAGCCTGGACGGTAAGAGTAGGCGCAACAGCCCCACAGGCCGCTGCAGTGATACACACCGACTTCGAGAAAGGCTTCATCAGAGCCGAAGTCGTGGGATATCAGGATTTTGTGGACAATAACGGCGAGAACGGCGCCAAAGACGCCGGAAAATGGCGCCTTGAAGGAAAAGAGTACATCGTTCAAGACGGCGACGTCGTTCACTTTAGATTTAACGTCTAACTTGACAAATTCCCCCGAAATGCCGAAAATTCGCGGCCTTTCGGTAACAAGAATTTTGTAGTTACGAACAACGAAGTGGTTTTTTCGTAGCGAGGGTTTCTAGTGTGCTGTAGCTGGAAATTTTAATTGGCATTTCACGCGCAGGTGTATACGCCATACATCGAGCCTGAAATGGCAATTCAAATTTTCAGATGCAGTACAATAGGAAGTCGCAGTAGAAAAAATGGCAATGTAGCTCAGCTGGTTAGAGCACAGCATTCATAATGCTGGGGTCGGTGGTTCAAGTCCACCCATTGCTACCATATTATCAATGACTTACAAAGTATAGCCCGGCCGATCTTTGAAAAAGTAAACGCCGGGTAAACACCTCAATCACCTTTTCTCCTACTGCTAACGCCCCAACAAGCAATCAATTGGAAATAATTATGAGCGATATAGAGAGTAGCAATACTGCAGAGCACAGCGAGCTAGAATTGAGGTGAATTTAGAAATTCCCCATCGTCCGGATTGGGTCGACAGAGAATACTCGGCTTTTTATATAAACAGTGCTCACACAGTCGTGTTGTGACTAAACGGGGTCAGTACCATTAATTATTCTATACAAAAATAATTAGCTACCATTCTTGCCAACAATTCCGCTGTTGTGCGCTTTGGATTCCTGTCTTCGAATCGTATCTGCTGTCGCCTGAGGTCGAACTAAATCTGGCAGGATTCTCTTATTTTTCCAGTCCAGAAAACATACTTATGCTGCTTGAAGAGGTGGGCTACAAAGTAGAAAATATCCCCCTGTTATCCGCTTTGTCTAGCACTTAGTCATCTGAGCAAGCCAACCCAATCCTCAGAGCTGATTCAATGAATTCAAAATGGTCAAGCACCGCCTGCGTTGACTCTGTTGCGGCCTGCAAAACCGGACCCGCTTGAGCGACAACATTGGCTCCAAGTTTGATGGCCTTGGCGGCATCCAGTCCATGACGTATACCACCTGATGCGATAATGGGAATATGGGGAAGGCTAGCACGAACAGATTGCACAGCATCAGGCGTGCTGATACCCCAGTCTCGAAATACTTCACCCAAGGCACTCAGTCTTCTATTGGCCGTACGGCTAGCCTCTACTTGAATAAAATTTGTACCCCCTTTTCCCGCGACGTCTATCGCTTGAACACCTGCGTCAACCAATCGAATTGCTGTCGAGGAAGAAATACCCATGCCGACTTCTTTTGCTACTACAGGCACATCCAAAAATCGGGCCACAGTTTCAATAGCATTCAAAAGCCCTCGCCAATCCGTATCACCATCTTCTTGCATAAGTTCTTGTAGGCAGTTCAGATGGATTATCAGGGCGTCTGCTTCAATCATATCTATTGCACGTTGCACATCGGAAAGCGAAAAATCATTCCTCAATTGGGCTGCGCCTAGGTTCGCATAGAGAGGGATGTCCGGAGCCCACCTGCGTAAATGGCCTGTTAGGCCACCATTGCCAGCACTAAGTAAAGCGACCCGCTGGGATCCTACCCCCATTGCAATTCCAAGATCTTGTGCTGCCTCTGCTAAATGTGCATTGATTTTCTCGGCTTTCAGGGGCCCGCCTGTCATAGAACTAATTAGAAATGGCCGACGCAGTTGTTTACCTAAAAACTCTGAGGTCAGATCAAAGTTAAGCACATCCTTTTCGGGTAACGCATTGTGAGTCAATTGAATTTTATCCCATGGACTAGCCTGCGCCGCGGTTTCGACCCGTTGCTTAAGTACTAAATCAATATGGTCTGCTTTTCGTTGTAGTATTTCAGTCATCTTATCTTTCTATGAACCTCTTTTTCTTGAAAGTGCGATAAGCACCATGTGTGGCACCGTCAAAGCGAACAAGCCTATAAAAATCACCTGAATTATCTGCTGGCTTAAATCTGCAGCCGGAAGATGAATTAGAAAAGCAATTCCTGCTGCGATTCCAAGCACGGTAAAAGGCAAAGCAAAAACTATAACCTGAGAAAAGCCAAGTTTAGACAGTGACTCGTGTAAATGCAGTGGACTATGCAGCAGGCAAAAATAAAGAGTGAAGTAGGGTATTGGCGGCAATGCTACGGAGGCGCAAAAAAGCGTAAAGATCTCTATTAGAGCTATTTTACTCAGATCTGGAGCGCTCATACATCTGCATACCACATACAAAGTGCTAACAACCGCGATAAGGCCCATTAACTCTACAACAACAGCACTAGAATTTGGGACAAGTAAATCAAATATTGACGTTACTTCTACCTCGAAGAAAAAAGCAGGCAAAGTTATAACTGATACGCTTACCGCAAGACTAAGAGGCCTATCGAAAAAAACAAGCCAATCGCCGGAAAAATGCCAGGCCGAAAGTACTAACAAAGGAATCACAAGTACCTCGGGAGATACGAACCATATTCCAACCATTGCAAGAGATAATAGAAAATACGATAAGGAGAATACCATAAGCCCTCCGGCACCCTGCCAAAACCCGGCGCGTCTGGCAATAGCTGGATCGATAGCGCCGTGCGGGAGACCAGTAATCGCAAGAAGGGAAATGAGTATAGCGAGCTGTCCTGACAAGTTGTCGTGTAACCAAAAGTTATAAGCCAAAATCGCCAAAGACATCATCGCGCTAAAAGCAATTCTTTTGGGCCATCTTTCTATAACGCTTTGCGCCATTTGCTACCCCTTTTTCTGGTTGATAAACCCCGAAATAAATCAACCAAAACAGTTCGCACAAGAGGCCACTTGGGTAAACTTACGATCACAGCAAGCACATCTGTTCTGTTAGGACAATCGGTAAGAAAGCGTAAAAGGCGATCAGGCTTCACATTGCGTGCAAGTGATAAAAACAATTCGGGCGCAAGCGTAGGATCATCTCGAATCGTACAAAGAAAAATGTTGTCCATCCAGGCTAATTTAGCACTGTCGGAAGGAAAGCTTTGGCACTGCCCCGAAGCCAGTATTGTCTTCGCACACATGTCCGCCCAGCCCTGTATGCGTTGAAAAGCATACCCCGTTGAGGGGCGAGCGGCACCGACTCCTATTCCAGCCCGCACCCACCGTGGGTCTGCTGCCTCAACTTGTGGCACTACGCCCATTGGTATTACACCTGACTCCTCGCGGGTTATCTTGTATTTATTCTGATCGCTAATATGATTAGCTAGTTCAAGAGCCGCTTCTCGCAAAGTCTCAGGCGCCAACGGAGCACCCGAAAAACGGGTCACCTCTACCAAAATCGACTTTTCATTAATCGGTAAAATATAATTGAAGAGAAATCCATCACTGTCAGCCCGCATATCCTCCATTACTCTCGCTACATCTTCAATAGCATTTTTTGTGGTCAGCTCGATTTCGATACCATAAAATATTTGTTTTAATGTAGCTTTATTCATATCGAAAGAATCTGGAACGCGAGTATCAACGACTTGCTCTGCGCTGATTGAACCCCTGTCTAGGGTGACTTCGATGTTGCTGGGGTTAGGTGTAACACCTGTCACACGTGTATTTTTTAGAAGTGTGATCTGCTCGTGCTTTGATATTAGTTGCTCGGCTTGATCATAAAATCGAATTGAGGGGACATAATTATATTGCCACCCCGATTTAGAACTATGCTTATGTTGCTCCAACTTCGTCCCGAACTCCCACGTAGGCCAGGACTTTGCGACGAGGTTTTTATTCACCTTGTTTTCACGCTCCCAGAAGCACCACGACCTATCATCGATGTATTGAGCACGCGGCTCAATTATAAGGGTTTTAGGTGCATGACTAGGCTTAGTCACCCGTTTACAGATTGCCATAGCCAAAGCAAGCCCTGCGCACCCGCCGCCAATAATGACTAAATCATAACTGGTTGAATTTTCGCTAAGCAGAGGCGTGTGCATTTGGAAGATCTACTAAGTGTAAATGGAGTGACTGCACGTGCGGCACGTAAGTTCGACTGCGACGGCTCGACAGGGCTAACTTTAATGCCACACGAAACTTGCGCGGCAGCGTGACATGCGCGCGCCCTAAAAAAGGATCATATTTTTGCTCGCCTAAGACTACACCGATTTCTCGGTAAACTTTCGCGGCTATTGAGATCGCAATTTTAGAGCGGGGAGGTAAAAATCTCAGGCCCTCCGAGCCTGAATCATAATAATGCTCGGCGAGTTGCAAAAGTTTCTCTACCGCCGCTTGGATCACGCTGCTGTGAGAATTACCGGGCACTGTAAGAGCCTGTGGTGAGATGTCGCCAATCCATTGAGCCGGGATGTATCTGCGACCCCGCAAAGCGTCTTCTCGAATATCTCTAGCAATATTGGTCAGTTGCATTCCGATTCCAAGATCGATCGCATGGACTCTAGCTCTTGGTTCCGAAACGCCAAGCACGTCACACATCAACAGACCTACAGTCCCTGCTACTCTATAGCAATAACGCAGCAGCTGCGCAGTATCTTCGACAATGACCGGTTCTAAATCAGATTCAATGCCTTTAATTAGCTCTGAAATAACCTTCGGCTGCATTCGACTGTCTGAGGCCAGACAAATGAAATCCTGAATCACAGGATGACTACTACGCCCAATTTTTAGCTCTTTTTTAAACGACTCTAGCTGAGCCCTTGCTGTATCTGAGTTCAAGGTCTCATCAACGAGGTCGTCTATGAAGCGACAGAACCTGTAGAGCCTCGCGCTGCCCTCTAATTGATCTCGGCTAAGGAAGTGGCCCGCAAACCTGAAGGACTTACCATGCTGGCCCAGCACGCTTAGAGCCGAACCTATAGATTTATCTGATTGATTCATAGTCCGATTGAATGCACAGTTAAGCAGCCTCGTTATTTCTAATGTGATGCGCATCTGGAACGAGTCGATCGAGAACCTTAGCTGAACTCACGACGCCAGGTAATCCTGCCCCTGGGTGAGTGCCCGCACCTACTAAGAACAAGTTCTCGGGCCCCTCTGATTTATTGTGATATCGAAACCACGCTGATTGTGAGAATAACGGCGCCACTGAGAACCCAGCACCTCCCTCACTCAAGTAGTCATTTGCAAAATCTTCAGGTGTCATAAAAAAGTCTGTCACCAGATGACGTTCGAGATCAGGCAACATAGTCTGACTCATAGATTCAATGATGCGGTTGCGAAGTATTGCTCCTTGGGTTGCCCAATCTATGCCTGCATTGAGATTGGGAACTGGCGCCAGCACATAGAATGAGTCACAGCCTTCGGGTGCAAAACTCGGGTCTGTCGCCGTCGGACGGTGCAAATAGAGCGAAAAGTCTTCTGGTAAGGACGAGCCTTTGAAAATCTCAGTAAGCAGCTCCCTATATCGCTGACCCAACCAGATAGTATGGTGCGCTATATCGGGGTAGATTTTATCAGTCCCAAAATAGAGAACAAAAAGGCCCATCGACAAGGCATGGTGCTGGGTCTTTTTCCGCGCTAACCAAGATTGCTGCGAGGGCTGAAGCATATTTTTGTAAAGATGCTTTGGATCGACGTCGGAGACAACAACATCAGCTTCTAACCTATTGCCATCTTCGAGGAGCACGCCGCAAGCCTTGTTTTCCTCAACCAGTATCTCCTGAACCGTGGAATTCAGATGGATCTCAATACCGAGCTCCTTCATGAGTTTGGCAAGGGCATCGACTAAGGCGCCGGTGCCACCCATTGCGAAGTGGATGCCCCAACGACGCTCCAAGAAATGAATTAATCCGTAGATGCTAGTCGTATCAAAAGGATTTCCACCCACAAGCAGAGGTTGAACTGAGAAAGCCTGTCTTAATTCGGAGTTTTGGATATAAGCACACACCATCTGCCATACGGTACGGTAGCACTTTAGCCTAATTAATGCGGGTATTTGAGCAAACATTGCGGTTATTTTATGGAACGGCTGGTCAGCTAATTCCGTAAAGCCGAGGTCGAAAATCTTTTCCGAATGCGCCACCAGACGGCGATATCCGCTCACATCTCTTGGATCAAACCGAGCTATCTCAGCCTCTGTATCCTCAATATCTCCACCGTAATTAAAGATTTTTCCATCTGAAAACTGAAACCGATACCACGGATCTAGCGCCTTAAATTTAACGTAGTCTTCGCGATGCCGGCCGTGAAGTGAAAAAAGCTCATCGAACAAAAATGGCGCTGTGATTACAGTCGGGCCGGCATCAAATTTGTATCCATCTCGCTCGAACACCTGGGCTCTGCCTCCCAATCGAGGGCAGCGATCAACAATCTGGACCCGATAACCTTTAGCGCTGAGTCGAATAGCAGCAGCCATTCCTCCAAAACCACCCCCAACAACAATCGCGCGAATCATGCAGCCTCTTTTTCGAGCATCGCTAGAAGTGTGACGCAGTTCTCGCAGAGTAAATTGGCACAGCCATTTGGTAATTTGGACGCACTCTTTAAGGCCTGTGCCAGGTAAGAGTGAGCCAGATCCTCCGCCCTGTTATCCCGGTAGTACCTGACAGCCCCTTCTCGTTGACTAATTGAGCCAAGTTAAAGTGATTGCCGGCGAATCTGTCTTTAGAGAGATCTTGAATATCATCGAAAATTTGATAGCCCACTCCAAATAACGAACCTGTTTCTCCCGCAAGGTCAACATAGTCCTCATGGCCTGCGAGGATAAGCGGCAACTGCAGACTAAGGGAAAATAGAGGTCCAGATTTGTCTGCCGCTATAGCGATTCCCTCAGTTATGCTTTCCGATTGGTTACGACTCAGATCCTTCATTTGACCTTGCAGCGTTTTCACGACCGCTTGGTGCATTGTGGATATCAACTGCTGAACTGAAGATACTCCATCAATGTTAGCTACCAGCGCATAGGCGTTCGATAACAACAGATCCGTTGCATTTATGGCCAGGTCCGGCCCGAATTTTTTCCAAACCGCAGGTTTGCCGCGCCTTAGATCATCTCGGTCCTGAAGATCATCCTGAATTAGAGAGGCGTTATGTAAACTTTCTACGGCAGCGGCAAGATGTGCTGCTTTGTCCGGGGAAATGTCAAGTGCCAAGCTAGCCGCTAAAGACAGCGACATGCGAGCCCCTGACCCCGGATTCGAGAGATGGTAGTCAACTGCATCATATAAACTAGTCTCTGGGGTGAGACCTGAAAGTGCCGACTGGTGAGAGAGAACCTGACTTTTTATCAATAGTTTCTTTAGCTCAGACTCTATTTTTGGCTCCATAACACCCTCCCAGTAATATTTTTTATCTTCTCTTTCATAGCTTAGGCCCAAAGTTCGATGTTTTACAGCCATGTTAGCCAAAAACACGCCGTTTTTTACTGAAAAGTGCATATTTTTTACATTTTTTTCAACAACACTGTCGTCCTCTGCGTATGAACCTTAGTATTTACAGGTCACATAATTAAGGATAATATCAATTTTTTTACAATCCCGGGAGAGAGAGGCAATGAAAAAATTATGTAAATATATAATAGCATTTGCGGGACTCACGACAGGTCAGGCGGTCTTGGCTGCGTCCGGTGACTCGATGATGCTTGAGTCCGGTGACTTCGTCGGCTATTCGTTCTGGTTGATTTCAATGGCCCTTGCAGCGGCGACGGTTTTTTTCCTGATGGAATCGCTTCGAATGGGCGGAAAATGGGCAACTTCACTCACCGTTAGCGCGCTAGTCACGTTTATTGCAGCGTTCCACTACTTCTACATGCGCGAGGTATGGGTTTCAACGGGCAACACACCAACTGATTTTCGCTATATTGACTGGTTGCTGACTGTGCCCCTGCTAATGATAGAGTTCTATCTCATACTCTCTGCCATCACAAAGGTGGCTGGTGGAGTGTTCTGGCGTCTACTGATTGGCACGCTGGTTATGCTGATCCCCGGATACATGGGCGAAGCGGGCTACATGAACGCGACACTCGGCTTTGCAATAGGCATGTTAGGGTGGGCCTTCATTCTCTATGAAATTTTTGCCGGCGAAGCGAGCCGGGTCGCGGCCAGCGCAGCTCCGCCTGCTGTTCAGAAATCTTACAATCTGATGAAGTGGACTGTTACGATCGGATGGGCTATTTATCCCATAGGTTACTTTTTTGGCTACCTCGCTGGAGGAACTGACATGGGCACACTTAACATAGTTTACAACTTGGCTGACGTACTGAACAAGATCGCGTTTGGTCTGTTTATCTGGTACGCCGCTAATGAAGAAATGGCGGATGCTTAGGGCCTATTAGAATAAAACCCAAGGCGCATTGTGCGCTTTGGGTTTTATAACAAAATCTTGCTCAAGAAGTTCTCTTCTCCCCACCCCCCTCTTTGTAGAAATGGGGTAAGAGTAAACGGCTAGTAGTCTTCTCATATTACGCTCTATGCTAGTAAATTAGTAAATGGGGTCAGAGTAAAAGTAAATGGGGAGTAAATGGGGAGTAAATGGGGTCAGAGTAAATATACAGTACTGTATATTTACTCTGACCCCATTTATAATTTATACCTTTTATAACCTGTTACGAAGGGTATTAAGTAGTACCCATTGCTACCACACAAAGGGGGCAGGTCTTTAGCAGATCTATCCCCTTTTTTTTGATCGCGTTTCCTGTATTACCGCTCCCACCAACAAAAACTGGGCGACATAGTAACTGATCATTATCAACCAGCCCGAAGCAGGAACCGCCATCACGAATCGATCGATGACTATGATGGAATCCGAAAGAATAAAGACGGCAGCGCCGAGGGTGACGCCCTTGATGGTAGATGTGTTGGCACTGAGGCCCATAAAAGTGATTACCAGAAGATAGGCGATAACGGGAAGCCGCATGTCGCCAGCGTAACTCCACATGATAACGGCCATCACCAAACTGGCGCCCACAAATAGAAGGCTTATTTGATAGTCGGCCGACCAGCTGCTGTGATATCTAAGAAACAAGCTGCCGTAGAGAAGTTGGGCGAACAGGAACGAAGACAGCCCCGGCACGAATAGATTCATTTCCAGCAACACATCACCGCCCATACTGAAAAGAAGTGCCAGTAATAGATGAAGGCTTACAGAGTTAATCCCTGCCCTGACGACGAGAAAACTTAATAGAATAATGGGTATGATTTTCAGTAAGGCGGAAAACTCAGGCGGGGTTGATGGTGCTACTAACAAATAGCCCAAGCAACAAAGCCCAAAGAGTAGTGTTGTTCGATTCAAGGAAATGCTCACCGGAAATCCTCTGACGGCACTGAAAATTATCTACTAAAGAATGAAACAGTAGAGGTAAAGAATACGTTCTATTGCGTCCGCTTGCGGACAGAACTAGATTAGCCCCAAGCCCAGTTCCAGCAGTTGATCGCTAATCTCAGTAGGAACAATGCCATTCGTATTAGCGAACACGATGGCACCTACACCCTGAGCCGGCAACAAGCGCATATCGGTGTTTGAACCCGGATCACTGCCTCCGTGCCCCCATTTAAGCTCGCCCGTCATTTCCTGATCGGCGTACCAGGTCAGCCCCTGCTTGCGATTGCCTGGAATATTCTGGTTCGTCAGCATGGCCTGGATGCTGGAATCTTTTAGTATGCGACGCCCCTCGAATTCGCCACCGTTGAGGTAGGCTCTGGCATACACACTAAGCTGGTTCACGCTGGTTCGTAAGAAACCGTCGGGATAATTCGGGTGGTTGTAGACACAGTTCTCCTGGTAGCCATCCGCTAGCGAAGCGTCTAGCGTGGGACCATCCTCACGAATAACTCCCAGCGGAATTCCGCCCCAGGTTGGGCCCCTGGCGGTAGTATTCTCTATCCAGGCATAAGGCACGACGTGCTGCGTTAGATCGACATCGGCTAACATCCAGGCGGTATTGTCCATGCCCAGACGCGAGAAGATATTGCGCCTGCAGTATTCGGGAAAGGGAATGCCGGATTTCAGCTCGACTATATAGCCGAGAATTCCGAACGATACATTTGTGTATTCGAATCTTGAATCTGGCTCCCAGTCATGGAAGTTTTCCTCGGCATTGTAGAAGGCACCACCGGGGGTGAAGTATTGCTCCAGCCAGACTGACAGAGAGAATCGCGGATCGCCGCAGGCATACTGCCTGGAATAGGACAGGCCATCACGAACGAATGAACTGTGTGTCATTAACTGGCGTACGGTGATTCGATCTGTCGGGCGCTTGGGATTACGCACGACGAAGGGCAATATCGAATTTAAATCCTCATCGAGCTGCAGCAAGCCAGCCTCATAGAGCTGCATGATGGCGGTAGTGGTGAATGTCTTGGAGATCGAGGCGATGTTCTGCAAGCCATCAAGACTCATCGGTATTCTCTGATCGATATTGGCCCAGCCATAGGCCTTGGACCAGATCACCCTTTCAGCATCGAAGATGCAGGCGGCCACTCCCGGGATATGATCGCGTCGCATCTTCTGCTCGATGAATGCATCGATACTATTCTGATCTGCCGCGAATAATGGAGTAGCAGGCAAAAGGGCCGCCGTTCCCGCCGTTACAGACTGTTGTAAAAAACGTCTTCGATTCATTCAGCTGTTCCTCTTGGCTCTTGTTCTAGCTTTTCCTTCAATTGCGCAGCCTTAATCTCGCGTTTCATTCTACTTATGAAAAGCGCAGTTACCGATCAAGCAGTGTGTTAACGTCTTCATTCTGCAACAAATGGCTCACGTTGTCAGTGCCCACTATTGCTCCTAGCGAGAGGAACAAGCGGATAAGCGAAGAAAAGGTGGGGGGCGTTACTTATTATTAAAGGCTCGAGAATTGAATTTCTCGAGCCTTTAATCAGGAATCGTTCTAAGGCGTTACCGTCACTGTCATATAGGCATCGTGATAGAGACCGCCGTCATCGCCACGGCCCCATAAGACGTATTCGCCTGGCTCCTCGAATGTGACTGTAGTTCCGATCATGCCGTTGGCAGGAATCTCCGGCGGAGACCAGGATAAACCCCATGCGGAGTTAGAACCGGGGCGTGTGTCTTCCCATACTTTCGGCTGAGGTGGATCAAAAGTCACCTTGCCTGCGCCACGATAGACATTCCATGACAGGAACAATCCATTGATCTTCTGCACCGTGGGCTTCCATGGAATCCGCAGGGCCATCTGATTCTGCACCATCTGCTCGGTAGTTCCTTCGCCACTACCTGCCGCGATAGCACGCACAGTGTCCACCATGCTTCGCGTTCTGGGAACACCATCATCAACAAGGTTTGTCTCGAAGCTCAGCGGCTCACCTACCCGCACTGTACGCATATGCTTGCCATCGACAGTGTCACCCTGAAGTGTGACTACCGGCGCGACATTCGCTCTGGATTCCGGGCTTGAGGTACCAGCACCCAAAGAGCCGGTCTCAGAGGCGATTACCATATTGTCCACCAGGTAATCGGGCTTTAGCGTCGCATAGGCACGGCGCGTCTCACCACGAACGGTTAACTCCCAAACCAATTCACGATCACCCCAGTCGGAGGGGACGTTAACCTCGAAAGTAAAGCGATTGCGTCTGGGGAGGAAATGAGTGGGTTGACCGCGATCGGCCGGACCCGGGGAGAGAAAGTTATTCTCGCCTACCTCTATATCGATCTCCTCTTCCCAATTCTCATTCATGTAACCGAACATGAAGTTGAAGGTCCCGTCTTCCAGTGGGCGCCAGCCTTCGTAGGCTACTTCTATGTTCTTACCGAAATTGAAAGATTCAGCCTGCGCCAGGTTTATCGAGGCGAAAGCTAGAGCAGCGAAGCCAAGGGCCGCTGCCTTGCGGATTAGCTGATTACTTATGTTCATTATTGGCCCGCTCCCTGAAGTGCAACATCGTTAGCAGGCTCCTGGCTTGCCGATGCGTTGCCTAGTGGCTGAACCAATGGCAATAGACATAGAGGGCAGCCAACCACATGATCATTAGGACCCAAATTTAGGTTCTGGCGACGCTTCTCCATTTCAGCGAAGAACTGCTCGTCAGTCATAGTTACCCGAATTCCCAGATCGATAAACATATTAGTCACAGAGCGATTGCCTGAACCCTGCCAGTTTCTGGCATCTGGCACGTTAGGGTTGGTTTCTGTGTTGTTCATATAACCCACAATGTGCAGGATCGTACCCGCAGGTAAGAGAGGTGCAAAATCATCTGCATAGGCATAGCCACGAACCCAGTTGTGGTCGTAGCCTACGCATGACAGCGTTTCCACGTTGTAGCCCCAGATCGCTTCCAGACACATGCGCTCACCCGGAGCGTGCAGATGCGGCTCGAAGGTAGAGATCTTGGTGTGCTCGGTCAGAGTGGTGTAGGCGTGAAGCTCTTGGTCTTTCTCGTTGCCACGGATACTAATATCTACGCCATTGCCCTGGGCATTGAAGAAGGCATCCTTAAATTTCGGTGCATAGCCTACTGGATGAAAACGAAAGCCGATTTCCAGGTGAGCGTCAGTATCTCGACCGTTGGAATGCAAATGCACGGAATCGGATACTAGGTAGCTACCGGCCCTTAAAAGGCGGCCTGCTTCCTCATCGAAGATGTCTGCGTTACGACCCACTTCATGAACCGGCCACGCAAGAGAAGGACCAGTGCGATTGCCGTTCTCGTCTAGATCAGCCGTGCCCCAGATCATGTGGTGAAAGATGTAAGCGCCACCGACTGTGTCGCGTCCCTTGTCTGCCTGATTGTTGACGTCATTTACTTCAACAACCTCAACTGACTTAACCCAGCGGTCTTCTGGAATATCGATGAGCATGCTGTCGATCTCGCCCCACCAGTCCGCCGTGCCAGCAAGCTTGGTCACTGTGTTGCTGACTAGAACCAGATCCGGCTCGCCGGCAGTCCATTTAACGCTGTCATCGAAGACAAGCGCAGCGGGCGCGTCTGCTTCGTTACCCTTGGGCGTACCACTTCGCGCCCAGGCAGAAATCGCTGCGATCTCGTCGTCAGTCAGGGAGACATCGTTCTTAAATTCTTGAATACCGATGCCTTTTTCAACATACCAAGGCGGCATGGCACCGGCGCGATCTCTGATCGCAGTCTTGTATTCTATCAAGCCAGCGAAAGGCGCTACCTGATCGTAGCTTACCAATGGCATTGGGCCAACGCCGCCATCTCTGTGGCAGCTCTGACAGCTGCGCTGCAGGATTGGCTCAATGTCCTTGTGAAAAGTAATTTGGTCGGCCTGGGCAAATACTGCGGCGGGTGCGGCGAATGCCAGCAACAGGCCTAGCAGGCTGATAGGGTTAAATTTTTGCATTGTCCAATTCTCCTTATGACTCACCAAAGCTATGGACGAATCTAATCCAATTCAGCTCAAAGTAAGTATTCTTGAAATTTTGCTACGTATATGTGTTCATTGACGCGGATCAATAGACTAGCTTCAATGCAGCTCTATAATTCTTGAGGGAGATTCTGTGCGTTGCACAGGCCCTCGATCCAACAGGGGCCGATTATAGTACGATTGCACCGTCTCTTTGTATGGAAATCACCGCAGATATGGACGTTATTGAGGCCTAATGCTTATCAAATATTGAAATATCTGCGTATTTCAATAATCGTGCAATACACACGCTGATAAGCATAGCCGCCCCCTATTATTTAACGCAGGTACTCTTCTTGATTCGAGCTATCAAAAAGAGGCTCTAGCTCTTGGGGCGGACTGGGCGTTTACCCTCTTCTCTTCTCTTCTCTTCTCTTCTCTTCTCTTCTCTTCTCTTCTTACCAACTTCAAGGTATGCAAAGTGGCTGCCAGATAGGCCAAGTCCAAAAATACCCCAACCTGCACAAAAAAAGACAGGTGGCGTCAAATGCAGGCGATATCTGAGAGCATCCTGAAACCAATCGAATAGCGCTAAACGCAACCATGCCAATGAATTCACCCAGTCGAACCAGCGCGTAAGATTTAAATACTCACCCTACCGCCGCCTAGTTCAAGTAGCGACTTCTAGTCGAAGCTGACACTCCACTGCTACACCCCGTTACCAAGCAATAGGAGCAAATTCGCACGGCCAGGTTTCGACTAAATATTCCATGACAAATACCCTGAATAGGGGTAAGTTCGCCATGAACGAGTAGTCCTCGAACCGACACAAAGAATGGAAGCAATGAAAATGAAAATACTAATAATAAACGCGGCTCTCGCGCTATCACTCGCCGGTTGTGCAAACCTGTACGACAACAGTGGCATCCCCAGAATTACATCACAGCGACAGGTAGAGGCTTATAATGCGACAGTCAGCTCCGAAGGTGAAAAACTCGTTTGCTCCAGGGAAAGGTCAACTACCAGCAACATAAGTCGTTTTACCTGCATGACCGTCAATCAGCAGGAAAGTTTAGCAGCACAGGCTCGTGAAGAAATCGATTTCATCCGAGCGAACCAGAGCAATTGAGGCAGTGATGTGAGGGGCTCACTAACAACTTAACAATTTAAGCGAGTTGTCGCTGTATGTAAGTATGCTACACAGCCAACATCCAAACTTGACCGAAAGCAATGATTAAGAGCGTTTTCTGATTCTATAACCTCTCTTTCTAGCGGAAAAGTTCTGACTAAGCTTCTCATTGCTAACAAACATACTATGGCTTAGCTCTAGGAAGCCAATCCATTTTCTTTAACCACTTTTCCGTGCGCCTCCTGCTTATGTATAGTTCGCCAGATGGGAGGGAGCAACAGGCGAATAAACATCCATCCCGCAAGCCCCAACCCCCACGCTAGGCCTACAAGGAATGGGCCCGGCGTTCTGTGGAAGACGACATCTAGGACATTAAGAATATTTGCAGCAAACACAAGCACAGACACCCATTGCAGCACCCACATCATTGCGATCAACTTCCTGTTCCTGACGGCTCCCTTCATATTTTTGGAGAAGGCGTAAAGGTTATAGCCCATGGCAGACGCGCTGAGGACGCTGCCGGTTGCCCAAAGTGCTGACGAGGAAATCCCGATGACATTCAAGATTAGAATCACACCACATTGCAGTGCGGCCAGAAGAGAATAAACCACGATTATGCTAAGACCAACTACGTCAGCCCGGCGTATCTTCTCCGTGTCGCGAAACTGAAATGTCGCAATAATACCCGCGAATCCCGCCAGCGCCATCGACAGCTCTGCTCCCAAAATCAAAACATCGAAAACTTCCACAAACATCCCCTCCCATTAAGTTTAGTAGCAGAGGTGTGATGAAGTATCACATCACGACGAACGGATTACTATTTCCCAAGCGCAAGCTTCTCCTAATCACCGAGTACAGAATACTACTCTATTCTCCGCATTTTTCGCATTGCCTGTGGCATTCTGTAGAATGACCGCACAAGCAACTACCGAAATCGACATGCCCGGAAAATCACGATTCAACTACCCACCATTACAAGCCCAGCCGCTACGCGAGTTGGCAACCTTGATTACTTCAGGAATACCGCTTGCTGATGCCTGGGCCAAAGCTACTACCATGGCTCATCCAGCGGGACCTGTCATATTGCAACAACTGCAGAAGGGCTCCAGCCTGCCGGCGGCAATGAAGTGTCTTGAGCTGATTAGCGCACCACAGCAGCTCACACTCAGCGCCGCCAATAATGCCGGCAGACTCTGCCCGGCGCTACAGCAGCTTGCAGCGGACTACGAAAATCGAGAGGCACATCAGCGCAAACTGAAATCGAAATTTTATCTACTCTATTTGCTGCTATTTGTTGGCTGGGGTGCCAGCCTGGCACTGGTAGCCGCGCAAGGACAGGGGCTGCTCGCCGCATTCGTCAGCAACACTCTCTGGTGTCTTATCTGCTATGCCATTATTCACAAGACTGTAAGCATTGTATTGAAGGATGGCTGGTGGTGGCTGGACAAAGCCTGGCGATTTGGAATGCAGCAACACAAGGCTTACCAATGGGCGCTAATAGCTCACTGGTACGCCTTGCTGGGCACACAAGTGGCAGCCGGTGTAGACCTGGTGTCCGCATTGCGTCAGATGGCCGACCTACTGAATCAAGCTTCCTATCGCAAGGCAATCAAAGCGGCCTCAAATGATCTGGAAAACGGGCATCCATTAAGTCAATCCCTAGCCGATTGCTCTCTCCTGCCGAACCCTGCATTTCGTTCTATTTTGATCTCTGCTGAAGCCAGCGGCCGACTAGCAGAGACTCTGGAGCAGCAGCGACACATAGCCGAACAGCAGCTGGCACGTTTTCAAGACACCGTAATGATGTGGGTGCCAAAGGGGCTATATGCCATGTGCGGCGCGGTGGCATTGACGATGGTGCTATGAACTCAAGCACCAGAAGGTGAGACATCACCCAGGGCACCCAAATGGGATATAGATGGCTAAGTGACTATGGGTCCTCTACAAACAAAGGAGGCTACCCCATAGCTCCAACTCAGCGCTATTATGCTGCCCTACTCGACTCTCCCACACTTCCATCTTTCAATAGTTTAAGCTTCCCCTAGCATCCCCAACCCAAGTACTGTAAAAAGACGCCATGAAAATCCCCAAGCGAATCCAGCCCCTCATAGATGAAGGCCTTATAGATGAGGTCGTCAGCAGGTTAATGAGCGGCAAGGAAGCCGATGTCTATGTAGTGCGCTGCAACGCCGAGATTCGTTGCGCCAAGGTCTACAAGGAGGCTGCGAACCGTGGCTTTAAGCAGGCGGTACTCTATAGAGAGGGTCGCAAGTCGCGCAACAGCCGCCGCAGCCGTGCCATGGATAAAGGCTCGAAGTTCGGCCGTGAGCAGCAGGAACAGACCTGGCACAATGCCGAGGTAGATGCGCTGAACAAGCTCGCCGCTGCTGGGGTACGGGTTCCCCAGCCCTATACCTGTGTCGATGGCGTCCTATTGATGGAGTTGGTCACCGACAGCGAGGGCCTTGTGGCACCACGCCTCAGCGAAGTCATACTGTCAGCCGAGGATGCGGTGCGCGATCACGCCACGGTCATGCGCTTCGTCGTGCGCATGCTCTGTGCAGGACTGGTTCACGGCGACCTGTCGGAGTTTAATATATTAGTGGATGAGAACGGCCCTGTAATTATCGACCTACCACAGGCCGTGGATGCCGCCGCAAATAATAATGCCGAAGCCATGCTGGAGCGTGACGTGAATAAAATTCGCAGTTACTACGGCCAGTTCGCTCCTCAACTACTGAAGACACAATACGCCAAGGAAATCTGGAAGCTGTTCGAAGACGGTGAGCTGCAGGCAGATAGCAAACTGACCGGCACCTTCGCGGAGAACCTGACTGACGCCGACGTTGACGGCGTTCTAGAGGTAATAGAATCCGTCAAAGAGGAAGAGCAGCAGCGGCAAGAACGCAAGATCGAGGCGGAAAATCAGCCTTAGCGGCAGCGAGTTTTTTAGAAAAAACTATCGAAGGGTTCAATAGAACTAGCTGAACCCCTTAGATATCCTTGGATGCTGGCTTCAATCTCAGTTGCGTTCCTGCGCTGGCCAAGCCGCACCTTCCCGCACATTCTGAAGCGGCACCATGCCCGTGTACAAAAACTTCTGCACCCGCTTACCCTCATAGGTTTCCGTCGTATAAATATTCCCTTCCGAGTCGGTAGCTATGCTATGCGGCGAGAAGAACATACCTGGCTGCCTGCCCCCTTCTCCAAAAGTGTAAAGTACTTCCAGAGAGGCCCGCTCGAGTATGTGAACCTTCATATTGGAGCCGTCAGCCACATAGATAAACTCCTGATTCTCGTCTTGAGAAAAAGCGATATCCCAGGTTGAGCCCATCGCTAGCGTTTGCGGCGCAATCATCCCCTCCTTAATGAAGGTTCCATCGGGCCTGAACACCTGAATTCTGTCGCCGCCCCTATCACAGACATAGATCAGGTCATCATTCGATGGCTCGGCACAGTGCACCGGCCCCTTGAATTGCTGCGGTAATGCCTGACCCGGAACATAGCTGTTATCAGCGTCATCATCCGGGCGATTGCCATAGGCTCCCCAATAGCGTTTGAAGGCTCCGGTTGCCACATCGACTACTGCGACTCGCCGGTTGGTGTAGCCATCCGCCAGATAGGCCTCGGTGCCCGTTCTATCGATAGCAATCTCGGCAACGCGGGCGAAATGGGTAGTGCTGTTACTGTCGCGACCATTACCTGGCTCACCGATGGTGCGAATATATTCGCCATTGCGAGTGAACACCAATACATGGGAATCGCCGCTTCCATTTCCGCCTATCCAAATATCGCCATTGGCGGCAACCTCGATTCCATGATTGGACGCAGGCCATTCGAATTCACCGCTTGCAGAGGGGCCACCCCAGGAACTGACCAGATTTCCTTCGGCATCAAATTCCAATATGGGCGGAGCTGCTGTGCAGCATTGAGAGTTTCCTAAGTCTAAACCTATCTCCTGGGACATGAACATGTCGTCGGAATCACGGTGTACGATGAAGACATGGTCTCTCTCATCAACATCGACGCCTATGGTTCGACCGAGAATCCATTTATTAGGAAGCGGTTGGGGCCAAAAAGGATCGACCTCAAAGCGGGGGACGCTCTGGTCGTTACTTGCCGCGCTTAGCTGCACAGTTAGCAGTTCTTGACCTATATGCAGCACAAACAAGGAGCCGGTCAACAGAATGATATAGAGGAATTTTCTCGATCTGAACATGGCTTTTCCTTTTATTTTTATTTCGTTAAAGGAACAAAGTACATGAATTACAATTAACCTGCCAAACTAAATATTGGAGCCATGGTAACTTTCATTGGCACCCCGTCAATAAAGTAGAAGACTATCTCTGGCTGAATTGTGGCAGTAGTGAATGAATGGTCTACAAAAGAGATAGCTTGTTAGTCGTTGCTAAAAGATAAATAATCGACCATTGCTCATCGATCACCGGAGATACTGCAATGGCTAAAATCACGCGGCGGGATTTTTTCAATCAGGCGGGGCTGTATACCGCTGGCGGACTTGCTCTATCGGGTGCCCTGCCCGGCTTAGCCGGCAAGAAATCGATGGCTCAGCCAGCTTTAGAATGGCTTTCCTTGACCGCCGAAGCAGCCGTTGAGCCAGAACTACCGATAATAGATCCACACCATCATCTCTGGGAGCGGCCTGGCAATACCTACATGCTAGCAGATCTTCTAAAGGACACGAGTGCGCACAATGTGCGTCAGACGGTTTTCGTCGAATGCACGTCTATGTACCGCGCCGATGGACCCGAGGAACTAAAAGTAATCGGTGAGACAGAGTTTGTGCAAGGCGTAGCCGCCAAAAGTGCTAGTGGCAACTACGGTGAAACGCGCGTAGCCACCGGCATAGTTGGCTCTGCCAATCTACGGCTCGGTGATGCTGTGGCCCCTGTATTAGAGGCTCACATGGCTGCCAGCCCGCAGCGCTTTAGGGGCATTCGCCATCGTGCTGCCTGGGCCGATCTGTCCGTTACTCCAAATCGCTCCCCCAATGCGTTGGAACATGTTTTGTTGGATCCCGATTTCCGCAAAGGCTATGCGCATCTGCGAACCTACGGCCTCTCCTTTGAAGGCTGGTTGTATCACACCCACATCGCTGACCTCTCTGATCTTGCCAAGACCTTCCCCGATACTACTATCATACTGAATCATCTTGGCGGTCCTATTGGAATCGGCACTTATGCGGGTCGCAGAAATGAAGTCTTTGCAGCGTGGAAACCTGCAATTGCCGAACTCGCTCAATATCCTAACGTGGTAGCTAAGGTAGGTGGAATCCAGATGGTAGTGAATGGCTACGGCTGGCATGAACGTGCCGCACCCCCGAGTTCTGACGAGCTCGTTGCAGCGAATCAAGACTGGTACGATTACATCATTGAGCAATTTGGGCCGCAGCGCTGTATGTTTGAGAGCAACTTCCCTGTCGATAAATTATCTTGCTCGTATACGGTACTGTGGAATCAATTTAAGAAGTTAACTAAGGGATATTCCGCGAACGAACGGGCGGCAATGTTTCATGATACGGCCAAGCGAGTTTATCGCTTACCTCAGGTTTAATGTATTTCAGCTTTGGAAGGAAATCATGTTTAGAATTTTGACAGTGCTACTATTACTAGTCCCGAGCTTCGCATACGCCGACTTAAAGCTAACGGTATTCGATTGTGGCCAACTACGCTTTGATGATGTCAGCGCGTTCGGGCTGAGCAACGAAGAGACAACTGTACGAGAGCTGTTCGTGCCTTGTTATTTGATTCAGCACAATGAGCATCTTATGGTTTGGGATGCTGGCTTACCACTTGCCGATGTTGGCAGGACCGATGGCAATTCACGCTACGAAGAATCGTTTCTCGACCAGCTAGCCAGCATGGGTGTCGCTCCTTCAGATGTCGATTTAGTAGCGTTCTCACACATGCATTATGACCATGTTGGTGCCGCCAACGCCTTCATCAACTCTACCCTACTTATTCAAGAAACCGAGGCCGTCGCCGCATTTGAGCACCCTGAAGACAATCCTGTGTTTCGAGAAGCGCTCTATAGTGAGTTGATTAATGCCAACCGCCGCAGCCTAAACGGCGATCTCGATGTTTTTGGGGATGGCAGTGTCAGAATTATTTCCGCCCCAGGGCACACCCCGGGACATCAGGCCTTGTATTTGGAACTAGCCAATTATGGCCCGCTCATTTTATCTGGAGATTTGTATCATTTCGAAGCCAGTCGAACCTTGCGCCGCACTCCTGTGTTTAACACTAGCGCCGAGGAGACATTGGACTCGATGGATAAAGTTGAGCAGCTTATTGAAACCACAGGGGCTACTTTCTGGATCGAGCACAGCAAGGAACTTGCCCAAAGCCTGAATTTGGCTCCTGCTTTCTACGATTAACTCAAACCGGGATTAATCAAGGCACACGCAGCGCAGCGTGCTACTGCGCCCATGCTTTTCAGGTATGCACCCTAGCGCCTAGTCCCCACAATCTCCGTTCTAACACTAAACAAAGTCTTGCCAGCCGTAATATACAAGGTTCGCAAGTCCGGCCCACCAAAGGCAGCGTTAGTAATAGTATCCTCAGGAATTGGAATATGCTCGAGCAGCTCTCCTGAGGGTGAGAACACATGAATGCCGGCTACTGTATCGAGAGTTTCACTGGTCCCACGCAGATTATTCAAGCCAGCAGCGACATATAAATTGCCTTCGCTGTCGATGGTCATACCGTCCCCGCTGCGCCCCGGGTAAAAATTGTGAAATACGCGCGAGTTACTCACCCTGCCTTCAGCGCTAAGATCCCAGGCACGAATCAGCCTGGGGCCGCCTTCGCTCTGCTCGGTCTCGATAATGTACAGGGTGCTATCGTCCGGCGAAATCACTATGCCATTTGGCCGTAACACCTCCGGCTCAGTGAGAATGCGTTCTATCGACCCATCTGTATCAATTCGGTACACACCGTGAACGCCAGTCTGTTCAGGCCGCGGGTTGGCGCCTGGCCTATCAGTAAAATAGATGCGTCCCTGTGCATCGAAGCTTAGATCGTTGGGCTGATGCAATTGCTTACCATTGTATCCGTCAGCAATAACTTCAATATCGCCAGTTTCCATATTGGTTCGAGTGACACGCGGCAATATCGATTCACCGTCACCGCCTTCACAGGCCAGCAAGCGCCATTCGGTGTCGAAGATTAGCCCGTTTGCACGATTACTGGGCTGGCGAAATACGGAGACCATACCAGCAGGAGAGCGCCGCATTATCCGATTGCTGTAAAGGTCGGTGAAATACACCGTGCCATCTTCTGCGACGGTGGGCCCTTCAGTGAAGGCCACCGTCGCCTCGACTGACACGGCGGACTGCATAGATTGCTGAGCACAGGCTGAAACAAAGGGAAGAAGAAGTAATATCGTACCGACAGCGGGCCTATTCATTCTACTTATCTCCTGCGTGATTAAGAGTCTATTGAACTAGTAAAGCTGCAACTACAAATCTGTACTCACTTACTATCGATCAAACGCTGAATCAAACGCTCGATCAAAGAAAAGCATTCGATATCGACCTTTGCACTGCGCGACCAATCGAGCCGCAGTAGACCCAAAGCGCTTCCTACTCGAATCCTACAAAACTAACGAAGTCCTCAAGTTCGGCACGCCTAGACTTCACGCTATTCGCCGAGAACTCATCGTTGGGATAACCCATGGCGATACAGGTTAGGATATTCTGATCGTCGGGTATCCCCGCGTGCTCTCTGACCACCGGCGTCTGCATCACACCCTGACCGTTGATAACCGTACCCAGCCCCCTATCCCACGCTGCGAGACAGATGCCGTAAGAGATTGCGCCCAGATCAAACTGCGCTATGGCCGCAGGTTCCATAACCTTGTCATAGGTAAGCACGATAGAAACCGGCGCATCGAATTGACGAAAGCCGCGCATTACCCAATCGGTGCGCTTCTCCTTATCGTCGCGCTCTATACCCATGGCTTCGAATAGCTGCACCGCTATCTCGATCTGGCGCTGACGGTGAATACCCTCGTAGGCTTCCTTGGTGGGAAAGTCGCGCTGCGGCTTTATTCCCGCCACCATGTTTTCTGTATTGCCCTTACGAATCTTATCCAGAACTTCACCGGTAACGACGTACAGATGCCAGGGCTGGGTATTCATGGAGGAGGGTGCGCCCTTGGCGACCTGAATTATCTCTTTGATGACTTCACGGGGGACCGGTTTATCCTGGTAACCACGCACGCTGCGCCTAGTCTGTACAAGTGTCTCAAAATCCACGTTTCTAACTCCATTCCTTTATTATTCAACACGCCAAGCGGCAGCGTTGCCTATTATGCATAGGAATAAGAAAATGGAAACCTATTGGGAATAAATTGGCGGAGTGAATACAAAAAGCACGTAGGCACCCTTAAAAAGTAGCCCGCACCTTGAAGGTAAAGCGAACGCCGTTAGTGGTACAGAAACGCTCGATCTCTCTGACATCGCCATCACGCAAATAGCCATTAAAGCGTCTGCGTTCACGACAATTCTCATGATCCAGCAGATTGTCCACCTCGGCCCTGAAAGTGAAAGCGCCTACACCGTTCTTCTCGGCAAACAGACTCAGATTACTGTTAGAACCGATGAAGATCACGTTATCGATATCATAGAAGGGCCTATTGCCATCGATGCCGTCTCGATAATTCAAACCGTAGTTAAAATTCTGTGATGGGATATCGTGCCGAAAGCCGAAGCGGACATTTCCCCTGTCGAAAGGAACCACCTTCCTCTTCTTGCCAATTAAGGGTGCATAGATAGAGGAATCCTGCACCAATAAGCCAGCGGTAACTACCGCCTGGGGCAGGTTTAGGAAACCTAATCTGATGCTGGCATTCAGATTTAGTCCGAACACCTTGCCGTCACCTACGTTGCCATTGGTCGAAGCGAGTCTGGTTGGGCTCTTTGAGATATCGATACGGTCTATTGAATTGCCCACATCGTAATAGAACAGCCTGGAATTAAGGACGCCCCCATCGTTAGGCAGTCGGTAGTCCAGATTGGCGATGTAACGCCACACCTGCTCCTGCTCCAACTCAGGGTTGCCGGCGATGGTATCCTGGGTCTCATCGCGGTCATTCGCCGCAGCGGAGAAGTCCGAAAACCGCAATTGCGATACATCCAGCTCGGCCGACATACTAAGCTGAAGGCTGTTGCTCATATTGAATCTAAAATCGAATTTGGGTTTCAGGAAGTCGAAACTTCTGCTGACATTCACATCGCCGGACTGCGAGATCTCCGAGTCCTCATAGAACAGACTGCTTTCCAGCGACATACGCTGATTAATCTGCCAGTTGTGTATGGCGAACCCCTCATAGCGAATCTCCTCTACCGATGACACCGCATTCGGCAGTGGGATGGGAGTTAAGCCACCGTGATCGGCGGAGGGCGTACCTGGAATGGGCAAACCGATTTTTAATGTAGAATCGAGAATAGTCTGAGCTCGTTCGATGCCAAGCTCCAAATTCTGACCCTCGAACGGATCCCAAGTATAGGAGGTACGCACAATGCGTTCGCGCTCTCTGCTGCCAGTATCGAGGAATAAGTTCTTGGCTTCCGGGTCACCGAGGCCCCGGGATACAAATCGCTCGCGGGTTATTTCGTTGTTATTCTCATTGACGATGAAGAGGATCTTGTATTTTCCACCACCGTCAAAATTGAGCTCATAGTCGCCACCGAATTCCCAGTTATCCGATTCGGCGGGAATCGCCTCGCGCTCTACCAGAATCGATGGCGGGGTATCCAGGAAATTCGTGATAGTCCTTGTCAGTGTCGTGGGCGGATCGTTCTGCCGGTAGAGGCCATTAAAGGCGATCCTGCTATCCGGTGATATCTGATAGGCAATATTCGAATTTAGGGTAGTGGTGGTCTGATCTCGAAAGCGCTCGATCTCGCGAACGTCATTTAGACCAAGCCCCGGAGGCAAAACACTTATCTCATAGCTATCTAGAGCCTCATAGCCCGATGCGACCTGAGCACTGAGGAGATAGTCGAACTGTCCGGTTTGACCACTGAATGAAAAGGTACCTATGGGCTCTACATTCCCATCATGAAAATGCGTCGCTCCAAGTTCTGTCGATATGCTGGAACTCGATTGCGACTCGAGCAGGACGATATTGATTAACTGCCCGGTATTGCGGACATCGAGATCACCCGAGGTGCCACGAATGATTTCAATGTATTGCACCTGGTCTGCCGAAATTCTGGCAAGCTGACTGCTAGCCTCATTAGCCTTGCCAGCCATGCGCTTTCCGTTAATGAGAATCTGTTCGCTAGCCCCGAGACCCCGATCTGCGCTATTAAAGGATCGGACCTCGTTCCCTTCGAGTGCCAGACTGATGCCGGGTATAACATTGAGCATGTCATTGACTGACACTGGCCCGTATTGAACGAAGAAAGAGGCTGGGTAGGTAATCGTGGATTCGTCTGCGGGCGCATCCTGTGCAGTCGCAACGACACTATAAATTGACAGAAGAACACTTATTATTTTTATTGAATACCGCACTATTGGCTCCTGAGCTACATCATAGAAAGCAGCCCAACCCTCAAAAAAATCGTAGATAAGGCCTATAGGCACACAACATTGTGCTTTAAATTGGCCAGAATACCGAAACGCCAAGCGTTAGCGGCTAGTGTCAGCACTGTATTGATTATTTTATTTTTTATTAACCGATTACACCCAACTTTAACACAGTATTTTTACTGTAAGGGCTCAGATTCGAGTACTATTTAGTCTCAGTGACGAATTTAGAAAAAGAAGAGGCTCCCCATGAAGAACAGTAGCATCTCAAGACGTCGTTTCTTACAGGCCAGTGGCGCCGCCGCCATCTGGATACCCACATCAGCCCGAGGCTACACCTCCCAGGAGATGCGCGATTTCTATGCCAATGGCGAGATGTCGGTAAACGTGTCCAAGTGGGAGCTGGATACGCCAGCCCTGTGCGTAGACCTGGATCTGTTGGAAGGCAACCTCGACAAGATGGCGTCCACCATGTCCACCAATGGCATCGCCAGTCGTCCTCACGCAAAGACGCACAAGTGCCCTACCATCGCCCATATGCAGATGGATAGAGGCTCCGTGGGCATCTGCACCGCGAAGGTTAGCGAGGCAGAGGCGATGTTTCTCAGTGGCATCGATCAGATTCTGAACACCACCGGCAATGTCACCCCCACGAAGATAAACCGCGCGATGAACCTGGCGCAGCAGTGCCCGGGGTTCATTCAGGCTACTGACTCGCAGCCCAATGCTCGCCTGCTATCGGAGGCCGCCGTGGCCAAGGGCATAATTGCCGATGTGGTAGTGGATGTCGACCCAGGCATCAGGCGCACGGGCACACCTTTCGGCCAGAGCGCCCTGCAACTGGCGCAACTTGTAGATCAACTACCGGGTCTGCGTTTTCGCGGCATGCTCTGCTATGACGCGGCAGCACAACATGTGGTGGGTTTTCAGACGCGCAAGGCACAGACTCTGGAGCGCATGGTGCAAGCCACCGACACCTTTAATCTGATGAATGCCTCGGGGCTCAATACCGAGATATTCAGTGGCGGCGGTACCGGCACCTATAATATCGATCACGACACGGTTGGGATGACCGACGTACAGGTGGGCAGTTATGTGTTCATGGACGCACAGTATATGTCCATAGGCGGCGAGCAGGATGCTGAGGTCTATTCCGACTTTGCTACGTCGCTCACCGTCATGACCACGGTATTGAACGATCAGTACGAAGGCCGTGCCACTTCCGATGCCGGCGCCAAGGCCTGCACCATCAATCAACCATGGCCTATCATCAAGGGCGAATCGGGTATGACATACCGCTCCGGTTCCGATGAGTTCGGTACGATTCTGTACGGAGACGATCCCTCACGCAATTACAAGGTTGGCGAAAAGCTCGAGGTCATCGTTTCACACTGCGACCCGGTGGTTAATCTCTACGACCAGATGTATGCGATTCGCGGGGATGTGGTTGAGGCGGTCTGGCCTATATCTGCCAGAGGCATGTCTGCCTAAGGTAGTGTAAGAACCTTAGGCATTAAACAGGGCGCGCAGGTGTGGATTCAACATCCTACCCTGCGGGTCTAGCTCCCGTCTTAATTCCATAAAATCCTTAAAACGAGGATACAGCTCGGTCAATTCCACATGAGTCAGGTTATGCACCTTGCCCCAGTGTGGACGCCCGCCATACTTCCAGAAGATGGGCTCGATCCTGTTAAAATAGGGGCGGTAATCGGCACTGGCCGTTCGATGTATGGAGATCGTGGCGTGGGGGTGATCGCCATAGGACATACTTAGCCAATCGTCATCGGCACCCACATAACGATACTCGAGCACGAACTGCACATCGATAGCCTCGTCGTATATCGTCTTCAGAATTTCTCTCAGACACTCGGCTCCAACCTCTGCCGGCACCGAATACTCCATCTCGTTGAAGCGACTATTACGCACATTGGAAAGTATCTTGTGGGATACATCCACAGCCTCGGTGGGCTGAATACGTGACGCCGTGGCATTGGACAGCCGCAGTCGCTCGGCAGGAGTGGGATTGTCGCTAAGACCTAGCGACTCGGCGATGGATGCATCGTCGCTGGGCTCTTCCTCTACATCGCTCTGCCCTATAGGCTCATCGGTCTCATCGATAGAGAGCACCAGAGAGTAGTCGGAATATACCAGAGGGAATATTTCGAAATGCCTGTGGCTTGCCGCAAGCTCATCGAAATTGGCAAGAATATCTTCGGTGGGTGCTGCCCACTCACGCTTCTTTAATTTATAGGATTCACGGTTCTGCATCGTCACCTGAGTCACTATGCCCAACGCCCCTAGGTTCACACGAGCAGCATGCAGCAAGTCTTCGTCGCTGGAATCTATATCCATGACGTTGCCATTAGGCGTGATAAGACGCAGCGAGGTAATGAAGGACGACAGCGCTTGCAGGGTTACGCCGGTGCCGTGAGTGCCGGTAGCGATTGCGCCGGCGACGGTCTGTCTGTCGATATCGGGTAGATTGATCATGCCCTGCCCGATCGCCTCTAGCTGCGCACCAAGGTCGCCAAGACGCGATCCAGCACCCAGGGTTACCTGTTTCGCCTGCGCATCTGAATCCAGGATGCCGCTAAGCTGATCTATGACGACGAGATGCCCGTCGGTGGGTACCAGCGCACTAAATGAGTGACCTGACCCTACTGGGCGAATCGGCCCCAGGGTGTTTCTCAGGAGACTGGTGAGTTGCTCCTCGCTGCTAATATCATAGCGCCCAGCGGGCTGGCAGGTCTGGCCACCGGACCAGTTACTCCAGGAAGCAGACTGGGCGAAGGCCCCGCCCTTCGCAGCGAAGCCACTAAACATCGCAGCCTTTACACTGGATGCCAGAAATGAGCGTCTTGAGATTTTTTTCATCGATCGACTCCCGCCATATAGGCAACCATCGCGCGGAAGTCCGACACCTCACAGGCCATGCAATAGCCAAGAGGCGGCATGGAATTAAAGCCCTTTATCACATTGTTGAGAATAGCTTCTTCTCCCTTCGCTAAACGTTGTTGCCAATCGCTGCTATCGCCCACGACCGGGGCACCCGCTTCGCCGGTGATATGGCACAGGGCGCAGCTTCGCGACCACTTAGCCATCATATCCGCTTCAGCAACACTGCTAGCAACGACGGGAGGCCTGAACTGGCCTTCGAATTGGGAATCTTGACTGGCAATGCTCGAGCAGGCATTAAGCAGCCCGGCGATTGACATAATAATGAGTATTCTGGACAGCCTGGTATTCATGTCTTTCCACTTTTTTAGTATTTGTGCCAAGTAATCAACCTTAACCACAGTAAATTGCACTGTCAATTGCACTATCAATTGCACTATCAATTACAGCCGTGTTTACTCGTCGTAGCGTTTATTACCGGACTGCTCATTCAGCGAACGATAGGCATCCAGTTTCTCTTTGATGCGTGTTTCCAGCCCGCTGTTTCTTGGAAAGTAGAACTGCTCGTCCTGCAACTGCGGCGGAAAATAATTCTCACCCGCGGCGAAACCATTCTCCTCATCGTGGGCATAGCGATACTCGTCACCATAGCCCAGTGACTTGGTCAGCGAAGTGCTGGCATTACGCAGATGCAGCGGCACCTCCAAACTTCCATTCTGGCTTACCGCCTGCTTCGCCGCATTGAATGCGACATAGACGGCATTGCTCTTCGGGGCGCTGGCTAAATAGACCGTCGCCTGTGCCAGGGCTAACTCCCCCTCCGGACTTCCCAGCCGCGTAAAGGTATCCCAACAACTAAGTGTTAGTGGCAGCGCTCTTGGGTCGGCGATTCCAATATCTTCCGATGCCATGCGTACCAGTCGCCGCGCCAGATAGATCGGATCGCAGCCGCCATCTAACATGCGCGCCAGCCAATACAGCGCTGCGTCGGGTGACGAACCCCGCACCGCCTTGTGCAGTGCCGATATCTGCTCATAGAAGCTATCGCCCCCCTTATCGAAGCGACGACTGCCTTCTTCCAGGACCTGCTGAATATGCCCGTCTGCAATTTGCCTTCTGCCATCAACTAACTCGGACATGTCGCTCAATACTTCAAGATAATTCAGAACGCGACGCGCATCGCCATCGCCGGCACGCGCCAACATGTTTCGCTGCGACTCGCTTAACTCCAGGTTCAATGCGCCCAGCCCTCGCTCCGTGTCCTGCAAAGCATGCTCGATAACCCCGAGCAGATCATCCTCGGTCAACGGCTTTAACAGATAGACTCTAGCTCTGGACAGCAAGGCGTTGTTCAGTTCGAAGGAAGGATTCTCGGTAGTGGCCCCGATGAACAACACGGTGCCATTCTCAATGTGCGGAAGAAACGCATCTTGCTGCGCCTTGTTAAACCTGTGCACCTCGTCGACGAAGAGGATGGTCTGGCTAGTGCCACCTGCCTGATGAAACTTGGCGCGCTCGATGGTCGCTCGAATTTCCTTTACCCCATCGAGCACCGCCGACAGCGATTCGAAATGGTAGTCACAGGTAGCGGCGATGATCTTAGCGAGCGTCGTCTTGCCTACACCGGGCGGGCCCCAGAGAATCATCGAATGGGGAAGCTTGTTCTGTATCGCCTCGAAAATAGACTTGCCCGGGCTAAGCAGATGAGACTGCCCGACAAATTCTTCAAGATTGAGAGGACGCAGGCGCGCAGCTAGCGGCTGATAGCGCGTGACATCGTCCTCTGGCAGCAGCGACTCGGTCATGAATTTACGAACGGCATGAGAGCGTAGAATTGCGCTTTAACTCGGCAATGTGAATGCATCGATGCAGCCTATGATCCCAATAACTTATTCACCACGAATGGCATTATGCCCCCGCTATTGAAGTACTGAACTTCTAACTCGGTATCCAGCCTGCATAGTAACTCACATGACGCAGTAGTTCCGTCCACATACTTCACTTCCATCATGACCTTCATGCCTGATACGACCTTCGCAAGGCCGGTTAGGCTAATCTGCTCATTACCACTGAGCTTGAGCGACTTGCGATCGACACCATCGGTAAACTGCAACGGCAATACACCCATACCGGCCAGGTTGGAGCGATGGATGCGCTCGAAACTCTCGGCAATTACCGCGCGCACGCCCAGCAGGCGCGTGCCCTTGGCCGCCCAGTCACGACTGGAGCCTGTGCCATATTCCTTGCCCGCAACGACCACCAGCGCCGTATTGTTCTTCTCGTATTGCATAGCGGCGTCATAGATCGGCAGCGCCGCCGTCTTGCCAGCCATATGCGTGTAGCCACCCTCTATGCCTGCGAGCATCTCATTCTTTATACGAATATTGGCGAATGTGCCGCGCATCATGACTTCGTGATTACCGCGTCTCGACCCATAGGAATTGAACTGCGCTTTCTCCACACCGTGAGACTTCAGATAGTCACCAGCCGGACTGTCCTGCGCTATCGACCCAGCCGGGGATATATGGTCTGTTGTCACCGAGTCTCCCAATACCGCTAGTATATTTGCCGATAAGATATCGCCAGCCGCCTCGGTAATCGACGGATCGTAGAAAGGTGGGTTGCGAATATAGGTAGAGTCTTGCTGCCACGAGTAAGTCTTCTGAGGCTCTATCGGCAAGCTATTCCATTGCTCGTCGCCATCGAAGACTTCGCTGTAGCCAGAATCGAACATCTGTCTGCGCACTAACTTCACCGCCTCGGCTATCTCTTCGTTGCTAGGCCAGATGTCTTTCAGATAGATAGATTCTCCGGCTGCATTCTCACCCAGTGGCTCTGAGCTGATATCGATATTAACGCTGCCAGCAAGTGCGTAGGCAACCACCAGCGGTGGGGAGGCCAGCCAATTCGCCTGGACGCGCTGATGAATTCGACCCTCGAAGTTCCTGTTTCCGGAAAGCACCGAACACACTGTCAGATCGTTCTCGGCAATTGCCGCATCGATCGCCTCAGGCAGCGGGCCAGAATTACCGATACAGGTCGTGCAGCCGTAGCCCACCAGGTTGAAGCCAAGATCGTCCAGCGGCTGCTGCAACCCCGCCTGCTGCAGGTATTCCGATACAACCTTGGAACCCGGCGCCAACGATGTCTTGACCCAGGGCTTTCTCTGCAAGCCCTTCGCCAGAGCCTTCTTCGCCATTAGACCGGCGGCCATCATAACGTCGGGATTCGATGTGTTTGTGCAGGATGTGATTGCCGCAATGACCACGGCACCTTCTTCCAAGTCATAGTCTTCGCCGGTGACGGCTACCGACCTAGGCTTGGCTATATCAAATTCCCTCTGGAAGCGACTTGCCAGATCGGTAACCGGCACTCGATCCTGTGGACGCTTCGGGCCGGCGAGGCAAGGCACCACTTTGTCCATGTTGAGACTGTGTTCACTAGAGTAGTTCACAGTAACATCATCATTACGCCACAGACCCTGTGCCTTGCTATAGGCTTCTACCAGTTCTACCAATTGCTGGTCTCGTCCGGTGAGCGTTAGATAGTCCAGTGTCTTCTGGTCTACCGAAAAGAAACTACACGTGGCACCGTATTCTGGCGTCATATTAGCGATAGTAGCGCGATCTGCCAGACTCAGATTATCTAAACCCGCGCCATAGAACTCGACAAACTTACCCACTACGCCATGCTCTCTGAGCATCTCGGTAATCGTAAGTACCAGATCTGTCGCGGTAATACCCTCGGCCAAATCTCCTTCCAACTTAAAGCCTACAACCTGGGGAATGTTCATAGACAGGGGCTGCCCAAGCATCGCCGCCTCCGCTTCGATGCCGCCCACACCCCAACCGAGAACAGCCAGGCCATTGATCATGGTTGTGTGGCTGTCCGTGCCGACTAGCGTATCGGGGTAGGCGAAGAGCTCGCCATCGATCTCCCCCTGCCAAACGGATTTGGCGAGGTATTCCAAGTTAACCTGATGACAGATACCGGTGCCGGGAGGCACTACGCGAAAGTTATCGAAGGCGGTCTGCCCCCAGCGCAGAAATTGATAGCGCTCACGATTGCGCTCCATCTCAATCTTCACATTCTCGCGATAGGCCGAGTCGACAGCAAATTTGTCGACCATGACCGAGTGATCGATGACCAGGTCCACCGGGTTGGTAGGGTTGATGAGCGAAGGGTCCTTGCCTCCTCTGGCTACGGCATCGCGCATCGCCGCCAGGTCCACTACGGCGGGCACGCCGGTGAAGTCCTGCATCAGCACGCGAACAGGCAGGAACATGATCTCTTCACTGCTGTGCTGTGAATTTTCCCAGTCGGCAAGCTTCTCGATGTGTTTCCTGGTCACGACTTCGCTATCATAGTGGCGCAATAGGTTCTCCAGCAGTATTTTTATGGAGACAGGAAGAGATGCTATGCCCTCAAACCCTGCGCCTTGCAGAGACTCCAGGCTAAAGTACTTATAATTGGAGGAGCTGGTCTTTAGCTCACGGATGCTGTTGTCGCGGAGATTGTCGATGATGCCACCTCAATTCAGTGTCACGAAAGTAGAGGCTTCATCCTAATAAAGGCCGGCACAAATTGTCCAACGATATCGCGAGGCGGGGACAATTAATCGCGCCATTCACCCTGTTGCAGTAGGGTCTTTAGTCTCGCCACGCCCAACTCTCGTAACAGGCGAATATTACGCTGCCCAATCTCATCGACATCGGGATAGTTAACAGTCTCCCGCTCAACACTCGCCTCTCTCAAGATATGCAGAAGTGGGTAGGGAGATCGATTGCTGTAGTTTTCAGCGGCGTCCGTTGCGGTCTCGGCGAACTGATAGTTGGGGTGGAAGCTGGCAACCTGAAACACCCCCGAGTAACCCTCTTGTTCGATGAGTGCATCAACCAAATCGAGAAACTGATTATAGTCCGCGAATTCCTGCATGGCATTGGGATGGATGAGGAGGGTCGTTTCTATCTCAGGGTCGCTCTCGAGTAGCTGCATCTCCAGCAATAGAGCAGCCAACAGGGATTCGAGTGATTCGGCGGAGGTAGTCGAGAATCGAATGCGATCTTTCACCAGCTCTCGCTTCGCGAAGGGACAAAGATTTAGTTCGACGACGAAAGATTCCAGCCAATAGCGAACCGCATCAATGCAATCATTCGAATCCAAATGAAACCCTCTGCTAGCTTGTTTAACTCGCGTGATCGGAATTGGCCGAAAACTGCAGCTTCGCCAGGTTCGCATACAGCTCGCTCTCGAGGAGCAACTCCTTATGGGAACCTTGCGCGATCAACTTACCAGAATCCAGCACGGCTATCCTGCTGACGTTCATGACAGTTGCAAGGCGATGCGCAATGACTAAGGAGGTTCGATTGACCATGAGCTTCTCCAGCGCCATCTGCACCTTGCGCTCACTCTCGGCGTCCAGCGCACTCGTCGCCTCGTCGAGTAATAAGATTTCCGGATCTTTCAGAATCGCTCGCGCTATCGCGATGCGCTGCTTCTGACCGCCGGAGAGACGAATTCCGGACTCGCCCAGATAACTGTCAAAGCCCTCGGGTAGCTTCTCGATGAACTCACTGGCGAAGGCAGATTCTGCCGCTTCGCGCACCTCATCGTCACTTGCATCGGGCCTGCCGTAGCGAATATTGTCCCAGACGTTACCGGTGAACATGGTTGGCTGCTGCGACACGATGGCGATATGGCTGCGCAGGTCCTGCGGATCGAGTTCTCGAATGTCGATGCCATCGAGGGCCAAGCTTCCAGCTTGAGGGTCGTAGAAGCGCAACACCAGATCGAACAGGGTCGACTTGCCTGCACCAGAAGGCCCAACTAGAGCTACGCTCTCCCCCGGCTGAATACGCAGAGTGACATTGTCCAGCGCCGGAGTCTCGGGTCGTGATGGATAGGAAAAGGTAACGGCCTCCAGAGCTAGCAGGCCCTTGAACTCACCATTTAACTGCCTTGGCTTTTCTGGCGCCATGATCTCATTCTTGGCTTCCAGCAGCTCCATCAACCTCTCCATGGCGCCCGCTGCCCGCTGCAGCTCACTGATAACCTGACTTATCGCCCCTACCGCGGATGCCACCAGCACCGCATACGCCACGAAGGCCGTCAGCTCACCCGCCGACATCGTTCCGTTGATAACGTCCTGACCGCCGACCCAGATCATTGCTGCGAGCGCACCAAACACTAACGTTATAACAATTGTTATAAGAAAAGAACGCATCATAATGCGGCGCAGAGCCACATCGAAGGCAGTCTCTACATGATCGGAGAATTTTTTATCATCATGAGCCTGATGATTATAGGCCTGAACCGTCTTGATCTGCTGAATACTCTCACCGACATAGGCACCGACATTGGCAATCTCATCCTGGCTGCTTCTCGATAGCACTCGGACTTTTCTGCCGAAGAACAGTATTGGCCCAATCACCAGCGGGATACAGATCATGACTACACTGGTCAGTTTTGGGTTTGTAATAAAGAGAAAGATGGTGCCGCCAATCATCATTAACAGGTTGCGCAACGCAATCGAGGCAGAGGAACCTATGACGGACTGTATGAGAGTGGTATCGGTAGTGATACGCGACTGAATCTCGCCGCTTAGATTATCCTCGAAGTATCCAGGATGCAGATCGATGATATGGGAATATACCGCTTTGCGGATATCGGCGGTTACCCGCTCGCCAAGCCAGGAGACCCAATAGAACCGAGCAAAAGTTCCCACCGCCTGCAAGAGGGCGACAACGAGGAAGCCTAATATTGCCGTGTTGAGCGATTCAGTTGAGCCCTCGACAAAGCCTCGATCGACGATGATTCTTACATACTGAACGAGGCCCAAGGTTAGCGCCGCAGTGAAAACTAGGGCGATAGAGGCGATGATGATTTGCTTCGTATAAGGCTTTAAAAAAGAAGAGGCTTTGACGAGTAAGGAGGTACTGGATTCTGGCATGGACGCAATGTAGCAACTACAGGCATAAAAGCAAGGAAATGCTGCACTGATAGCCGCATAGAGCAGCTCTGACAGAACTAATTATTGCTAGCTAGCTTTATTTGCATCGCCCTCGGATCGACGTTCGCCCTCACGACGATCTCCCCTACGACGTTCTTCTGCATGCCAATTTGCTGTCTGCTCAAGCTTTATGCGATCCTCGCGGCGACGACCGGCGGCTCTCCTTTCTTCTTCGTTCATTCTCAATTCCCCTAATGCCTAAAGAGACGTTTGTTAATATGCCTTTCGACGTATCCCATCAGTATAGACTACGTTAAAATCCCCTCTCTTTTCAATCGCCATTATGGTGCTTGAGTTCTATTTTTTCGTATTAAGGCCAATCATGTCACTAACCATGTACTCCAGTTCCATCCCCTATTTCATTCGAGCATTAAACAATCTATCCGCAATTCTTAAGAAAGGCGTCGATCACGCTGAGGCGCATGAAATAGACCCTGCTATCTTGGTTACAGCCCGCCTGTTTCCAGATATGTTTCCACTCTCGCGTCAGGTGCAGATCGCCTGCGACGTGAGCAAGGGCGCCGCCGCTCGAATTTCCGGCATCGAGGCACCTAGCTTCGAGGACACTGAATCGAGTTTCGATGAACTGAAGGAGCGCATCAAGAAGACGATCGAATTCCTCGAGTCAGTACCCGAGGATAAGATTAATGGAACAGAAGATAAAGCGATTAAGATGCAGGCCGGCACCTTTGAGGTCGATTTTACCGGTACGACTTACCTGTTGATGTGGGCCCTGCCAAACATCCACTTTCACGTGACCACGACCTACAACATCCTGCGTCACAACGGTGTGGCGCTTGGCAAGATCGATTTCGTCGGCAAGCCATAGCAGCAACATCTCTGGCTAGCTTTTAAGAGAATAGGCTAACGACAGAGGTTCGATTCCTGTCGTTAGCTATTGTCAGAAGAGACGCTATTAATCGTTCACCGTAGCAGCAGTTAATTTGGCTACAGCAGAAAGCGTAGTCTGCGCAGCATTCAAGCCAAGTCGAAAATCCTTGTCCGTGAAATTCGTCCACACATCCAGGGGTGTGTGCCAGGTCGGATTCCAGCCTCCGCCTGTGTGGGAGCCTCTTTCATTCTCACGCAGACTGATCGAGGGCACCTCGTTCATAAAGGGCGTGGAATCGGTGTTGGTCATATGCGGACCCACAGTCGCCGGGTAATCGGTGTTGTAAGCATCTGCGGCCGCCTTGAACACAAAGGCGAGACGCATCGAATCGTCCGCCAGGTCAGAGACAGATTGAAATTCTATGTTCACATCGGCTTCGGGTCTCTGATCCCAACTCACCGTACCGTCGGCGCGAGGCGCACCGTGATCCCAAAGCATCATGTCGTGTTGAATCATTCCCAACCATGTAGGCTCAGGATAGTTTCCAGATCCAGCCGGCTCTTCTATGCCCTGTAGATCTTTGCGCTGTTCGACATAGGCTGACGAACCATTGAGGCCAGTTTCTTCATTATTCCATAGAGCAAAACGAATGGACCGCTCTGTCTGCACATTGGGGTCACTGAAGATGCGGGCCAACTCCATGACCAATGCCGTGCCAGAACCATCGTCGTTGACGGCCTCGTTAACTCCATGTCCATCCATGTGCGCACTGACTATGTACATCTCATCGGGGCGCGTCGTACCAATCTTCGTGCAATAGACTTCTGACCTCGGTCCATCGACCGGCTCCTCCGCGTTTAGCAGGCGAATTCTCTCATCGGGCTGCGCCTGCAGATCGCGATTGACTCCTGTATTAGCCCGGTAGCCATAGATCGAGCTTCCGCCAGGACCGCTGCCATTGCGGCCAACCAGGCCTCCGGTAGGCGTAGTCAGGTCTGGAGTCTCTGTAGCAGCCCTGCGGCCGCTACCACGCGGTCGTGTGGTAAAAGTGTAGTGAAGCCGTTCAACGTTGCTGCAGCCGTATGAGATGAGTTGCTCCTCGATCCAATCCACTGCGGCTCGATTGCGGCTGGTGCCTTGGCGACGATCGCCAAATTGGGTCAAGCCCTTGAGAGTAGCCTTGTAACTTTCCAGCTCGAGCCGCGAGACCAACTCCGCTATGGGGTCATCCGCATCTTGAGCGAGGGTGAGCTGACTCATGCCAACCAGAGCCGTACCCATAATAGTAGTCGCTAGAAATCTTAGTGTAGTGCCCATGATTACTCCTAATAGCTCACAGAAGAGACAATGTAGATAATTTAATAATGATAGACAGTAACTTCTGACTAGTAATATTTCAATACGAAACCACTAAAGAAAACAGCCACAGCCTGCTGTTTCGCTATATCCTATGCGACTCAACTTTCCATCTTCGGAGGCACCAAGAGCCAGCTACAGTTCACGCAACCAGATATTTCTGAAGGAAACTACCTGCCCATGATCCTGCAGAGTAATCGGCATCCTGCCACCGCAATCCTGCTCAGCCGTCTGCCCATAGGGCGTACAACGAATCGAATATTCCGGGCGCTGGGTATAGGTTGCGCCCAAGATTTCAACGTCATTAAGAACAAGTACGCCGTTGTGAAACACTGTAACAAAGGCGGGTGCTTCGAGAGCGCCGTTCGCAGCGAAGACAGGTGCCGTAAAAATAATATCGTAGCTCTGCCATTGTCCTGGTGGTTTCGACACATTCACCAAGGGTGCGTGCTGCAGATAGACCGAACCGGCCTGACCATTTACATAGGTTGGGTTCTCCCAGCTATCGAGTACCTGCACTTCGAATAGCGAATGTAGAAAGATGCCGCTATTACCTCGACTCTGACCCTCCCCCGCGATGACGGCGGTAGGCGAGAATTCGATATGCAGCTGCATATCCGCGAATGCCTGTTTCGTCTTGATAGAGCCCGTGCCGTTTTTTACCGTGACGACATTGCCTGCGATAGTCCATTCGGCTTGCTGTTCGCTATCCGCCGAATGCCATGCATCCAGATTACTGCCATCGAACAGGATAATGGCATCCGAGGGAGGGGCTCCATTCATTACTCCACTGATTTTTGTAGGAATTGGTGAATAGACTTCGGCGGCATGAGCGGCTTGAATCACTAGCGAGAGAGCGCCCGCTATAGATATAATCAGGGTTAGTAGTTTTCTCATCAGGAAAGCTGTTCCTATTTAGGCAGTTAGTAAAGGCGAGTATCGAATACGAAAGCGCAGATAGTAGGCGCTTGCAGCAAAGATTAGCACAAATGGCCAAGCGCATAGACCGACATTGAGCCAAGCTTAGATCTACCCCCTTCATAGAGCCAGAATATCCGGCATTGTTGGGCTGTAGGGAATTGACGTGTAGCTGAGCCAGCCTGTAATATCCCACAAATATAGGGAGACAGGCCGTTATTAGCAAGTTACACTGAATCGATTCACAACACTGAATACCACGGACTGTAGAACAGCGCTCGCGCAGCTAAGACGGCAAATATAGAAAAAATTTGGCAATTGCTGATGGAAAACAATAAGTCAGGCACCATCCTAGTTGTGGAAGACGAACCCGGCGTCAGAGACGTTGCCGTGCAGATGCTTGAATTTGCTGGCTTCGATGTCATCGAAGCCGTTGATGCGGCGAGCGGTCTGCAACGATTCAAAGAAAATCCGCAGATTGATCTGGTCTTTACCGACGTCATCATGCCCGGCGGCACTAGCGGAATAGAGATGTCGAAGGAAATGCTAGCGCAAAAACCGCACACCTTGATTCTTCTCGCGACGGGTTACTCGGACAAGGCCCAGGCACTCATAGATAAAGCGGCACATTCCAACAACATAGCTGTGGTAGCCAAGCCCTACGATATAAATAAGATACCCGAGCTGATTTCAGCGATGATCAGTAACGCCTCAGTCGAACCGCTCCAGCCTTAGCTGTCGTCATCCGCAAGAGCTGCATCCGCCCGCATATTGCAGGCCGTAACCTCGGGCAGCTGGGCAATATACTTAATCATCATAGCGCCACGAATATCGGTTTTCTCGAGCAGGGACGTAGATTCTTCTATATAGAACACACGGGAAGTCGTTGCGACGAGATCCTCATCCATTGCCCTCGCACAGCGATGCACTCCAAGGCCCGCGGGTATTCGCCGCGGCAGTCTTTCTCGGTACATGAATATTTCTTTGCTCTCTTGAAAGTAGGTGTAGTCGACAATGCCATCTCGGTTACTGTCGCGAGCGCACATCTCATAGATTAGAAAATTATCGCAGTAGAGACTGTTAGCGGGTGGATTAGCAAAGTTAATACCGCTGCAGCCGTTCAGGACAAGAGCAGCGCTGAAAAAAACTGTGACGCGAAAACTGGTCGAACGAATAGCCATAAGCAAAACTTTTAGACCCTAAAGGGCAATTACAAAAATTCAGTGAACCGATATTCACGCATATCGCCATTGTACTCGGTTAAAGACAAAATTATAAATCTAACTGCTAGGGAAAGAGAACCAAGCTCTTTCGTTGTCACCATGAGCCGGCCATTTCTGTGTCATTGTCTTACGGCGCGTATAGAAACGAATAGAGTCTGGACCATAGATACTAAGATCGCCAAATAATGACCGCTTCCATCCGCCGAAGCTGTGACTTGCCACGGGTACGGGCAGCGCGACATTCACACCCACCATACCTACCTGAATATGATCAGAGAAGTAACGTGCCGCCGCACCATCGCGCGTAAAGATACAGGTGCCGTTTCCGTATTCATGACGATTGATTATAGACATTGCCTGATCGATGTTCTTCACCCGCATAACACACAATACGGGACCAAAAATTTCATCGCTATGAATGCTCATAGATTCAGTAACTTCATCAAACAGACAGCCACCTATGAAATACCCTTCCTCGAAACCATCAACACTCAAGCCGCGGCCATCCACTATCAAGTCTGCGCCCTGATCCAGGCCTTGCTCGAGATAATCATTGATACGAGCCAGCGCATCGGCGCTAATTAGTGGCCCCATATCATTCTCGATATCTGTGCCTGGACCCACCTTCAATGCCCTGACCCGCTTCTCTAGTTCAGCGACGACCTTGTCTGCCGTCTCCTCACCAACACAGACGGCGACCGAAATTGCCATGCAGCGCTCGCCACAGGATCCATAGGCCGCACCCATCAACGCATTCACGGCATTATCAAGATCTGCATCGGGCATTATTACCGCATGATTCTTCGCGCCACCTAAAGCCTGCACCCGCTTACCCGACTTGCTGGCGCGCTGGTAGATCGACTCGGCGATAGGCGTGGATCCGACAAAGCTGACTGCCTGTATGCGCGGATCGTCCAATATCATTTCGACGACGCGTCTATCACCATGCACCACATTGAATACCCCATCGGGTAATCCTGCCTCGGTGAATAGCTTCGCCAACAAAAGAGCGGCGCTAGGGTCGCGCTCTGACGGCTTGAGAATAAAGGTATTGCCACAGGCAATAGCCATGGGAAACATCCACATAGGAACCATCGCTGGAAAATTAAAAGGGGTTATACCTGCCACTATCCCCAACGCCTGAAATTCTGACCAGCTATCTATCTCTGGCCCTGCGTTCTTGGAGTGCTCGCCCTTTAGCAACTCGGAAATTCCGCAGGCGTACTCCACAACTTCAATTCCACGAATTAATTCGCCACGCGCATCGTCGAGCACCTTGCCATGTTCGGCGGTGATCGCCGCGCAGATATCATCCGCGTTCGCCTCTAGCAATTGTTTGAAGCGAAATAAAACCTGCGCTCGCTTCTGCGGTGGTGTATTGCGCCAGGCAGCAAATGCGATACTCGCCGTCGTTATTGCCTCTTCCAGTTCGGCGCTGCCGGCACAGGACAGCTTCTTGGAAACCTTTCCCGTAGCGGGGTTATAGACATCGAGCGTCTCGCCACTGTCGATGCCAATGCCTACACCAAAACTCTCGCGACCACCTATGTAGTGGCCAAGAGTCTCGAGGTCTTTATTTGAACTCATGTAACGACTCCCCTACTGCATTGACCAGATCATGGATCTGCTTCTCATCGACGATGAACGGCGGCGCCAGCTGAATGGTGTCTCCTCCCCAGCGCACATAGAAGCCTTTCTCGAGACACTTCAAGCCAAGCTCGAAGGGGCGGCGCAGCGGTTCACCCGGGTAATGCTCCAGCGAGATGCCAGCGGCCAGGCCGTAGTTGCGAATATCGGTAACGAAGGGGCTTCCCTGCAAGGAATGCACTGCCTCTTCGAATATTGGCGACATGGCCTTCACATTGTCTATTAAATTGTCATCGACCAGGGCCTTCAACGCGGCAAGCCCTGCGGCACAAGCAACGGGGTGGGCCGAATAGGTGTAGCCATGGGGAAACTCGACCATATACTCGGGCCCACCATTGTCTATGAAGGCATCGTAGATCTCGGAACCCACAACTACCGCTCCTAGCGGCACCGCACCATTGGTAATCTGCTTCGCCAACGTCATGATGTCAGGTGTGACCCCAAACTCTTCGGCACCGGTCAGAGAACCCATGCGCCCGAAGCCGGTGATTACCTCATCGAAGATCAACAACAGCTTGTGCTTATCGCATAGCTCTCGAAGTCGATTGAGATAACCGACGGGTGGCGGCAATACACCCGCCGTTCCTGACAGGGGCTCGACGATGACGGCGGCGATGTTAGATGCATCGTGAAGAAGCACCAACTCTTCCAATTCATCGGCAAGGTGAGCGCCTGCCGAGGGCATTCCCCGACTGAATTTATTCTCTTCGAGTAGCGTATCACCCATGTGATCCGCATCTACAGATTGACCGAACAACTTGCGGTTAAAGCCTATTCCTCCGACTCCTACGCCACCGTAATTAACGCCGTGGTAGCCCTTCATGCGGCCGATAAATTTAGACTTTCCTGGCTGACCCTTGCTCCGCCAATAGCCGCGCGCCATTTTTAATGCGGTATCTACTGTCTCCGAGCCGGAGTCAGTGAAGAACACATGATCCAACTTCGAAGGGGTCAGCTGAACTACTTTGTTTGCTAATTCGAAGGATAATTCATGACCGTATTGAAAGCCTGGCGAATAATCAAGCCTCGTCATCTGCGCGCTCACCGCAGCTGTGATTTCATCACGACCATGACCAAGCCCACAGGTCCATAAGCCCGAAAGACCATCAAATATTTCCTTACCGTTGGTATCGGTATAGTAGGCCCCTTTCGCGGAGGCCATGAGCCTTGGATTATCTTTAAATTGTCTATTGCCCGTATACGGCATCCAGTGCGCTTCGAGCTGTTCTCTACTCAGAGTCACAGAATTCTCCCTAGAATCTTCGCTAATTACTTATGTTAACTATTCACCACCGGCTCGGCACCGGCAACATCTTGGTCTACCGCGCCATGCCCTATACTATCCAGATCGGCTTGATACTGCGCCGCCAGTTCATCATCGGGCCAGAGCACGGCAACTATATAGCCAACGATCCCCGCCGAAAGGAAGGATGGCGGCATTGTCTCCAGCGCCACGAAATAAGGACCGATAGTTTCCATGTCCTGAATAACGAACTTACAGATCATGGTCATGGAAAAACCGGTAACCATGGCGGCAATTGCCGCTCTCTCAGTGAACTTTGTCCAGAACAGAGACATGAGCATCATCGGACAGAACGTGGCCGCGATTCCCGCCCATCCGAATATCACGAACCAGAAGATCGTTCGATCCGGAGATGCAATTGACACGGTGATCGCCAAACCCAGAGAGAGTGCGGCGAACACAATCGTTATGCTGCGACAGAGCCTGGCTGCCTGACTATCGGTTAATTCAGGATTGATGATCTTTGCATACAGGTCATGGGTGACCGACCCTGCCGCCATGACCAACAGGGAGGAAACTGTGGACATGATTGCCGATAGCACGGCCGCAACATAGAGTCCGACTAATAGCGGAGGAAAAGTAAATTCCACTAGTTCAGAGAGCACGTTCTGTGCACCGTTTCCCAATATTGTATCGGGCTCGACACCCTGAGTAGTAAAAATATAGCGGCCTAGAACACCGATGCTGACGGCAGAGAAATCGACCAAAAGAGTAAACAGCATCGCCACCCATTTACCGCGATTTATCTGATCTTCACTACGTATGGCGATGAGTCGGGCGAACACCTGTGGTGACCCCAGGAACCCCAAGCCGATTAACATCATGCCAACTACCACGGCCACATTCATCAACGTGAACCCACCGGCGCCCCACATGTTGACCAGACCCGGTTCGATGGCATACAGGCCATCATAGATAGAACCACTATTGGAAAGCGATAAATAGGCGACCAAGGGCAGCAACACGAGACAGACCAGCATTACCGCTCCCTGAAACATATCGGTCCAGGCGGCAGCCAGGAAGCCACCGGCTATGCAGTAAGTCGCGACGACAAGAAAGCCCACTACGGCTCCGGTGTGATAGTTCCAGCCTAGAAAAGATTCGAAGGCCGAGCCAGTCGCGTCTATCTGCGCGGAGATATAGATCAATACGAAGATGGAAAGCCCTGCGGAAGAGACGAGGCGCAACACATTGGTCTTCGACTTGAAGCGACTAGCCATGTAGTCGATGACAGTGATCGAGTCGTATTTATCAGTGAGACGCTTGAAGCGATTCGCCATCAAGAACCAGGCGACGCCCACACCGAATAGCTCGCCGACCACGACCCAATAGGTACTAAATCCAAGCATGGCACCCATGCCAGTTAGCCCTAATAGCAGCCAGGCCGACTCGCCTGTGGCCTGTGCCGAGAAGGCAGCAACCCAGAAGCTAAGAGACTTACCACCAATGACGAAGTCGCTCATGCTCTTGACCCGCTTAGAAGCCAGATACCCCAGAAATATCAAGATTCCGAAGTAGATGACGATCATCGAGTATTTCTCTAGCATGGGATTTCCTCTGCAATGTGACCAGACCAATAATACCTTCCGGCAAAGCAAGTTACACCATCGGATATCAGTTAACTACGCCAAGCTCAGAACGCATAGGAACAAATCGGGGAAAAGCGATAGCGATGGCTGCCCGCTAACTCCTATAATAGCTTCACCTGCTGCTTCCCGCAGGATGTCATCGCTGGAATTCGTTTATGTCACCACTCATTTTAGGTGCAGTGCTTCTCGCCGCTGCGCTCCACGCAGTGTGGAATGCCCTCATCAAGGTGAGCGGAGATCGCCTGGTTATTATGGCGGTAACCACTGCAACTACATCTGTACTGGTGATTCCCATTCTCTTCTATCTACCCTCGCCCGCCCCCGCGAGCTGGCCCTATCTCATTTCATCCGCCTGCGTACATAGCTTCTACATGCTGGTCTTGATTAAGGCTTACGGCCTGGGTGACTTCGCTCAGGTCTACCCTCTCTCCAGAGGATCGGCTCCGCTACTCACAGCGATGTTGGGCTTCTTGTTACTCAACGAATCGATGGAACCAAGCGAGATGTTAGGCATGCTACTGATAGTTGCCGGCATCTTTGGCTTGGCTCTGGAAACCAGTGCTGGTGTCTTGCAACTGTCCCGCCCCGCCCTTTTCTATTCTCTGTTGACCGGATTATGCATAACGGCCTATTCCCTGGTCGATGGCATGGGCGTTCGGCTATCGGGCAATAGCCTTAGCTTTATTCTATGGATGTTTTTCCTCGATGGCTTCCTGGTGCCTCTGGTTGCGCTCGCCAGGAGACCAAGAAAGCTATTGATAGACACGATAAAGATCGTATGGAAACCCGGTCTCATGGTTTCACTACTCTCGACGATTGGCTACGCCATCATCGTCTGGGCATTCAGCCAGGAACGCATCGCACCGATTGCCGTCCTGCGCGAGACCAGTGTGCTATTCGCGATGCTGATCTCCGTTCTCTTTATCAAGGAGGCGTTCTCCGCGCTACGCGTACTGATAATAGGGCTGATTCTAGGCGGCATTATTTTGCTGGGCCTCTAGTCTGCGCAGAATTTACCGTGCACATTCTTCCACCTCCAGCGCAATCTGCCTATTTTCCCTCTAGGCAGAGCATTAACTGGCTACCTAATATCCCGCTTATTTAACAGTAATGTCTGCGCTACACAGGAAAACGGGCGAAAAGCCCCTACCTTAGTTTGATCTGGACATCTAAACCTGATATCACAGTAACTGAGCCCCTAGCTACAGCTAGGGGCTCAGTTACTGCTGGATGTATAAGAGACCGATCGGCTAGGAAAAAGAAATAAAAACCTAGCATTCCATCACTTACTAAACAGAGAAGACCTACGATGTATACACTTATACTGTTAGGCATATCCCTCGGCGGCATAGCTATCTTATTGCTTATAAAACCGGAGGCCGGTTTCGAATTCGGTCGTAAGTATTTTCTAAAGTCAGGGTTTCAGTACGGCACTGTGGCGGCGAGCCTCATCCTGGCCATTGCGATCTATTATTCCGCCGCATCATCAAAATTCCCCGCCCTCTTCGAAATGCTAGCGCTATTTTCCGTCGTTGGCGGGGTGATTTGTGTGCTTCTTCCTCCCACCGTTTTCAAAAGCATAGTTTCCTGGGAGCTAAACACATTGTCACCCTATGGCCGTCTTTTGGGCATTTGTTATGGATTGCTTGGTGGCTTTCTTCTCTATGCTGCAGCATAGCAATGGAATAGGGCCTCTACAGAGAGACCTTAGGAGACAAGAAAAATGGGAGACATTCCCCATCTTCTATTTATTTGCCTGCTGACACTTGGCACCCCAATTGTTCTCGCGCAGCAATACGCATTCAATTCTGAGGAAGAAACAATAGAGGGCTGGTATCACTCCCACGACATCCAGACCTGGACGACCAAGGGTGGCGACATCGATGTCATCATGGAGGTACTCGATAAGGTTGAGCGCAGCTTGGGGGCAAAGCGTTTCCCAGAACTGGTGGATACACAAATAGAATTTGGGCCTGGGAACTGGTCTTACGAGTGGATTCAAGCCGGAGATAGAGCGCGCAGCGAAGCAAATAGTCTGAGCGGGTACGACAGACTGCAAAAACTCCGTGCTGCACTAGCCTATTACAGCACCGGATCCTGGCCACATCTAGGCAGAGAAGATGATACCCAGGCGCTGACTAAGGCTATAGAAACCTATATGGCTGCTGGCGCGCTAATGAACACCCCTGTCGCTCACATCGACATCCCTGTGGGGGAGCAAGGCGTGACAAGCGTGAAAGGATATCTACACCTGCCAGCCGGTGCGGGGCCCTTTTCGATAGTCATAAACAGTTTTGGTTCCGACGTCACCAAGGAAGACAGCTTCGACCTGTTCTATCGCGAATTGGAACCTCGCGGGATTGGCATGCTCGCGGTGGATATGCCCGGCATCGGTGAGGCGAAGCAGCTGTCGATGGCAGACGGTTCCGATACGGTCATGGAGGCAGCGCTACAGTTACTAAGAGAGGCCGACTATGCCCAGCAAGGCAATATCTTTGTCGTAGGAGGCAGCTTCGGTGGTAACGCGGCAGCGAGAGCTTTCTACCGACTCGAGGTCGCCGGCGTAGTGAGTATGTGCGCGCCTCTGCATACTGCATTCCAATATCCCCCGGACGCCTTGGATGGCCTGCCTAAACTCACCATCGACGGGGTCAAATCCCGCTTCGGTTTATTGGATCGCTCTACGGCAGCATTGAGCGCCCCACTGTCTGAAGTCTCTCTGATCAAGCAAGGCTATATGCGGGCAGACAAGACCATAGACACGCCCCTATTGGTAATAACTACCAACCGCGACCCGGTATCGCCACTAGAAGATCTGGCAATCTTTCTCGATTCCGCCAGTAATCAAGAAGTCATAGTGCTGGACATGGAAGGACACTGCCCACCTCGAGGCGTACGTGAGCCCGTTGTCGCACGATGGATCGCCGACCAAATACGGAATTAGTTTAGCCCTTCACCTAGAGGGCAGTTTCCCGCAGCGCCGCCCTATCTACTCTTACAGATAGCGGTTCGCGAGTTCAATCCACAGGGGAATCACAAAGAACGCAGCAAGGGTTTGCGCGGTGATTATGTTCGCCATGAGGCTCTCGTTACCGCCTAGTTGCCGCGCCAGAATATAGGCCGAGGGTGGCGCAGGTAATACGCTAAGCAACAGCAGAATTACCGCTATCGAATTAGGCGTTTCGAAAAGCAAGCAGGCAGCAAGCACCAGCCCGGGGACCAAGGCAAGCTTGTTGAGCAAAGCCACTAACATCTGCCAGCTCTGCTCTCCTAGTGCCACAAAACGAATCCCCGCACCGACTGCGAGAAGGCCTATTGGTAATGCCGGCTGACTGAGAATATCCAGAACAGATTCGGCTATGGGCGGAATAGTAAAGCCTGAATAGCTAACAGCGATACCCGCCATACAAGCCAACACCAGCGGATTACTAACAACTGAGTTGATGACACGACTGATTCTCTTGGTGCCTCCTTCTCCGCCACCGGTCAGAGCCACTACGCACAACACATTTACCAGCGGAATATACAGAGCGAGGCAAAGGGCGGCAGTGATCAGACCACTATCGCCATACAGGAGATCGATACAGGCTAAGCCAATAAAAGTATTGAAACGGATACTGCCTTGGTAGATAGAGCTTACCGAGGCTGAGTCGCCGCTAACGAATTTTTTCAGCGAGAATATAAGCAGCGTGATGACGAATAGAGCAAAACCTATAACTTTGCCGATATCGACGACGTCCTCCCAATCGAAATTCGAAGCCGAGAGCCGCACCAAGAGCAGGGCTGGAAAAAATACATAGTAGGTGAGTCGTTCCAACTCCGCCCATGCCGCCTGGCTGGAAACTGGAGCTCGACTAATCAAAAAACCCAAAAGAATTATGGCAAAGATAGGAGTGAGGACACTTAGAATCATGGCGGCATACTAGCCTCACCAGCCCTGCAATTCCAGTCTTCTTCGCAGCCAGGGCTAGACCAATACCTCCACCTTGACAACATTCGGTGCCGGCGCGATACTTCCGACCAGTCCAAGAAAGACCTATCTGCCAAGGCCACTTGCAAACTTCAAAAACGAATACCCAAACAATGTTGTCGGATAAACCTAGAGATCTTCTGACTCTTCGTTCCGTTGTTGACCCTGTCACTGATAGCCTAACAAAGGGTCTCTATAGAAAATCGGATTTAGAATATCGCCATGGAATATTTCGCAATAATCGCTTTCGCCATCACCACTTGTGTGACACCCGGCCCCAATAACGCCATGATCATGGCATCTGGCCTGAACTACGGCATCAAGCGCAGCCTACCTCACTTCTGCGGCATCGTGTTGGGATTTCCGGTTATGGTGCTCGCCGTCGGCCTCGGCATAGCACAACTATTCGAGCTGTATCCGATAATGCACATAGTCTTGAAGGTTGTCGGCGCTGCCTACCTAAGCTATCTCGCGTACAAGATCGCGAGCGCACCAGTGACCGGGCCCAACGAGACCGAAGGCAGGCCATTCTCTTTTATTCAGGCCGCCGCCTTTCAATGGGTGAACCCGAAAGCCTGGGTTCTGGCGGTAGGCGCCACCGTAACCTATACGACTCTTGGTGAGGGCTATGTGCTACAGGTCATTACTATCGGTCTCATCTTCCTGCTATTCGGAGCGCCCTGCATCATGCTCTGGCTCTGGGGAGGCGCCTCACTAAAGACACTTATGCGCAATCCAAGCTACGTGAGAGTCTTCAATATCAGCATGGCGGTTCTGCTGATGGGATCCCTGATACCCGTCTTCCTAGAACTGCTTGATCAAATTACAGTTTGAAGAAATTCGGAACAAACCTGACAAACCAGGACAGACTTGCCCTGAGCTAGAGTCATGGGATAATCGGCGCAACGCAAACGAGGATACGACACTATGCAATTTATGGTTACCGCCTATGACGGCAAAGATGAGAACGCGCTAGAGCGGCGCCTGTCTGTGCGCGATGCGCATCTCAAGGGAGCGAAGCAGCTTAAGGAGGCCGGGCATCTGATCGCTGGGGGCGCGATCCTCGATGAAGCGGAGCAGATGATAGGCTCCACCATGTTCGTCGAGTTCGACTCCAAGGCAGAGCTGGATCAGTGGCTTGCCAGCGACCCTTACGTAACCGGTAAGGTCTGGCAGGATATTAATGTTCAGCAGATTCGACTAGCGGTGAAGTAGGCTACCCGCCAGTCATTTTCCTGCCATTTCCCTGTCATTCGCCTATCTGGAGGTGCTCCAGCTTCAGGCCTACCGCCGTATTCGGGCCAAATCCTTTCCAGTAGTCATGGTCATCATTCTGCTGGCCATTGGTTACGGAATAGACCGCGTCGGCACCGTCGGGGACAACTTCCAGATACGACACGCTGCCCTCTTTCTGCTTCAGGTAATGATCGAAGTAGGCAGTAGCGAAATGATCCATGATGTTGTTCATACGGGTATTGTCCCACACCGGATCGGTGTAATGAGAGGCACCGATTCCACTCTCACTCTCTAGTATCTCAACGGGAACAGGATAAGGCGCGCCTGCGTTGTGACCTGCATTCTTGTAGGTAAGCAAATAGCGATCACTGTTCACCGCCGCTTCGTAGATCGCTCGCACACCGGCCTCGTATCCTGCGACGGTGTCGTTATCACCAGCTAGATAAAAAGTAGGCACGTCTATTCCAGCGAGATCCTGCTCGCGCCAGAATCCCGAGGCCATACCCCAAGGCGCGACTGCGAAGCCCGCCTTGATGCGCGGATCGAGATTGGATCGATATTCGGGATTTCCCGTAGCGTGCTCATGGAGAAGCTCGTTCGGAGGAGCCATCAGGGAAGTGACCACGTCATCGCTGTAACCACCGCCTAGGTTATTTACCAAGCCATAGCCACCCATGGAATAACCAACAATGCCTGTGGTATCGGCATCGAGCAGGCCATTCAGGAAGCTGCTTGAATCATGGGAAAGATTATCCAGCGTGTTGAGCACAAAGCGCTGATCGAGCGGACGGTTATAGAGCGTGCTGGTGAATGCCTGTTGATCGTCATAGGTGCTGTCGGTGTGATCGATCGATGCAACCACATAGCCCTTGCTCGCAAGATTTTCACCGAGATGACTGATAAGAAAACGGTTGCCGGGGTAGCCATGAGAAATAATGACGAGTGGATAGCGCGCATCTGCACTGTTGGGTTCAGCGTCACGTACCGCGCGACCATGCAGCGTCGCAGTGATATCGGGATTGCGAGTTATGGCCCGATACTCGCCGCCGGCTGATTGATTCGCAGCAAGCTGTGCGGGGTACCAGACTTCGACAGTTAGGCTTCGATCATAGATAGCGCTGTCACCGCCGCGCTTTGTATTCAGAATATCTATTCTATTGGGATCGACAAATTCGAGAGTCTGCACACCAATATCATACTCACCGAAACCCGCCAATTCTGGCGCATCCGGCCTGACAATATCGATGCGGTTTTCCTGTGCAACTCCCATGGAAACCATGCTAAAGAACAGTACTGCCAAGCCAAACAATCTCATACGAAAAGCCCTTTCAGAAAGAATCAAGCGATTCGCACATTATGAATCGCCTAATGTTGATATGCCAGCGCTCTCTCTTCAGCCGTGTCGGTGTGACCATGAAAATCTTGCAAGATCACATACAGGCTAGGCACCAGAAATAGCGTAATCACGGTAGCGAAGAGCACGCCGAAAGACAGTGAAATCGCCATGGGCACAATAAAAAAAGTTGCCGGGCTCGCGGTAATCATCAGTGGCACCAGACCGATAAAGGTAGTCAATGAGGTTAGGAAGATCGGCCTAAAGCGCATCATGCCCGCTGTGGAAACCGCCTCTACCATGCCCATACCTTCATCGCGCAGGCGATTAATGGAAACTACCAACACCAGAGACGCATTCACAACAACACCACTAAGCGCGATGATGCCGAGCAGGGAGAAAAACACCAGGTCGGCGCCCATGATAAAGTGACCAAAGATGGCGCCTATGGCACCGAATGGAATCACACTCATGATAATGAGTGGCTGAGTATAAGACTTTAATGGTATCGCCAGCAGAGCAAAGATAACCATCATAGCAAGCGGGAATGTTGAGAACAGTTCAGACAGGGAACTAAGTTGTTGCTCACCCTCACCACCTACCACTAGCTCCACATCGAGATCTCGCGCCCATTTATCCTTGAACTTGCCGATAACTTCGCGGCGAATTTCGTCAGGCTTAACTACCGTTCGATCGATATCTCCGCGCACAGTAATTACGCGCCGACCATCCTGCCTATTGATACTGGAATAACTATTACCCAGCGAGAAATCAGCGATGCTAAGAAATGGCACCTCGGCACCACTAGGTGTTCGAATCAGTAGATCTTCCAGATTTCCCAGTGACTGGCGCTCGTCTTCCGGATAGCGCACCATCACACGAATATCGTCGGACCCGCGCTGAATACGTTGCGACTCTGCACCGTAGAAAGCCTGCCGCACCTGCGTAGCCACATCGTTGAGTGTCAAACCTAGGGTCTTGCCAGTCTCCAATATCTGAATCTGAACCTCTTGCTTGCCGGCTCGGAAGGAATCGGAAATATCGAATACACCGGGGTAGCGCGCCAGTTCTGCGCGTAGCTCAGTGGAGGCGATCTTCAGATTTTCTTCGTCACGACCCTCGAGGCGATAATTAATTGCATCACCGGCAGAGAACGCATCGGAGACAAAAGTTAACTCCAGCGCATCGGGAATGCTGCCAACTTTTTCGCGCCATCTATCGCGAATCTCGGCAGAACTTATCTCTCCGCGCTCAAAGAAAGGCGTCAGGTACAACACGACTTCAGCTACCTCGCTGCTACCTGCATTACCTCTCCCGGGTCCGCCGGGACCACCGCGTGGTGCTCGGCCACCAATTATAGTTAACACACTGGCAACGACGCGTTCCGTCGATTCTGGCGCGGCACCACTGGCCTTGAGCGCTATCAGCTCTTCATCGAGTTCGGCGGTGAGCTCAAGAGCCTTCTCTTCGAGTATGCTTATCGCATCTTCAGTGATATAACCTGGCACACCGACTGGCATGACCACGGTACCCCATACGGTGTCGCCCTCGACCGACGGCATGAACTGAAATATCACGCGGCCTGACATAAGCAAGGCAAAGGAAATGATAATGACGCCTGTTGCCGTCGCCCAGGCAGCATAACGGTATTTAAGCACTTTCTTTAGAGCGCGCTGATAGCCGTGTTCAGCAAAATATTCCATGCTTCCCGCTATCTTGCCCTGCAAATTCTGCCACACACCTACGATGAAGGTACCTTCACCCAGGTAGCCTGTCGTTTTTCTGTGGGCAATGTGTCCGGGCAATATGAGTTGCGACTCAACGAGGCTAGCCAGCAGACAGAACACCACCACGCCACCAATTGCATTGAAGAACGCGCCCATCTGACCGCCCAACAACAAAATCGGCAGGAAGGCAGCTATGGTTGTCAGCACACCAAAGATTACCGGCACCGAAACTTCCATTGTGCCTTCGATTGCCGCCTCTTCAGGGGTATAGCCCTTACGCTCAAAAGCGTGTATCCGCTCGCCAACAACGATGGCATCATCAACAATGATACCCAGCACTAAAATAAAACCCATTACGGTCAGCGAGCTAATCGTCAACCCCACCGTAGGGAAAAGAGCGAGAGCACCGGCGATAGCAATTGGGATACCGGCTGCCACCCACACCGCCACTTTGAAACGTAAAAACAACGCCAAAATTAATAGTACAAACAAAAGTCCGGTATAGGCGTTCGTGGCAACGGTACCGATCCTGTCCTGTGTAGCGACCGCCGAGTCAGTTATTACATTCAGCTCCATGCCTTCTGGAAGATTAAAGTCAACCGAAGCCATCCAGGCGCGAACCCGCCGAGCCGAGGTGACGATGTCTTCATCTCCCACACGCAGAATATCGATGATCGCAGAGTTCACACCATTCAGGCGCGCATCCAGATAGCCTTCCTCAAAGCCATCGTTGACCGTCGCGATCTGACCTAGACGCAGCTGGGTGCCATCTGGATAAGACTGCACCACAATATTTTCGTACTCATCACCGCTATAAACCTGGCCCTTGGTGCGCAGCAAAATCTCGCCCGATGCGGTGCGGATGGTGCCCCCGGGTAAGTCGAGTGAGGCGCGATCGATGGCGCGTGAAATCTGATCCAGAGTGAGGCCGTATTGGCGCAGAGTAAACTCGGACACCTCAATAGAAATTTCGAATGGACGGATATACTCGATGTTAACCGTGGAAATGCCATCGATATCTAGCAGATCGTTGCGGATATCCTCGGCAACCGTTTTTAGATTGCTATCATCAGTTTGGGATGAAAGTGCCATCGTCATGACGTTGCCACTGGCGCTGAATGCTCGAACTATGGGCTTCTCTGTTTCAGCGGGAAAGGTAGTGACGGCGTCAACCTTGCCCTTCACATCGTTCAAAACGCGGTTTAGATCGGCGCCACTGCTTAGCTCCAAGGTTGCATCACAGCCGCCCTCGCGGGCTGTGCTAGTGAGGCGCTCTATATTCTCAGCACCCTCTAGCGCCTCTTCGATACGCAAGCAGACTGCAGATTCAGACTCGGCCGGAGTCGCGCCCAGATAGGCGACACTAACTTGAATCAGTCCGAATTCAATATCGGGAAATTCCTCCTGATTGAGACTTAAATAGGAGAGAGTCCCGCTCGCCAGAAAGAGCATCATCATCAGATTGGTAGCGACTGGATTTTTAACAAACCATGTAATCGGAGTTCTCAATGTAGACCTCTATCTCGTATTTTTAATCGAGCGAAAATGAACTTATTATTAAATGACTTCGGTAACCGGCTGTACTGACATACCGTTGACAACAGCCTGTATAGGGGAGGTACATATAAATTCCCCCGGTAAGATGCCGCCACTGATAAGTACGCGATCTTCCTCCAGGCGATAGATCTCTACATCGCGGTAGTACATCTTATTTTCTGCGTCTACGACCAACACCTGGTTATTGTTGCGGATAACAGACCTAGGCAAGGCGATAAGGTCATCGACGCGCCGTCCTTGTATAGTCGCCTGTACATACAGACCTATTGGCAACGGTATTTCCGCATTCTTATTCATAGACGAAGCGTTCGCCTCTGGCTGCTTCACCCGAATAATCGTCTGCACCGTGTTACTGTTGGCATCGATGACCGCTTCTGTGCGCACCAACTTGCCGGACCAGTTATACTCCGCGCCGCCATACAAACCAGTCAGGATGACATCGGGAGCACGCTCATCGTCCAACTCACCGCGCATACCCAGAGGTACATCGAGAAATCCTAATTGCCGGATAGCGAGTGGCACCCGAACCTCAACCTCTGTCGCGCCGAGCAATACTGCAACACTCTGCGCTCGATTGACGTATTGACCCAACTCGACATCTCGCGACTGAATGATGGCATCGAATGGCGCCCGAATGTTTGCCCTATCAAGATCGAGCTCTGCCTGCTGAAAGCTTGCCTGGGCATCGGCCAGTCTGGCTATATTCACATTTGCCATGCGAATTGCGTCTTGTAGCTGGGAATCACTGGCCAGGCGCTTGTCCGCCAGCTCGCGCAGTCGATCGAGCTCATTGCTGGCATGGGTTGATTCGGCCTGAGCCTGCTGCATGGCTGCCAGGCTGCGAGCCCGTGCCGTCTCATAGTCGCTACTCTCCAAGCGCAGCAGCGATTCACCCTCTTTCACGAAGCCGCCGGCCTCCATGGCCGAAGAAATCCAGGCAACGGGGCCTGCTACTGGGGCCGAGAGAGAGGCAACCTGGGAGGCTTGCACCTTGCCCTGTGATTCCACGTTGAGCTGAATGGATTCGGCTCGCACTTGAGCTACCCGCACACTAACAGGGATAATCTCGGGTGCGGCCTCATCTACTACCGTAGGGGAGCGCAAGAGCACGGCCGCAACTAAAATACAGCCCGCCAAGATACCAATGGGAAAAATTACACGCTTCATGCGCTAGCTCCTTTGCTGATCTTACATGCCACTAAAGCTCTAATTACTTGTCTGTTCATAGTTATCTACTTATCTACTGTTTATACGAATGAATCGATTACTTCACTGCGCTCAATCCACCTCTAATTCAGCTCGACTCGGCGTGTTAAACCGATCTAAACCGCCATTTGCCTGATTTCTGAGGCTTTGAGACCGATCGCCTCACTCATTGCCGTGCGCAGTTCTTCGAAATGCGCCAGCATGGCCTCTGAGGCTAGCTCGCCATCCTTCTTGTTGATGCTCACTCGAAGTGAGCTGATTAATCGCTTAATCGAGCTCTTCTTTAGATCAGGCCGAATACCCAGTCTCATCATCTGATCTACAAATTGCGCCTTGAGGTCGTTGCTTATAAGCCTAACCACCAGGTTGTCTGCGATTCCTGACAGAGTTTCCATGAATTCACGCCAGCGTGGCTGCATGCCTTCCAAATCAACAGATTCATCAGCTAGCTTTACGACCAGTTGCTTCAATTGGATGAGTTGCTCTGCATTCGCCGCATTAATGGCATTCTTCGCCGTCAGAGCAGCCAACACCCCAAATGTTTCCAGAAATTGGTCGACTAGAACCGGATTTGGAAGGTCATTCAACTGCATAAGCGGCCCTAAAACTGCGAGGCTCGCAGAATCCACGCTCTGCACCCTAGCACCGCCTGGCTGGGTTCGTATCAGGCCCAGTTGCTCTAGCTGGGACAGAGCCTCCCTGACTGCTCCGCGGCTAGCATCAAACCTCGCCGCAAGGTCTCTCTCCGACGGAAAGCGTTCACCGCTTCGATACTGCAGGCGCAGAATCTCGTCGCGCAGCGACTCTGCGATTTCATGGCTGATAGTGTTACTTGAAGACATCGTTTAATTGCTCATCTCTATCCTAAATTTGGGCCTACCGGGGCCAAATGCCAACATTATTTGGTCCGACCAAATTGGTCGGACCAAATATAGGGCCAAAAACCTATAGTGCAAGGGGCAGACGATGAAACGAACGATAAAATTGATAGCTAGCAGAATTTGCCGCTAAAAATGCTGCAGAGGCCGAAATTCCACAGAAAAACACCACGAGGGCTCAGTTTTTAGACAAGTAGGGCAAGAGACTCTAACGATCATGCAACAGAATGGCCTCATGGCAGATTCGAGAGCTGTCACCCCCGCTGATTTCGATACTTAGGGGGCATTTTTATGCTGCCTGCCCGTTTTAGAATTCGCATCGCCGAAAAGACAGAGAAAACCCGCCACTTAGAGCCGTAGCAGTTGTTCAGCCGTGGCAAATCTGCTTAAATCTTACCCTCTTTTGCCCATTAGACCACGATTGTCCCGTAAAACTTATATTAATAAATCCGAACAGGCTTATAATTCGCCTAGCGTTAAAATTCTCCAACTCTCCAGCCCTGTCAGATAGAAGAAACAACTAAACATGGAACCAATAAAACAGTATTTGATCGACAACTTCGAAGGAGTTTTTGTCCTCGTCATCCTAGTCTTCGTGAGTGCCATTGTATGGGTCGTAGAATCGAAGCTTTCTTTCCTCAACTTTTTCTATCTACCGGTATTATTGAGCTCTTATTATCTCGGCATTCGCTCAGGAGTACTGGGTGCTTTTTTCACCTTCCTCGTTATAGCCATCTTCGCCAGTATCTATCCAGATCGCTTCATGGCGCAGATGGATATATTTGGCCTCTGGGCTTCGGTCCTCACCTGGGCTGGCTTCCTAATCCTGACCGCTGTCATCGTTGGCTTTACCCACCGCGAGCTGCAGGAAAAGATGACCGAGGCGCTGCGGTCTAAAGCCGAGGCCAGCGGCAATGCGGAGCTACTAGAACAGACCATGACGACAATCCGTGAATTCGAATCTGAACTGGATTACAAGGTTGAGGAAAGAACACGGGTATTGGAAGAGAAGACGAAGTCCATAAGAGCCCACAAAGAGAAGGTAGAGGAAACGCTCTACTCGACCATGGACCCAGCTGTCGTAAAGCTGATGATTGAAGGCCGCATCCGCACCGAAAATCGGCGCATCAGCGTGATGTTTTCCGATCTAAAGGGCTTTACTCAATATTCTGAAGATCACTCCGCCGAAGTCGTGATTACCGAGTTGAACAAATACCTCGCTGACATGGAAACGATTCTACTCAACTACAATGCGCATATCGATAAGTATATGGGTGACGGCATTATGTCCGAATTTGGCGCACCCATTCGCTATGAGAAACACCCCCTTCTTGCCGTGGCCTGTGCCTGGAAGATGCAAGAGAAAATGTCACGCTCAAAATACCCATTCAAGCTACGCGTAGGCGTGTCCACCGGTGTAGCCACGACGGGCATTATCGGAGCCAAGCGTCAGTCTTTTACCGCCTTTGGTGACACGGTAAACCTGGCTTCACGTATCGAAGGCATGTGCAAGCCTGGCGCTGTCACAGTCGACGAGGCCACCTTCAAGGAATGTAGCGAGATTTTCGACTTCAAGCCTGTATCCGGACTCGCATCCTATACGCAGTCGGGAAACCCTGCCTTGGTTGACGAGATCAGCGCACTTATCAAGGCCGTAGACGCTAACACCAACGATGTCTCCATGCGTGTGGAACTAGCGCGCCTGTTAAAGGAAGCGAACGATCCAGAGCAGGCTCACATCCACCTGAAATTCGCAATGGGGCTAGCACCAGACGACAGCGACGTAAAAGTTGCCTATGCCGAGAACTCGGTAATTATGGAGCAGCAACGCGATCTCACCGTACGCGGCCGCCGTAGCACGGTGCATCTGTATGAAGTCGTTGCATTCAAGAATCCGCTAGATAGTTGCCTGCAGCTGCCAGCGAAACTCCTGGAAGACTTAGAGCCCAAGCTAGACAAACTCGTTACCTACCCTGAGGATTTCATCCTGCCCGTGGAGTGCATTGATGGCTCTGTTGGCTTCTCACGACTGACCGGAATTACCGCATTCCTCATCGCCGACCGAATGAACCTGGTCGATCAAGAAAAGCATGACATTCTCGAAGCCGGTTACCTTGCGGAGATTGGTAAGACAATCGTGCCAGAAAATATTCTAAATCGTAATGGCGGCCTAACTGAGGATGATTTCACTCATATCCATATGCATCCAGAGAGAGGGCGTGCGCAAACTACGCAATGCCGGCTATGAGAACGAGAAGATGCTAGAACTTATCGAGTGCCATCACGAGAACTACGATGGCTCGGGTTATCCTGCAGGAATTCAAGGTGACAACATACCGGTCGGCGCGCGCATTCTAGCGGTAGCCGAGGCTTATATCAGCCTAACCTCTAATCGCCCCTATCGTGATCCCTGGGATGGCAAGGCCGCCCTGAACGAGATCGGAAAATATGTTAGATCCGGCAAGTTCGATCCAATGATCGTTGATACGCTAGCTGACATCATTAGCGAGCTAGACTAGAAATATTTCGGAAGGCAAATTCAAAGCAGCTTTATTTGAGGAACGATAACAATGAGAAACGTTAGCCGCATCACTACTATAGCCCTGCTCGCAATAGCACTCTCTGCCTGCAGCGTGTTCGCTCCACGCACCGTCTGGATTGACGTGCGCTCTATGGATGAATACAACGAAGACCATATCGAAGACATACAGCTCATTCCCCACACTGAAATCGCAGCACGGATTAGTGACCTTGGTTTGGACAAGTCCACGCCTATCAAGCTGTTCTGCCGTAGCGGTGTTAGAGCTGGTATCGCCCAAACAACCCTGCAAGACTTGGGTTACACAAATGTCGAAAATGTAGGCGGAATCGCTGATGCCAGGGTGGTTTTAAACCAGTAGCTACCCCCCTATACATAAAGAAGTAAAAAGGCCGCAAGGGCTTAAAACCTTGCGGTCTTTTTATTGGATTCGCGAGCTGCCGCGCAGAACTGAGACTCGCGCATGCCAGCAAGTGATAGTGTAAATTCTCGCCAGACGTGGCAAACTCTGATACAGAAATTTTAAACAAACGCCGCCTATGCGGTAGGAGTCACTCATGAACCTTTCGAAAAAAGCCCTACTAGGCCTGCTCACCGCTTGCACTCTCGCGATGACAGCTGGACTGGTCAACGCGGCTGACGCCAATGTCGCGGCAGCTCTGGCACATGCCGATCGCCCCAGTGCCGACGCCGACGCCGATGATAGACGCAAGCCGACGCTAGTGTTGGCATTCGCAGGACTGCAGACAGGCATGGATGTATTGGAACTGGAAGCAGGCGGCGGCTACTACACAGAAATTCTTAGCCGCGCGGTAGGCCGCAATGGCAGTGTAATCTTACAGCACGCTCCCGGCCTAATGGGATTCGTAGGCGACGGCATCGATGTGCGCACCGCAAACAATCGTCTGGCAAATGTTACCGTTAGCATTACCAACTTCGACGAGCTTGATGCTGCAGATAATTCGATCGACATGGTGACCTGGATTCAGGGACCACACGAACTCGGTTTCGAACCCGATGGTGTGAGCCTGGGCGACGCCACTGGCGCCTTTAGTGAGATCGCAAGAGTATTAAAACCCGGCGGTCTATTCCTCTCTTCCGACCACCAGGCTGCTGCTGGCACCGGACTCGAAGCCGGCGGAACGGCCCACCGTATACAGGAAAGTTGGGTAACGCAGATGGCGGAGCAGGCGGGGCTGAGCGTCGTTGCCTCTTCCGACATATTGAAGAATCCGGACGACCCCTTGAATAACAGTGTTTTCGCGCCTTCTATACGCGGCAATACCAGCCAATTTCTGACTCTCTACGTAAAATAGAAAACCTAGTCTGCTATTAATGATGCCAACACGCGGCGCTGACCCTCAAAAGGTCGGCGTCCGTGCATTACCAGGAAGTTATCCACCAGGGCAACGTCTCCAGTCTGCCAGGGAATATCGAAGCTAAGCTCATCCCCAAGTGCTATTGCCTCAGCCATAGCCTCAGCACTGATCTGCGAGTTGTCGCCGAAACGAATAGATTTCTCAGCAGCGTTACGCGTGTCACTCCAGCCACGAAATGCCGCTATGAGCTGATTAAAGAACACCTTCCTTCCGCTACTTGTCTCTCGAATCGCCGGCAGCACTGGTGTAGTAACGCGCAGGCTATCTTGCTCTAACCACAGCCACTCGTAGCCCAGTTTCCGCAGCTTATCCTCGGCAGCGGTCTTGTCGTCGGTACTCAGCGTGCTGCGCCAACTGCGCCCCTGTCCCGACTCAGGGTCATCCAGGCCCGGCATCACATTGGAATAGCGCACGCCCTTCTCTGCACAATCTGCCACAAAGCGAGGCGCCTGTTTTTCTAACTCCTGCAACAAAATATCGGAACGGCACAGCGGCGTTGCTCCACCACTGCTGGCTGCTTGTTCACAATAGAAGAACAGTTTTGAGGGATAGATTGGTGTCTGCGCCATCTCATGATGCAGATAGATAGAAACAGAAGCCGGCGCCTCATTGGCGGTAAACACGCGCTCGGTTCGATTGCGACGAACGGCATTGGATAACGACTCGGCATAGGTAAAATTCTTGAGACCGAAACTGCGAATCACACTATCGAAATCGACATCGGAATTAACCGGCAAGCCCCTAAAAAGAATTGCGCCATGTTGAGACAATTGCTCTAACAATCGTCCCTTGTTCTCCCGTATCCACTCGTGAACATCGGCCAGCTCCAGACCTTGCTCTTTTGCGGCGTAGGCGAGTGGGAAGATATCGCTATATTGCTGCTGCCGCTTCAGTGTGATTTCTTCTATTGGCAATGCATTCATTGTTAGTCAGTCGCAGTGTTGTTAATCGGCACATCGATAAGCATAGAGCCACTAGTCATAAATAGGATAGAAAGTATTAAACGCCAGATCGCAGAAAACGCCGGGATCATTGAAGCGTCTATTCTGATTCAGTGCCGAGATAGCCGCCATCTCTTCATCACTAAGCTCGAAATCGAACAAGGCAAGATTCTCTTTGAGACGATCGGGATTGATGGTTTTCGGAATCACCGCGGTGTTGCGCTGAATACCCCAACGCAGAACAATCTGTGCCGGACTGCGCTGTAGCCGCTGCGCCGCGGCAATGACTGCCTGCTGTTGTAACACCGATTCATTTTCACTGGCCATGTCTAGCGACACATAGGAAAGAGCGCCCAGGGGAGAAAAAGCCGTTACTGCTATTGAGTAGGCCTGTGCCGCGCGAATAAGACTGTCTTGCGTTAGATACGGGTGTGACTCTATCTGCAACATGGCCGGCTTTATCTCGGCATAGGCCATCAGATCATGAAGCAGGCCACTATTATAGTTACAGACACCGATATTCTTCACCAAGCCTTTCTCCTGCAGCGCCTCCATGGCTTTCCAGGTATCACTCAGGGGCACCGGATCTATCTGCATCTTCGGTTGGGCGGCAGAGGGGTCGAAGAACCATTCCGGTGGGTAGCGCGTTTCAAAATCTACAAATTGCAGAGAAATAGGAAAGTGAATCAGATACAGATCCAGATATTCTACGCCTAGATCTTGCAGAGTTTTGCGGCACGCAGCCTCCACGTGCTCAGGATTATGATAGGTGTTCCAGAGCTTTGAGGTTATCCAAAGATCCTCTCGAGAACACAAGCCCTTAGTCAAAGCCTGGGCTATTCCCGCACCAACCTCAAGCTCATTGCCATAATCGGCTGCGCTATCCAGATGCCTATAGCCTATCTCTATGGCGTTGCACACCACCTGGGCAGTCTGCTGGGAATCTATCTTCCACAGTCCCAGGCCTACCGCTGGCATTGCCTTATCAGCTACGTCTATCGTTGATGTCATGCGCTCTTCCAACTCCAAATATTCTCTAGTTGTATAACAACTGCTACGAATCGAGCGCAGCAGTCAAATTATGTTGTTCGATAAAATTAGCTATATCGATCGCCCCACCTGTAGCGATCGATTCCTGCGCGGCGCTTGCGACAATCATCGCCCATAGACCCTGCAAGGGTGTTGCGCTGTCTACCGCCTCCCCTTCCAGTCGATCGAGGAATGCAATGTGCTCATAGTAGGTCGCACCATGATGTCCAGACTGTTCTATCGCCGCCGGATAACTCAGCTTAGTAGAGCGCGAGGCGCCCTGCTCGCCGAGATAGACGGAGACTGAAGTATCCGGCGATTTCAATTGTTGCAGGTCTACCCTCTCATAAGCCAACAACCTACCCTCGGTGCCGCTGACTACTAGCTCTTCATAGAAATCGGGGCAGAACATATTAAGAGTAAAACTAGCACGCACACCATTGCTGTAATCGATCGTCACGAAGCCATGATCGTCGATGTCGGACTTCTTTCCTTCTCTCTCGAAATCCAGAAAATTGACCGCCTGACCACCGCTGGCATACACGCGCCGGGGCTTCGCGTCCGCGAGCAGATTGATCAGATCGAAATAGTGGCAACACTTTTCGACCAGGGTGCCCCCGCTGTATTCATTAAATTTATTCCACTGCCCTACCTTATCCAGAAACGGCGGCCGATACTCGCTCATGCTTATAGTCTTTATAGCACCCAGGGATTTTCTCTCCAGCGCTTCCTGAAAAGCCTCCACATACTGTGCCTTATAGCGATACTGCAGCCCTATCTGAATAAACTCGGCGTAATCATTTCCCTGCTCTACGATTCGTGCCGCATCGGCTAGTGTGGTCGCCATCGGCTTCTCAAGAAAGATTGGCTTGCCCGACTCAAGCGCCACCTGCAAGACATCGAAATGCGTGAAATTTGGCGTGCAGATAAATATCGCGTCTACGGCCGGGTCCATGCAGGCCGATTTCAGATCGGCATAACGCATGGGGGTATCTGCCGAATAATTCCTGTAGGCCGACTCGGCCGCATCCATGCTCTGCTCGCTGGTATCGAAGATGCCATGCACGCTTGCACGACCCAGGGTCGCCGCCACACGCATATGTTCCTGTCCGATGGTTCCGGTTCCTATAACAACCAGCTTATGGATTGGAGCATCGACTCGATACAGGTACTTATCCGACTCCGGGATATGCTGCTGATTAACAGCGGTCTCGAACGAACGTAGTCTTGGCTTTTTAGAATCAGTCATCTTTTCAAATATCTTCGCTTAGTGTGTCTGGCTTGGCGCCCCTACCTGCCCCCATTAACACCAGGGCCGGCGTATCATGACGCGCAATCCACCACCAGACAAGCGCATTGAGCACAATCAGCAGGCTAAGCAGCGGCCAGAAAGCGGCGCTTAGCCCATCAACCAGACCAACTGGTGAGAAAAGCAGATACAGAGCAATAACACAGGACATTAAGGTAGTGGCACAGGGAATCGCGAAACGCCAGGGGCGCATGTCTACCTTGTTGTGTGCGGCATAACTCCATGCCTGGGCTCGCGGATAGAAATGTCCTACCGCCAACATGATACCCACCTCGGCGATAAACAGAATGGCATACAGATGTAAGAAGTGAATACCTAGCAGATCGTTGAAAGCAAACTGAAAGAGACCATAGGCGATAATGTGAAACACGATAACAATCTTCGGTCCCAACGCGGGCACTCTCTTTGTAAACAGCCCAACGACTACGATAGCGATGACAGGAATATTGTAGAAGCCGGTAAAGATTCGAATAATCTGCCAAAGCCCTTCCGGTGCGAACTGTAATAGGGGCGCCACTATGAATGAGAACAAGGCAATAACGATACTGGCGATCTTGGCGACACGCAGCAAATGCGCATCCGTTAGCGGCTCTTTCTTCATCGGCGCGTAGACATCGAGGCAGAAAAGAGTCGCCGCACTATTGAGCAGTGAATTGAAGGAACTGAACACCGCACCTAAAAGCACTGCCAGAAAGAAGCCGGTGGCATAGACTGGCAGCACGTCTCGAATCAATTGCGGATAGGCAAGGTCGATAGTCGCCAGGCCATCGCCGTACATGTGAAACGCGATCACACCGGGAATCATCATCATGAAGGGCACCAGCACCTTGAAGAAGCCAGAGAACAACACACCCTTCTGCCCCTCGGCGAGGTTCTTCGCCCCTAGCGTGCGCTGAATAACATACTGATTTGTACACCAGTAGAATAGATTCGCGAATAGCATGCCGGTGAACAGGGTGGCGAAGGGAGTTGGATCCGACGAGGAGCCGATAGCATTGAGCTTCTGCGTCTCGGTGCTGGTGATAATACTGAGACCCTCGCCGACACTGCCATCACCCAGCGCAGACAGACCGAGAAGCGGAACCGCTATACCTATTACGAGTAGGCCGGCGCCATTGAGAGTATCGGAAATAGCAACCGCACGCAGCCCACCGAAAACCGCATACACGGCGCCTACGCAGCCGATGCAGATGATCGTTAACACCAGCGCCTGGCTATAAGGGATATCGAAGAGTGCGGGAACGTCGAACAGCTGTAAGACAGCGATCGAGCCGGAGTATAGGACCGATGGGATAGTGACCAAGCCATAGCCAACCATGAACAAAATGACCGACATGCGGCGCACCCCGTCGTCGAATCTGTCATTCAAGAACTCCGGCAGGGTAGTAAAGGCACCAGCGAGGTAGCGCGGCAGGAAGATAAAGGCCATGCAGATAGTCGCGACGGCAGCTGTCACTTCCCATGCCATACTGCTCATATTGAAGCCGTAGGCGGAGCCATTTAGTCCAATAAGCTGCTCGGCAGACAGGTTCGTAAGCAACATGGACCCAGCGATGAAGATCGCGCTAAGCCCCCTTCCCGCCAGAAAGTATCCGTCTCTTGTGCTGACCTCACCACGGGTCTTGCTATAGGAAACCCAGGCCACCAATCCCATAAAGAACACGCAGCTGAGAATGGTGAGAACGATATCGTTATTGGTCACAGCTAGTGGAGCCTTGTTGCATTCGCTAGAAGAGAGAGCAGTCTAACAAGTGCCAACTCGGCTGCCAATGCTACGGGGGCGTCTGTGCTAATTAGAGCGCAACCGGGGACGCAGATATTCGATGGCTGCATTGACCGACTCGCCGTCAACATCGACCAGCCTATTCGCCTGGCGCATCGCCACATCGGAAATGCGATCGATTATCGAATCCACAGCCTGCACAAAAGCCGGATTGGCCGCCGCCGCATCCGAGGCTAATAGCATGGCATCATAGGCGAGCAAGGCATTGCGCGGATCTTCCAGTAACACAAGATCGAAGGCTGCAACACGCCCGTCTGTAGTATAGGCACTAATCAGGTCAACCTGCCCCTCAACCACAGCGGTGTACATCAGCGAAGGGTCGAAGGTGAGCTTGTTGGAGAAATCCATGTTGTACAGGTCACGCAGGCGAAGCCACTCCGAGCGGCCGAAGAATTCCAGGTCGGCCCCCGCCGACAACCCGCCTGCAAGCGGCACCAAATCTTCGATCGATGCGATGCCTAACTCTTCGGCGCGATCGCGTCGCATCGCCAACGCGTAGCGATTCTGAAAGCCGGTGAAGCCCAGCGTGACCACGCCCTGCCGCTCCAGATAGTCTATAACGCCAGTTCTAATTGCCTCTCTGCCAGGATTGCCTTGTTGATTCATATAGCTCGACCAGATCGTACCGGTGTACTCAACATACAGATCGACAGTACCGTTACTCACCGCTTCGAATACGACATCCGATCCCAGGCCAAGACGCTGCTCAACCTTGAAACCCGCTTCCTCTAGTTCAGCCGCTAACAGACCTACCATGATGTACTGCTCGGTAAAGGGCTTCCCCGCCACGATAAAGTCTGCCCGCGGCTGTGGCAGCAAGCCATAGAGAACGATACATATAATCACTGCTATGGCGGTATAGACACTGCGCCGAATAGATCTTAGCCTTGCGGAATCCACCGCCTCATTGCGTTTCTCCAACAGCCACTGTATCGCAGCAATCAGACCATCCAGACCCACCGCCAACGCTGCAGAGGCCAAGCTGCCTACCGTAACCGCCACCAGATTACGCGTCTGAATACCGGTAAAAATGTAGTTACCGAAACTGGTCGCGCCAACCAGGGTAGACAGGGTCGCCAAGCCCACTGTCCAAACCATGGCGGTGCGTATGCCGGCAACAATTACTGGCATCGCCAGTGGCAACTTCACCTCACGCAAAATCTGATGCGGCGACATGCCTATGCCCCTGGCCGCCTCGACTACCGAGGCTGAGACCGACTCCAGGCCAGTAACTGTGTTGCGCACTATCGGCAACATGGAATACAGAGTAAGCGCGATGAACGCTGGCAAAAAACCGATGCGACCACCGAGCAGCGCCACTACCAACGCAAGAATCGCCAGACTTGGAAAAGTTTGTACAATACTGACCACGGCCAATAACGGACGCTTAACCCGCACGGACTGCTCCGCCCAGACTCCCAGAGGGACAGAGATAAGTACACCCATGGTTATGGCGGCGAGAGTCAGTAATAGATGCCCCTGAAAATAGGCCGGCAGTAACAGTAGTTGTTCGCGCAGATTCTCACTCATCGCGCATCAACTCTTCCAGCCGCTTCGCTCGCTGTCGCGGCATGGCCACGATCTCGCGCACATAGTCATGCTGGGGATTGTGCAGCAACTCATAGGGGGTGCCGATCTGCAGCACCACTCCCTCGCGCATCACCGCAATGCGATCCGCCAGTAATAGTGCCTCGGTCATGTCATGGGTAACCATCACCACCGTGAGATCCATGCTGCGCTGAATACCCTTGAATTCTTCCTGTAACTCACTGCGGGTAATCGGATCGAGTGCTCCGAAGGGCTCGTCCATCAGCACCACTTCCGGCTTTGCCGCTAGCGCACGGGCGACACCGACTCGTTGCTGCTGCCCGCCGGAAAGCTGTGAAGGACTGCGCTGACCATACTCTGCAAAGGGAAGACCCACCAACTCCATGCACTGCTCACAGCGCGCCTGAATCTTATCCGGCTCCCACTGCAATAGGTGTGGCACAGCCGCAACATTCTCGGCGACGCTGCGATGTGGGAACAGACCAATACCCTGAAACACATAGCCGATATTGCGTCGCAGAAGCTCGGGGTTCTGCCCCAGTACATTGCGCCCATTGACCAGTATCTCGCCACTACTAGGCTCTTCCAGTCTATTAATCATCTTCAGCGTAGTCGTCTTGCCGCAGCCGGAGGCGCCGATGAGACCGAGGAATTCACCCCGCTCCACCACTACAGAGGTATCGGCGACAGCCAGTGTGGCGCCGCCGTCATAGGATTTTTGCACATTACGCAGTTCAATCATGAACTTGTCATACTAACAAATAATTGCCGTGCGTGGGGCTCGCTTGTTTCGAGCTCTTCCTGACAACAGCGCTAATCAGTTACAACATGCTGTTAAGTCATGTCTGTCTCCATGCACTGGGAAGCCGAAGTATCAATGGAGGAATCATAATGACAGCTCTCAGATTCACTCTAGCTCTAGTCGCATGCCTATTTGGGTGACTGGTAGCGATAGACTCCGGTGAACAACACACCAAAGAGAAACAGAAGCAGAGAAATCATCATTGCTGGCAGCAGTGCATTCACGGTGCCGAAGGATTCGATAATCCAGCCCAATAAGATCGCTCCCAAGGGGGCGCTACCCAACAAGCCCAGACTGTAGACTGACATGATCCTGCCACGAAATTCCTCCGAGGCTGATTCCTGCACGATAGCCCTGGCCAGAGTCATGGTCACCCCCATGTTCAGACCCCAGGCGATCGATGCCACTGCCATGAGCCAGAAAGGCGGCTGTATCCACATGACTCCCAGTATCAATATCCTTGAGAGCTGCATTATCAGATAGACCTTACCAGGATGGCGCAAGGGCATGACCCGCATCATGAAGAAATTCGATGCCGCCGCACCACCATAGAAGATAATCATCATCAAAGATAATAGAAACGCGTCGCCGGCATAGACCCGTTTGATAATAAAGGGAAACACTGTCATGAACGCACCGGCGTTAAAGATGCTCGACACAAAATTTATGCCCAGCACATGAAAGACCACCTTGTTCCGGTACGCCGCCCGCAGACCTGCCGCTATAGTCTTCCAGGCCGGCTCTGAAGAACTAACCGGTTTCGCATTCTGCACAGGCAGTCTTCGTACCGCCAGAGCCCCTAACATAATACATATGGCTTGAACGCCTAGCACCGGAAGCAGACCCAGTTTGTCCATAGTGCCTGCCACACAGAGGCCCAACATCTGTACTAGAAAACCAACTGCGGTAGTTGCCGAGACTGCCTTCTGTACGGTGGTGGCAGCGACATTGCTAAGCAACGCCTGCTGCGCCGGGCTGGAATAGGATATGACCACGCTCATGCCTATAGCCCAAGCCAACACCGACCAGACACTCAGTGCATCAAAGCTAACAACGATATATAACAGTAGCGGCAGTATGGGGGCGAAGGAATATATTTGAATTAACATCGAGCGCAGATCACGCCCATCGGCTCTAGCTCCACCGAGAAGCATTAGAAAAATACCAGGCACGCCTGCCGCCGCCTGTATTATTCCAACCTGGGTTGCAGGCAGCTCGAGAATGCCGATGAGAATCCAGCTTAACAGGAGCTGCTGCATCGCGAAGGCGATGCCCGTGTATGCCGTGCTGTTTAGATAGAGGCGAAACTGGGGGTTGCGCCACACATTGGACGTTGGGTTCATGCTTTTATTAGTGCGTAGACGCCCTAGTCGAGGCACGTCATCAGAAAGTCGCCAGTGGGTTAACTGGCGAACCCATACCCATCTCTATTCGCAGCGGTGCCGCAGTAAACATGAAGCTATAGCGATTTAACTCTTTGGCTATTTCGGCCACTCTTCCGAAATCCAGATTGTCGAATATGGATACGCCCAGAGAAACCAGAGCAAGACTATGCAGCGGTAGAAACACATTAGGAATTCCGCTTGGCGCCACATCGTTCCACATGTCGTGACCTATCATGGCGACGCCACGTTCTTTCAAGAAATACGCCACGTCTGCGTGATAGCCCGCCACCCCTTCCGAGGTTGGCCATGCACCTAGTGCAGCCCTGCGTTTCCAGCGACCCGTGTAGAGCAGAATCACATCACCCGGTTCCACAGTTACGCCCTGGATCTTCTCCAAGGCGATGAGATCATCATAGTTAACCACCGTGCCAGGTTCCAGCCAGCCATCGCGCGTTGCCTTGCCGGGCAGTAGCGTCGCATCGAAGAGGATGCCGCGGGTGACGATGCCATTCTTGTGTACGTTGATATCGCCACGAGGACAGCCGCCCGCAGCCTCTACCTCTTGATAGGTGACTCCGTTGTAGCCCTTGCCTTCGTACATGATATGGCAGTCCAGCGCATCGAGATGACTGTGAATAGTGCCGTGGTAGCTGCCACTATACTCATAACGATCCGAGGCACCCGTTGGGCTTACCCGCAACACTTCGCGGGTTAACACGGCAGAGGCATCGACAGCCGGCTCCTGATTCACATCGTGGGCAAGAGAGACGACAATCCCTTCACTAACCAGAGCTGCCGCCGACTTACGCTTCTCTGCGGTAATCAGATTGGCCGCGCCAAATTCGTCATCAACCCCCCATCGGCCCCAGTTCGAGAGTTCCTCCATCGCCCGATGAAAGTCCGCCTCGGTCTCCAGAGGCGGATGGCTCTGTGCATTTAGCACCTGCACCGAAAGACCAGACACCAACAAGACGAGCAACTGCAACAATTGTTGTTTTTTAGGAAACTCCCTCATCTTCTATTCCTTTGCTGTTTGTTATGGACGAACCCGCACGTATTTTTGCAGTTTCCTTGGAGCAGGCTCACCACCATAGAGATTTCCCGCCGCATCCGCCGCAACAAATTCGGCACCATTACCCGTGGTGCTTCTGGGGTCACCCGTTGGCAGCTGAATAAAATAGTTTACCCAGCCCAGGCGCGCATCGCCGATGCGTATACCCATCTCCCAACCGGGGTTCTGCACATCATCGGATTCAGAATCGGCTACGTAGATATTGTCATGCTGGTCGAAGAATATGCCACTGGGTCGTCCGAATTGTGTCCATTGTGCGAGGAACTCACCCTCTTGATCGAACAGTTGCAGACGGTTGTTGGAACGATCGCCCACGAACAATCGTCCGCGTTGATCGATGGCAATAGTGTGTAGTGTACGAAACTCGCCCGGTGCATAACCCGGCTTACCCCATGCCTTGATGAAGTTGCCGTTGCGATCGAACTTCACAACACGGCCATTACCGTCATTGTTATGACCATCGGCGATGAAGACATCACCGTTATCACCAACTACAACGTCCGCCGGGGCATTGAAGTGGTCGGGGCCACTTCCCATTTCCCCTGGCGTACCTAACACCAACAGCACCTGCCCCGTCGGGGAGAACTTAACTACTTGATGACCGCGAGCGTCACCCTCGGGAATACGCGCATTACTTACAGCATCGGTAACCCAAACATTGCCATCCTCGTCGACATCGATGCCGTGTGGCCAGATAAACATACCACCACCGAAACTCTCAACTACCTGCCCTTCGCTATTAAATTTCAACACCGAGTCCAGATCGGAATCCACACACTCATCGCCGAAACGATCTGGCGCGGTGGCATCACAACGCACTATCGCCCAGATATGATCGCCATCTGGATCAACATCGAGATCGCCAACCGCACCCTGAATGCGGCCATTAGGCAGCTCCGTCCAGCCTTCGATAGTCGCATAGGGGTTTGAATATGCCTGTGACAACGCAGCGCTGGACGCCAGAAGAAACGGCAGGCTTAGAATCAGTTTCGATAGTAGGGGTCTTGCTTGCTTCATAGTGTTACTCCAGTAATACCTTTCTATTTCTATTTCTATTTCTATTTCTATTCCACTGCTGCAGATACAGACTGGATCGTGGCCGAACTCAAGCCAATGGCTTCGCAGACTGAACAGACGTCATTATTTCTCTTGTTGTCGTGACTATTTTTCTAACTGTTTCCTTAACTGTTCCCTTAACTGTGCCCTTAACTATTTCCTTAACTCCTAGCGAGCTTCGATGTCGCTATTCGTCGACAAAGCGATAGCGCATGCGCACATCTTTTACACGCCGCGCTTTGTTATCGATAATGGCTGGACGAAAGTGTATGTCACGCACAGAGCGCCAGATACTTCTCTTCGTTTCTAACTCATCGGGGACAGTAGCAAGCACATCAACCGATGACGCCTTGCCACGAGAATTCACCGAAAAGCTAACGTCGGCATAGATAAAGTCATGGTCGATCTGCCAGAATGGATCTTCATTCACGGGCATGGGTGTCGATTCCAGCGCCTCGGACCACGAGGTAAAAACACCCAGATGTATAACTTCGTCGGAAGGTGAGGCAGAGGCTTCGATACCCTGCTTTCGCTCAGCCAGCGCATCCGCGAAATTTAGATGCAGCTTCTGCGCGGGTATCACCATCGGTCGCTCGAAGAACCAACGCACGTCCTCCTCGGCCATTCCAGCCTCTATCAGCATGTCGCGCGCCTCCCGATACCCTGGAATTGCTCTGCCTCTATCTGCAAGTAACTGATAGTCGGCTCGGTAAATCTTAATCATTGCCTGAGCTTCGAGATCGGCAGTTTCTTCGAGCCCATCCTGGATCTTGTTAATCACAGAGTAGCCATCGCGCATATAGGCATCACCTATGGGTCTGCCTTTATCGACGACGGGCGTGACCGATGAATTGCCAAAGAAAGAGGTAGAGCGGAAACTACTGCGGTTTGATCTGTCTAGCCCAAACGTGCCTTCCCGGCGCACTAGCCGGTCTATTGTTTCGGAACCCAGCCCCCTTGGCGCATTTAGAAATTGTACAAGGTGATATTCGTTATAGGCGACCTTGTACAGCCAGGGCGCGGCCTCAGGACTCTCTTCGCCATAAGTCTCTTCGACAATGTCTTCGATCTCTTCGTAGAAATCTCTAATCTTGAAAAAATTACGCACCTGTTCTCTGCGGTCTTCCACAGAGATACGACTGTATAGCCAATCGATCTGATCCTGGATTGCAGTAAGCAGAAGCTCCACATTGTCATTACCGATACTGGCCTTTAGATGGCGTATATGATCGAGCTGGTCCGATATCTCCTCCCAATTTCCCAGAGCCAGCTGAGTCGCCATTATCGATTCCAGCAGAGGGATTAGGTCCGGGTGCTCGAAACCCAGCTCGGTGCGCATGACCTGTAGTTGCCTATTCTGCAACTGGGCTACCTGCTCGTAGTCCTGCCGTTCGTTCAACAAGTCGATCATGCTTTGCAGCGGCTCGATCAGGCTGGAGTGATAGGGACCAAATTCGTATTCGAGGTCCTCTATCTGCTGCTGATAGGAGGTGAGTTGTTCGCTGATGTCAGTTTCGCCGCCGATTAGCGACACATCTTCGGCCGCATAGACCGAAAGGCGCACTACACAGAGCGCAGCAATGAGAATTAACTCATTGATATTGCGATATATTTTCTTGTTCTTGTAACCAAGCATAGCGATGACAGCAAACTCAAAAACTAGGGACTTCTCACATTAACTTGATCTCTGTCAGTTGTCGATACACACTATCGCTAACTCGTCATTACAGTGAGTCCATATCCAGCATGTACCGCCGCATTCGCATACTCGCCCTACTTCTCAGCCTTGCCTCTCCCCAGGTGCAAGCTCAGCTAGATCTGCCCGAGCTTTATGATATTGGGGGTGAGTTTGCCTTCGTCCGCATCCAATACGACAGCTACTACAGCGGCGGCTTCTACGGAGGCCCCTGGGCTACCGACTTCCCGGCTGCCGATGAGAATTTCCTGCGCGGCGTGGCGCGCCTATCGAATGTACGGGTAATGGAAGAACCCATCGTGCTGCGATTCGATGACGAAGAAATCTTCAACTATCCCTTCCTCTATGCGCTGGAGATGGGCCGCAACGGCGGGATCTCTCTTTCACCGCAAGAGACAGAAAATCTGCGAGAGTATCTGTTGCGCGGCGGCTTCCTGCTTATCGATGATTTCTGGGGAGAACAGCAATGGGATGCCTTCTACCAGGATTTCTCGAAGCTATTTCCCGACCGCGAGATCACCGAACTTAATTCCAGTCATGAGATCTATCATACCTTCTACGATATCGATGGCGCGCAGATGATACCGGGGCGAGGTGGCAGAAGAGGCTTCGGTCAGGCAGGCATGGACAACGCCAGCAACCACGCCATCATGGATGATGAAGGTCGCGTCATGGTGCTCATCAACTGGAACTCGGACATGGGTGATGGCTGGGAACACACCTACGATCAGTGGTATCCAACCCAGTATGCAAACTCCGCCTATCAGCTTGGCATCAACTATCTTATCTACTCTCTAACCCACTAGCTTTCAACTGATCGTTCGGGAACGCATCAGAACTTCCAAGATTAAAGGGGTCGGAGGGATTTATTTTTAACCAGTACCGTGGCCGGTACTGGTTAAAAATAAATCCCTCCGACCCCTTTGTCCCCTAGTGGCTAAGTTCCTTCGCCACGCTATACAGATAATCGTATCCGCCATACAACGATTCTTTAAGCAGTCTCTCGTCCTGCCCGTGGATACGCATATCGTTACGATCTACGAACAGACCCGATGTGCCATAGGTGGGAATGCCTGCTCGCCGCATGCGCGCGCCATCGGTAGCGCCGGTTGACATGGTTGGCATCACGGTGACCCCTGGCCACATCGCCTCGGTGACGGTTTCCACCGCCGCCATGATCTCTTCCGATAAGGGAGAAGGATCGGTGATCGAACCACCGCCGCGGTATTCCACCAGTAGCTCCGGGTTATCGACCACTGCAATCAGAGTCTCCAGGACCTCCTGCGGGTCTGAGCCAGGCAGCATGCGTACGTTCACATTAGCCACAGCGGTTTGTGGCAGGGCATTGGGCGCATGCCCCCCGTCCAGCAGGGTCGCCACAGCAGTCGTACGCAGCTGCGCATTGATCGCCGCCTCGGCGCTCAATCTGTCCAGGGAATCCTGTGGAATGGGTGACTCCAGCAGGGCGCGAAAATCTTCGGCGCGCTGGCCTGTGTTGATCTCGGCCTGACGCTCGAAGCTAACCCGCATCACATCGTTGAGCTCAACCGGAAACTTGAAATCACGTATACGCAGCAAAGCCTCCGCCAGGTCGTAGATTGCATTGTCATCTCTGGGAAGGGATGAGTGCCCGCCCGGGTTCTTCGCCGTCACTCGAAACGTGGCGTAAATTTTCTCGGCAATCTGAATAGTATTCGCCAGTGGCTGCCCGTCCTGCAGAAGCCCATAGCCACCTTCATTGATTGCCAGGGCGCCCTGTATCAACCCAGGTTGATTCTCCAATAACCAGCCCACCCCGTTACTGCCGCCGCTCTCTTCATCGGAGGTCAATGCCACGATGAAATCTCTATCTGGAACATAGCCCTCGCGCTTGAAACGAATCAGGTTAGCGATGAAGATCGCCGCCATCGCCTTGTCATCGATCGTACCGCGGCCGTAGTAATAGTCTTCGTCTTCGTTGAGCACGAAGGGGTCCAGATTCCAGTCATCGCGCTGCGCCGTCACCACGTCCAGATGCGCCATCATCACGATGGGCTCTTTAACACCGGTGCCGCGATAACGCGCAACGACGTTTCCCTTATGTGGTAAAGCCCCGCCTATGAAAATGTCCTCGGCTGGAAATCCTGCAGCCTGCAGCCACGCCGCCATGCCCTCGGCCGCGATAGTGTTGTTCTCTTCTTCTACAGTAGTCTTGTATTCGATCAACTCCTTGTAGATTTCGTGGAGCAACTCTCGATCATCTTCTGGAATATTGCGCTGCGCGTTCGCCGCTTGAAAGACCAACAGGCTACATAGGGACAGTATCGCGGGGAAACAGGCTCTAACTGGAATTCTCATTGTCTTCTTCTCACCGTTTTCGTATTGCTATTCGTTATGGGTCAATTTAACCTTACAACCTGACCTTACTAAGTATCGCTGCAGTTTTCTAGCGGCAATATTTCACAAATACGAGAAGCAGCGCAAGGATGTAGTCGATGAAATCAATACGTCATAACTCCGGGCTAGCTAGCCTTACAAGCAGCCTAGAGTTGTCGCCGACATGTTGATCTCCATACTCATAATCAGTTCTCTGGTCGCTGTCACCGTAGTAATTCACTATGAGATGCTGCGACTGCTTTGGGTCTTCATACCAAGACTGCAGATGAAGCATCGCGTAAGAGTAATCATTGGCGTTTTCGGCACTATCTGTGCGCATATCATCGAGGTATGTATATTTGGGCTCGCCTTCTATTTGATGGTTGACCATGGTGGCTTTGGCACACTGGAGGGTAGATTCGATGGTAGCCTGATCGATTCGGTATATTTCTCATTCACCAACTACACCACCCTGGGTTATGGCGACATCGAACCGGGCGGACAGATACGCTTTCTGGCAGGCATGGAGGCGATAACCGGGCTATCACTTATAACCTGGTCTGCCTCGTTCATGTTCATGGAGATGATGCGCTTCTGGGAAGAATAACTGATCAAGCCATAAGAATTTTAAGAATAAAAAAAGGGGCCAGATGGCCCCTTTTAATTAACAAGCTAAGACCCGAGAATCTACTGCTCTTCCATCTCCAGTCGGCGAGCACCGGCGAGAATGCCAGGCAGTCCATAGTTGCCCTCGTGACAGGCATATTCATAGGGCTGGGTATCCGTTGTGTTGAACACCATCTCTCCACTCCAGGCTTCGGTGTAGAAAACAGGGTCGGTAACCTCGAACTCATAGAGAATCTGTTCGTCGGAGTAGCGGCTGAAGCGCTCTACCACCTTCCCCTCGTCCGATAGAGCCGCGATATTCCGAGGCGCCTGCTGTGGGTGCAAGTTGCTAGTCTCAACCACCAGGGTGTCACCATCCCAATGGGCGACAGAATCACCTAGCCAGGGCTTCCAGGCATCCGGGCGATGCTCCTTATCGATTGGTATGATGCGAGCGTCATGCGCCATCTCTACCATGATCATGACATAGTCTTCCGTCTGCACAATCTGATACATATTGTTGTAGAGAACATTATTCATCGGCGGCCCACCGGTGCTGCCGAAACCGATAATGCAACGCTCACCAAGAGCCCGGCCCTCAGGGCCATCGTTGCCCGAAAATTTTGCACGGTTTTCCTGGCGCAGTTTACTGCCCTGTTCTGAATAAGGTATGCGCCCGTTCTCCGGATAGGTAATCCAGGAAGTGCGGTACTCGCCTTTGACATAGCCGAAGGCAGAACCCGGGTCAACCCAGAAGGCGTTGTAGCCGCGCCCCTGGCCTAGGTCTTGTCCCGATGGAAGCTCGCCCTGCACCTGATTGTCGTCGGTCGCCTGACGGACGTTCTGGTGGTTATTTGCGGTAAGCTCGCGAAGCTGCTCCAGAGGGATAGTAAGACCGATTTCTGCATAGTTGCTGGAACGTTGCATAGTGGTAATCGAGGCATTGGTCCAAAACCCTTGCAGGTCTGGTTTACCCGAGGCCGTTCTAGGCGGCTCGTAATTGTCCGCGGCCAGCGCCGAACTACTTAGCAAAATGGCGGCCAGCGGAATGAGTTTCTTGAGCGTAATCATTGTCTTAGTTCTCCGTTAGACCCCGGTTCGAGCCTTGCGATCTTTTTTGAATGCTCTTTAAAAGGTAAGCCATTGAAATTAAACCACTACCTTGCATTAATCAAGTGCTATTCGGCGAGCGTAACGGTCTGTCACACTCTAAGCTTCCCCCTGCCTTGGATGCGCAGAGAACGCCCTGCTACACTCCAAAATCAGCTCGCCGCCTGAACCGAATGGGCTCAATAGCCGACCTATATCTCTGGGTAAATTCTATGCGCGACATAAAAGAACGCAGTTTCAACGAATGGCTCGTTATCGAGAGCCAACGGGGAAAGGTGGAAGCGTTCAATGCCTTGCTTGGAAACTGGGAACAACGCTATTTCTTGTACGCCCTGAATCGTCTGAAGAGTCGAGAGGCGGCGAGGGATGTGACACAGGAGAGCCTTATCTCGATAAGCAAAGGCCTACATAGGCTCTCCGATCCAGCCACTTACCCGAAATGGAGTTTTCGCATCGTCGAGAGACGCTGCGTGGACTGGCTACGCAAAACAATACGGGAGAGAGAGTTTCTTCAGTTCCAGGACGAATTGCCAGAAGTCCCTGTTAGCGATGGCATGGAAGATAAACTCACTGTCGAACAACTGTTGTCGAAGATGGATTCGAGCCTGGCAACGACTCTAAGGCTCTACTACTTGGAATCGTTAACGATTCTGGAAATAGCCGAAGTTAGCGATATTCCTGCCGGCACCGTAAAGTCGCGACTTTTTTATGCACGCAAGATGATGACGAAATTACTGGAGAATGATCATGAGTGATATTGACGAGAAGATCCGCAACGCCCTAATGGCCGAGGACCAAAAAGCCATCGATGAAATTGACGACGGTGCCGGGCTGTTCGAACTGATAGGCCTCACCTTCAAAGGCAAGCAGGCTTGGATGACTTACTACATGTACTTTCTTGGACTGGTGGTTGCCACCGCCCTCGTCTACTTCGTCACACAGTATCTAGGTGCTGCGGACATTAAAACCAGCCTGAACTGGGCACTGCTGATCCTGGGCTGCCTGTTCATAATTACGCTGATCAAGATTCTAAGTTGGCAACAGATTCAGAAAGCTGAACTGCTGCGCGAGATCAAACGATTAGAGATGCGCATCATGCTGGTTGCAGAACAGAGTTCGAAATAGATCCTAAGAATGCATCTACACACTCTGTCGCTAATGCTAATAGAGCTTGTTGATCGGAGAGGGACCGAAAGATTTCCAGGTGCCCTGATGCCTGGAGCCGCTGCTATCTCCCCGCGACCAGTCACAGACTCCCTCCGGGAACGCGGCGAGCAATTGCTGGTACTGTTCGGCTGTGAACGAAATAGCATAGTCAGCCAGGTCAATAGGCTTTAACTCACAGCTAACGATATCGTTTGCCAGAGGCGCACCGGCGATATGCCTAGGTGTTTGGTAGCTAGGGTAAAGCTGCCCGCAGCGTGATGCCGAATTGAACTGAAGTGTCTCCTCTAAGAGCTCAACAGTCTCTGACGTTGTGTCCCAGCAGCTATCGACTAGATTAGACGGTCTAGCCCGCGCAACCTTGCGCTCTGGGTCGGCTTCCAGGCTATCGTTTTGAATTGCCCGGATCCAGCTGTCCATCTGTCTAAACAGATTGCCCAGATCGTCTTGTCCTTCGACGAAGTCCCATTGACCACCCACGTGCATGACGTGATTGTCTGCATGGCCATTCGCGTTTATCAGTCTCGCTCGTGTAGAAAATTGATGCACGATCATGTGGATGTCGCCACCCTCTCGATGATCGTTATAGCTGCGGTAGTCAATGACAGGTGTCGTCGCCAGGCCCGCGCCACCGAACAAGATTCGCCCCGATTCGATAGCTCGCTTAGTCGCCTGCCCATCGGCTCGATGTCTCTGGGGCACATGATTCATATCGCGATCGAACCCACCTATGTCCCGATTCAAGTCTACGAATTGCTGCGCGGTAATGAGGCCCTCATTCAGCGCCTGCAAGCCATACTGCACACCCACGTTATCGAGCGGTCGCTGCGCCAGAGACTGTGATGGGTCTAGTGGATTTGCAGTAGTGCCGTAGACATTGACGCTATGGTCATACACCGTAGCCCTCACTCCCCCTGGGTTTCTAGGGGAATAGAGGTTGTCCTGCAAGGCAGGAATGCTTACCTCCCCACCCTGTTCCTCCAACGGTGTATCGATGTTGGTCAGTGGATCGAGGCGTGCCGCACCACGGCTCAGATTCGCGATTGAATCGAACACGCCGAAGCCCGAAACGGCTCGCTGCTGCTCCCGAGTGAAAGCCTCCTCGCCAAGCTGACTAAAGTAGTTGTTCAGCAACCTCGCGTCCGCAAGAGTAAAGATGGTGGCGGTGGTTACATCGGGAAAACTGGACGAGACGATGATGCCATCGAACACATCAGGATAGTTATCGGCGGTTTGATGTGATTGATAGGAGCCGCCCGATGCGCCTGTAGCAATGGTGTAATCCGGCTCGCCATAGTGTTCGATGAATTGCTCTTTCACCATGATATGGGTTTCAGACGCCAGCAGGTCGTTACAATTCTGGCCGAATACATTCAGGGTTGCCGAGGTCAGTGCATAGCCCATCTCGAACAGCCCGCGCCGCATTACTCCCCCAGTCCTGTCTCCCTGCTGGTACCAACCTGTGCGACAACCGCCACCGTGGGTATACACCAGATTGTTGTTCCAATTAGAACTGCGGTTCCAGGGATCCAGAAACCGCGAGCCGGTGAGCGGATTGTGTAGCATGGCTATCTCATAGATCGCCCTATTCACCGTACCCGTTTCAACGCGCACGATATAAGGCTGATCTGTCTTACCCATTACGGTGATCAGGCCCATGTCTTCGGGAAGCACTGCAGCTGCATCACCTGGCAGGGGCTTGAAGGCCTCATCGGCATCGGACCAGTACACATAGTCGACTCGCGTAGCGATGCTGCAGTTTAAATCGAGTGCAGAACCTAATGTCGCGCCGGCCACGGTTTCGAATTGTTCGCTCTGGCAATAGAAGGGTTGCTCATGTGGGCCAGAAATAATCGGACCGCTGCGTGGGTAGTTAGTCAGCCTAAGTGATGCACTAAGTTGAGTGCCGGTGACTGTCACCTCGAGCATACTGTCTCCAACGGGCAGGCCCGACAGCAGTGACTGCAGCGATTGCGCGGAGCTTGCTCTGAAAAGATTGCTCACATCGCTTCCATTAAGACTAATTCTTAACTGGGCGGGATTTATCGAAGCCGCATAAGAAAGCTCCACCAGAACATCGCCGCCGCTGATCAACCAAGGCTTGGTAGATACCGTACGCAGACTAATTTCAGCTACCTCACTTTTCTCAGCCTCGCCTTGAGCGCTGTCGCTGGCGGAGGTTGCAATTGGCTCTTCCGTTGAACAGGACAACACAAGACCTAGAAAGGCCAGGCAGGCAAATACTCGAAGACGGCAGATCGATATACTCGAAACCGGAAGAGACTGGACAGCGGAACTCGTTGCAAACATACGTGCATTCCTCAGGAATAAGGCTTTATTCTGGCCAGCATTGACGGCAATGTAAAGCAGGCTGGAGTTTACAATGAAGCATACTATTTCAGGGGAAAGCAGTGTTAGAATTGAACACTCGATAAAGTAAAACAATAATCGAGTTTGTACAGAACATTTAATGGGTAGGGGATATGGACGCGAAGAATTCTATTAAGATAGTTGAAGTAGAAAAAGACGGTAAAATAATAGAGGTCGCCCTCGACAAGAAGTGCTCAAAGTGTAAGAAGTCTATTTGTTGTAACTCGATCAACCAGAAGATCCCAACGCCGAAAACCAAGGAAGATTTTGACCACCTGCTCTGGCAGGTTTCCCATGAGGGCATCAATATTTTTAAGGATGCCGATGGCTGGTTTCTGCATATTGAGACAAACTGCAGCCACCTCTTGCCACATGGTGTCTGCGGCATCTACGAAACTCGGCCCTGGGTATGTCGCGAGTACGACAACGATTTCTGCGAATTCGATGAGTCTATAAAAGATGCCAGCGAATTCTTTTTCTCTACACACAAGAAACTCGAGAAGTACTGCCGCAAACGATTCAAGAAATGGGATAAACGCTTCACCATCTATGAGAGCTAAGCTGCCAAGCATTCTGCTGCCAACGCGAATAGCCCTATTCGCGCTGGCACCGTTTTACTTCTCACACGCCCTATCCCAGGATTTAGACTTCCAGAACAGCATCGACACAAGCAGCGAAGCCCTGATCACACTGGACCTTAAGGCGAGCGACTGTCTACAGGCTCTCGATTCTAACGACAAACCCCAAGCCCCCTGCAACGATTTCCTGAGCTCTCTGGACGGCGAGCTAATGTCTGGCTACCTCGAACAATGCAGTCTCTTGAAAGGCTGGAGAGACGACTACATCGATCAGAGCGTAGCGTCCCAGCCGAATACCGACAGCGGGAACAATGATGAGATGCTAAAAAGACTCGTCGCAATCGAATATACCTGCGGCGAGAACTCGCTACGCAGCAGAACTCAATTTGTGGTTGTCGCCTTCAATCGACTAAGAAGTAGTTCGGCAAACTCTGCAAGCTCCGTCACTAGTGCGGCAACGATCAGCCGTCAGCTCTATGAGAATCGTTTTAACGCGCTTGAGAACAGAGAAAGAGAGCGCCTGCAGGATGCTATGCGGAGCCAACAAGACAGAAGCCAGAGGGAGACCAATCAGCAGTTTAACGATTTGGAAAACGAACTAATTCGGCAGCAGATACAAAATTCAAACCGGCCAAACTGATCTTAACCGCTTATCCTTTAATGCTAGTAGAGAACGAGAAAACTCCCATCGGGTAACTGGGCCGTGGCAGGAAAGCTAAAACTAGGAATAGTAATTTCTTCGGAAAATGCGGGAGCTTGCGCGGCGCCATCCACTGTCATTAGGCGCATATTCAATCTGCCACCCCGTGTGTGACTTATTCCCTCAGCCCAAACTACCAATCTCTCGCCCGCATCGTTAATTGCAATAGAGGGGTTCTTCTGTCGCGTTTTCATGAATGGCTCAGCCACAGTCTGCGCCTGTTGTTCCGGGCCCAGCTTCATCTGCACAATGCGCCCCTCGGTCTCGAATACCAACCACTGATCCGACGCCCCATCGACTGTAATATCGTTAGTGCTAAGCGGACAGGCGGACAACTCCCATTCTTGCAGCGGCGACAGTTCAGCATAGCTGCCTGTCTGCACTCCATCGGCTGCTAATTGCAGCGTCAGCGACTGCATATGACGCCCCACTCCGTCTATGGCTGACCTATAGGCAACAGAGAGCTCATCGTGCTGCGCAAAATTTGTTGCCAGAGAGCAACAGGCACAGGCGCCAAGCTCCTTATTGCCCATCTGCAATTCGTCGCTGAACGACGCACCGGAATCGCTAGAGAGTCGACCGTATACGGTTCGTTCATATTCGCGGCTAAGACTACCTGCCCCCCAAACTATCGCCACCTGTGATCCCAGGGCCGCGACGTCGGCGCCAGCGTCCAGGCCCTCACCAAACATCTCCACCACAGCTTCCTGAACTTCGAATTGAGTTCGCTCGATATTGGAACGGGTATAGAAATACTGGTTATCTCGGGGCAGATACCAGACCACATGAACGCGGCCGTCACCTCCCACTGCCATAGAGGCTCTGGCGATAGAAAAGGTGCGAATATCGGAGGCGCTACTGGATACCTTAACCGGGAGCCCGAAACGCTTCTCATTCGTCATATACTGCCGGTAGTAGAGATTTCCCTCGCGCGCACTGGGAGCCGAGAGGCGTTTCTTGAAATAGAGGAGATGGACATTGCCGCTCTCATCGACAGACAGGCGAGGCTGCACACCCCCGTCCGGCGTTTTCTGAATATGAATTTCTGCTAGGGCAGCACTTCCCGTAAACAGCGCCAAGAGCACAGTAAGCAAACGCAGGGCAGCTGCTGTTCCGCCAAGAGTTGTAGTGGTAATTCTGTTCATAGACCAGCTATCCCGAGGAGTTGGCGTGAATTTCATCCTACCCAAAGTAGAATAAAAGCCCAAATTAGTGCAGACTTTGCTAGCGGTGAATGACTACCGCAGTGATAGACATCATAACAGCAATTTCCGGCGAAATTGAATCCCGACACCCTCGACAAAAAACGGGATAGCCGCAAATTAAGGCGCTTCTGCGCAGGGATATGACATGCAAATTTTGGCGAGCAAACTTACTAACACCACCCTACTCCTATTGATCAGCGGCATATTGGCTGCCTGCTCGGCACCGGAAGAAAACGAAACGGCGCAAAGCAGCGCCGACCCGACATTTAATACCGCATTGGGCGTACAAGACATCATGTCTCTGGTGCTGGAGCCCGCCTCAGATATCCTCTGGGACTCGGGTGGCTGGGTGCTGGATGCCTCCGGCTACGAGGAGCTGTATCCCACTACCGATGAAGGCTGGGCCTATGTACGCGCTCAGGCGGCGACGGTAGTAGAATCGGGCAATATGCTCGCACTGCCGGGCAGAGCGGAAGACAACGACGCCTGGATGATCTATTCCAAGGGGCTAAGTGAAGCCGGCATTCTGGCAATGGAGGCCGCGGCAACACAGAATGAAGAAGACTTCTTTCAGGCTGGCGCCCAGCTCTATAGCGTATGTACAGCCTGTCATCAGGCTTACAACCCCGACATCAATAACCGCTTCGACGACGAAGCAGACTAAGCATTGATGAATACTTCGATGCTGCGAACAGTGATTTTTCCCAAGCTACTACTGCTCGCGCTCTCGTTTTTTTCGCTGAATGCTTTCGGCCATACTATCGAAGGTGGCGATGCGAGTTTCGTAGAGGCGATCGATGGCCCTGCAATCGGGCCCTTCATCTACCTTGGCGCCAAGCATATGGTGACCGGTTATGATCATCTGCTATTCCTTCTAGGCGTCATCTTCTTCCTGTATCGCCCCAAGCACGTTGTTCAGTACGTCACCCTGTTCGCTATCGGCCACAGCATCACCCTACTGCTTGGTGTGTTGGCAAACCTGCAAGTTAATGCCTATTTCATCGATGCGATCATCGGACTGTCGATTGTGTATAAAGCCTTCGAAAATATAGACGGCTTCAAGCGTCTGCTGGGCTTCGAACCAAATACCAAGATTGCTGTCTTCGTCTTTGGGCTTTTTCATGGACTGGGGCTTGCAACCAAGTTGCAGGAGTTCGACCTTTCAGAAAATGGCTTGGTTATAAACATCATCAGCTTCAATGTCGGCGTTGAGATCGGGCAGATTCTGGCGCTATCCGCAGTATTTCTGATTCTGAGTGTTTGGAGAACCCGCTCCAGCTACTTGCGACATTCATTTATTACCAACACTGCCCTTATGACCGGCGGATTCCTACTCGCTGGCTATCAGTTCAGTGCTTTTCTATTGCAGCCGCCTTTCTAGGCTCATTTGCAAACCCCAGTTATTGAAATAATGGAGACACCTCGTGGCCGAAACAGATAGCAACACGCCACCTTCTACGAAGAACATTCTCATCGCATCCGCCGTATCTTTTGTGGTTGCCCTTGTCGTGCTGTTCAGCTTTATCCTCCCTGCCGAGTTCGGCTCGGATCCGCTGGGCACCGGCGAGTTGTTCGGGCTGAACGTACTAGGCCTGGAAGAGAATCCCTTCGAGGAGCAGCTCGAGGTGCACAAGTCTGACTACGTGGAATTTATACTCGGGCCCTTCGAGTCGGTCGAATACAAGTATCTGCTGGATATGGATGCCTCCATGCTCTTCAGCTGGGTGGCCGACGGAGAACTCTACTACGATATGCATGCCGAGCCAGCTGGCCTGGGCGAAGACTATGCCGAGAGCTTCGAACAGGGCACGGGGGAGAGCCGCATGGGCTCATTTCATGCGCCCTTTACTGGAATTCATGGCTGGTTCTGGGAGAACCGAGGCTCGCAGACCATTACACTGCAGCTACACTCTTCAGGTTTTTACGTGAACTCAACGGTATTCCGCGATGGCGGCAGCTACGAACGCGAATTGCTAACGGTGACTGACTGATAGTTGTAGACTGATAGTTGCAAACTGATTGCTACAAGAGGGTAGTTACAGGCTGACTGTAACTGGAAGAACTGCTATCCATAGCGATATACCCAGAGCCTGAAGAAACTCAGGCAAAAAAAAGCCCGCTAGCTGCGGGCTTTTTAATTCTTTCTAGTTAGCTTTCTAGTTAACTATCCTTAACTATCGCTAACTATTGACCTGGCTCAGTCTGATCGGATCCGTCACGTGGCGCACCAGTACCGGATGAACCCATGAACAGCTTACGTCCATCAGGAAATGTGATATCGCGGCCATTGGCGCGGCAAGTAGGCTCACAAAGTCTGTCTTTAGACTGATAGCCTGTTACCACGATGTCTTCGCCAAGAGTGAGTGAGTTACGGTTAATACCACGACGCAGAAGCGTATTTGGCGTACCGCCCTCTACCATCCAAGGACCTGGATCGCGAGTCGCCTCAGGGTCGTTATTTTCCAGGTGAATCCAAGTGTGCGGATTAATCCACTCGACACGAGTAATTGGTCCACCCAAACGAACTGGTAAGTTCGCATCAAATTCAGCCGAGAAGGCGTGGTGAGCAACCGCCGCAGGCTGGTTGATCGCAACAACACCGATTGCAGTAACAGCTGCTAATGCTAGTAGTTTAATCTTCATACAATTTACCCCATTGATAACTGGAAATGTCCGAGCTGGTCGGAATAAACCCATTCTTTCCGGCTCATCCCGCGCTCAATACATCAAATATTTCTATTAAGCGGTCAGTGACCACATTCTAACCAAGGGCTCAGGCTAATTCCAAGAAGAATGCGCCAAAACGAGCCCTTTTTTTGACTAAACCGTGCTTAGAAGCCTAATTCAGACTCTCTACCCTTACGATATCGGCCGTACATCATCTCTTCCACGAATTCTACGCATTTAAATTGTGGCAGCTCGTAGCCTTCTTCCAGACGACGATAGATAGGCATCTTAATAGTCCATGCCTCTTCGAAGATATCCGGATCTTCCATCGTAGCTGTGTACTCGATAACGTTCTCACTAACCATTGTGTAGCGCTCGGTAACCTTCAGCTGATAGGTATGGTAGTTACCCGCTCTGTCGAACCAGGTGCGGTCATCAAGACCCGACACTTCGACTACCCAGGTATCACCGTCCCAGTATCCGAAGGACTGACCCATCCATGAATCCAATGGCGCTGGGCCGGGATCTTCAAGGAATACGTTACGTACCGCGCCAGCAAAGGAGTAAGCGATAAAGAAAGCGCTCTCACTCTGAAATATCTGGAATGGGTGAGGCATATAGGTGGCTCGAGGAACACCTGGCATATAGCACTTAACTTCCGGATCCATCGACTGCCAATTTAGCGCATTCTCATCTCGGCGAGCTATCGCTTCAGGCTTGTAGGGTATTCTGCCGCCCTCAACTACGCCGAAGCTAGCTGGAACTGCACCCACCGCACCCATGGCAACGATGCTAGGAGCTGGAACCGGTACGAAATCACCCGGGACTAACTGATAGGCGGCCTTAGGCGGTCCTGGCTCAAGATTATCGTTAGCATTCATTAGCACCTGCCAGATTCCATTGAAATCGGGCTTGCCGTTTGGCGTGCGCGGAATATCGTCAGCTGGGGCTTCTGCGGCCATAGCGACTTGTGGTGTTTGAGTGTTGCCTGTATCAGCAGGTGAGCAACCTACTACAAGCACTGCGATTGCTAGGAGCAGCCATTGAATCTTCATAATTCTACCTTTTTGCTTTAATTGTAATTTCTCTCCCAAAGGAGCCACGATATAACCACTTGGGTTGGGGTGTGTCAAGCCAAACGCGCCGAATCGTCTAGGCTGGGGCCCAAACTGACCTTCTCGATAAATGCTCCGAATAGTAAGTCTAAAACAGCCGAATTAACACAGTAAAAGAGTGATTAGAGTGTCGTCTTGCTCATTTCTTGCCCAGGGCAGTGAGTCCGTGTTTTCTCACAACAGGAACAAAAATCATCAGGCACACCAAGCTAAGCACTGCCGCCGCAAAGAAGGAGACACCGGGGAAGTAGATAGAAGATTCCGCGCGGGTAAAGGTTGCGAACAACTGCGTCATTAATAAGGGGCCAATTATAGAGGTAATGCTGTTCAAGCTACTTAGCGCACCCTGCAACTCACCCTGCGCGTTGGAGGGAACCTGACTCGTCATGATTGCCTGAAATGCCGGGCTGACAAACCCGGAAAGCGCCGCCACCGCCAGCCAGGGATACATCTGCCAGCCCTGCGCAGAAAAAGCATAACCGCAGAAACCGATAATTATTGCCACCATGCCGAGGATGCCGGCGCGATAGGCACCGAAGGCCGGGATTGCCCAGCGAATCAGTCCAGCCTGAACGATAATCATGAAGACACCGGCGAAGCCTAGCGATAAACCGATCTGACTCTCCGACCAGGAGAACTTCTCAATGGTGTAATAAGTCCAGGTACTAGGCAGAGACAGATGGCCTATCATGTAGAGAAAATACGCGAAGGCCAGCCCCAGAATGACGGGATACTTCTTCAGCTGCAGTACCGCGCCGATAGGATTCGCTCGACGAATATCGAACTCGCGTCGATTCTCTTTACTCAATGACTCACCCAACATGAAGTAGCCATAGACCAGATTCACGAGCGCGAGGCACGCCGCCGCATAGAAAGGTATACGCGGACCGAACTCGCCCAGTAGCCCTCCGATTACCGGCCCCAATACGAAGCCACCACCAAAGGCTGCGCCTATCATGCCGAAGCGCTGGGCCCGATTTTCCTTCGGCGTAATATCCGTGACATAGGCGTAAGCCAGTGAGAAGGACGAACTAGCGACACCGGCAATAATTCGTGCCGCAAACAACCAGGCGATGGTGGGTGCCCCTGCCATGAGCAGATAGTCGGCACCTAGAGCGGCCAGGGTGTAGAGTAGAATCGGTCGGCGCCCAAACTTGTCACCGAGATTACCTAGAATCGGTGCCGCGAAAAATTGCACGCTCGCATAGGCAAACATCAGGTAGCCGCCAATCTTCGATGCCTCGGAGAGCGATACATCGGCAAGGCTCATGATGAGCTTGGGCATCACCGGCAGGACAATACCGAAACTGATGGCATCGAGCAGCACGACGAACACGATGAACGCCAGGGCATGACGACTCTTGGTTAAATCTATTGGCATCTGGACTATTCCCTTACGTGTGCAATTAAATCGTCAAGCGACTATGTTTGCACGCGCCATTACATTCCTTGTTTTTTCTTGATCAACAACTTGTACATCTTTCGTCTAAGCGGGAATTCCAGAAAATGATAGACCAGGTAGGAAATGCCGATGAGTATGCTGGCCAATACCGGCAGATGAAGTTGGTAAGGCCATGACTCCGGCAATAGGTTGAAATACTGAACCATCTCCATATAAGGCCAGTGCAGACAATAAATAATATAGCTAAGACCACCCAATAATTCACAAAACTTTAACGTGGCACCTTGTGGGTACCACTGCAGGTTTAACATGCAGTAGACCAAAACCGCTACCGCGGGTATCGCCACGAAGAAAGAACTGTACTGGTAGGGAACATAGTTCTCTCCGAACCAGATCACGAACAAATAGACCACTATCGATATAAGCAGCGGTATGAGATTTACCTTACCCTTGTCCTTGTCGATTCCCGACAGGGCGAACAGCCTGTAGATCAACATACCGAACACAAATTCTACGAAGCGAATTATTGGATTGGTATACACCGGCACATTGAGTGTAGCCAGATCGTAGTATTCCGCTTCCGGCAGAAAAAAAGCGATCAGCCCAAACTGCATCAGATAGCCGGCGATGAATACAGCGAATACCCGCTTATAGGTAGTTACCTTCCGAAGAAGAATCAAGAACAGCGGGAAACAGAGATAGAAATAGGCCTCCAAAACCAGCGACCACAACGGCCCGTTGAACAATAGCTTCAGCGTTTCGATGCTGCTTATGGATTGGGTGAACAGATAGTGCCTGATGGTAGCGATCAAAAAGAAGCTGGTGTCTTTCACCTCGGGCAGGTCATAGGTGATCTGAAAAGGCCTGTGCGCCTCGACGAAGAAGGCTTCCCCCACCGACAGATAGCTCAGCCAGACGAAGGTCGAAGAAACCAGAATGGCGAAGGCATACGCCGGATAAATACGGATGATTCTAAATTTGTAGAATTGCTTCGTTGCCGCCCAACCGCTAAGTGAAGGATAGACATAGGACAGTACGAATCCGCTGACCATGAAGAACCATGACAACGCCGTGGTACCCAGTGCGCCCCAGACGATAAATTGACCGAATATTAATTCGTAATGCACGAGAACGACTATTACCGCGCCGATGAATCTGAACACATCGAGCACAGCGATCTTCTGACTATTATCAACCATAGATTATCTAATTTGCCTGCGAAGATTTGAGCTTAACCAAGCCAGAATTCTGCTTAACCAAGATTTATACTAGCCAACGACTGAGCGCCAGTTATTGGCCAGGTATTCTGCCGTTCTCCAGGATAGCGCCTGCACCGTGAGAGTAGGATTGCGCGAACCGCTAGTGCCCATTACCGAGGCTCCGAGAATACCGAGATTCGGCACCTCATGGCTGAAGCCCCACTCGTTTACCACATTGGTCTCGCTGTTCAAACCCATTCGCGTGCCGCCGTAGGCGTGCGTGGTAGCACCCATTAAATTGCCTAAACCCGCCTTCACCACCTTGATGGCTCCAGCCTCCAGATACCACTGTTCCATCTTCTCTTGAGAGAAGGCGGCGATACGTTTTTCATTATCGCGGTAGCGTGCCGTTATTCGCGTCACAGGAAAACCCAGAGGGTCTTTAACTACCGGATCGAGATCCAGGTAATTATCTTCGTAGGGCAGCGTCGTTTTCTGAATATAGGAAGTGTTCGTTCTATCGGCATTCTTCATAATAAATGCCTTCCAGTCCGAGCCCCAGTTCCTCACCTCACCGAAGGTCGACATCTTTGCTGCCGTCATGGGCTTTCTATCGGTGTGGGCCCAAAGGTTTGCACCACCTATAAAATCGAGTTCGCCGTGATCAAAGTTATCATCGGCCCATTCGTCAATCGCAACACCCTGAGCAGGAAGACCGTACCAATTGTGTAAGTCTCTATCGAACAGAGCGAACACCGGCGCACCCTGATGATGACTCAGATAGTGCCTGCCCACCTGACCGGCGTTGTTGGCAAGCCCATCGGGAAAGGCTCTCGATTTAGAGAGCTGTAGCAGGCGCACATTTTCATAGGCATAGCTCGCCAGCAAGACCACGTCCGCCGGCTGAAAGAAGGTCTCATTACCTTTTATGTAGTCAACGCCGGTAATCTTGCCATCGTTGTCAGTTACGATCTGGGTCACGCGCGCAAAGGTAACGACCTCGAGATTGCCGGTGTCTATCGCCTTCGGAATCACGTTAAACGCGGTCGAGCCTTTCGCCTGCACATGGCAGCCGCCCTTGTTGCAGAAACCGTGATACTGACACGGTGGCCGGCCGTCGAACAATTCGGTAGTGATAGCCGCAGGGCCCTGGAACGGATTCCAATCCAGACTTCGCGCGGCATTACCCATTAAATCTGTAAAGGGCGAACTGCGCAGCGGCTTCATGGGGTACTCTCGCTTGCGCTCTCCTTCGAATATATTTCCCGCCCTGTTCTTCCTACCCTGCACATTGCCGGCCTGACCGGATATGCCTATCGTATATTCGATCTTGTCGTAGTAGGGCTCTAGCTCCTCGTAGCCGAAGGGCCAGTCCTCCACAGTAGATCCCTGCGGCAGACGCTCGGCACCATAGCGCTGCTTCGTCTCGCTGACCACCTTGAAGTCCCAGGGATTGAGGCGCCAACTCTGGGCCCAATAATGCATGGTCGTACCACCAACGGCATTCATCATCGGATGACTACCCTGAACAGCCGTGTCAGCAGACGTCGCACGAATCGTCGGCGCCTCACTCGCCGCCTTCTGTACCGACTGGGGCCAGTTACGCGACCCGTTGCGCAGTTCATCCGGAGCGAAATCCCTTGGGCTGAGCCAGCCTCCGGCCTCGATACCAATCACCTTCAAGCCGGCATTGGTTAATGGCAGTGCGGCGACTCCGCCAGCGGCTCCCATGCCGACGATGACGACATTTGTCTTGGCTAGTCGCTTAGGCATAGTCTTTACCCTCACTATCATCAACAGAGCCGTTGTCCGCCAGCTTCGTGTAGGTACTGTGATCATAGGCTGACTGATGATTTGGGGGCAGATCGCCTCCGGCGGAAACGTCCGCCTCACTTACACCTAATCGAATTCCGGGATAACGCAACATGTCCCAGCCAACGAAATTTTGATTGCCGCCGTAATAAGGATCACAAAAAGTGCCATCGATAGTGTGCGACCGCAGCATGTTGAAGAAACCGCTTCCGTTGGGAATAAATCCGGAAATCTTGTTCGTCTGCACCGCCAGTAGAATCGAATCCTGCTGATCACGCAGCAAGTCCGGAAAGCTTTTCCCGCGTGTCTTACGCGCGAACTCGTTAATCGCATTCAGACCTACACTGTAATTCTGTCGCGCGTCACGATTGTGGCTCGCTAGTGCTCGATCGATGTAATGTACGGCTCTAGCTTCTTTTGCGCCGGGGCCATGTTCGTCGGAGGGAATGAGACAATCGCAGATCGCCTCCAGGGTCTCTGCCTCTTCGGCAGTTAACACCTCCAGGGCTTCGCGCTGCACACTTGCCATGGAATCGGCTGCGGGATCAGTCCGTGAGCCGGGAGAATCCGCGGCGATCACATTGGAGCCTGCAACAGTGCTGACCGCAGCCGCGCCGACTAAACCGGCGCTCTTTAAAAGGTCGCGCCGAGATGCGCTAGAGGGTCGGTTGTCTAGTGATTCGTTCTGGGCAGATTTATCGTTATTTTTCTTTTTCATGGGGTTTTCGCCGAATCATGCTGAGAGCGCGCGCTGGCGCGGAGATAATTTGCAAAGAGCGTAGCAAATATCCAATTTTGTGTATATGGGCCGTTATCTCTGGCTCAGCGTGCCTCTGCGCGCTATCGAGATGTCCGCATAGGTCGGAGCAAAGGGGCACCGGGGCGACCTATTCAGTTCAATAAGCGTGGCGTGGCGGCTAAAACCTGTTATCTTTTCCCTTCGACTAAAACGTCGAGACTCGAAGGGACATTGTTTGTGATCCCCTATTTTAAAAACGAGGAAATAATAATGACAGTCAAAAGAATCCTAACCACGGCCAGCATGCTATTTGCCGGGTTATTCATCACTACCCAGACTCTATCAGCTCAGGTAGTCGAGCCTGACGAACATGACTTCATGATTGCGACGCCCGATCAGTTGCACCCTGAAGACGGCAGCATAACCACAGTATTGTATGGCGACCCCAATAAATCCGGAATCTATGTCATTCAGATCACCTGGCCTCCCGGACGCGGAAGCCGGCCCCATTATCACAATCAGGCGCGCTATATTAACGTACTGAAAGGCACCTGGTATGTGCATACAGGGCCAGAGTCAGATATCTATGCCCCTGACAAGATGACTGCCGTTGGACCGGGCACGTTCATCTACGAGCCACCGAATGGTCATCACTATGACATGGCGAAAGACGAGGAAGTCGTGGTGCAGATCTTTGGTATGGGCCCGGTGGTAACCACCTCCGTCCCTCAAGATTAAGATTACTTTCTGGAGTTAAACTTCAGTCGAAAGAAAACCGCCACAGGTGTTTACCTAACAGTGAACACGCGGCGGTTTTTTTTATGGGGTTTAAGCTAGATCGCTACGGGAGATTTCGTAGGTAATGCCGCTGCTGTTGTTTCCGAGCGAGCCACGCTGGGAACTAAAATAGAGACGCTGGTAACTAGGATCAAAAGCCGGGCCTGCGATCTCTGATTTCTCATGACCCAGAATCTGAACAAGTGGAATAACTTTTCCTTCCGGCGTCAGAACCACTATCTGCATATCACCACCATCTTCAGCGACCAGCACGTCGCCGCTAGGGGTAATCACCACATTGTCGACGCCCTTGAGTATTGGATTATCACTAGTCTCGACATCGTAGACGATGCTTAACTGATGACTGTTATTGTCGTAGGCCCATACGCGATTGTCATGCTTGGTAGTGAAGTAGGTGACACCCGCATAGATTGCAACGCCCTCCCCACCTCGAAATACCGCATAGCCAGGCACCTGAAATCGAATAGCTTCCTGCCTGGCCGAAGGATCAGGCACCGCCAGCCATTCGACAAAGGATTTACCATCTCGATCGACCACCGAGGCTATCTCTAGCTGGCCGCTACTGATATCGGGCAGGTCTCGATCAGGACGAAAGCGATAAAAACCCCCGTCTCTCTGATCCTCCGTCATATAGAGACACCGGTTCTGGGTGTCTACCGCTACCGCCTCGTGCTTGAATGAGCCCAGCGCCGGGCGCACCACGGCTTTGTTCTTGCCCGCAGGGTCGCACTCGTAGACCTGACCGAGATCGAACTCCTCACAAGACAACCAGGTACCCCATGGAGTCGGCCCACCCGCACAATTCAAATTTGTGTTATCGAGGATCGAATAGGCGTCTACTACGTCGCCCTGGGCGTTGAAACGCAGCGCTCCAACACCGCCGGCATTGTCACGTAATTCGCTGTTGGAAACGTAAATCCAGCCACCGTCTTCTGTAGCGAAGCTCGCACCACCGTCTGGGGCAGGATGCCAAATATAGCCGGGACGCCCGGTCGGTGTCGCGCCCGATCGCGCGACAATTCGAGACTTGAATCCGCGGGGTAACTGCAGGCCATTGCTGTCTGCTTTCTGCAGCTCACCCATGTTAGAGAGGGAGTAGAAAGTGGGTGATTCAATGCCGGCAGCCAAAGCCTGCTGGAATCGCAGCGCTCCACCGGCAGCAAACAGGCCGGCACCGGTTAAACCCATCTGCAGGAAGATTCGACGATTGATAACTTGTTGACTCATAAGCTTAGTTTACACCACTATCTATTGTAATTGTTTGACAAAGAACAACTCGCCGAAAAAAATCTTCCTGCCAGTTACAACGGCTCTCTTTCTATTCCACGTGCCAGGTATGACCACTATGCAATAGCTCCTGCATGGATCCCTTCGCGGCGCGCACCGAGATTAGCTGCTGCTGCGAGTCATCTACATAGGATGACTTATCCTCTCGGTAGATCACACCCACTGCTACGGGAAAATCTGGCCCCTTCATAGTCGCCAGCATAGTAGCCAGAATCTTATTCGTTTCGTCGTGAATCAGCACATCGTCACTGGTGGCATCGACTAGTTCTAGCTTCAGGGTGTCGTGATTGAGACTAATGCCCTGTTCACGCTCCTTACCAAACACTACCGGCTCACCATGGACAAGCTCCACCTTGAAGTCGGCAGCGATCTTCTTATCCTTCACCTGATCGAATATGCCGTCGTTATAAATTGGGCAGTTCTGCAAAATTTCTATGAATGAAGCGCCTCTATGATCATGACCCCGAGTCACTACCGCAGAGAGATGCTTTGCCTCGGTGTCGATTGTTCTGGCGATAAAGGTTCCACCGGACCCCAATGCTACTTCGCAGGGAGACAAAGGCAGATCGATAGAGCCAGTTGGAGATGACGGCGATCGGGTGCCTGTTTGCGAGGTGGGAGAATACTGCCCCTTAGTCAATCCGTAGATTTCATTATTAAAAAGTAGAATCTGCAGGTCTACATTACGCCGCAATACGTGCAACATATGATTACCGCCGATACTGAACCCGTCACCGTCACCGGTAATTACCCAGACATCCAGCTCGGGGTTGGCGAGCTTGACGCCGGTAGCGATAGCGGGCGCACGACCATGGATAGTATGAAAGCCGAAGGTGTTCATATAGTAGGGAAAGCGCGATGAACAACCGATACCGGAGATGAAAACCTGATTCTCTTTTGGCTGTTCAAACGTTGGCATCAATTTCTGAATCGTCTTCAGTATGGCGTAGTCGCCACAACCCGGACACCAACGCACTTCCTGATCGGAGGCATAGTCTTTTACGGTCAACTTAGGTAGAGCCTGGTTCATGATTTGCCCCCTGTATCAGCAAGATTTGCGTGAATTGCCGCTAGAATTTCACCAATTTTAAATGGTTGCCCGGCCACCTTGTTTAAGGCCTGCGCATCGATCAAATACTCGGAGCGAATCAAATTTACGAATTGCCCCGTGTTCATCTCCGGCACCAATATCGAGTCGAAGCGCTTAAGTAGTTCGCCCAGGTTGCGTGGCAGTGGAGAAAGATAACGGACATGTATATGGGACGCGTCCAGGCCCTCCGCTCTTGCTCGTTTGACTGCCTGATGTATAGCGCCGAAAGTGGAACCCCAACCAACGACCGCTAACTTTCCGGAATCATTGCCCAGACAGACTTCCTGTAGCGGAATATCGTTCGCTATCGAGGCTATCTTCGCCTGACGCAAGTCGGTCATCTTCTGATGGTTTGCCGGATCATAGGATATATCACCGGTATCGAAGCTGCGCTCTATGCCGCCGATACGGTGCTCTAGCCCGGCAGTGCCAGGCTTGGGCCAGACGCGCGCCAGCGTCTCGCTATTGCGTATAGAAGGCTTAAAGTCTTCTGCCTTGGTATAGTGCTCTACAGGAAAGGGCTCGAACTCTGACATATCTGGAATCTTCCAGGGCTCTGCCGCATTCGCCAGATAACCATCGGAGAGCAGCATCACTGGGGTCATATACTTTGTCGCCAGACGAACCGCCTCTATGGCCACATCGAAACAATCGACAGGGGACGATGAGGCAATGACCGGCATAGGCGTATCACCGTGCCTGCCATACAGTGCCATGTTTAGATCCGACTGCTCGGTCTTGGTCGGCAGGCCAGTCGAGGGCCCACCGCGCTGGGTATTGACGACCACTAGCGGCAACTCGGTCGCACAGGCAAGGGCTATGCCCTCTGCCTTCAATGCAATACCGGGGCCGGCACTTGACGTGACGCCAAGGGAGCCGGCGAAGGATGCGCCGATTGCGGCACACACCGCTGCGATCTCGTCCTCGGCCTGAAACGTATTGATATTGAATTCTCTATGGCGCACTAACTCATGCAATAGATTCGATGCTGGAGTAATCGGATAGGACGCAAACAACAAATCGATATTTGCCAGTTCGGAACCTGCGATCAAGCCCCAGGCCAGCGCATTGGTCCCGGTCATATTTCTATAGGTGCCGGGTGCAACTTTTGCCTTGGGAACCTTATAGACATGAATGCCAGCGGGAAGTTCGGCGGTTTCACCATAGGCGTGACCCGCGTTCAATGCGGCGATGTTCGCACTCGCTATCTCGGGCTTGCTGGCAAATTTGGTTTTCAGTCTTTCGATGGTTCCAGCGCGATCCCTGTCAAACAACCAGAGCACCAGACCGAGAGTCCACATATTCTTGCTACGAACACCCGTCTTATGACCAAGATTAAATTCTGCAACTGCGGCTAGAACCTGCTTGGTAATGTCTATTTCCAGAACGCGAAACTTCTCCAGCGATCCATCTTCCAACGGATTCACCTGGTACTTGGCTTTGCTTAGATTCTTCGCGGTGAATGCACCACTGTCGACGATGAGTAAACCACCTTCCACCAGGTTGCCAACATTGGTAGTCAGGGCAGCGGGATTCATTGCGACGAGAACATCCAGCGCATCTCCCGCCGTGGTCACATCTTCGGCACCGAAATAAATCTGAAATGCGGAGACACCGAAGGTGGCACCTATGGGTGCCCGGATCTCAGCAGGAAAGTCTGGAAACGTCGACAGATCATTACCATACAGTGCCGTGGCTTCGGTGAAGTTCGTTCCGGTCAACTGCATGCCATCACCGGAGTCCCCAGCGAAGCGCACTACTACGTCGACAACTTCCTTCTCGTCCAGATGATGTTCATCTAAATTTTCTTCTGCTAATTCCATGAGCAATACATACCCTCTAAGACTGCCTGAGGCATCAAACCTGTTTAGAAATTGACTGAGCCCAGGCTGCGGCAGACGCGCCGAATACCTTGCTCTGGCTTGCTAAAAATCAGGCTGAATTCTATCAGAATTCTCAGGATGGGTCTTACAAAATGCCATTTGCCTACCTGCCTGGGGGCCAATAGCCACAGACACAGCGCCGCCTTGCCACTAGGGCCATAGCGAAGGCTAGCCCCCATAGCCACTGAATCCTCTAGCCCTGCGCTTGGCACACAAGCGGCTAGTACTGACTCGAGATAAATCTGCGACGGGTATTCCCCGTTCTCGCGTATAGGGTATTGACTGCAGCTACTAACCCAAAACCCGGCTATTGCAAGAGCCAAATAGATTTCAGGAGTAGGAATCATGAACAGATTATCAGTAGTAATTGCAATGAGTGTGCTTGGACTTTCGAGCTCGGCACTAGCGGCCGACGAGGATCATGGTCGCAATAGAGCACTAAGCAATCTCGATCAGAACGGAGACGGCTCCGTCAACTTCGAAGAGTTTCAACAACGTGGTGCCGAAAGTTTGGGCCGCCTCGACAGCGATGGCAATGGCGTCCTGACTGTCGATGAGTTTCTAAATGGCGGACCCAGACGCGGGCCCGAATCCAGAAATCGTGGAGATGACAACGCGGATCGACCGCAGCGCGAACCTAGCGAAGAGCAGATCGCTCGTATGCAGGAGCGCCGGGCGGAGATGGCTGAACGTGCCACAGCACGCTTTCAGGAGATGGATGCAAACGGTGATGAAACCGTAAGTCTTATGGAATTTCAGGAGGCAAATTTCCTCTCTCTCGATAGCGACAACAACGGGCTTCTGAGCGCCGAAGAGCTTAGGCCCAAACGCCCAGAACGTCGCCGACCTGGCGGCGAACGTAACGGCAAACGTGGTGGCAAGCCCCGAGGAGCATAAGCCGATAGCCAGGGACGGCGACTCGTGAAAAACTTGGCAGGAGACGCATGCTCTAATAGAGGCTCAATACACAGGCAAGGGAATTCGTATCGGGAACTTTCGCTCACTGCTCAAAACAACAAATCGTCCGATAGACTGTATGAAGAAACCAAATCTACAGCCACCGATGACCCAGAGCCACAAGCACGATGCGAAGCCTTGTCTATCTATAACGAGCCAGATCAGATCGAAATTGAAATGACTGACGAAGAATTGATGCAGGCAGTTTGCATGGGCGACAGAGCAGCCTATCAAATGCTGGTAAAGCAGCATCTAAAATCCATTAGTCACTATGCCTACAGGCTATTAGGCAATCAGAAGGATACCGAGGATATAACCCAGGAAGTGTTTCTCAGACTTTGGATGAATGCCAAAAAATGGAAATCAGACAAATCGAAACTTACTACATGGCTGCATCGTATAGCCCACAACCTGTGCATAGACTACTTACGTAAACATGGAAGAGTCCAGACACAGAAGTCATTCGATGAGGAAGATTTTGCTTCTCTACCCGAAGCCGGAGAAGCCAATGACACCGGTGGCGATAAGCTCAGGCTTCTACAAGAAGCCATAAGCACGCTTCCAGAGAATCAACGCAGCGCATTGACCCTGTGCCACTACCAGGGATTCTCCAACAAAGAGGCGGCTGCTATTATGAATATCTCTGTCAAGGCATTGGAATCTGCGATTGCCAGAGCAAAGCGCAGCCTGAGGGAACAACTGACAGCGAGCCAGTAGGCAATGGGATTGATCGAAACAGGAACCACTATGACCTTAGAAGAATTTACAAGAATCGTTGACCTGTACGGTGCCGAGTCGGCTCGCTGGCCGAAAGCTTTGCGCGCCGAATGTGAGTCTATCATTGCCAACAACGCCGCAGCACGAACGCTGCTCGACCAGGAGCGGGTCGTTGACGATCTTATGGGCCAGCTAGAGGTTCCAGATTTTCCTGGCCTGGAATCCCGAGTCCTGAAACAGCCTCTGCCCGAATCTAGAGGCAACATCTTAGAAGAGCTGACCAACTGGCTGCTGCCTGGCGAAAGCTTTGGCAAACAGTTCTGGCGCCCGGCGATGGTTGCATGCATTCCACTAACATTCGGAATCGTAGTGGCAAACTACTTCAGCTTCGGCGTGGGAATCGAGAGCGACGGCTTTCAATACTGGGGCGACGAACTCGCGATGCTATCGTTAACTGACTACACAGAGACCCGCTTCTAGTCATGACTAAAAATAAACTGATACTCCTGGGCTTATTGTTTTCGCTATCGATAAATCTATTCTTCGTGGGCGGCATAGCCTATCGCGTCAGCAGCTTTCAGGAGCAGCGCACTGGCAGGCCACTGCCGCCGAATGTTGGATGGATAGTGCGCGATCTGGACGAGGCGCGAAGAAGCGAATTGGAGCCGCAGCTGCGGGCGAGCTTCGAAGAAATTAGCCCGATGCGTCGGGAGATGATGAACGCACAGCGACAGGTCAACGAATTGATGTCGGCACAGCCCTTCGATGCAGACGCACTCAGTGCGGCCTTCACCACATTGAGAGATGCCAATATTCGCTATCAGGCACTATCACACGAACAGACTAGCGAGATACTCGGACAACTCTCCGAGGAAGAAAGACTCGCGGCGCTGGAATTTGTGCAACGCCGCGGCCCGAGAGACGGTCGTGATGAGTTCCGCGGCAGATCCGGTGGCCCCGGATTCAGAGGCCCACGCGGGCCCGATGGTCAGCGCCCACCTCCCCTACCAACGCAGGATGCAAACCAATGAGCGAATTCAAAAAGGGCAAGTATCGCCACTTCAAGGGCAATCTCTACGAGGTCGTGGACCTGGTGCATCACAGCGAGACCCAGGAGCCGCTAGTCCTCTACCGAGCACTCTATGGCGACCATGGCCTCTGGGTGAGGCCGCTGGAGATGTTCTTCGAGACTATCGAGCGTGACGGCAAGACGCTGCAGCGATTCGAGCCTATCTCCGAATAAGTATCTGCTAGATAGTCACTACAAACCTCTGCCCTTGCGCTCTAAGCCGTTTAGGCTATCTTGCGATTTAGCCAGTCTACGATCACCCGATTCACCTCTTCGGGTTTTTCCTGCTGCGTCCAATGCCCACTGTCCATGACCGTGTATTTCTCGAGGTCCGTTATAAAATCCTCCATGCCATCAGCAGATGACGGCGGCAGAATCACATCGTTCTCTGCGCCTATGTAGAGACTTGGCACTTCGATTCTTGGCGCCGCGTTAGCCATTATTGGCCCCATCCTTGCGGCCGCGCGATACCAATTCAGCCCCTTGGTAAACCCAGTCGCCTCGTAGGTTTCGGTGAAATATCCCATGACCTGCTCCGACAAAAACGGATCGCCCGGCGGGTCTGCACGCTGAATCAACTTGAGAAAATCCATCTGTCGTTCTGCAGAATCTTCGGGCATCTGCGCGAAAGCTTCCTGATTCCAGATGCCGCCGCGACTGAGAATGAAATCAAAGGTATGCCGAACGTCATTCTCCAATATAGGCTCGGCACGCCCTGGCTGCTGAAAGGTTGCGAAATAGTAGTTTGGCGTCATAACTATAGTTGAGGGAACGCTATTCTCAACCGGCGGCAATCCGGCAGGTCTTCCCGCCCCGGTATTCAGACCAATGATTCCGCTACAGCGATCCGGGTACAGTCTAGCCATTGACCAAACTACCGCACCACCCCAGTCGTGACCACAGAACACGGCCTTGTCGATACCCTTCGCATCCAGGAGCCCAACCAGATCGTCACAGAAGATCTGCATGTCGTACTGCAGGGGATCGTCGGGGCCACCAGTCAATCCGAAGCCACGCTGATCTGGTGCGATTGCTCGATAGCCTGCAGCGGCAACTGCATCGATCTGATCACGCCAGCTGAATGCCAACTCGGGCCAGCCATGGCAGAACAACACGACTGGGCCTTCGCCCTTCTCATAGACAACCATATTAATGCCGTTGGACTCAACATAATGCGGTGCAGGCATTAATGGCGCCAGCCGCACAGCTGAGTTTTCAGCGGCGATGGATGACAGAGGACAAGCTGACACTGCAAGCCCCGCAACAATGCTTCTCTTTAAGAACTGACGACGATTAACAGTCATGGATGTAGTCTATTCAGTTATCCTAGCGCTTGCAGTTCGCAAGTACTCTAGTTGAAACGATTAGCTTAATAGCCCTGCGATCGCTCCGGTCATGCAGGTCGCCAGCGTTCCCGATATCAGTGATTTTGGAGCAAGCTCTACGATCTCGGCGCCTCGCTGCGGACACATCCCACTCAGCCCCGCGATCATGATTCCCAGGCTGCCGAAATTAGCAAACCCGCAAAGCGCATAAGTAATAATGACCGTAGATTTTTCCGAGAGACTGCCCGCCGGCAATTCAGCCAGCGCCAGGAAGGCCAACAATTCATTCAATGCAGTCTTGATTCCCATAAGCGATCCGGCAGCCTGAGCCTCGGACCAGGGTATGCCCATCAACCAGGACAGGGGTGCGAAGCCATAACCAAACAGTCTCTGCAGTGTGAGCGGATCGTCTCCAGGAAATGGAACCAATGAAAACACACTGTTCACCAGAGCGACTAGAGCCACCAGCACCAATATCATAGCCCCTACACTGACCATTAGGCGCACTCCATCGTAGGTGCCCTTGGTGATCGCATCCATTAGGCTCGTGTACTCGACTCCGAGCTCAACCTCCTCCTTGGATGCCGCGTCGGTTTCCGGCACCATGATCAGGGCGAGCATAATAGCCGCCGGCGCACTTATCACCGAGGCGGTAATAATATGGCCCAGCGGATCAGCCAGGGTTCCCTGCAGAATGATCGAATAGAACACCATCACCGAACCCGCGATGGTAGCCATGCCACAGGACATGACTACAAAGAGTTCGCTGCGTGTGAGCACCGCTATATAGGGTCGGATCAGTGCGGGCGATTCGACCATGCCGATGAAAATATTCGCGGCGCTACTCAAGCCAACGGCGCCGCCTACCTTCATGCTCTTACGCAGAACCAGAGAGAAGCCTTTGATGATGACTGGCAGGACTCGATAGTGCCAGAGAATTGCCGAGAGAACGGTAAACACAAGAATCAAGGGTAGAATTCGAAAGGCCAGAATGAGGGTTGCACCTGGCTCGCTGACAGCAAAGGGATAGTCGACATTCAGCGGGTCACCGCCCAGATAGCCAAAGATAAACAGTGTGCCACTCTCCGTGGCGCTTACTACGGCATTGACGCCGCTATTTATCAAGCCCAGCACTTGTTGCAGAAAGCTCAGGTTGAAGACGGCAAAGGCAAACAAAAATTGTAACCCCAACCCAGCCACAAGAAGTCGCCACCCAGGAATGGTGCGCCGTTCGCTTAGCACTATGGCAATCCCTATAAAGACTGCTATGCCGAATAATGCCTGTACCGATGTTAGTAATTCCATAAACGCTTAGACTAAACAGCCCTCCGAGTTACGGCAAAGATAGCGGTCGATCGGCAGAGCTGTCTTGCTCTATCAACCAATCGACGAGTGGTTGTCGATAGTGGATCGCGGTATCGAATCCGTTTGCATCGAATTCTGCTATAGCATCATAGCCCGCCCCTCCCTCGTACATGAAGCTGTTTATCAGCACACGGTAGGTCTCGGCCGTATCTATTAGCCTGCCGGAGCCACGCAGCCGCCAATCGTTCTCCGTGCGAATCAAGCCGGCAACGAACGGGCGCTGACCCTGGGCAATAAGCTGCAGTATTTCGGCGCCGCTCAACTCAACAGCAACCACTGTGTTTTCGAAGGGCAGCACCCCAACCACATCCGCTAGCGTCAGCCGACCCGATGGCAGCGGAGCACGCAGAGCGAGTCGATTGTTGATGGCGATGTCGGCACTATTATCCAGCCGCAGCCAGCTCTCTACCACCGCTCTTTGCAGCCGCTCATCATTAGCCGGATACTCGCGAGAGGAAAACCCCAGCACGCCACTAAGCTGTGCCTCCGTCTCCGAGCGCCATTTCGCAATCAGCCGCTGCACAGGCGCATCGGCTGCGCCACCTTCGTTCTGCTCAATCGAGAAACTGGAACTGAGCAGGCGTCGACTACCCAGGTCGTATTCAAATTGGGCCCGGGCATAGCTGCGAAAGTTGCCATTGCTTTCGAGTAGTATGGTTTCCCCTGCCCGCTCCGCCACCAGCTCGTTGCAGTGTCCGCCACCCATGAGACTGATATCGAGATCTGCAACCGCCAGCGCCAGAGGCCTCAATGCCGCCATGCAGACATGGGCAACAACGAAGATCAGGTCGGGGCTCTCCTGCCGAAGCTGCGCAACGGCATTACGCAACACCGGCTCATAATCCAGAAAGTTCAGGTCGACAATATTTATAGGGTTGGTGGTGCTGGGAGTATTGATAGTGGACAGCCCGATAATGGCTATCGATACATCATTCACTTCGCTTATTGTGCTAGCAGCAATGCCCAGCTCACTGGGAATAGTGTCGCTGGCCTTCCAGCGAATATTCGCGCCTAGATAGGGGAAGCTAGCCTGCGCTATTCTCGCCTCGAGATTATCCAGACCGAAATCGAATTCGTGATTACCTATGGCGGTGGCGTCATAGCCCATGGCATTCATTACCTCGACCATGCTTTCGCCTTCGAACCAGGTTGAGATAGCAGGCCCCGTCCAGTGATCGCCACCACTGAGTAATAAAAAAGGGCCCTCTTCGCTGTAGCCTTCCTTCTCACGCCACAAGCCCAACAGATCGCCGGCACCGCGGCCCGGTTCGCGCCCCTCCATCCAGCCGTGCTCGTCATTACTATAAAGCACTGTGAGATGACGAATGCCGGTGTCGCCGCCCGCGCCATCAGAAGATGACTGACAGGCAGTTAGGGATAGCAGTACTAGAGTCAGAAATAGGCGCATTGCAGCGAGTCTACCACAGCAAAATTACCCCCTGCTTCCCGGAATCTGCGGTGCCGCTGAGAAATTATTGCGAGATATCACCAATTCCCTTACCTTGCTCGAAACCCTGGGCAACACTATCCATGAAACTCGACAGCTCTAACTCGCCAATCTACCTGCCAGAACCAAGCCAGAAGTCTGTGCTGCGCCTGGGCTTCGAAAACTGCAGCAGCGATAGCTGGATATACGCAGCAGACGATCTCAGTCTATTTAACCGGCACAAGAGTGAGCTGGGGCACACGGCTACGGCAACTTGTTACGCCGAGATCGCCGGCTCGGAAAATACCCAGGCCGAATTTCATGATTTTCTCCTGCAACATCTGCTACAGAATCCAGACCTCGGTTACAGGAGAGAGGGTTCGAAGTTGATTCAGCAACAGGAGGATCTTGTCTGGGACATCGGAGAGAAAAAACTCTGGCCTGCATCTGTTTGGGTAGCAGAAGACATCTGCTTACTGGAGCCTAGAGGCGACGACTTTATCATGACCGCTGCCAGTGTCTGCTCTCCTAGCAACTGGTTGCTGGAAGACAAGATTGGCCAGACGGTGGACTTCATTCATGCCCCGGTGCCAGGCTATGAGGAGGTCCTAAGCCGGCGAGTGAACCGCTTCCTGCAAGGCTTGCCCAGCGGCAAGGTCATGTTACGTTACAACTGGTCTATTCAGCGCGGCAATGAACTGTGTTGGCGCGGTGAGGGTTTATCAGCGACTACGCCAATAGATCCCAGTGACGGCGATCTCTTCTGGCGAGTAGAGCGACAGACGTTTATTCGACTTCCCCAAAGCGGCGCCATCGTCTTCGGCATTCGAATATTTCTGCACGGTTTTGATTCCCTGAGGCACAGGGAGGGTTTTACCGAATCGATGGAACGGCTGCTCTCGCAACTGCCCGAGGCAGAGAAACAGTATAAGAATCCCGCCTAATTAAGCGCCCATCGCCACGATCAGTTTCAGTAGATAAATTACAGCCCTCGCCACAGGTTTGGTCTATAATTCGTAATCGATCAGAGCCCTGCTCTGAAATATTTGCGCGACAGCAATAGTTAATTGGATCGATACCGTACTACTGGAAAGACACTCGCTTAAACTCGAGTATTCACGAAAGGTTCTCATATGAATTGCCGCAACACCCTTGGACTACACAACTACAAATATTGTCTGGCACTGTTACTAGCCTTATTACTTGCAGCACAGTCGGCATCTGCGACTACCGTGCGTGTCATTACGTCGCTTGGAGACTTCTCCATCGAATTATTTGACGATGTCACGCCGGGCACCGTTGCCAACTTTCTCAACTATGTGAATTCCGGACGCTTCAATGGCACCGTGATACATCGCGCGATACCTAGCTTTATCATTCAGGGAGGCGGGTTCAGTTTCGATGAAGCAAATAGCCAACTTCCTCCAATTACCACCGACCCCGCGATACAGAACGAGTTTGGCATCCCCAACACCCGGGGCACCGTAGCAATGGCGAAAGTCGGAGGAGATCCGAATAGTGCCACCAGCCAATGGTTTGTGAATCTGGCTGACAACAGGGCAAACCTAGATAACCAGAACGGTGGTTTTACGGTTTTTGGGAAGGTTATAGGTGATGGTATGGCGGTGGTTGACACTATCGCAGCTCAACCCACTGTCACCATCTCAGCACAACCCAATCTAAACGTTGGTGAGCTCACAAATTTCCCCCTTATCAATTTTAACGGAGGAAGCCTTCTCTCCAGCAACTTTATAACCGTTGAAATTCTGGTGGAAGAAGCCCCGCAAGCGCCAAATTACTTCGATGAGGCCAGCGGACTACTTCGCGTCACGGTCGATGCCGGAGCCTCTGGTCTGGCCACTCTGGCATTCACGATCAGTGCTACAGAGCCCGACGTCGTAATCAAATTGGATCTAAGTAGCGTAGCCGTTATCTCGGAAACAGTAGATAAGATCGCAACCTTCGACGCGGCAACGGGTCGACTGGTCTTGCCAGAACTCGTCGTATCGGGAGCGGCCGCGTTTCGCAATCTCGTGTTTGTTTTGAGTGATGCGGAGCAACTCTTGTTTACTCTGGAGTCATTCGAACAGATCTAGGCGCAGCTAACTGCAAGCAGCCTAGATTGCTGCCCGCAGCACGTCGTTGACTGCGGCCGCCATAGTCATTATCCTCCCTTTACATCATAAGAATCCGGCGCTTCCGGAGCACAGGAGAGATACATGAGCATTAAACGATGGATAACAGCAGCGGCCTCGGCGCTTACCTTGGGGGCTGCATTCGTAGTTATACCCGTTCTCGCTCATCACTCGAGCACACCCTTTTACGACCCCGATCAACGGGTAGAAATAGAGGGCACCGTTACACGCTTCGTTTTCAGAAACCCACACGCCTTCCTTTATCTGGATGTGGCCGGCGATAACGGCGCAACTATCGAATGGCAGATCGAATTAGGCGCTCCGGTTAGCCTGCGTCGCACCGGCTGGACTCCAGACTCACTCCCACTTGGCATGATCGTGAAAGCCTCGGGCAGACCCTCACGCGCAGAAGGCTCTACCGGCCTGTGTTGTGTGCGCATGACCCGCGCCGATGGCAGCCCGGTTTTGGAGGGCGGTCGCGTCCAGGAACGCACTCAGCCTCCTGAGTAGCAGCAAAGCACACCCTAATAGATCTGAACGATACCGCGCAGCAATTCTTCAACGCGGTATCGCAAAATAACAAACTAGAATACAAGCAGAATTCAAGGCGGTAATTTTTATGAGAGCAATTAAATTTATGAGTGAGAAGCCTGTTATTGCCGTCTTACTTTCTCTTGCAATTAGCACGGCTGCCGGTCATTTAAATGCGCAAGCTGATAACGAGATTCCCGACCTGGCGGGAGTCTGGAACGGCGGCTTTAGCGCCAGACCAATTAATGGCGAAACTGTGCCCTGGGGTGAAGAAAACTTCCCCAAGCTGAATGCACGCGCCCTAGCCTATCAAGAGGTCTGGGAAGAAATTATCGCACCCAAATATGACTGCCAGCCCGCCTCTTCGCCTGCTATCCAATACGATCCCTACCACATGGAAGTCGTGCAATGGCCTGATCGCGTCATGTTCCGCTATGAGAAGGATGATCAACTGCGCACAGTTTGGCTGGACGGTCGCACACCGAAGTCAACGGACTTCGGTGTTCAAGGCTTTTCGGTAGGTCACTATGAAGACGACGCGCTTATCGTGACTACCACGCACTTCGTGTTCGATGTTGCCGGCTTCGATGACTACAACGGCATTCCCTCCTCTTCGCAAAAGATTGTGCGCGAGCGTTATTGGATGGATGGAGAAGACCTGCGGATAACGTTAGAAGTTGAAGATCCTATGTTCCTGCTGGAGCCCACCTCTTACACCACTCGCTGGATTCCGGCAGCACAGGGCTACAAACTCCAAGCCTATGATTGCGATCCCGAATCGTCACGCGCTTCCGTGCGTTTCTTTCCATCGAAGTATTAAACCGAGCTAACTGAGCGAAGCGAAATTGCACTATCACTTGATGACTGCAGATTCGCTCAATTAAGCCCACCCCTCACCATGAGCAAGCCCCGCTCCCTTCTCGACAGAAATAACTCCTTCGGCTGGCTCTCGATAGGCCTGCATTGGTTCGCCACAGTAGCGATTATTCTGTTGTGGTTCATAGGTCAGAGCATCGCCTTACAGTCCATCGAACAGATCGATGCCCGCAGGTCTCTGCACGTCACCCTCGGTCTCATCGTTTGGCTGCCACTTTTCGCTCGCATAGTCTGGCGCTTCAAGGCTGGCCATCCTCATGTCAATGGGCAGACAGTGATGACACATCGACTGGCCAAGACGGCACACTATGTGATGTTGCTGGTATTGATGGTCATGTTGATATCTGGGCCGCTAATGGCCTGGGCGATGCCAGAGCGCAGTGCCCTGTCGGAGACTGCCTTCTCGTTCCACTCCCTTGCCGCTAAAGCACTCGCGGCACTGGTGGTACTGCACATATTGGCGGCGCTGAAACACCTAATGTTTCACGAGGACGAGACTGTCGCCAGAATTTTTGTCCCGCGCACAGATAATACGCGAGACGAAGAGTAGCAATAGCTTAGCCGGTGCCTACATAGGGAATGAGGCGCCCACACAGCAGAACCCCAGTCCACAGCGCAAGGGATGTATAGGCTACAAATTTTGCGATTGGCGGAGAAGGCGTCGTTGCATCCCAGCCATGCATGATCGGGCTCACTTTCCAGTAGTACAGCGCGGCGTTCAGTCCAGCTAATAGCACCAGGCCCATCTTGATCTGAAAACCTATGTTCACCGAGTAACGCATCGGTTCGCCATAGAAGAAGAGTATGCCCGTGGTCAGGTTGATGCCGAAGCCAATCAAGACTAAGGGAAGAAGACGATGCGTAGCCGCCGGATCGAAACTGCGAAAGTGCCCGGCCATGCGCAGGTCTATAACGAGCAATCCACCGAACAATAGGGATAGCCCAATGAAGTGACTAATCTCCATGACAGGCCACAACCAGTACGTCGCCTGAATCCAGGAGTTGAGCGATCCACCGACAATTGACTCTACAAATGCTTCCACGGCCGGCCTCTAGAATATATACGCTATCAGACGACCGGCAATTATCGCCGCTAGCCAGAGCAAAAGGGAAATCGATGCGATAATTTTAGTGGGCCTGCTGATTGCCGCCTGGGCATCACTTAGCTCCACCTCACTTCGTAAACGAGACTGAATAACACCCGCCAAAACCATGCCAGCGACTATGCAGGCGATCTTTATCAAGAAGGGTATGCTCGTTATAAAAACCGTTGCCTGTGAGGCGAACAGGGCGAAGCCGGAAACGGCATTGACGATGAAACCCACCCAGCCCAACTTGCCTAGCCCCAGGAATGCAGATGGCTGTACGCCCGGGAATAGCCCCAGCAGAGTCAGATCTCGCATCGCAAAGATGCCAACCACTACAGCCAGCCCCACTACATGCAGACTTAGCATCATGGGATAACCCCAGAGCGAGACCGCGACCCAGGTTGCCAAGTCAGTTGTTTCCAGCGTGGCGAACATATGCTTAATTCTACCTATTAGTATTGTTATGACCAGCTATCGAGTTCGAGCATCGACATTAGCAGCTGGCAGTTGAGTGATACTATCAAAACTACCAGCTTTATTCATTCCACCAGTGTTCGATGGAATTCGCGTAGTACTGAACGAGGGGCCTATACTGCGGATTAATCTGATAGTGATCATTCGACTCAAGCAGGAAGTTTCTGGAGATCAGCAAATCCAGACTATTGGATAGCGTGCGCGGCCTTGGCTTTTCCTCGGCCTTCATCGCGGCACCCTTGGCCATCATCTGCTCGATTAAAGTATCGCATTCTCCGACGATCTCCAGGGACGTCATCGGCTTGTCTCCTGCTCGAAGTAACACGGCAGCAATAACCGGCACAGGAATGATGGGCATGACGTAGCGCAGCGACTGCATCAGTGTTTCGGCTAACTCCAGCACTTTGGGAATGCGCTGGTCTTTTTGTAGATGATTAAACTCGAGGCCATGCTCCTCACTATAGCTGCGCATCGAGATGGGCACCCCGAAGTTTACGCTGGCATAGCCATAGCGGTGCCAGCGCGCTCGGGAACCGGCAAACAGATTCATCCGCAGAAAGTGCCACAGCTTACTCAGGTGCTGAAGCGTTGAGCTGCGGGCCTCCCTCTTGTCCCAGGCCAGGAGATTCTCGTCTTCCAATACCCGGTCATAGTTGATCCCCACCGGAACGAACACGACATCGCGGTCCCTCTGCCAATCGTAGTTGCGCAATATATAGTCCAGGAACCCCAGCTTGGGTTCGGCTAATAGCCCATCTCGGCTCAGGCCTCCTTCCAGAAATACCGCCTGGCAGACACCACTGTGCGTCGCCGTATAGACGTAGCGCTCGAGCACCTTTCGATACAGGGGGTTCTGCGATCCACGGCGGACGAAGAAGGCACCCATGGCGCGGATCAGCATCTCCAAGGGGAATATTCTTGCCCACTCCCCTACGGCATAGGACAGGGTCACCCGCTCTGCCGCAAGATAACTGATCAATACATAGTCCATATTACTGCGGTGATTCATCACAAACACCACAGTCGCATCGGGATCCACCGCCTGCAGTTTTTCCGGTGCGGCAGCCGCGACTCGCACTCTATAGATGAAACGCGATACTTTCTTAGCTAGCCAGTAGAACATCTGATAATAGATGTAGGCATTAAACGAAGGAACTATCTCACGGGCGTAATTCTTCACTTTCTGCTGCAAGACATTGCGAGGAATATTGTCTCTAAGCGCCTGCTCTTCGATCATCGCAATAATCTCTTGATCGAACATCAACTGATCGATCAGCAACTGACGTTTACTCTGTTGCAGGGGGCGAATCTTGATCTGCAGCCTGCTATTAAGCTTGTCGACGGTTCTGTTTAGGCGTCGACGCAGATACCAGCGCACACTGGGAAAGAGAACGCTCATTAGTATCGCGTAGCTGGCTGCGAGCAGCAGTAGAATGAATATCCAGCTAGGTAGGGTGACAGTTGCAGTCAAATGGGCCGTCCACAGCTCTTATTGCTCTCTTATTATGGGCTCGATTGTAGTGGATTCCTCTAAGGAATTGTCAGAATATGCTGGTTTAACAGTGTTTTTGGCTGTATCGAAGATGGACTTCCCTAGGGATAGTCTCTATCCTTCGCCCCCTCTTTCCGACATACCACTATTTCGAGCATCTGACAGCTGATAACAAGGCAGCGATACCCGGCGTAACAAGGCAATTTTATGACTAGCGAGCAAATCACCTCATTCGATCAAATGGAGCTAGCAAAGCCCCTATTGAAAGCGCTAGTCGATGTAGGCTACGAATCTCCTTCCCCCATTCAGGCAGAAACTATCCCCCTGCTGCTGGAAGGCAGAGACGTGCTTGGTCAGGCTCAGACTGGAACGGGCAAGACTGCCGCCTTCGCATTGCCCATCTTGTCCAGACTGGACATGAAGCAGAAAGACCCTCAGGTGCTGGTTCTAGCACCCACACGGGAGCTCGCGATTCAAGTCGCCGAGGCCTTTCAGAAGTATGCTACCCATATGAAGGGTTTTCATGTGCTTCCGGTCTACGGCGGGCAGGACTATAGCGGCCAGATACGCGCATTGAAACGCGGCGTCCACGTAGTGGTCGGCACGCCAGGTCGCGTAATGGACCATATGCGCAAAGGCACCCTGAAGTTAAATCAACTTAGCACCCTCGTCCTGGACGAAGCAGATGAGATGTTACGCATGGGATTCATCGATGATGTGGAATGGATTCTCGAGCAAACACCAAAAGACCGGCAGATAGCGCTCTTCTCCGCCACTATGCCTACCCAGGTGCGGCGCATCGCCAACCAACACCTGAACAACCCGGCGGAAATAACGATCAAGATGACGACGGCTTCCGCCGCACTTATCCGCCAACGCTATTGGCCTGTGAGCGGCATTCACAAGTTGGACGCCCTGACCCGAATTCTGGAAGCCGAAACATTCGATGCCATGCTGATCTTCGTGCGCACACGTATTCTTACTGTCGATCTGGCAGAGAAGCTTTCCGCTAGAGGGTTCTCGGCCACGGCTCTCAATGGCGACATACCACAAAAACAGCGTGAGAGAACCGTCGAGCGACTAAAGAAAGGATCCCTGGACATTCTGGTTGCAACCGATGTGGCGGCACGAGGTCTGGACGTAGACCGCATCAGTCATGTGGTGAACTATGATATTCCCTACGACACGGAAGCCTATATACACCGCATCGGCAGAACCGGCAGAGCCGGCCGCGAGGGTGACGCGATACTCTTCGTGGCCCCCCGCGAAAAGAGAATGTTGAGCGCCATCGAGAGGGCGACGAACAAGAAAATTGAGTTAATGGAACTGCCTTCTACGCAACTGATCAACTACCGCCGCATAGAACAGTTCAAACAGTCGATCGCAGACACAATCGCTAGCGAAGACCTGAAGTTTTACTCTGAGTTGATCGAGCAGTTTGAGAAAGAACATGACCAACCCATGCTAACCATAGCATCGGCGATGGCCCATCTGGCACAGGGGAATACTCCGCTGCTGCTACAGAACAAGCCCACGCGCAAATCAGAGAAGCCCAGAAGGGAATCTGACTCAGAGTCCAGAGGGAACCCGCGGAAGAGGGATTTCTCCGAATCCAGAGAAAAACCAAACAGAAAAGAATTCTCAGAGCCCAGGGAAAAGTTTCGCCCTAGACCATCTCGAGAAAACAGCCCGCCCGAAAAAGGCATGGAACGCTTTCGCATAGAGGTCGGCCATAAGCATGAAGTTATGCCAGGAAATATCGTCGGTGCCATTTCCAACGAGGCTGGCATAGATGCCCAGCACATCGGTCGCATTACCATCAATGAAGATCACAGCACCGTCGATCTCCCCAGCGACATGCCAGACGAAATATTCAAGGAATTGAAGAATGTCTGGGTCTCGGGTCAGACTTTAAAAATCTCTCGTGCAGGCGGAGATAGCAAATTCTCCAAGTCCTCGCGCCCCTCTTTTGAAAAGTCAGACAGACCAGACAGACCAGACAAGACCAAGAAACCAAAGAAACCGAAACGCAAGTCTCTGTCTAAAGACAAATCAAAGGGTAAGTCGAACGCCAAGCCCACCGAGAGTGAGAAGAAAGCCAAGGCGGTAGCCAAGAAGAAGTCTCGTCACAGAAACCGACCGGGCGCACCAAAAAAGAAAGCCGACAGTTAGCGTAAAAGAATCAACTCTCTGCAATATGGTGACGGCTATTCACCGGGCGCATAAGCGCATTGCTGATCAGCGCTATCCCCAGTAATGCCGCCATCAGAATCATGGTCGAATTATACAAGCCACTTGTGGGATCTACCGTTCCCGGGGGTGCTATTTCCATGAGTCGCGCAATAGTCACAGAATTTTGATCGATCAATAGCTGTACCTGTCCCACGGGCGCACCGAATTGCGCCTGAAATGCGGAAGGATCGATTACCTGCATTAGATCGTTGATTGCCGCAGTGACTGAATTCTGTCGAAGCGACGTTATAGCCAGGGGACCTAATACGCCCGCTGTACTCCATGCAGTAAGCAGCCGGCCGTGAATTCCTCCCACATAGCGTGTGCCAAAAATGTCGGCTAGATAGGCAGGGATAGTCGCAAAACCGCCTCCGTACATTGTAAATATGATCATGGTGGCGGCGTAAAAGTACACCAGCCACACAACCGAGGGGCTTGCGCTTACCTGCTGCGCTGAATACGGCACCGAAAGATACAGCGCTATACCTAACACAAAGAATATCCAGTAGGTGTTGCGCCTTCCGATGTAATCCGATGCACTGGCCCAGATAAACCTTCCCACCATATTGAACGCGCTGATCATAACTACATAGGTCGCGGCAAACGAGGTGTTAACGATATCTGGAAGCGACGATCCAAAAATTTCACTAATCATGGTGCGAGCCACACCCAACACCCCGATTCCTGCCGTCACGTTCAAACACAGCACTATCCATAGCTGATAGAACTGCGGTGTTTTTAGTGCCTGATCGATGTCGACATCTTTATCTGATATCAGCGCATTGCGCGAACCCTGCTCCGGTTCAGCCCAGCCCTCAGGCTTCCAACCCTCTGCAGGCAATCGATAGGAGAATGCCGCCACGAGAATTACCATGAAGTAGATGAGCCCCAAAACGAGAAACGTCTCCGCGACCCCGGAGGCACCAGTGTTCACTACATATACACCCTCGGGCCCGGGAACAGTCAAATCCCGCACCTCGGCTGCACCGATAACAACTACTTCCTGCAATGTTCCTGCTAGTTCAACAAACCGCCTGCCAGCTTGTGTCACCAGATTCACGTCCGCAGTCGTTCCAAGATAATCAGGCGCTCGGTAAAACAGACGGATAAAAAACTCTTTGACAGGAGCGCCTATCATCGCGCCGCCGCCGAAGCCCATTATCGCCATGCCTGCTGCCATGCCGCGCCTATCGGGAAACCAACGAATCAGTGTACTGACCGGAGAGACATAACCAAGGCCCAAACCACAGCCGCCTATCACCCCATAGCCTAGATAAAGGAGCCACAGCTGATGTGTCATTATGCCGATGCCGCCGATGACATAGCCACCACCCCAACAGCAAGCGGACACAACACCAACCATTCTAGGCCCGACCTGCTCCAACCACTTGCCCGCGAAGGCTGCCGCCAGACCTAGAAACACGATGGCAACGGTGAACACCCACACGACTTCGCTCAGGTTCCAGTCATCCGCCGCGGTGGTAACCACGCCAAGCACACGGGTAAGAGGGGGGTTGTAAATACTCCACGCATAGACAGAGCCTATACACAGATGAATAGCGACGGATGCAACCGGCACTCGCCAGCGATTGTAATCTGCAGGCGCGATGATGTTTTCTTTCGAGAGGAGATTGGCCATAGTGAACGGACTCACTCTTTATTACTTATTATTTTTAGTGGAACGCTATTTTAGTTTATCTGTCTAGATGTAATTCCCAGCAATCCTGCTTCAGAGAAAAAAATCTTTCGCGATCTTTCCCCGCGCTGGACCTGGGAACAATAGATCATTAGTACTGCTTTCTAGCATGGGCGAGACAAGCAGAAGTTTCAAGCCTTATTAGATCGATTCCCTGCGGGCCCCATGTTGCTGTAAGTATTGCACCCAATTCCCTGTGCTGCTGAGTCCACGCAGGAAGAACATCCAGCGCAGTTAACTATGCGCAATAGCCGCTAACTAGTAATGGCTGAAGGTAATTGGCGCATCTTATTATCTGGCAATAAAAAAGGGGCGCAAATCTTCATTTGCACCCCCTTTTACAATCAACCCTAAAGTCGAAATTCGTTCAAATCAAGGAATTAACCTTGGTATGAATTTAGTCATGCCCTGGATCGGACCCACTTCGCCGGCATAGACAACGCCATTGCGATCAACCGTTACACCCTCACCCATGGAGCCGAGGCCGCCCATACCGGAGCCGCGCTCGGAGTCGTGTGCCTTAACGTAGTAGAGCACTTCACCGGTGCGCGCATTTCCTACACGCAGACCCTTCTGCCAACCCGGGTTGTAGTTTTCATCTGACTCGGAGTCGATGGCATACAACATATCGGTGTTCGGATCGATAAACAGACCACTAATGCGGCTGAACTGATACCAGGTGTCCAGATGATCACCGTCTTGGGTGAAAATCTGAATACGGCTATTGCCACGGTCGGCAACAAATAGTCGGCCCTGTGAATCCATAGCTAGTGAGTGAGGCGAACGAAACTGCCCGTCCTCAAAGCCGAATTCACCGAAGCTCTTGATGAAGGTACCGTCTGGCTCGAACATTGAGATGCGGCTCTTCGCCGTTGGGCCCGCTTCGTTCTGAAATTGCGCACCGTGCGTGTCGCCCACATAGATAGTGCCATTCGGTGCTACCAGCACGTCATTCGGCGCATCGAAATGAGTGGGTGGATCGCCCGCTTCACCCGGCGTTCCCAAAGTCATCAGCAGTTCGCCCTGTGGGCTGAACTTCAGCACAACATGACCCTTGCCCGCGGCAGAAGGATTCTCTGCCAGTTCGTTGGCGTTTGCAGCCCTGGCATCGACTACCCAGACGTTGCCTTCGCTATCGACGTCCATGCCATGAGGCCAGATTATCTGACCGGCACCAAAGCTCTGTACCACATTGCCATCTGGATCCAGTTTAACCATAGGATCTACGTTGGAAGTTGCACAGGAGTTTGTACCACAGCGATCGCCAGCCCAAACATGAATGCCATCTATATCGATGTTAACTGCGCTAACCGATCCCCAGCTACGACCGTCTGGCAGTGTGCCAAAATTACGCTGCGTCTCGTAGGGGTTCGGCAGGTGGTTGACTGGCTCTTGGTTGGCGTGCGCGGCTGGCTGGATCGCACCGGGGCGAGCAGGCTGTGCAACAGCGACGGTGGAAAGTAGCGACAAAGCGATACTTGTTACACCGGCGGTAAGAAGAAAGCGCGCCCCAATCTTGGGTGCGGATTTATAGGTCTTGTTCATTATTCACCTCGTAGAACTACATGATTAACTCTTGAGTTTACTTCTTGCTAAAGTTCGCACTCAATTTCCCGTGCAGACTCTTACTCAGCTGCTTGTATCGACAAACTCCGATCTGGGGGCTGAGCAATGACTGACTAGAACACCCTTGTTTATAGTAATTATAAATCTGGCGAACCTGTGAACATGAACTCTCAAGAGGGCATTGTCAAGACGGCTTATCGCTGGGAAAGGCCCTGAACTCCCATTCTGACCGGAAACCCTAGACTCCCGTCTGTTCGCTGTTTATGCTCTGGCTCTCAAGTAGGGAGAGGCTCACATGCGTAGCAAGTTAATAGTCGTGATTTTCACCACCGTCCTGATTATGGCGGGCCTGTTAATAGCGATCGTTTTAGCGGATTCCGTGCCCAATGGTGCCGGCCTCCCCCACCCCGAATTCAACGGCATGCAGGCCGGTGGCGACGGCGCCGCTCGTCTGGAACACATAGGTAGTCTTGCCTTCGCCTTTCAGTGCCTACTGTTACTACTGATCGTATGCCTGGCCACCCTAGGCGTTGCCGAACAGCGACGTAGCCCCGAACTCTGGGCCTATATGGGCGGCACACTCCTATTCAGCCTGTTCGTCTGGTATAAAATGTACTCCGGTCACCAGGCATTCCTGGAGACTGGCATCACTAACTATTTCATGGGCTTCCCGGTTGCCACCGCCTGGCAGGTGTACGGGACCTGGCTGGGCGCCATACCGCTAATCATTCTCTACACAGTAGGCTTTCGTAAATATATATTCACCGAAGAAGATGAGCGCAAGTACGAGCAGCTATTAGCAGATATCGCAGAAAGATCGGAGCAGTAGTTACATGGAAGCCTATAGACAGGAAATAATCGTTGGCGCGGTAGTCATCTACATGATCTTCTGTGTCATCACTGGCCTTTGGGCCATGCGCCGCACGAAAAACTCCAGCGACTTCTTTATAGCGGGTCGCGGCCTCGGCCCAATCGTAGTCTCCCTTGCATTATTTTCTTCTACCTTAAGCGGCTTCGGTTTCGTCGGTGGGCCCGGGCTGGTGTATTCGATAGGCGTTAGCTCCTTCTGGATGATAGTCATCTCCTCTACCGGCTATGCTCTGGGGTTCTTCCTGGTAGCGAAGAGAATTCGCATGATCGCCGATGTCCGCAACTGCATCTCCCTACCCGATGTCGTTGCGGCAAGATATAACAGCGAAGCGGTACGCTTCCTCATCGCCGTCACAATCGTTCTTGGGGTGATGGGCTACTTGGCTACACAAATATTGGCTATGGCAGTAGTCATGCAAGCGATACTATCCGGAACTGAAATGTTCGCAGACATCGGACTGGTCACCTGTGTCGTAATCTCCTCCGCCGTGCTGATCTTCTACTGCGTGACCGGAGGAATTATAGCCTCGGTTTACACCGATGTGGTCCAGGGAGCGATCATGATGATCGCCGGCACCCTGATTCTCCTTACGGCAATGTCTGTCTTTGACGGCGGTATGCAGGAAGCCACCTCGATCATCCTCGCCGACGACGGCGAGGCGATAATGCCCTTCGGAGCTGCCGGCATCATGGCATCGCTGGGATGGTTCTTCGTCTTCGGCCTGGGCCTTGCCGGTCAGCCACACCTGGTGACGAAGATGATGATGAACAAGAAAATATCAGACAACCGAAGCATCCTACCGATGTCACTGTTCGGCTACGTGATGGCTGCCCTGCTATGGGTGTCCATCGGTGTCATCATGCGCGCTGCGGTTATAGATGGCGTCATCTCACCACTTTCACTGCCCGACGATGCTGCCTCGGTATTCCTCTCAGTATTCACCAATCCGCTTCTGGCGGGCATAGTTTTCGCCGGGCTGTTCGCCGCGATCATGTCCACGTCCGATGCCTTCCTCAATATCGGCACGGCCGCGATCATTCACGACATACCGAAGGCTATTCGCGGGCACAGTATCAAGAATGAATTATTCTGGGCACGAGTGGTCACCGTGATTCTTGCGATCGTCGCCGCCAGCTTCGCGCTGTACTCTCACTTTCAGGATGCCACGCTAGTGGCGATACTCGGGGCTTTCGGCTGGGGCACTTTTGCCGCGTCGATATTTCCGGTTCTGGCAATAGGCTTGAATTGGAAGGGCGCAACCGCGCTAGGCGCTATTAGCGCTATCGTCTCTGCTCTGCTGATCAACTTCATCGTGCAGCTCGCCGGGATCGTTCTGCCCTATGGCATCCTAGGCGGCCTCATCGCGTTTGTGGTTTCTCTGATACTTTTTATTGGCGTCTCACTCGTCACCAAGAAGCCGGAACTGGACGCCGATATGGAAGCGGTACTCAACATCTAGACTCTATCCACCCTCTCCCGAGGATTGAACTTCAGGATGTAACCAATTCGCCCGTAGTCAGAATGGGAGAGGCATCGATATCTTCAGCATCCATCAGAACCGCTATTCGCTGCATCGATCCAATTAGCTGATGCTGCTCCCAACGTTCAAGCTTTCGGTACTCTCTTAGAAAACCGGCCTGCAGAGGCTCGGGAGCCAAGTCGATCATTTTCTTACCCTTCTCGGTCAGATGCACCTCAACGACACGCTTGTCCTCGTTAGATTTCTTGCGAAGAATGAGTTCGTTGCGCTCCATTCGGTCAGCCAGGTTTGTCACCGTTGCCTGAGAGAGTTGAACCTCTTTGGCGATATTGCTGGGCGAAGCTACGCTTAGTTTCACTGCAGCCTCAAGGACCAGCAGTTGTGAGGTAGTGAGGCCTGTCTCTCGCTGCAGCTTTTTCGAATGCAAGTCTATGGCGCGGGTGATGCGTCGCAGCGCAACAAACAGTTCTTCGTAGTCTTTCATAGTTATTAACTCTGTAATCCTTCACTCTAAATTTAAAACCGCCCGCAATCGAGGTCAACAATAGACTTAGTTTCCCCTTAATATCATTAGACTTCTAATTATTCACAACTAATTAGACTGCCTGCAACGATGACTGCAATAGCCCGTAATATCTGTATCCTATTGTTATATAAGTTTAATTTCTAAAAAATATTCATCTTAATACCCGCCACCATAACTGCTTCGAAGATAAACCCAAACAAATTACTTTCAATACGTTATAATTTTTACTGAATGTTCGCATCCCACCAATAATAAAGGCCACTCTATGTTTCGCAAAAAACAACTCCATATCGCGGTTGCACTGGCAAGTAGCACACTTATTATGCCGGCCCAAGCACAGATAGAAGAGATTCTTGTCACCGCCACCAAGCGAGAAGCGAGTATGCAGGATGTTCCTGTTGCAGTCTCGGCCTTAGGTGAAGAATCTCTAGACCAGTTGGGCGTGTCGAACTTTGAAGATTACCTTCTGCAATTGCCCAATGTGACTGCCGGCGGCAGTGGCCCCGGTCAAAATACCATCTATATTCGGGGCGTAGCCTCAACGACTCCTGGTTTAACCACCGCAGGGGTTGCGGGATTAGCACCCAATGTTGCCCTGTATCTTGATGAACAGCCTCTTTCCCAGCCCGGTCGCAACCTGGATGTCTATGCCGCTGACTTATCGCGAGTAGAAGTCTTAGCTGGCCCCCAGGGAACCTTGTTTGGCGCCAGCTCCCAGGCAGGCACCGTTCGCCTGATCACCAATAAGCCCGATCCATCGTCCACTAACGCCAGCGTCAAGCTTGGCTCTTCGTACACTAAAGACGGCGAAATGAGCAATAACGTAGAGGCAATGATAAACCTGCCAGTCACGGATTCGTTCACCCTGCGTGGCGTAGTCTATGTGGACAATCAGGGCGGCTATATCGATAACGTTGCCGGTAAACTGAGTGTTCGGGAGAGCGCGCGCTTTCGCCCCCAGGGCACCATGCGAGCCAATGGGCTGCCGGTTGACGCTGGCCGCGCGGGCTTCCAATCCACTGCTGACCTTAGCGGTGTCCGCTTCATCGATGCCGACAATGGCAATCGAGTGGAAGAAGATTTTAACGATGCAACCTATTCTGGCTTTAGGTTGACCGGACTGTGGGAGATTAACCAGGACTGGTCTCTGACAGTTGCACACGCAAGACAGGAACTCGAAACCGAAGGCGTCTTCTTCTCTGACCCAAATCTGGGTGATCTTGAGATCCAGCGCTATCAGGAAGACTCACTAGAAGACACATTCAGCAATACTAACTGGACGCTCAAGGGCATGCTGGGTGATCTCGAAGTCGTCTATGCCGGCGCCTTTACTGACCGCGAAGCCGACCAGTTTGTCGACTATGCCGACTACATGTTTGTAGGTCAGTATCTTCCGTATTACGTTTGTGATGGTAGCGTGACCTATCCAGGCGCCGCCCCCATGGGAACCTGCCAGGCTCCGAATATGTTCGTGAAGAGCAACACCGAAACACAGATCAGCACTCACGAACTGCGTTTCTCCACCAACCCTGATCGCCCCATTAGCGCAACCTTTGGTGGCTTCTACAGCGATTTAGAATTAAAAGAACTCAACAGCTTCACCTACCTCGGTTCAACAGAGGCTATAGCATTCAATGGCAACATTGGTTTTGGCCCGAATTTTTCCGCACAGGGTGCAAGCGTTCGAGATACTGGGCAGTGGCCTGATGGCGTGATCTTCCGCAATGATGTGGTTCGCACAGATCAGCAGCAGGGGCTGTTCGGCGAGGTAACCTTTGACCTGAGCGATCAGTTCTCCATTATTACCGGAGCTCGCTGGTACGACGTAGAGGTAGACCTGAAGGGCAGCGCCGCTGGCTCATTCGGCAACTTTGGAGCCACTGTAGATAATAATGCAGGCAACAATCTGGATACCTTGTTTAGCAACCCTAATCCTGACACCGCCTCCACTGATGGAGTCATCACCAAATTCAGCCTGAACTGGACACCGAATCGCGACTCGCTATTCTATGCGACCTTCTCTGAGGGCTTCAGACCAGGACTGCTCAACAGACCTGGCGGGGCATCTAATCCTGCCGGGACTTTTACCGTTCCCTTTGCCATCGATACCGATGACCTGACAAATTATGAGCTCGGCTGGAAGACGGATTTATTGGATTCTACGCTTAGATTTAACGGCGCCATATTCCTCTCTGAGATCGAAAGCCTGCAGACGACGATCTTCGACCCCAGCATTACTAATCTGTTTTTCTCTGACAATGCGGCAGATGCCGAGGTCAGTGGAATCGAGGGCGATTTCATCTGGGCTCCTGCCTCCATAGGAGGCCTCACTGTGACCGGCGCATTCTCTCTCCTGGACACAGAAATCACTAAGGTGATCACACCCACTAACGACGTCATTATTGGCGACTCGCTGGCCTTCGCGCCAGAGCGTCAGTTTAATCTGCGGGCGAGGTATGAATGGGACATCGGCTCCGGTCGTACCGCTCATGTCATGCCCCACGTAACCTATTCCGACGAAGCTTACAGCGACATCATCACCATCAACCGAGATCGCATGGACAGCTGGGTTATGTTTGGACTCACTGCCGGCGTGACCAATGGCCAATGGTCGGTAGACCTGTTCGCCGAGAATATCGGTGACGAGCGCGCCGAGATCGCGAGTTCGTTTATCTACGATCGTCAGCGTGTGACTTATGCCAGACCGTTCTCTGGCGGAGTCCGAGTTGCCTACGACTTCTAGGCGATGAGACAGCGTTACCTGGAAATTAATGTGACGTCGGGCACTCTTAAGGAGCGCCCGATTCCATGTTAGGCACACAGCAATCAGAAACCGATGTGAAAGAATTCGCCGGCAAGCTTGAATCTGCCCAAAAGCTCATTCAGGGTCGGCAATTTCCCGAGGCGCTCACTGCTTTACAGTCGATGCTGGAGGCGAAGCCAGACGATGCCGAAGCGCTTTACATGACAGCCGTCTGCCTCCGATATACCCAGCAGCACCAGGCTGCCATTGAAACGCTGTCTCGGCTAAAGTCCATCCAGCCGGAGCATGGACGCGCTCATCAGGAAGAAGCTCACGTGCTGCGTGCGATGGGCGAAACCAGTAAAGCTCTAAGAGCCTACGAGCGAGCCTGCTTCTACAATCCTGCGCTGGAGGCTAGCTTTCGGGCAAGAGTAGAAATTCACAACGCGCGTGGCGAAACCCCTCAGGCAAGCCATGTTCAACGGCAATTGGATGGCCTATTGGCGCTGCCCAAACCGCTGATCGCCGTGGTTGACCTCATCTCTATGGGTAAGCTGCTACGCGCCGAAACTATTTGCCGTCAGTTTTTGAAAAAAGTACCACACAATGTTGAAGCCATGCGTCTGCTCGCGGATATTGGCTTGCGACTGGGAATATTGGAAGACGCCGAGTTTCTATTGGCCAGTGCCAGCCGCCTGGCCCCTGACAATATCAGGGTCCACATAGACTATATTCAGGCACTACGAAAACGGCAGCAGCACAGCGCCGCGCTAGAACAGGCGAGATCCCTACTGCAGCGAGAGCCGAACAATCCGCAGTTTCAGTCGATCTTTGCCGTGCAGTGTATGCAATCTGGAGATTTTGATGAGGCACTGCAGACCTTCGAAGGAATACTAAAAGCTCTCCCTAACGACCCAATCACGCTTACCTCCATGGGCCACGCCCTCAAAACCAAGGGGGATTCGGCCGGGGCGATCGAGAGCTATCAGAACGCTATTGCTGCCTACCCAAATCATGGGGAGGCATTCTTTTCCCTGGGCAACCTCAAGACCTATCGATTCAGCGATGAAGAAATGCATCACATGCTTGAACTGCAAAGAGACGAGAACCTCGGTTTTATGGAAAGAGTTCATGTCTGCTTCGCACTCGGCAAAGCCTTCGAGGATCGCGACGATACGCAGCAATCCTTTGCCTGTTATGCGCAAGGCAATCAGATGAAAAACTCCCAGAGCAAATATGATGCTGACCAGGTCAGTGCGGAGTTAGCCCTGCAGCAACAGCACGTGAGCGCAGCACTGCTGCGCGAGAGACAGGGATGGGGCTTTGACAGCGATGACCCCATCTTCATCGTTGGCATGCCCAGAGCCGGTTCGACATTGATTGAGCAAATCCTCTCCAGCCACAGCCAGGTCGATGGCACTCTGGAGTTGCCCAACATCTTGTCTCTCTCACAGAAGCTACGCCGACATACGATAGACGGAGCCACGCCCGGATACCCGCAGGTTCTGGAACTCTTAACCCAGGAAGAACTCATTCGGTTTGGCCAGGAGTTCATCGAGGACACCAGAACCCATCGTCAGGGGGCACCGTTTTTTATTGACAAGATGCCCAACAACTTTCGCCACATTGGCCTCATTAAAATGATACTGCCCCAGGCGAAAATTATCGACGCCCGACGTAATCCGCTGGACTGTTGCTTCAGCGGCTTCAAACAGCTGTTTGCCGAAGGTCAGGAGTTTAGCTATTCCCTAGAAGACATTGGCCAGTATTACCGGGACTACATCAAACTAATGGAACACTGGGATGAAGTACTACCCGGCTTTGTACTGCGAATTTATAACGAAGATTTAATCGAAGACCTTGAAGGGCAGGTTCGCCGAATGCTCGAATTCTGCGGACTGCCGTTTGAACAAGCCTGCCTCAACTTCCATAACACCCAACGCAATGTCAGAACGCCCAGTTCGGAGCAGGTACGCCAACCAGTAAATCGTGCCGGCGTTGGCCAGTGGAAAAAATACAACACCGAACTTGAGCCTTTGAAACAAGCACTCGGCCCTGAATTGCTTTCGTTGTCGACAAACAGTGCGAACACCGAACAGCAGCCACAATCCGAGCACCGATAGAGACCAGTATCCATGAATCAAGCTATCCCAGAAAAACAGACAGAACCCGAATCTGAAGACAAACTGTTGGATACTATTTGCCGGCCGGTATTCTTCATTTCGGCAGGGCTTATTTTACTGGTCTGTCTTTATGGCGCAGGATTCAGCGAACACGCCGCGGTGACCTTCAGCGCTACGCAGCGCTGGCTGGTAACTAATTTTGGCTGGTTCTATATGGCATCTATAGCCTTCTTCTTCGGCTTTGTGGTCTACCTCGCCTCCAGCCGCTTCGCCAACATAAAGCTAGGGCCCGACGACTCTGAGCCGGATTACAGCTACCTCAGCTGGTTTGCGATGTTGTTCAGTGCCGGCATGGGCATAGGCCTGCTTTTCTTCGGAGTCTCCGAGCCCCTTACCCATTTCGCGCAGCCCCCATCGGGCATTGGCGGCACGACCGCAGCGGCAAATCGCGCAATGGAGATCACCTTCTTTCACTGGGGACTACAAGCCTGGTCGGTGTACATCGTCGTCGGCCTGTCACTGGCTTACTTCTCCTTTCGACACGGTCTACCGCTATCGGTAAGGTCGGCGCTGTACCCCCTAATCGGTGATCGCATCTACGGCCCTATCGGGCATGCCGTCGATATCTTCGCCGTGTTGGGCACGATGTTCGGCGTCGCAACCTCACTGGGACTGGGAGTCATGCAGGTAAACGCTGGCCTGAATTTCTTGTTCGGTGTCGAAATATCCACCTACGTGCAGATACTGTTGATTGTTTTCATAACTGGCATGGCTACAATCTCGGTCGTTGCGGGCCTCGATGCGGGTATTCGCCGCATCAGCGAGCTTAATCTTCTACTCGCGCTGGTGATGCTGGTATTCATCTTAGTGGCGGGGCCTACGGCAACTCTGCTGAGTGCTTTGATGCAAAACGTAGGCGGCTATTTATCTAGCATGGTTGATATGACCTTCAACCTGTATGCCTACGAACCCAAAGAGTGGATGGGGGACTGGACTCTGTTTTACTGGGGCTGGTGGATCTCCTGGTCGCCGTTCGTCGGCATGTTTATCGCACGCATCTCCCGCGGTCGAACCATTCGCGAATTCATCATCGGTGTACTCTTGGTCCCCGCCGGTTTTACTTTCTTGTGGCTCAGCCTTTTCGGCAACACCGCCCTGACAATGGAACTGGCCGATAGTGGCATCGATCTGGTAACCGCTGCACTGGAAGATTCTCCAACGGCGTTATTCGCGATGTTAGACCAGCTACCCTGGTCCAATGTGATGTCGCTGGTTGCCACCCTATTGATCATCACGTTCTTCGTTACCTCATCGGATTCGGGCTCGCTAGTGATCGATATCATTACCTCTGGCGGCAACGAAGACCCGCCTGTATGGCAGCGAATTTTTTGGGCAATCACAGAAGGAGCCGTAGCCGCGGCACTGTTGCTCGCAGGAGGCCTATCGGCACTGCAGGCTGCCGCAATCAGTAGCGCACTGCCCTTCGCCTTCGTGATGCTATTGATGTGCTACGGACTTTACGAAGGCCTACAAATGGAAACAATCAGGCGGCCCTATCGTCCGTTGCCTGCCCCCAGAATACCGCAGTCTCCTACAGCCACTAACTGGCATCAGCGCCTGCGCGCCCTGATTGGCGAGCATCGACAGCAAGACGTTCGAGCCTTCATCGACAATACAGTCAGGCCTGCCATGGAGGCAGTCTCTAAGCAGATTGATAAGTCCCAGCTGCAATCTACAATCGAGGAGAGCAAGGCCATGATCAGGCTGACCGTGAGCCATGGAGTCAATGCAGCGTTCAAATATGAGATTCGACTGCGCGAGTACGCCATCCCCTCTGTCGCTTTTCCAAAGCTACCCAGGCGAGATCAAGAGAAAACCTATTGGCGCGCCGAGGTTCATTTAATGGAAGGCCCCCAAAACTATGACGCGGCAGGGTATACCATCGAACAACTGACAAGCGATCTGCTAGCTCAGTTTGAGATGCATATGCAGTCTTTACACGCGGAGGTTTAGTGCTTGCTGGGGGAGTTCCAGCCTCTATAGGTAATTATAGGTAATCGATGATTCTGCTAGCCGCTTCCTCAGCGGATACCGTTTCCGTATCGATTCTAATCTCTGGCTTTTCAGGTCTGTCGTAGGGACTGTCGAATCCCGTGAAATTTGTTATGGCTCCTCGCCTAACCTTCTTATAGAGCCCTTTGGGATCGCGCTCCTCACATAGGGCCAAGCTGGCATCAACGTGCACCTCGATGAATTCACCCTCTTCGAAAAGAGAGCGGGCCATTCGACGTTCAGCCCGGAACGGCGAAATAAAGCTGGCGATCACAATCAGGCCAGCGTCGAGCATCAGCTTGCTGGTCTCCGCGATTCGGCGAATATTTTCAACGCGGTCTGCAGCGGTGAAGCCCAGGTCCTTATTGAGACCGTGGCGCACATTGTCACCATCCAGTAAATAGGCGTGCTTCCCCATAGCCAGCAGCTTCTTCTCGATAATATTGGCGATGGTCGATTTGCCTGAAGCAGAGAGACCGGTTAGCCAAATAATCTTGGGAGTTTGATTCTTAAGCTTTGACCTCGCGATTTTATCGACCGCAAGTGCTTGCCAATGGACATTGCTGGCCCGCCTCAAGCTATGCCGTATTTCGCCTCGCGCCAGTATTTTTGAATCACCACTTCTAAGCTCAAACCGCGACGTCTCCAGGCGCGTACTTCCAGGATCGAAAGCTATATTGCGATCAAGAGAGAGATTGGCGATGAATGTTTCATCCTGCGCTATGCTGTTGGCGGCGATGTGTTTGCCGCTTGATTCTTCCACCTTATATTTGAGCTTGGAGATGGTTGCGTCAACCGACTGCCCTGCGCAGATAAGCGAGTAGCTGCGCCCAGGCAACATCTCCCGCTCGGACATCCAGAAAATTTTGGCTTCGAACTGATCGACATATTCTGGCCGCTCAACTGATCGCGCGACGATCTCGCCGACTTGCGCCTCTACCGGAGAGTCCAGTTCAGCCATGGTATGGCCGTTATATTCGCGCAGGCTTAAAACCTTTCGCGTCTGGGCACTGCCACAAAACACCAGTTCATCCGAACTCCTCGCCTCACCGTCTAATACCTCCATGGTGGCCGAGTTGCCAGCGACGCCTATGAGCCGCGCCCTGAAGGCGCTAGATTTTTCTTCAGTCATTACTTTCTATCTGCTAATTGATTAAACGCTGCCCGACTATAGCATAGGGGATAGGATAGGTTTTTGCGGGGAGGGAGTTGAATAATGGCGAGCGCCGGCATCTTGAATGTCTAAGCTACAGGGATTATACGCGTACGCTAGCAATGCCAACGAACGCGTCTATCCCCGACTTAGCGCTAGTCTTCCTTAGGCGTACCATCACCATTCATGCCCATGGATTCGTAGCGTCTCCAACCGGCCAAAATTCCGGCTAGCCCGTGGTTGCCCTCGTGGCAGGCATACTCATAGATAGGGTCTTCGATGCGGCGCATGGGCAGTCTTGCCGACCAGGAGACGTCCCAGGTATTCGGGTCTTCGACGGTGAAGTCATAGTCTAAGGTGTTCTCATCGAGCCAGGTGAAACGCTCCTCGACCTGCATCGCCTTCGATGTATTCCTCCAGCCATTGGGGTAGTAATAGTTTTGCGTATTGATTACCAGCGTGTCTCCATCCCAATGCGCGATCGAGTCCCCTTCCCATTTCAGCTGCCTGGTATGGTGCTCATCATCGAAGCGTATAATGCGCGCGTGATGAATCATCTCACTCAGAATCATCACGTGATCCTTAGTCTGCACCAGCTGCATATTGTTGTTATAGGACCCCGATATCATCGGCGGCCCGGTGCGAGCATTCAGCAGACAGCGATCATTCAGCGTTCTCGCCTCAGGGCCTTCGCTTAGTCTGAGCTTTTCCGACCTCTCGGCGGCTCGCTCTTTACCCACTGCATTCAGCGGCGGCACGCGACCATTCGGCGGGTCGTACACTAAGGAGGTTCTGCGATCGGCGATCGTTTCGACGCCGCGCTCATACCAGAACTCGTTATAGGAGATTACCCCCGGCGGATAGCCCGCGCCGCCGACCGAATCGATGATCAAGTCACGATTCTGTCGTCTATTCTCGAAGGCAGCCCATTCCGCCGCCTCTTCCTCGGTAAGCGTCGCCTTGTCGGCGAGTTCGGGAGGTCTATTCAAGGGCGTTAGGGTTCTGAAGGTATAGGTGCCCTGAAAATCTGGCACACCGTGCTCGGTGCGCGGGATGCTCGAGGACTGCGCCATCAGCGCGGGCGCGGCGGCCAGGGATAAGGCAACGGCTCTACTTAGGAATCTTCTGCTCACGGGATTCTCCTTTTTACCTATTATTTTTGTATCGTATTTCTTTAACTTTTTATTGCTGCGCGTAGTAGCGGGCAAAGCAAACACACAGGCCGCTAGTTTTGGAATACCAAATTACCACCCACATAGGTTTGTTCGATCTCTATGCCCATAATCTCTTCTGCATCGACGGTGAGAATGTCTTTGGAGAGGACAATCATATCCGCCAGCTTACCGGGCTCGAGGGATCCCTTGATGTCTTCCTCGAAGCCCAGATAGGCACCCTTGATCGTGTAGCCCTGAATCGCCTCTTCGATGGTGATGGCCTCGTCTGCGCCGAAGACTCTGCCACTCATACCCTTTCGGGTCACGGCGGCATAGATGCCCACTAGAGGACCTATAGGCAGGATATCGCTGGAAATAGCGACATGGATGCCGTGGTCCATAGGTGAGCGAACCGGATTGTTATGCTCCAGTCGCCAACCATCCAGGTTCGCCACGTAACGGCCTTCCAGGGTATAGGTGAAGTTGGGCTGCTGCGTAATATGGATGCCGTGCTGCGCCATCTTCTCCATGGTTGCATCGGACGGACGCATCGAGAAATGATTGAGGTAGCTGCGGTGATCTTCCCTTGGGTTTCGCGTGAGTGCATCGGCGAGCGTGTCTACCACCAGCTCGATAGCCGCATCGCCAATCGCATGGATGCCCATCTGCCAGCCAGCATCGTGCACCTCGTTGATCAGGCTGACCAGTTCTTCTTCGGGCATATTGAGATAACCACGATAGTCACCCTGATTCAGGTAGGGCTCCTTGGTGAAGGCTGCGGGGCCGGTAAAGCCACCATCGGCAAATATCTTGATGGGGCCGATCTTGAGAAATTCATTACCATCGCCAACCCTGGCCTTTAACTCGGCAGTCGCCTCGGGTTCGAACCATTGAAATTGAATCGCAGAGCGCGGTAGATTTACCCCCGGCTTTGCGTACAGCTCTTCCCACATCGCATATTCATCGGGGCGTTTGGAGGCATCTGTGATGCTGGTAATTCCCTTCGCCAGAAGATCGCCAAGATTGATCTCCAGGCTTGCAATCAGTTCTTCGTAAGTTGAATCCGGCACCAGCCTACCGACGATTTCCTGACGCTCGCGAATAACTCCATTCGCCACCCCATTCTCGTCACGTTCGATAACCCCGCCCTCAGGGTCGGGAGTCTCGTCAGTAATATTCGCTAGCTCCAGAGCCAAGGTACTAACAACCGCACTATGGCCTCCCGCCCTGGTAAAGGTGATCGGATTGTTCGGTGCTGCGATATCCAGATCGCCACGAAGCGGCTTGCGCCCCTCCGCCAGCTCATCTTCCGACCAGCCGTAGCCGGTAATCCACTCGCCCTCACCCAGTTCGGCAGCCTTGGCACGAATAAGATCCTGCATCTCGGCGATAGAGTTGACCTCGCTTAGCTCGATATAGCGACGCGGTCGGCCACGAATATGCGTGTGGGAATCGATAAAACCGGGAATAAGCGTCTTGCCCTGCAGGTCGCGCACAGTAGTTGCGGAATATTTGTCCAGCAGCGAGGCATCGCCCAGTTCCACCACTCGCCCGTCGCTCACGACGAGGGTGTCATGAATGCTAAAGGCCTCATCCACGGAAACGATCTTGCCGTTATTTAATATAAGGTCTGCCGCTATCTTCTCTGCAGAGACGGTCGCCGTCTCCTGCTCTGGCTGACAAGATGAGAGAAAAACCAGCAGGCTTGTCAGGAGAACTACATACTTAATTTTCTTCATTTTTGCTGCGTCCTAGTTTATTAATTTTGTGCACAGTGTTCTAAGTAATCAGTTTCTCTTTTTTCGCAAATTCATACGAGGCATCGAGAGCCCTGGCGAATTTCTCAATCATCTCATCGATCTGTGCTTCTTCTATTATCAGAGGAGGACAGAAGGCGACGGAGTTTCCAGCCACGGCACGAAGCAATAAACCTTCGTCCTGGCAGGCGCGCTGCGCAAAGGCCCCTACCCTGCCATCGGTAAATGCCTGGCCCGTTTCTTTATTCGCCACCAGTTCAATCGCGCCGATGAGACCTTTGCCGCGCACTTCACCCACAAGCTCATGGCCTGCAAATTCCTGCAAGCGGGACTGCATGTACGCACCCTGCTTCGCCGCCCTGGCGAACAGCTCGTCTCGCTCATAAATCTCTAATGCCTTCAATGCCGCAGCGCAGGCTACGGGGTGCCCCGTGTAGGTATAACCATGACCAAAGACACCGACCTCGGCGCTCTGCTCAATCATTGCCTCATACATGGCACCGGGAATAACGGCCGCGCTAATTGGAACATAGGCTGAGGAAAGTTGCTTCGCCAGGCTCATGATGTCCGGCTGTATTCCCATGGTGGTGGAACCGAAGTCATTACCCGTTCTACCAAAACCGCAGATCACCTCATCGGCCCAGAGGAAAATATCGTTCTCATTGAGCAGGGCCTGAACCTGCGGCAGATAGCCCTCCGGTGACACGATCACACCACCGGCACCCATTAGCGGCTCGGCAATGAAGGCCGCGATAGTGTCGGCGCCCTCGTCATGAATGAGTTGCTGGAGGTTTGTCAGCAGGCGCGCCACGAATTCCTCTTCGGTTTCTGCACCGACTCTACCGCGAAAATAATGCGGGCAATCGGCGCGCAGAATGCCGAGGGCATCCACAGGCAAGTCGAAATGACTGTGCATTACCGGCAGACCAGTAAGCGCCGCCGCGGCAACAGTCACACCGTGATAACCTCGGTCCAGCGCAATAATTTTCTTCTTCTCAGGCTTGCCTATAGCATTGGCGTAATAGCGCAGCATCTTTATCTGCGAGTCATTCGCCTCGCTGCCGGAATTACTGAAGAATATCTTGGCATCCTTAAGCGGCACCATGGCAGCGAGCCGGTCGGACAGCTCCATGACAGCGGGGTGAGTGCGACCACCAAACAGATGGCTGTAGGAAAGAGTATGTAGCTGCGAGCTGATGGCTTCGATCAACTCTTCGTTGCCGTAGCCCAGGGCGGAACACCAGAGCCCCGACAGACCCTCTAGATATTGATTGCCGGCATCGTCATAGACATAGACACCCTTGCCCCTGACAATATTGATCTGCTCGACAGACTTCAGATTAGTAACTGGATAGATGACGGAGGACATAGGGTATTCGCCTTGCTTCGATGCTTATTTACCGAAGAAGTAGAATACCGCCGAGCAGACTTCAGTGCCAGTCTGATTGCCTAATTCCCAACCACTGCTCGATATTGATCTCTACACGAAGGTTCTGTCCCAGTGAGCCAACTTCTCAGCTTTGTAACACCTTGATTTATTTGATCATGGCGTTGTGCCCTGAGACCTGTTGAAAGTCTGCTTCGGTCAGGGACGAACGTTCGAAAAACGTGGCCTGTCCCTGTTTCTTCAAGGATTCGCGGGCTGGTCGACCTCAATTAGCCGTGCTTTGAACCGCCAACCTTTCGAGGTTTTAACCAACTCGTCCGTGTAAATACCCGTGAGAACGACTTCTGCCGGCTGCGTACTAACTTTCCAGAGCATGAGATAAGCGGTACCCGCCGCTCCATCGGCGGTGGGAGTAATCCGGATGCTACTGTTCCAGTGCCTAGTATTCGGATTGGCGGTTGCAAAGCCGTCGGCGAAAGCTATAAGTGCCTCCCTCCCGACAAAGGTATTGAAGCTGCCATCTTCAATGAACGTATCAGCCCAAGACTGGGAATCGCCCGCGTCGAGCACCAGATTGTATTGCGCGTAAAGATTGTGGATTTCCGCTCGCTCATCTGAGCTGAGTAAACTCTGGGCTTGGGCGACTGTCACCGGCATAAGTATGAGAGACGTGACGAAATAAAAGGCGGGAGTACAGAGAAAATGTAGAAATGAAGAGGGGAATATTTTCATTGTCTTAGTTCCTTGGACAAATTGAGACAGACCACGTTTTGAAACGACCGCTTCCGGCCAGGAGCAGTCGTTAACGCCCTGAATAATAGGGGCGCGTAGCCCCTCCTTTTTGATTTGATTGTTATATGTTGGCCTCACTATCTGTATTACTCTTAGTCAAAGGCTGCTTCCGGTCAGAAGTTGACTTTATTTAGGTAAACAGATTCTGTGATTTACTCAACCTAACGCATCCACAGGCGATTTATAATACTACTTGTGAGTATTAGAGGTATTTGGGGGGGGCAAAATACGACAAAAAGCCCTTTTTCTAATTCTCTATTTCTTTCTTTTTGAGTGTCATCCAGATTAAACCGATGACAAATAGAACCATTATTATCGCGTCAATAATTATTCCAGTTTGATCTATAACAGAACCATCGTCACTGACGTTACTTCCCAAAAACAAAACACAGTATACAAGCCATAATGAAGTTAATATGACCCTCGGTCTTTGTAAGGCTTTCTCTAACATTAGTCCCATCCTAGTTAATAATTAACGAAATATTTGTATTCGGCTGTTCTTATATAGTTAAACCTAGCTCAATATTGGTCCCAATTAGAGCTATATATTCTATCGTTATTCTCTTCTACTATTTTGCATTGCTCCTAAGCATATGCGACTTAAAAGTCTATGAAAAGGATAAGTCCTCTGCAGCTTTGGATCTATAGTAGACATATAACTAATTTTTGAGAATATTCCTAGCCGAAAGGGTTGCTTTCGGCTGTGAGCGGACATCATTTCCATAGCCGGCTATAGTTCCCGAAAAATTACAGCTATAAAGGAAGCGTCGACCAAAACAACAATCGCCCACCAGAGCACTCTATTGCGCCACACCATGCCAGCTAAGCACGCCAGACTTACGGTTATTCCCGGCAGCCCGGGTAGTAGACCGTCGAGGTAATAGTTGCGGGTTAAGATCGCCAGCATCGTTGCGAAGAATGCGCCAAACATCGCCTGACCGGAAGAATCGAAGAACCTTGCCCAGGAGCGAACTTTTTGCGGTTTCTCTCCCACTAGAAACAGCGCACATAAATAAATAAGGATGTTGGGGATAATCAGTACAATCATCTTGAGCAACGACCACGATTCAACCTCAACATGACCCCAGCTGCGCCACCAGATCTGAAAACTAAAAAGCACCAATGAGATGGCAAAGATACTGTGCAGCCAATCGAACCGCTTAGGATTCATAACTGATGGAAGAGCGGAAACAAGTCGGGCAATAGCTAACGCTATCACCAGAGAAGCCGCAACGGATACAAACTCAAACTGGCTCAATCAGTCATCCTCTAAGGTAATACTATGCAGGCTATTAGACCGTAAATTGCAGTCTTGTTGCTAGTGGTAATAGAGATCAATCTGGAATCAAAGGGGTCAGAGTAATTTGTGCTTGTGAAGGCATAGCTGCCAGCCAGTACTACAGCTGGTCGAAGAAGTTTCTGGAGACGGGCAAACAACGCCTGGCAGGTGACACTAAACGTCATGCCAACAGCTGAGAAGAAAGTAACCTCAAGAAAGAGAATGGTTACCTCAAACTGAATCGCTATCACTTTACTAGACACCTTTCAGTCATACAAAATGGCTATAAGAGAGGTGAATATGAGCAACAATCGATACACAGAAGAATTTAGAATAGAAGCGGTCAAGCAAGTAGTTGATCGAGGCCACAGTGTCGCAGAAGTGGCGAGTCGTCTTGGCATCACAACGCACAGTCTTTACGCTTGGAAAAAGAAATACGGACCTGATTCTGCTAAACACCAAGTGCTAGCCGCAGAACAGGCCGAGATTCGCCAGCTTAAGAAGGAGTTAAAACGCGTCACCGAAGAGCGCGATATCCTAAAAAAAGCCGCGGCGTACTTTGCTAGCCAGTCCGAGTAAGGTGCGCCTTTATTAGATCTCACAATAAGGCATGGCCTGTTCGCTGGCTCTGCAACTTGTTAGACCTGCATCCCAGCGGCTATTCCGCCTGGATAAAACAACCGCAGTCTAGGCGAGCTGTTGCGAATGTACGGCTCACAGGCCTGATTAAGCAATTCTGGCTGGAGAGCGGTGCGGTCTATGGTTACAGGAAGATCTACAGCGACTTGCGAGAGTACGGTGAGTATTGCGGAGAGGCTCGGGTCTATCGGCTAATGCGAGCAGCTGGGCTTCGGGCACAGATTGGTTATCGGCGCCCTCGGCATCGAAGCGGGCAACCCCATGTTGTAGTCTCGAATCGGTTACAACGGCAATTTAATCCGGCTACGCCAGATGCGGCATGGGTGACGGATATCACTTATATTCGCACGCACGAAGGCTGGTTATATCTTGCTGTCGTGTTGGATCTGTTTTCAAGAAAAGTAATAGGCTGGTCGATGCAATCTCGGATTACTAAGGAGATCGTATTAAACGCATTGCTAATGGCTGTATGGCGACGAAGCCCAACTACTCAGGTAATCGTGCATTCAGATCAAGGGAGTCAGTATACGAGTCATGACTGGCAGTCTTTTCTTAAAACGCATGGCTTGGAAGGAAGTATGAGTCGACGAGGGAACTGTCATAATAATGCGGTGGCCGAGAGCTTTTTCCAGTTACTGAAGCGAGAGCGAATTCGCCGGCAAACCTACGCTACAAGAGATGCAGCTAGGAGTGATATTTTTGATTACATTGAAATGTTTTATAACAGCAAACGACGGCACAGTTCCAATAATCAGCTGTCGCCTGTAAAGTATGAAGAGCGTTATCAACAGAGGCTGCTAAGTGTCTAGAGAATTGATAGCGATTCAAACAGCGTTCCCAAAATAGGGGGACTAGTTTTTTCTTAATTATTAGCGCCAGAGCCTAGCACAGTAGGGTTTATACCCGCTATGTCCGCTTTCGGAAGCAGAAATTGAGACATTCTGAAAAACATCGAATGACAGCTTCGGGTCGATAGCTGCCGTTAGAGCCAACCCACGAATTTCATACGTTAAGGAATATTTGTAACGTCCGCTCTGGTCTAAAAGCTGTCCATTTCTCATAACATCCAAGAATCTGGCCTTATGACCGCTATCGACCCACAGCGGTCAGTGGTGATTTTGTAGGAAACGCTCAACCCTAGGTGCAAAAATAGAAGAGATTCTCGTTATATCCCTGATTTACACCTTGAATGGGAAATAATACTTGCGCGCATAGTAGGTGCAGGCGTTAGACTGTGTCCTAATTCTATCGTTAAGAGACATCTTTCGTAGTGAAACAATTCGCTAAAACCTTCGCCTCAGCGTCCTTTCTCATAGCAGGACTTATGCTATCGATTTACGTTCAGGCGGCGGCATTGGAATCGGAGCTATCCAAAGTGACATTATTCGTCGAAGGTATGATGAAGAGTCGCGGCGGCGTCACTTGACTGAGCTGACCCGAGAGTGTCGTAGCAGCTCTGTCAGAGTTGCCTGGAATTAAGTCAGAAGAACATGTTGAGATGATACTCGATAGAGATGCTTTCACCATTGAGTATGATTCGAGCGTCACTACGCTAGATGATATGTATGAAGCAATTCAAAGCTTAGGTTACACACCACGTTTAACTCTCGGCGATATTTCTCAGACTGATCAACTTGCCCCCGAAGGCGCAGTGCCGGAACCAATAGCCAGTGCGTTAGTGGCAGCTCTTGCCGAAGACAAATTGGTTTTCGTCGATTTCTTCGCGGAATGGTGCATTGTCTGTAAGATATTAGAGCAACAAACCCTCAATAGTACAGATGTGCAAGCCGCACTTCAGAATTTCATCTTTACCAAAGTTGATACTGATCTGTTCCCTCGAAGTGCAGTTTTCTACAAAATCGTAGGTATGCCAACTCTGCTGGTACTAGATTCATCAGGCCAAGAAATATTCCGCTCAGTTGGACCAATCCCTAAAAAGGAATTAGCTGAAAGGCTTAACGCTCTAACCTCTAATTAAATAAGATCGGTTGCACAATGCGGTGGTCGAGTAGATTAAGAAAATAGAGGGTGTCTAGGGGCGACATAGTTTTCAAAGCGTCAGCTATTGGCCGAAAGCTGCCCCTAAACCAAAAAGCTAGATAAGTATGTCAATTTTAACAATGCCCAACCAGTCTTTTCGATGGCTATTTGCCGAATTGATAGTGGTTGTGCTCGGAGTTCTTATAGCACTCGGAACGTCTTCTTGGTACGAAGATTCACAGCGACGTCACGAAGAACGGGAAATTCTGAGTCAATTCCGCGAAACATTGGAAATAGAAGTCTTAAGGCTAAAAAATAGGCTTGCTAGTATTGGATATGACAAAGAGGAACTAGTTGATTTATTGGCTACTTTTGACTCGAGTGACGTATTTCCACAGAAATCAAGCAAGGGTATTGAGGCACTGAAAAGCTATAGAGCTCAGCAGTTTAATTTTTCAGTTTATGAGGTACTGAAATCAAAAGGCTTCGATCTAATTTCAAATGAGGACATACGACTACGAATTGTAAACTTCTACGAAATAGCTTACCCAGCTGTTCGTGGAATGATGGAATCTGAGCGTTTGTATGTACGTGATAGGATCGATTTTTTGACTAATACAGAGTTTGTTGTTTCTGATGATGGTGGTTTGAATTGGACGCCTAAAAGCTATGACTCTTTAAGAGTCAATGTCGAGTTCAGAAATTTGGCAATACTCAAAATCCAACGGCTTGAACTCTATGAAGAAGTTGGTATGAGGCGCGCTATAGATTGGGGTGAAGAAATTCTAAATCTACTTGATCAAGAAATTTAGCTTTCATAGCTGGAAAGCGCGATTTAGAGGGTCGAACGGCAGCTATTGGCCGGAAGCGGCCCTGAGAAATGAGAGAGAAACCCATAGAACAACCATACAAGGGCGTTATGCGGTACGAGTGAAGCGATGAAGCATGACAAAGAGAGCACGAACCAAGGGAGCACTGGATCAGCCATCTCTTGGTGGGAAGCGCTGAGACGAGGCTATGCACCCCATCAACTCGCGTGGATTATGGATAATCCTGTCCGGCGACTCCTGCTGTCGCCCAGCACGCTCGCGAATCGATTTCAGATTTCAGATTTCAGAGACGGATCGCATTCTAGAGATTGGGCCGGGATCGGGTTACTTCAGTGTTGAGCTTGCTCATCGTGTCCGAGCTGGCCGCCTTGAGCTGTTCGACCTCCAGCCAGAGATGCTCGCAAAAGCCAGACGTAAGCTGGTGAAGAAGGGGATCGAGAACGTCGGGTACACGGTCGGTAACGCTAGCGAGCGTTTGCCTTTCCCGGATGCTCACTTTGACATTGCTGTGTTGGTTACCGTCCTTCGCGAGGTTCCCGATAAGGGGGCCTGCCTGACGGAGATCAGTCGGGTGCTTCGTCCCGCCGGAGTAGTGGTCTTCCATGAGCAGCTTCCGGACAATCTCATGTGGTTCGCAGAATTATGTCCCTTGGTCGAGCAAGCTGGTTTCGTTCTCGATCGTCGGAGTGGTCCATCTTGGAACTACACGGCGACGTTCCGCAAACCTTTGGAGCCGACCGTTTATCATGCTCGCTGATCGGTTGGTGTTCCGATCTATCGCGAGCCTCTCTTAGTGAGAGGGGCACGCATAACATGGGGTTGAAGTCGGACAGTCCAACATGTCACATCTTTTACGTGCGCAAAAGCCGCGCCACATTGGCCTGCCGCTTAACCCGGTGTTATGTGTGCTAATTAGGAATCTTGCATGAATTGGGACGCGATAGGGGCTTTAGGAGAAATCATTGGCGCGACAGCTGTCGGTATTACTCTTATATATCTGTCTCTTCAGATAAAACAAGTCAAGAAGGATTTGCATGTTTCTGGAGTTAGAGAAGTTAACAAGTTTTTCATAGATGCCTCTGAGAGCATCACGCCGGAACTAGCTAGAGTAATTGCAAAAAATAGTTCAGGAGATTCTTTAGAAAACTGGGAAAGTATTTTGCTTGATGAGTACTTCTTTCGATTCATGACAACACTAGAAGTTGCGTGGGAACATAGTGCTTCAGATACTATAGAAGTCTCCCACGATGTCGCGCTAACCACCCTCAAGTGGTACATGCAGAAGCCAGGATTAGAACAGTGGTGGCACAGAAATCGAAATGGATTTTTTGATCCTTGGCGAAGTATTGTTGATGAGCATTTCAGTGCATAAGGCACATAACAATCAAATCAATGGGATGCTGCAAGCAGCACACCTTATTACGGGCGTTATGTGTACCCACATCGTGCGGAATTCAAACCAATGACTGAAGCAGAGTATCACCTCATTATTTCCGAACAATTGCACCTGATTTCTTCTATTTGGGAATACTGGCTTGCAAGCACTTTTGCATTCATCGTTGCTTTCCATGCAGGCAGAAAATCCATTACAAAACCTTTGGCATTTATCGGTTGCGGTTTATACATGATGGCATCTGTTGCTGCCATTCTTCGATACGTGAGGACCGTTGGAAAAATAGATTTGCTGAACGAGCGCATGACAAATGAAGGATTTGAATTGCTAGTAACAAACGTAGTCGTAACTTTAGGCCAAACGTTGTTTTCTATGGCGACATTTATTCTTGGGAGCATTGCAGCAGTCAGCTATGCTATTTACCAATATCGTGCTCGAAATGACACATAACAAGCGAATCAATGACTGCTATTGGCCGAAAGCTGCCGTTAAGCAGCAGCGGATTTAAACTAATGACCAAGAAAGCGGTACAAGATCACCCCTATTATTACGGGCGTTATGTTTACTAATAGTGATATCGAAGTTGAGCGATAAATATCGAATCACCCCTTACAGCGTAAACAATACGATGAGCATCATTTATCCTGCGCGACCAATATCCAGAGAGAGCGTGTTTCAATGGCTCTGGCTTACCGACTCCCTCAAAGGGGCTTCGTTTAATCTCTTTGACAAGCGTGTTAATACGATTGAGTATTTTCTTGTCTTGCTTCTGCCAGTATAAGTAATCTTCCCATGCAGATTCAGCAAAGATCAGCTTCATTCAGCCAGCGCTCTTTCTCTGCCCTTTCCATTTTCAAGCTCAGATATGGCCTCAACAAGGCGTCTCACATTTTTTGGGCTACGGAGAAGATAGGCCGTCTCTTCAAGAGCTTGGAAATCGTCCATCGACATCATAACTACGGCTCCTTGCCCTTTTCTGGTGATCGCAACAGGGGCATGGTCATCGCAAACATGGTCCATGGTCTTCGCCAGGTTGCTTCGAGCTGAGGTATAACTTATGCTGTCCATTATAGGATTCCTGTACATGTACGTTAAACTGTACGTCAGCGTAACGACACATAACAAATAAGTCAATAGGGGACACAGCCTGCTCCCATTACTACGGGCGTTAACGCCCGCTTCTGGTCGTAAGCCGCTACTACAACTAAATGATTCGAAGCCTTAAGCTACGCCCAATGTCTTTGTATCAGCCCACTCGTTCTACTCTTTCTCGACAAAGCCTTCCCAGGTAGCCATATAGGCGATGAACGCTTCCGATAGACCCTCGGCGGCCAGGTGCTCGCGGGAAATCGGTGTTTCCACAGGGGTGAAGCCCGGGTCTTCCCGATAGCGGTCGGGGAAATCATGGTGCAGAATTGCCGCTCGCCCCAGCATTATCCAGTCCGCGCCCGCTGCCAGAGCCTTCTCTGCCTCTTCTGGCGTGCGTATCTTGCCTGCCACACCCAGACGAACCTCGTCTCTGTTCAACTCGGTGAAGAAGGACATCAGCGTTCTGCCCTGCAAGGCTTCATCAATGGGCTCCTTGAAGACATCCCACAGGGACATATCCAGGAAGTCGATCTGACCACCGCTCATGAGTTGCTGCGCCAGCGTTTGAACCTCCAGCAGTTCCAGGCCGAAGCGCTCGGGCGATAGACGCACACCCACCATGAAATTCTCACCGCAAGCCTCGCGAATACCCTCGATTATTTCGAAGAAGATACGATTCCTGTTTTCCAAAGATCCACCATAGTGATCTTCTCTGCGGTTATTTTCCTTGCTGAGGAACTGACACAGTATGTAACTGTGTGCGCCATGTATTTCAACACCATCGAAACCGGCCTTCTCGCAGCGCACCGCCGCTGCGATGAAGTCCTGTACTAGCAGCTCTACTTCTTCGGTGCTCAGGCCGCGCGCTCCCGTCTTCTCATCATAAGAAGGGCTAACCGGACTGGTACCGATTAACTCCTTGGGCGAACGCATGCCAGCATGATGCAGCTGACAAATAGCGATGCTCTCATGTGCCTTGATGGTCGCCGCGAGATGACTCAGACCCTCAATATGCTTATCCGCAAATACGCCGAGCTGGCCGGGAAATCCCTGACCAATCGCCTGCACATGTGCAGCACAGGTCATGGTTAAACCAAAGCCTCCCGCAGCTCGCATGGTCAACCAATTGAACTCTTCATCGGAAAGCACACCGTCTTCATGGCTCTGGGAATTGGTCAAGGGTGCCAGCATGAAGCGATTCTTCATGGTAGGTCCACTGGTAAAAGTAAGCGGCTGCAGCAATTGGCTCATGGGTTATCTACTTCCTTAAAAAAGCTCTTAGAGCAAAAATGTGACGGCGAGAAAAGCTGGGCAAGATTACCCTTTTGAGGCAGTGAGTTAAACCGTCTTACTACTCAAATCGAGTGTAGATTTGGCTGGAATACAAATACAGAGGAATACAGTAGACTAATTGCTCGCCAATTTCGCACAGACTTTACGACTAATAGATAGCGAAGAGACAGGAGGCACCATGAGAGTTTCGCGCACCACCACGCTACTTGGCGGCTTGTTCAGCTGTCTTTTTATCACAGCCGGGCATGCCCAGGCGCCAGATACGCGATCTTCCGGATCCCAGTGGACTCAATATCGCGGCAACCTCGCGGGCACGGGCTTTTCTCCTCTGGAACAGATTAATCAGGGCAACGTGACGCGTCTGCAAGGTGCCTGGTCCTACTCGCTACTCGCTAGCGCACTCAACGCAGATGAGAATCCGCGCGCACCCAATTCCCAAGCCACACCGATCGTCGTCGATGGCGTCATGTACCTTCCTGCAGCCGATCGCGTTATCGCGCTAGACCCTGTTTCAGGTCAGGAGTTATGGGTCCACCGCGTGACCGAGAGCGCCGCCTCCAGACGCGGCGTTTCCTATTGGCCCGGAGATAATTCCTCGCGGCCGCGAATACTCTATACCGCTGGCCGCAGACTCGTCGCACTCGATGCCGCAACCGGAGAGCTCGCCAGCGAATTTGGTGAGTCCGGCGAGATCGATATGCAGATCCCCTATAACTCCGTCGCTATGGTCTTCGAGAACACAATTGTCGTTGGCGCGAATACCCCCCGCGGCGCAGCTGGAGGACTCGGAAACGCCAGAGCCTTCGATGCCCGTAACGGTGAGAAGGTCTGGGAGTTTGAATCGGTTCCGCAACCCGGCAGCCTGGGCCACGACACCTGGGAAGGCGATAGCTGGCAGGGCAGACTGGGCGCCAATGCGTGGCCTTTCTATTTTACCGTGGACGAACAACGGGGTTTGATCTATCTCCCCCTCGCCTCACCGATTCCGTTTGGCTACGGCGGCGATAGAGCAGGAAATAATCTCTTCTCGAACTCTCTTGTAGCCGTCGATATTCGCAGCGGCGAATACCGTTGGCATTTCCAGACCATACATCACGATCTATGGGATCACGATCCACCGGCACCCCCTGCCCTGTTCGACATAGATAAGGACGGTGTCTCGATTCCTGCCCTGGGAGTTACCACCAAGTCAGGCTATCTGTATTTGCTTAACAGAGAGACCGGCGAGCCCATCTTCGATATAGAAGAACGCCCCATGCCGGCCAGCGATGTGCCGGGTGAGGAGACTTCACCAACCCAGCCTATCCCAAGCAATCCTCCTGCTCTTGCCAGAGTCAGCTTTAATGCCTCGGACCTGGTCACAGCCAATGACACCTCAGCCGAGCACGCCGCGGCCTGTTCCGAGCTACTGGCGAATTCCGGCGAAATTGTTAATCAGGGGCCCTTCACCCCCTGGGCCTATAGACCCAACGGCGCAGGAGACCGAACGACTCTCCTGTTTCCGGGGCTAACCGGCGGACCTAACTGGGGCGGCGTATCCTTTGACCCGGCAACTAAATATGCCTTCGTCTTCTCCGGAGACATAGGCAGCTTTGGCTGGGTAGAAGAATCGGAAGAAGGTGCCGAATACCCGATGCAACGCCGCGGCCCGAGGCCCGGTAATTTCCAGGTGAACATCGACGGCATGCAGCTTCCCTGTCAGAAGCCACCCTGGGGAACCCTGTCTGCGGTTGACACAAGCACAGGCAATATTGCTTGGCAGCGCGCGGTAGGTGTTAGCGACGTGTTGCCGCAAGGTAAGCAGGCCACGGGAAGGCCTGGCCGCGCGGCGGCACTGATAACGGCAGGAGATTTACTTTTCATTGCGGCTACGGATGACAATCGACTGCGTGCGCTAGATACGGCGACCGGCAACCAATTGTGGGAGACGTCTCTTCCAAAACGAGGCAATGCCAACCCGATGACCTACCTAGGGGCGGACGGCAATCAGTACGTTGTGATAAGTGCCACCGATTCAATAGAAGCCTTCAGGCTACCCTAAAAATCGACGAAACTATCCAAGTCTACTGCAGTGTTTAGTCGGAAGTATGTAACTGTTGCCAGAAGGCAGCGGGTCTCTAGTGGCGATTGACGCCGTGCGAGGCAGGACGCCGAGCTCGAGCGTACAGGGATGTATTTACAGCGTGCGTCGAGCGCCGCTAGAGGCCCGCTGCCGCATCACTGAGCTCTCAATAAACGATGATTAACACACCACGGTCCCAAAAAAGGATCTAGACCTTCTCCACAAGCACAGGCCGCTGCTGCAAGTAGTCTGTCACCTGCTCATAGGCCAGGGCGAATTCCAACACCTTCTGGTCCTGCCCGAAACGACCCATGACTTGAATACCCATGGGCCTGCCCTGGGCGTCGAATCCAGCCGGCACATTGACCACCGGATTTCCAGCGAGACTACCGCCGATGACTACCTCCATCCAGCGATGATAGGTGTCCATCTCGCGGCCCGCTATCTCGGTTGGCCAGTGAATATCTTTCGAGAATGGAAAGACTTGCGCACTAGGCAGTACCAGAAAATCATACTGCTCTAACAGGCGCACTACTTCGCGATACCATCGACCTCTGATATTACCCGCCTCATAAACCTGCCGCGCCGTTAACTCCAGAGACTGTTCGATCTCCCAGATATATTCAGGCTTCAGCTGCCCGCGCCTGGCCGGATCGTTGTACATCTCTTGCGCCGAAGTGCGCGACCAGTGTCTTAAGTCTGTCCAGCTACGCCACAGCTCCGCCATGTCAAACTCAGGCATGCAAGGTTCTACTGTGACACCTGCGGTCTCCAATTGGCGCAGACTGGATTCACAAACCTCGAGAACCCCGTCTTCCATCGCCAGGTATTTTTCAAAATCTCCCATCCAGCCAATCTTAATGTCGCGAAGATTAAGCGCCGTATATTGCTCCGCCTCTGGAAGGCGTTCTTGAATCGAATAGGGCTGATCGTTAACCGGCCCTGCGATGGTATGCAGAAAGCGAATCGTGTCTTCGGTATTTCGCCCCATTGGGCCCGCCGTTGAGAGACGCTGATAGAAAGGATCTCCGCCCCCGACCCGACCCTTGGAAGGCCGGAAGCCGATAATGTTATTGAACGCAGCTGGGTTGCGCAGTGACCCCATCATGTCGCTGCCATCGGCGACAGGCAGCATGTGTGTACCTAGGCCACTGGCAGCCCCGCCGCTACTCCCACCCGCCGTGAGCTGCGGATTGCAGGCGCTTCCGGTAGCGCCGAAGACTGCATTGTAAGTCTGCGAGCCCAGGCCAAATTCTGGTGTATTCGTTTTACCGATAAAGATAGCACCCTGCTCTCTGAGGCTGGCGACTAAAGAGCTGTCGCTGCTCGCCACACGATTTGCGTACATCGGTGAGCCGCTAGTGGTAATCATTCCTTCGACATTAGCCAGGTCTTTAATTGCCTGGGGCATGCCGTGCATCCAACCCCAGTACTCACCTCTGTCCAGAGCGACATCGGCGCGTCGCGCCTGATCTAACAGGCCGTCCTGCTCGGCAAGATTCACGATGGCATTGTAAACCGGGTTGTAGCGCTCGATACGTTGCAAATAGGCCTGCATGACTTCGAGACAACTAGCCTGACGACTTCGAATCGCCGCCGAGAGTTGCGATGCCGACAGTTCAGTAATGTCGGCAGGTAGTTCGCTGGCAAGCAGTCCAAGTGGCGCATGCAGCGAAGCGGTGACTGCGAGAGAAGTATTCAGAGACTTGTTTAAAAAAGTTCGGCGTTTCATATCTAAACCCTATTCAATTTTCTTTTGCCTGCCGGTGCAAACCTACAGACTCATTGCCACTGAAGCTCTAAAAATCATCGAAAAGATCGAAACCCAGAATAGCCGCGTAGCGCTCGTCGAGAATCTCTTCCTTAGCAAGACCGCCATCGAGTAGAAGAGCTACATCTTGCGCGATGACTTCAACCGTCTGCTTCTGTGTCTCGAAGTCGGGAGCGAGCTGAATGGTCGAGCCCCACAGAGACAGCATGCGCGTATCGATCTGGCGAACATCATTGTGCTTGGCCCACTCACTGCCTATAGCAACACCCAGTTCGCTTAACTGATCCCGCAGCTGCCCCGCCAACTCCGGGCTGGGAGCATCGAATACATAGCCCGCAATATCCTGCCAGCCCGATTGATAGGCTAGATTCCCCTGATAAAAACTCAACACCCATTGCAGATACTCGGCTTCTGACTGACGGTCTTGATTCGTTGCGTCTGCCGAATAGATTTCGCTGAATACCTGTGTCTGCGGTATCGAGTCGGGCCAATCCTGGATATTCGGTCCCACACAAGAGACTAGCAACAGCAGAGTCAGGCTCACAGACAAGGGTCTAAACAGCATCATGCGTTTACTACTTTCACTCATTAATCCAGGCACTACTCTCGTCCACTATCAATCTCGTCTTAGCAATCTTGTGTTACCAGCCTACTGCCTGGCCATCCTTGCGATGATCAGATCCGGCTCGGTAGACACCGTTGACCGGGTGGTCTTGGTCTATGCTCTCCTGACCAAATACGGGCATCGCCAGGCTAGAGTCTTTAGTAAACAAGATGCCTTGATAGCCTCCTACTCTGCCGCCGTTCACCGAACGCACATCGTGCCCCTTCGCCTGCAGGGCCCTACCCACCAGACTGTACAGATTATCTTCCAGCGAGAGCACATTACTATTCTGGCTGTGAGTAAAGCGCGCCGCATCCGTAGTCATCTGAACATTCATGCCATTGTCTATAACATTCACCATATGTTGCACATGCGTCTCTGGTTGCACCGAGCCACCCATATTACCGAATGTCATTAATGGCTCGTCGTCCTGCATGACAAATCCTGCAATTATCGAATGAAAGGGCCGCTTGCGAGGAGCAACCACGTTGGGGTGGTCTTCATCCATCGAGAAGGCGACACCACGATTGTGCAGCATCATGCCGTACGGCGGTACCGTCGCGCCGCTGCCATACACAGAGAAAATACTGTGTATGAAGGAAACCATATTCCCCCAACGATCTGCCGTAGTTAGGTAGATGGTGCCACCATCGAGACCGCCCTTGATAGAAGGTTCGGTGGCAGCATCCATATCGATACGATCGCATAGGGTTGCCGCATAACTCTTGGAGAGCAATCTGTCGACTGGAATATCGGAGAACAGCGGGTCACCGTTATAGGCCTGTAGATCCGAGTAGGCGAGCTTCTTCGCCTCCACCAGAAAATGCCAGTAATCGGCGTTCGAGGGGCCCAGCGCAGACAGGTTTACGCCGTGCTGCGGCGCACAGACCTCTAATATATTCAACATCTCCAGCGCCGCGAATCCCTGCCCCGGGGGTGGAAGCTGAAACACATCGTAACCGTGATAGTTAGTAGTGATTGGCTCTACCCACTCCGATTCGAATTCGGCCAGATCGGCATGGGTCATTACGCCCCCATCAGCCTGCATCTTCGCAACTATCGCATCGGCAATGGGGCCCTTATAGAACGCATCTCTGCCCTGCTCTTGAATTAGCCGCAGCGCATTCGCCAGCTGGGGGTTGCGGATGATGCTGTACAAAGGCGGTATCTCGCCGTCATTCAGAAAAACGGCACTGGAGTCAGCATCGCTGCGCAGCTTCTCTTGCACCGAACTCAGATCCTGATGACGTCTCTCTGCCTGACCCCAACCCTCGTCGGCAACCTGCACCGCTCGGGCAAATGTCTCCTCAAACCCCATGCTGCCGAAGCGCTTGAGAAGCGCATCATAGCCACTGATGGCGCCGGGCACGGTGGCCGCGTTTACGCCTCTTCCAGGGATGCTGTCCACCCCCAGGGTTTCCTTAAAGTATTCCGGCGTCCATCCCGACGGCGCCCAACCTGCAGAGTTCAGTGCATAGAGTTTCTTGTCCTGCGCGCTCCACACCAGTGCGAAGAGGTCTCCGGCTATGCCAGTGTCGTTTTGCGAGGTGACGTCCAGCACTGCCGCGGCAGCTACGGCCGCGTCGATGGCATTGCCACCGTTTCTGAGAATCTCTAATCCCGCCTGCGCCGCAATCGGGTCACTGGTCGCCACCATGCCATGTCTGGCAATAACCTCGGAGCGCCCCTGACCCAGCCAACCCTGCCCGCGGGAGCCCGGAGCCGCAACGACGTTCGCCGCAGGGTTGCTGATTGTCTCGGTTGGAATACCAAAGGCATTCGGAGACTGGGCTTGAAGCGCTGTAATAGGGCTGGCGAGCAGTAGTGAAGCAACTACAACTCTAAGGCCCGCTCCCTGTAAACCGGTGTTAATTGAAACCATTACTTCTCTCCAATAAGTTATGCTTAATGTGGATGGGCAGCGAGATGCTGCGCCAACAAGTCCTTGCCATAGTCATTCCCGTTAGGCGTTCTAACGATAGTATGGATATGGTCTCGAGTTGGTGTGCCAGGTGCATTTATTTGCGTTGTGCCCACCGGATTCTGATGGTCGAACTCGATCAGAATTACCGGGCTATGTATTCTATAGTAGAAGACTGCGTCGTCTTCTGCGTTTCCAATCCAGGAAAAGTAGGTCTCTCCAATATGCTGACCTATCTCGTCCATAGTTATATTGGCATGGGGCTCGCGCATGTTCGCTATGTAGACTCGAATCAGATTTAATAATTGAGATTTTTGCGCGCTACTCAACTCGCTGCCACGCAGGCCTTCGTAGTCGAGAGTGAGATTGTCCTCATTAGCCGCAGCCAGCTGATTGTTACGCGTCTTATTCGGATCAATCGTAGCCGCCGCCTGCTGACCCGCATCCAGAGACTGCATGAAGGCAAGACCCTGATTCTGTTCATCCTGCATTATTCTATTCCCCGCGTATTTACCGCTCTCGGTAAAGACGGGCTCGCCACCCCAGAACGCAGGTGTCATTACGACCTGATCACCCAACACGAAGAAATTGATGACTAGATGATGGCCATCCAGCTGCCAGCCCCAGGGTTCCGTAGTCGAGGGAATTCCCATTACCGTGAAATAGTATTTCTCTTCGCCGTAGCGTATCGGCTCACCGTTGAGCTCGAACAGCGACTGCTCGGTTTTCATGATGTCCTGCGTTTGTGCGACACCCTCGGCACTGAGTGAGGCGCGAAGCAGAGCCCATGCAGCCGTCTTCTGTTGCTCGGACATTTCTTCCAGGCTCACACCGTGGCGTGAGAATATGCCAACATCGACGTTAGACCAATTACGCCATTCAGGGTCGTCGACGGCATACTGCGTCCGACTTAGTTCGGCGTTATTTAGGGTGCCGAGAAATGTCGAAGCTGCGGAGACGATCATTGCCGTAGATGCGCCTGTAGATTTCAATGGAAAAAGATCGCTTACCACACCTGTCGATGTAGCAACTCCGCGAAATGGCTGCCCGATAGCATCGGCCAGGCCGCGGGAGAATACGCGCTTGGTGTTTAGGAGTGCTTCCGGGTAACCGTCGCCGGATTGCGAATAGACCTGACTAAATGAAGCGGATACTGCGATGAGTAATGCGCCTATGCTGAGTGTGCTTTTCTTCATGGGTTACTCTCTGCGGAGCCTTAATTGATAGACAATATGGAGGCTACCTGCTCACAGAAGATGCTGCAAGCCAAGAATCGTGGGGCGTAGCGCTATTCTGCCATAACCATGCGCAGGGCCTCCTCATCGCGCCAACGACCGCCGCGCAGACGACCGACAAACACTACCGCAATCGCCAGAATCATGACGACGAAGGCCAGCCATGACGCCTTCGGGCCCCATTCGAAGACGCGGATAATAAGATACTGGGCTACCAGCATGATCCAGTGCAGGGTGACCGAGGTATACATGATCCAGCGCGTGTCACCCGCCCCGCGCAGGACGCCACCGCAGACCTGAATGATTGCATCGGCCATCGCGTAACTGGAAAGCCCCACCATCATGAAGCCGGCGAGTTCCAGTATCTCGGTAAAATCCCCCTCCGGTGGCGCGAACACCTCGACCAGGGCGAAGCGAAAAGTGATATAGATAAATGCCAACACGGCAGAATAGCTTAGGCCCAACACGAAGCCCGCCGTGATTGCCTCGTTGGCGCGCAGCATGTTCTGCGCACCGACGAAGCGCCCTATCATGCTAATCAAGCCAATATTCAAGCCGACCATGGGCACGAAAGAGAGAATGTCCCAGTTGAACACTATCGCGGCCGACGCTCCCTCGACGATGCCATAACCCTGAAACATAAGCAGGAATAGATTGAATGCCGCAACATTGAGAAACAGCTCCAAGCCCGAGGGAAAACCAAGGCGCACGAAGCGCTTCAAAATCCCCCCGTCGTACTTAAAGGAATCCATCACCTTGAATTTTTCCTGATGCTCCTTGCGGAAGTAGCAAAAAATAAAGAGTAACAAGGCGAAGCCCGTGGCGATAATTGTTGAGACGCCAGCACCTATGATGCCTAATTCCGGCAGACCGAACTTTCCAAAGACCATCGCATAGCACAGCGGCACATTCAGTATCAGCCCACATAGGTCGCAGATCATTACGAGTTTCGTTCTACCGATACCGGCAAAATAGGAAGACAGACAAATCTTAGCCAGGGTGAACACCGTGCCCAGCATGAGTATCTGATAGTAACTACGCTCCAGCTGCACCTGCACCGGGTCATGATCCATGCCCTCAAAGATGCCAGCCACTAGCAGGGTAATTATTATGAGCAGGGGAACACTCATGGCCACCATGATGATTCCCTGACTTACCACCTTCGGACATTTGGCTATGTCACCTGCGCCTAAATATTGCGCGGAGAGTGCGTTCGCGTAAGAGAATAGCCCAGAGAAGAAACAGAAGGAGAAGAAGGCTGCCACACCGCCGCCCAGAGCTGCCGCCATGTGGATAGGATCGATCTGCGACATGAAATAGCGATCGGTAAAGATCATCACCGCGAACGTGCCCTGAGAAACAATCATGGGGATCGCTATCCGCATCAGCTCGAGCATCGTTTCTTTATTGAAGTGTAGACGTTGCAGCACAAGGATACTCACGGCGTAGCTTGAAAATCACTAGGGATCTATTAACAGATGTAAGTTGGAACGTTATAAGCGCATGACGCCCTGGATGTCGGATGGAGGTCGGGAAGAGAGCCTTTCCGATAGCGCTAATTGGACATCCGAGACGGCAAGCATGGTACGTGATTGGTCAATCCAAGACAACCGAAGGCACAATGGCAGGAATCTGCCGGTCTATGTTATCTTAAGCTATCGTTGAACTGTCGTCGGCTAGGCTAGCCCAGTCGCAAATCATCACGCTCAGTAAGCAAGGAGCATACAATGAAGTCACTACTTAACAGTCACCCCGCGAATCTTGTCTTTGCATTCGCCCTCTCCCTGGGCCTGGGAATGAGCGCCTCGGAAAGCGCATCTGCCCAGCCACTCGATGACATTACTCTCAATGTGTACAAGGAAGAGACTTGCGGTTGCTGTGTCGGATGGATCGCTCACATGGATGATCGCGGATTCGAATCTACGGTGTTTCATCCCAAGGACCTCTACGCGGTAAAAGACGAACTGGGTGTGTTGCCGAAATGGCAGTCTTGCCACACGGCCGTGTCCAAAGAGGGCTATCTATTTGAAGGCCATATACCGGCTAAATTCATCAGCCAATTTCTAGCGTCGCCACCGGAAAATGCCTTGGGACTGGCAGTACCCGGGATGCCCATGGGCAGCCCAGGCATGGAGATAGGAGACCGCTTCAATAGTTACGACGTGATACTGATGAAGAAAGACGGCACGTCCGAAGTCTACGCTACGATTAAGACCCAAGCCGAACAGTATTAAATCTGCCCGGCTTGCCGAGATCGCAAAGTAGCAAGTTTAGATCTCGCCTCTTCTCGCAGACTGAATGATGTTGTCTGCCGCACGAAACGCCAGCGCCATTATCGTCATAGTGGGCTGGCCCCGGCCCGAGGTTACCAGGCTACTGCCATCAACCATGAAAAGATTCTCTACATCGTGAGATCGATTAAATTTATCGACCACCGATGAGCTTGGGTCATTACCCATGCGACACGTACCCAGCAAATGAACATTCCCCTCTTGACCGTTCTCGGCATAAAAACCTGCCGACTTTGTTGCTCCGGCAACATCTAACAGCTCCATGGTCTTCTCATAGAAGAACTTCATGGTGGCGATGTCATCGGGATGATCCGTGTAGGTAGTGCGCATCGCAGGCCGCCCCCACTTGTCCTGCACATTCGGGTCTAGAGTTACCGTATTGGTGGCTAATGGCAGCGAGGTGGTATGGCCATCGAATGCCGCGGTATGGGTAAACTCTTTCTCTAGATTTTTCTTGTATTCGCTACCCCAGCTAGGGCCACCTAATACCCCACCTGACAGTGCCATCTCCATGGGTTTGCCGGCGCTGAAGTGGCGCGCGTCGATGCCGCCTCCGCCATAGAAGCCTAGACTCGGGTCGAGCTCATAGAAATCATGCATTACCCGCGTCGCTGGCACACTCTTATAGGCATTGACGGGCTCGTCAAAAAGACCGACGGCGGTAGAGTAGCCATTGAACATGAGGTTCGTTCCAACGAAGCCGCTGGAGTTCGCCAGGCCGTCGGGATGTTGACTCGATGCCGAGGCGAGTAGCAGTCTTGGCGTCTCTGCTCCATTCGCGCAGAGCACAACGGCCTTCGCGCGTTGCGCTTGCTCGGTGCCATCCTCTTCCCAGTAGACCACTTCATTGGCACGCCCGCTCTCGTCGGTGTTAACTCGCGATACGGTGCAACCGGTGCGCAGCTCGCAATTACCCGAAGCTAGCGCCAGAGGAATCATGGAAGCCATCGAGGACGATTTCGCATTCACCTCACAGCCATAGCCATTGCAGAAACCACAGTGGATACAACCAGGGCGCCCGTTATGAGGCTGCGACAAGATCGCAACCGGCGCCGGATATGGCGTATAACCCATCTGCTTTGCGGCGCGCTCTAAAAGAACATCCGAGGACTTCACCGGCAGGGGTGGACAGGGATAATCTCTTGAGCGAGGCGGATCCCAGGGACCGGCCAAGCCTGACACGCCCACCTCCCAGTCTACCTTGGTGTAGTACGGCTCCAGGTCGTCATAGGTAATTGGCCAATCCGCGAAATTGGTGCCGGCGATCGGGCCACGAACACTCGCCTCAATAAAATCGATAGGCCTGAAGCGCCAGAAGTTACCGGAGAAATGCACGCTGCTTCCTCCCACATTGTGCGCATAACCGAGCACACTCTCACGGGTCTCTGCTGTGTCGTTCACCGTCTTGCGAAACGTCTGCGGATGCCCCTTACGGGCACCCCACGTTAAGTCATTATTAACATCGTAACCCCATTCGTCATGCTTGAAGTCAGCCGCTTGCAGATGAGGACCCTGCTCCAAAACAACGACCGAGAACCCTGCAACAGAAAGCTCTTTGGCCATGACGCCACCGGCGGCGCCGGAACCGACAATGACGAAATCTACTTCCTCACGAGTCGGATAGCTGGGCTGGGAATTGTTCGCTTGCGCCATGTTTATTCTCCCCTCTCTGCATAGTCTGCATCATAGGATCCATAGGGAGGCTGCCAGGCATGTCTGTCTTCAAAGCCGATAAGCTTATAACCAATCTTGTCGCGATTGCCCCCGTACTCGGGCAAGGAAAACATGCCGGCAATAGTGAGAAAACGCATAGTGCCGAAGAATGGCGACTCTTCAACCTCTCTTAACAGCTGATCCTGCTGCTCAGGCTCGAGCTCGAAAAAATAGGCAGCATTGAAACCGCGCGCAGCTGCAACCTGCAACTCGCGCATTCCATTATAAAGGATTTCATGTTCCGCCTCTCTATCGTCGGCTAGCACATTGTCAATAAAGTAGATAACGCCAGCTTCTGTTGCGCCCGGGGTTTCATCAGTGGGTATAATTCGTGCAGCAATCGCTTTAAACTCCTGCGCCTCTTCTTCGCTGAGCACAGAAAATGCCTCATTATTCATATTCGCTTCTCTTGCACGCTCACAGGAAACGAGTATGGCCGGCAGGCTTAACAAGATGATTGAGTTGCGCGCTGTACCAGTTGCCGATCTTAAGAATGCGCGACGAGAAAATTGCTGATCTTCCACTGTTGTTCCCCCAATGAATTCTTACAGTTACGGCCACAATTTACAGTGCAGATTTTCTAGCTGCAGATCTGTTTTGGGCCCACAAAGACTGCGAATAGTCTAGCACAGGAGAACATCGATAGAACCATTCCACTTGGCTGCAGACCTTTGTAATTAGAGCGCGCACAATAATGCAGCACCCAATCACGCCATGAGAGAAAAGCTTGACCTTCGACGGAGAATTCGAGAACGACGCACCCGGCAGTAATTTCCCACAGAAGAAAAACGAGTTAATCATCAACTTGACGCAACCTGCAGATAGAGATGAAAACCCGAAGGCCGCTAGCAAACCACTATCATCACAACGCTAGCCAGTCTGTTTGGCAGGATTGAAGAAGTCTACGTCTTCCGCGTTCAGTGGAAACTGCAGTGCCGCCGCACTCTGATCCACGCCCGCCAATTCGCGTATCGCCTGTTGCAGGTGCTTAGGTTCCAAGACTAGGCCGGCACTAGTACTATCGAGCTGTAGTGTGCTCGGATTTATCTTCAAGGCATTGTGCAAGTCATCGGTTGCACCAACTACTCGGTTACCCCATGAGGCACCCTTCTGGATAAACATGGCACTGCCAATAGGCCAATGATCTTTGCCACCGCCGGCGTTGTAATAGGGCTTGCGCCCGAAGTCCGACCCCAGGGTGATTACAATCTTGTCGGCGAAGCCACCTGCCTCAGCCGTATCGAAGATATAGGTAACCAGATCTGTGAGCTCGGCCATAGAAGAGAAATGGTCGTCATCATGATCCTGATGCGTATCGAATCCGCTAAGCCCCAGCTGGCAGGAGACACATAGCCCGGACTGGTAGGCGATCAATGCCAGCTGCGCAGACCTCTTGTCTCGTCCCCCCTCAAATGTCGTCGGCAACAGATCGGCGAACAGTTTCAAGTCGTCACGAGTTGCGTTCGCCAGTTGCAGAGAATTCATGCCTTCGATCTGTCGCGGTAATAACTGATTACTACCCTGTAATCTAGCGAGGCGCGCATCTTGATATTGCGTAATCAGACTAAGCTCATTGTCCTCTATCAAACCGTAAGTGCTGTCTCCATCCTGAACCACCGAGTCATTCACCAGATTTCTAATTACCTCCGGGTCCTGCAGTCGACTGAACCGCGCTATACCCGCAGTCTCGTTGTAACCGGCAGCGTGCACTAGCGATAGCGGCAACTCGGGGCCGATGGCGTTTGATGCAATGGCACCGAAGCTTGGATAGCCAAAACCCAGTCGTCCGCTCCAGGTATGTCGTCGGCCATCGTCATGAGAGTTGGTCTGGGTATCGATGCCATTGATCACCATCATGTCTTGATAGAAGCGCTCGAAGAACGCCTGGTTGTTTGCAACCGGAGCGTAGGCAATATTGCCGACCTGCTCGATACTCGCCGAGTCGGCCCAGTTGTTTATGGTTCTCTCGCCCGTAATATTTGCCTTGGGATCACAGAAGCTAGTCACATCCCAGCCGCCAATGGCTGCAATATTGATGTAGAAGGGACCGCTATAGGGCTCAGCCGCCGAGGCAATCCCCAGCGGCAGTGTAGCAGTGGCACCCAGTCCGGCCATGCCTAAAAGTTTTGTAAATTCGCGTCTATTCATGATGACTCGTCTCTCAATCTTTTAGTGGGCTACTATTCGTGAATGAATTTGTAGTCCCGAATCATGTAGTTAACAATCGCAGCCCAGCTACGCAGAGTCTGATTTGAATCGGTTAATACAGGGTTAGCGACGTTTTCAGTAATGCATATCTCTGAATCGCTGACCACATTAGAGCCCTTGTTAGCGGCGAGCCGCGCATTCCATATCGCTGAAAATAAATCGAAGGTCGCATCAATCTCGGCATCATTTGTCGCTAATGCCTCACCAAGCAGGGTGCTATGCAGATGCTGTATGTTATTGCGAATAGCCGTCTCTGAATTCGTCGGCAGGCTAGTTAACTCGACGAAGGGAAATAGTTTGCGCTGACTCTGACTCAATCCGAATTCTTGAGCGGTGATGGGACATGAGACTTCATTGGCCATGGCAGTTACTACGCTGCTCATCAGAGTTGTCAGATCGGTGGCTCGCTCGGTAATACCAAAGGAATCGATGCCGCCGTAGATAAGGCTATAGACTTGTTCGAGCGCACTGAAGCTGCCGTAGTCCCAACGAAAGCCCGTGGTGAATTCTAATTTTCTGTTCAGTTGTTCCGGGGTCAATAGCTTGCCGGTACCTATCTGGTCCAGCTCCGCTTCCTGCACCGAAGTAATCGCATCTACCGAATCTGCGCGGAAGTGATCGCTAAGGGTCAGGTCTACCAGTAGATCTTTCAGATTGTGCGCGCCATTTCCGGCGCTGCCCGCGACGAATCTGGCCGCGACATCTTGCAACATTTCCTGCTCGACGCTGTAGGCGGCGAGCTTGGACTCATAGTCGAAATCTTCCGAGTTCTCAGGAAGCGCGTAGGCATCGCGGCCCATGACGGCGGGATACCAAAAATAAACTGTGCCATAAGCAAAGCGCGGGTCTTTCACAAATTTCTCGGCCAGCCACTGAATGGAGTTGTCACTATTCGGCGCTAGCTCTTCGCCAAAGCCTGGCGCAAGCATATCGGAGTACCAGGTATCACCGGGTTGATAGTCGCTATTGGGGTCGAAACGATAGGAGCGCGGCAGGGAATGCAAGCCACCGGGCTTGTCTTTATAGAATCCGTCGTCACCGTAGTTCTGAAAGGCACCCGCGACGGGGTCCATGATGTTGTGACATACGGTGCAATTTGAATTGTTCAGTGTTGGGTTGTTCTCATCTGCAAGGGCAGATTGATCGGTGGTGCGCTCCGAGAGCCCTTCGATATCGACTCCAAGAAAAAAATAGTAGGCCCAACGAGCGCGGGCGCGGTTACGATTTGTATCTGTCGATGGAAAGCGGCTTAGAAAAGCGGGAGAGTTTAGTAAACCTGCATGGGGGTAATCTGTAGCGATGTTATAACTGGCGTTCGGATTATTCTGTCCACATACGGTGCAACGGTAATATTCGGTGATCCTGCCTTCACGCCACTCTTCAGGATCACCTGCATCGTCGAAGGTAACATTTCCCCCGTAGACCTCCGCCGAGTAGGGATTCACCATGATGTAATCCGCAGTTAATACTTCGGTATAGGGTCTTTCGTTTGTTACCACATGGGAGACCAGACGCAGCGGCTCTTGGGCAAGCGCCTCGGAGGTGAGACGCTTGTCGGAGCCGATGGGGCCAGGCACCTGATAATACTGATAGGAGTTCGGGTAGTAGGCACGATTGACTATACCGAAGAGGCTTGTCGAGAACGCCTCAGTCAGCAGGCGATCGTTTGCCGTTTCCATCAAGAAGCTCTCGAATCCCTCGCCAGACATCAGCGCACGAACCGCTAGCGCCAGGTCTGCCTCGCTACCGCCGCTGACGCTGGCGATCTCCTGCTCCGTCGGCAGTCGACCCGCGTAGAGCAGCGCCGCCTTGCGCAGGGTTTGCTCGTTGTCCATCTTCGCGACGGCGGCGAAGATGCTCTGCACATTGCTGCCATTGCCAGCGACTTCATTCTGCACACTCGACACGAATTGCGACCAATCAGCGAAACCTGCACTCTCAGTTGCAAGGACTGCGCCTCCACCATGACCAATACCCTGTGGTCTTGATAAAATCTTGGAGCTGCCATTTGGCACATTCTTTATATATTCGAGAAGCGTGTTGTAGTTTGTATCCTGAAAGCCCTCAACCCCGCTCGTAACATAGACTAGCGGAGTACCCCCAGCAGGGCCCCCACTAACATGACAGCCAATGCAATTGCTCTGTATTATCGGCGAGGAGATATTGGATCTGAAAAAAGTGAGACTTGCCGCCTCTGTAACTTCCGCCTCAATCGCAACAGTTAGAGGCACGCCGCTGTAGTACAACTCACCGGTTGCGGCGGTCGTGTCATAGGCCAGGAAGATACTTAGTGTTGCGCCAGCCAGACCTGCGGGCCCGAATGCCACATTCTCCAGGATCGTGATGGGCTCGCTAGCCTGCAGGGTTCTGCCAGGCAGGGTCGCCTGCAGATTCGGCAGGGTTTGATCCCAGATAGCATACTCACCCGATTCGAGACGCATAAAGATGTCCGCGCCCAGCTGAATCAACAGGTAGATGTTGCCCACCGTATTTACATGGCCGCTCTCGACCTGCACCTCGGTGAAGATATCCAACGGCTGGTCGGCGCCAAAACTGGAGCCAAAGCTAACACTGTTATCAGCCGTTGCGCCTCCAAAGAATTTTGCGGTGGTCGCTACCCCTGAGCCTGTCAGAGGGGCTGCCCAACTCTGGCAGCTGCGCCACAGCTAGGCTGGAGAACAATCCCAGGCAGGCAAATAGCAGACTATAAGTCAGCAGCTTCCCCCCTGCGCATCGCGTCAATCTAGTTACTTGATATTTCATAATCATAATCGCTCTATCACAATAAACACGGGTTATTTAACCATATTCGATCAATCTAAATGCCGAATAGACCACAGTTTCGAAAACGCTTCCAGCTACAGGAGACCGGAGTTTGCCCTGCTATTGCTAGTTAGACGGTTTGCCTGACAGCATTTGCTACCTCTGGGTCCGATGCCCTTGGTCTATATAACGCGCTACCCCTAAAAGGGTTTACCCGGAGACGAAATCTACACTGCTTACCAGCGCAGCCCTAGCAGAATCAAGCACTTGAGCGAACTTCAATCCCTGCGCTGGGAATGATTCACGGTGATTTCGCTCCCACTCAAGAGACACACCAAATGAGAACCAAATTCATTTGATAATGATTCTCATTTAGAATAGTATTCTCTCCTCTAAGAATTCGCAACAACCAGGCACGTTAATGAAGCACACTAAACTCCTACTAACTATGGCGATCTCGGCAGTAAGCAGCTCCCTAGTTAATGCACAGGAAGTGGATGCTGGCATCGAGGAAGTCACCATCGTCGGCAGCCGCGAGCAGGCGCAGCGAATCGCCGGATCTGCCCACTATATTGGCTCAGACAAACTGGCACAGTTCGCCTATAGCGACATTCAGCGCATCGCGCGTGAAGTACCAGGTGTCGCTATTCAAATTGAAGACGGCTATGGGCTTAGGCCAAACATAGGTATCCGTGGCGTAGCAACCGAGCGCAGCGGTCGCATCACGCTGTTAGAAGACAATGTGCTTATCGCACCCGCTCCCTACTCCGCTCCCTCGGCCTATTATTTCCCTACCGTGGGCAGACTCAGTGCTATCGAGGTAGTTAAGGGACCTGCTGCGATTACCCAAGGGCCCTACACCATTGGCGGCGCTCTCAACATGGTGTCTACGCCAATTCCCACTGCGATGTCGGGCAATATTGTCACCGAGGCGGGCGAAAATTCCACCTACCGCGTTCATGCTACCTATGGTGGCAGAAGCGAATCCGGTTTTGGCTTTCTGCTAGAGACGCACCAGTGGCAGTCCGATGGCTTTCAAGACATCGACCGCAGCGACAATAATACGGGTCTTGATGTCGAGGATTACACGGTCAAGCTTAGCTATGCGCCCAGCGACTCTGCCCACGCGATTGAATTAAAGCTGCAGTCTACACAGCAGAATTCGAATCAGAGCTACCTCGGGCTCACCGATAGAGACTTCGACAATAGTGCGTTTCGGCGCTACGGCATCTCCGCGCTCGACAATATTGAAACCGAGCACGAGCAACAGATTCTCCGCTACAGCTACGACATTAGCGACTCCTTCGATGTATCTGTCACTGCCTACAACAACGAACATCAGCGTGACTGGTTCAAGACTGAGGGTATCGATATCGATGGCAGCAGCAGCGCCGAAGACTTCGACCGAACCAGCTGGGCCAATGTGCTTCAGGCTATCAATAGCGGCACAAGTCTGGGCGGCCTCAACCCAGATCAACTTCAATCCATTCTGGACGGCAGCAGCGACACGGCGCCCGGCAGCATTCAGCTACGTTCGAACAAGCGCGAATACTTTTCTCGCGGCGTACAAGTGGGACTTAACTTCAGCGGCATGATAGGCAATAGCCTACACGATCTTGAATTCGGCATTCGCCTGCACGAAGACGAGGAAGATCGACTGCAGCGCAATAGCAACTACAGTCAAAACAATGGCGAACTTGCGCTCGATGATCTTGGCATTCTCGGCAATGCCGGCAATCGAGTACAGCAAGCCCAAGCACTAGCTATTCATATTCATGACAATATTCAACTAGGCGATTGGACACTATCACCGGGCCTGCGCTATGAAGATATCGAGCAGAAGCGAACACGCTTTGCAGAAGGTGAGCTTAGAACTTTTCGTGACTCTCGCCAGAACGACACGCAAGTCTTTCTCCCGGGGCTGGGTATTCTCTATCAAGTGAATGATTCACTCTCTGTGCTAGGCGGTGCACACAAGGGCTTTACGGCGCCTAGCAACTCACCCAACGTCGATGAGGAAACCGCCATTAACTATGAGCTAGGCTTCCGCTACCAGAATGGCTCCTTGTCCACCGAGCTCATCGGCTTCATGAGCGACTACGACAATATACTGGGGGAATGTACCTCCTCATCGGGGTCTGACTGCACGATTGGCGACGCCTTCAACGGCGACGCCGCTACGGTCGCGGGCCTGGAATTACTAGTCAGCGCAAATCTGGCTAGAAGCAGCAGCTACAGAGTTCCTGTATCGCTAAGCTACACCCTGATCGATGGCGAGTTCGACACCGACATTGCCGATACGGATTTCTTTGGCTCCGTGAGCAAGGGCGACCCATTGCCCTACCTGCCCGAGAATCAGTTTCTTGCCTCGGTGGGTTTTGAGAAGAACAATTGGGCCGCCTATCTTAGCGGCAACTATGTGGACGAGGTCTGTGTGCGAGCATCTTGTGGTGCCTTCGAGAAAACCGACAACACTTTCACGGTGGATATCTCAGCGAACTACCAGTTTAGCAGCGCATTGAATTTCTATGCCCGTGTAGAAAACCTAACTAGCGAGGAAGATATTCTCGGCCGTCAGCCCTATGGCGCACGCCCGAACAAAGATCGCACCGTGACGGCGGGACTTCGATTCAATTTCTAGGAATAGGGTTAGTATTGCTTTAATTTAGATCTTGCGCGGGCAGTGAAGATCACCAACCCAGCGAAGCCTAAGGCGCATCAACAATCATAAACGTTGCAGTAGTCTTCGCAATTAGCTTGTCTTCGCAGTAGACCGCTATCTCCGTTCTAAATAGTCGCTTACCCGCATGAATAACCTCCGCTCGCGCCTCAAGAATTTTGCCTAGGGGTGGGCGTATAAACGCAATACTCAGATCGGTAGTAGCAGATGATTTTCCCTCCGGGCGAATCGATCGCACCGCCACCCCCGCTGCCGTATCTGCCAGCGAGGTCAGTGCGCCGCCATGCACGCGGCCGCCGGTGTTCATATGATGGTCTTGAAGCTCCAGCCTACAGACACTCTTGCCCGCCGCCACTTCTATAATTTTGATGCCGAGAAAGTCTCCATAGGGACTCGATGGCAATTCTTTGTCGCTCATTTATGCTTCCTGCCTGGTAGATGGTTTGCGTTCAGGGACCTTGAGGCGCCTCGGCCATGGCCTGTATCAGATCGATCAGTTTAGCTACGTCTCCGAGTTCTGCGGTCTCCGCGGGAGAGTGACTGCACCTGCCAGGCCATGACAATCCCGCGTTTGACGCGCCATCGACGCATAGATTGGTCTGAGCCAAGGATAGCGATAGAAACAAGGTGGAAAGCAATAAAACAAGCCACTTTGATTGCATAATGCTTTCATCTATTGCGCCAGCCTGTAGGCAATGATGTAGCCTCCCTCTGGGTCTTCTTCATCTGCGGGCAGTACGCGAAAACCATTGCCATTGTTCGAGTTAAAAACGGGCACGGTAATAACGACGGTCTGTTCTCCAGCCGGAGAAAGATAGCTCATCGGTGTCGCATGAGCCGTGAACGGCAGACTATCGCTCCACATTTCCCTGCCGTCACTAATATTGGTAGCGCGAATTGTATTGTCGAATGTGCCCGCACTGAATATAAGCCCGCCTGCCGTAGTGACGGTACCTGCACTCTGCGGCGTACCAATTGTTACAGGGAGTCGTGATTTAATGCCGAAGGGTCCGCTCTCTTTCGCAGATCCTATAGGCCGCTCCCAAAGCAGCTGTTTTGTTTCAAGATCTATAGCCGCAAGAACGCCGTAGGGCGGCTGATTGCAGGGTATCCCTAGGGGAGACAGGAAACGCACCGTAGTATGGGAATAAGGCGTGCCCAATTGATTTCCCTGTACACCCTCTGGCAGCTCATCCCTTGGAATCAGTGTTAGCTGATTGCCCAATAGCATTGGGTTCACTACCATGATGTTGTTCACCTGATCGACACTCACCGAACCCCAGTTATGGCCGCCGGCGTTGCCCGGAAACTGAAATATCGTGCCCGCACCCGGAACGGTGAAATGTCCGTCATAGCGCATCTTCTTAAACTCGATGCGGCACCAGAGTTGATCGAGAGGAGTAGCACCCCACATCTTCGCCTCGGACAGGTCCTCGCGAAAATTAGGTAGATCAACGGCGAATGGCTGCGTCGCCGCCACATAATCTTCCGGCACTCCGCCCTCTTGCGGTACGGGTAATTCCTGAATATCGAAGATAGGCTCGCCCGTTACTCTATTGAGCACGAAGACTTCGGAACGTTTGGTAGGCACCAGAACAGCAGGCACCTTCTCACCGTTCTCGCCAGGCAGATCGATCAGCACAGGCTGCGAGGGAACATCGTAATCCCAAATGTCATGATGCGTGGTCTGGAACGACCAGCGCACAGACCCGGTCTCTCCATCGATCGCCACCACGGAGCTTGCATACTGCTCGCTGGACTCGAGACGCTGGCCGCCAAAATAATCAGGAGTCTCGTTCCCGGTTGGCGCATAGATCAGCCCCAATTCCTCATCGACACTGAATAGACTCCAGACATTGGGAGTGCCACGGGTATAGACCTCTCCTCGAAGCGGCTCAGTGTGAATCCCCGGCCTACCCATATCCCAGGCCCAGGAAAAATCTCCGCTGAGCGCATCGAAGGCACGCACCACCCCGGAAGGCTCACCCACGCTGCGATTGTCGAGAACCCAGCCGCCTACTACGGCATTGCCGCGAACGATACCCGGAGGGGAAGTCTGGAAGTTAAATATCCTGGGGTCATTTCCCATACCAATTGTTAGGTCGATCTCTCCCTGCTCGCCAAACCGGGAACAACGAGCACCGCTAAGGGCATCAATTGCGATCAGCCTGGCATCGCTAGTCGCCGTTAGTATTCTTTCCGAACATTCCCCCTGATAATCAGCAGGCGCCTCGAAATAGGAAACACCACGACAGCCCGTCGTAAAGTACCGCGCAAATTCCAGATGTTCTGGATCGATGAGCGGATCAAACTGCCAGCGCAATTCGCCACTGTCTGCATCCAATGCGATGACTCTGTTACCACCGGTACACACATACAGTAACTCGCCTACCTGCAGCGGTGTCGCCTTGAAGGAACCGCCCGCATTCGTGCGATAGGTCCAGGCCACTTCCAGCTCGCTCACGTTATCTCGATTAATCTGATCCAGAGGCGAGTAACGACTGCCGCCCACATTATTGCCGTAGCTAGGCCAATCGCCCGCCGTATTAACCGTATTAATCCCCGAGCGCGCAGACAGAGGCTTGACCGTATAGCCGTAACCATCGACTGCGATATAGGCCAACAGCGCTAAAGAAACCGCCACTGCATAGAGCGGATATTTAGAAGCCAGCAAGGCTGGAGGATTTCCGTGATACAGCGAGTGACGCAGCCATGGCGTCAGAAACCACGCGCCGAGTACAGCGAAGGGTAGGATTCTCGGGAGTAATGCCCAGTGATTCGTGCCGGACTCATAGAGAGACCACAGCACCGTAATCAGCATAAATACAGCATAGATCATCGGCGCCGCAGGATTCTGCTGCCATAGCCTTACAGCACAGGAGACCAAGAAGAATCCTGCGATCAGATAATATAGGGAGCCACCCAGAAGGACTAGCTGCAGGCCGCCCAGCAGCAGCGGCACGGCGAGCAAGAATAAAATACCGGGAAAAACACGAGGAGCTTTACTGTCTGAATGAGCATTCATAGTAGTCGCCTTTTACTATTTTTCAGCTATTCACCGCGCATCACAGTGCCATAGCAATAGCAAAAGACTATACCCAAAAAGCAAGCGTGCAGCCATGCCGATGAGAAATCAGCATCTAGGAGTTATGGAGCTTCCCCTTCTCTCGCTCTCTCTGCGCCTCCTTGAAGCGAAGTTTCTCCTGCTTTCCCTTCTCGATAGCGGATTGCATAGGGGCACCAATATGCGGCTCTCCCCGTTGCTGAGCAAGCTGCACCTGGCGCTCACGCTCGGCGAAGCGACGGGTCTGTTCCCTAGTATGTTTATCGTAGCAATGGTGACAGCTAACACCCTTCTGATAGTGCTCGCTGCCCTTGTCCTGTTCGGTAATGGGACGACGGCAGGCATGGCATTGATCGTAATCGCCCTTCTCCAGCTTATGATTAACCGTCACGCGATTGTCGAAAACAAAGCATTCACCCTGCCATTTACTATCGGCTTCCGGCTGCTGCTCCAGGTATTTTAAAATGCCACCTTTGAGATGAAATACATCCTCGAAACCCTGCTGCTTTAAGTAGGCAGTCGATTTCTCGCAGCGTATGCCTCCTGTGCAAAACATGGCGACTTTCTTATGCACCGCCGGATCGAGATTTTCCTCTACGTATTCGGGAAACTCCCTGAATGAATCTGTCTGTGGATTGACCGCGTTCTTGAATGTTCCGATCTCGACTTCATATTGATTGCGGGTATCCAGAACGAGCACCGCCGGGTCCTCGATCAACGCGTTCCAATCCTCCGGCTCAACATAGGTGCCAACGATATGAGTCGGATCGATATCCTCGACCCCCATGGTGACTATCTCTTTCTTAAGTTTCACCTTGGTTCGATAGAAAGGATTTTCGGCGACGTAAGACTCCTTGGCCTCGATGTCTGCAAAGCGCTCGTCTAACGCAAGCCAATCGAGCACGGAGTCGATGCCCGCTCGACTGCCAGCGATCGTGCCATTAATACCCTCGGCCGCAAGTAACAGTGTGCCGCGCACATCATGCTTGAGCATTAGCTCGAGCAGGGGGTCTCGATAAGATTCATAGTCGGGCAATTTCGCGAAACGATAGAGAGCGGCGACAACTACGTCATTGGCAGTGCTATTCATGATCATCCTCAGCTGACTGGAACGTAAATCCAGCGCATTTACTAACTATCGATTGTACTAAAAATTGCGCAGACTTGTAAAAAACCCTCTCATTCCGCACAAATTTCATAGATAATCTCGCTCCCTCTACTCCCAGAGCTAGGCAAAATGAACTACTACAATTGGCTATTTACGGCTGTCGTACTTGGGGCATTCATCCTGTCCACAAATATGATATCGCATTTCGTTGTGGAACTAGGCAAGAAGAAGCGCGCAGCTCCCGAGCGCGCCATCTACGTCTCCAAGATCATCAACTTTGCACTCGCGAGCCTGAGCATCTTCGTGCTGTTTTTCATATGGGGCGTAGACTACAACGGCGTGCTTCTATTCGGCTCCTCGGTAATCGCCATAGGCGGCGTCGCCTTGTTTGCACAGTGGTCTATTCTGAGCAACCTAACCGCGAGTGTCGTGATCTTCTTTAATTACCCTGCTCGAATTGGAGACTATGTCCGCATCATCGATGCCGAGAACACCCTGGAAGGAAAGATCGTGGACATCAAGGTATTTCAGGTGCTGCTGGTAGACAGTGAAGGAAACCTAATCAACTATCCAAACAACTTGCTTATACAAAAGCCCTTTATGAGACTAAAACAGAAACCTCAAGCGAAGAAGACTAGCGAGGAGGAAGAGGAAGGAAAAGAAAAAGAAGAGATAAGCTAGCGGATTATCACCAGGACACCCAGTCATCTACACTACCATCCATACAAGTCGACGGCACATAAGGTTCACGGCTAGCCAGGTTATTAATCGTGCAACGAAAGCTGAGAGTATCATCATCATTCAATCGAATCTGTAGATACAATCCGATATCTAAATTCCCCCACTCCGGCTTTCTCTTCGCTCGCAACACAAGTACTCCATGAGGCCCTTTTACTTGATACTCTGCGCTGTCCCACATTTCGCTTGCCACCCCGAACAGCGTGGAGAAGGTATAGGAAGGCCCACCAAATTTCTGCCCATCCGCGGGTGGCGACGAAGGTATCTCTAAATCTAAAGTATTGGTTCGGTTAAAGCCGATCTCTACTCGGGACGCAGCTCGCTCAAGAGCAATACACCTTCGGTCGCCTGCGCCTTGATGTTGTAATTTCTGACTACAGGAAAGGCAACACTAAGCAGAATTCCAAAAATCGCCGTTACAGCCATTAGCTCGATGAGCGTAAAGCCGGAGTTTTTGGCGGCCATTGTTTGATGTGCGCGGCGAATCATCAGAGCACCATTGCCGTAGGAGTGTGATTATTTCTACTGACATACAACTCACTGAAGCCGAGAATTTGCGGATTAGGATGCCTGACTTCGATATCGCCCGCTGCTCGCGTAATTATATTGAGAGCGGGAGTTCTCCTGGCAGCGCAGGAATGGAATAGAGGAACCGCTGAAATCCGCGCAGATACCACATAGCGCCGCGGCACACTTCGCACATTCTGCGATGGCCTCTACACTCGGGTGATTTGAGCACTTCAAGCTAAAACCCCCGCTTCTATCTTTGCAACAATCACAAACTAGCCTGCCAACGATTTATTCCAAGCGATCCTATACCGCAACAAGGGACCACTACTAGGCTGCAGCCTGAGGGAATTGCCTACAATCTCAATCGGTAACGACGGGTAGTTTGGAGGGCGCTCCCCACTCGATCCAGGAGCCATCATAGACAGATAACTTGCGATGCCCCGCTAAGTAGGCCGCGAAGGTGAGGATACAAGCGGTAAGCCCAGAACCACAGGAAGTAATTAGCCGCCTATCGCTGCCATCGACTAACTCATCGAAGATTTTCTCAAGCTGTGCTACCGGCTTCATCCTGCCACCGTCCAGCAACTCCGGGAAGGGCAAGTTTTGCGCATTAGGCATATGCCCTCCGCGAATGCCGGGCCTGGGCTCGGGAGCAGTCCCGTAAAATCTACCGCTGGAGCGGGCATCGAGAATAGCGCAAGCAGGGTCATCCAACGCCGAGAGTACAACGGAAAAATCACAGAATGACTCGGCCGCATACTGGGCTTGAAAATCACCGAGAGGAAATTCTGTCTCTAGGCTATCGCTGGTCGCAAGGCCAGCATCGATCCAGGCACGCAAACCGCCATCGAGAACGGCGACTTGCTCATGCCCCATAGCACGAAGCATCCACCAGGCCCGTGGGCTGGCGTAGATACCGACGTCGTCATACACCACTATAACGCTGTTGCTATTTATACCGAGCTTTCTTACTTCTTCTTCAAACAATTCCTGTTCAGGCATCATATGAGGCAGGGAGGAATCTTGTTTGCAGATTCTTGTATCGTAATCGAAGCGTCGCGCGCCCGGGATAGCAACGAAACTCGCCTCGCTATTTAGCGACTCATACCCCGGCACGACGGGAGCAACCGAGGCATCCAATATAACAAGCTCAGGCGCATGAAGATTCTCATTCAACCAGTTACTATCGACGAGTGGTGAAGGTAATCGCAGCATGAAGTCAGCCAGTTAGTTTGATCTAATAAAGCGCTACAACTGTTCGGAAAATAATCGCAGCTTTTCTTTTAGTTTTTCAGTATTTTCAGGCCCAATCCGAATCAGCTGTTTCTGCACCTCTGCCATATTCTCAATGTTAGCATCCGCATACAGAAACATGACTGAAGGCTTCACTAACTGATAAGGCCCTTCGACATTGGGTGAGCGCAGTACTATGTTGATAGCCGAGCGCAGGGTGTCATCAAAATCTACATTCCGATATCCGATTTCCGCGTAGGCTTGTTGAAACAATGGCCCCAGGGTCCTATACAGAGCCATGGCCTGCTGCGTATCAACCGAGACAAAGGTGTCGATGATTGAATCAAAGCGAGCATGTGCGCTCGGCTCCATTACGAAAAGGTTCGCATCGATATTTCGAACAGGCATCTCCTGTCCTATGCGCTTATAGGGCAGGCCTGTCTGTGGAAACCCGCCTCGGCTAATGTTGTCGACGAAAACAACGATACTGCGTATCAATTGCTCATCGGCGAGCACGCTAATTACAGCCGCGCCATTCTGCAAAGCACGCAATCCCTCAAAGACAAAAGCATCGCTCTCATTAAGACTGGGCAATTGCACGACCTCTGCCGGCGCCTCTTGCAAAACCGGCTCGGTGATTTCCACTTCCACTGGAGGCTCTTCTATTACCGGCGCCGTAGCGGTGGCCGGCGGTTCATCCCTGGGCTGCAATCGCGTCTGCGGAAGACTGGGAGCCCTCACTGGAGCAGGCTCGGCAGCCGCTTGCGTAGGCGTCGCTGGCACGATCACGGTTGTGGTACCCGTAGGGGCTTCAAAAGTGGCCGCCAAGTACACGAGATACAATAGCGTGAACACGGCTATGGCCGCGATTACCCAGATGCCAGCTTTTGACATTAAATCACTCCAATAGTGCGGTTGCTTGTGTGGGAAAGAGCTAGATGTCTAACATTTTGTCACAGCCCCTGACAGGCTACAACACAGTACATGGCACTGTCAGGCTATTGTCATGAACTGCCCCATTTTGGACAGATTGCACTAGCCTCTATCGATTGCTTGCGGCGCTGCAATAAAAAACCCGAATGCGCACTCACATTCGGGTTTAATTACTGCATTCACACTGTCTTGATTTACAAGACCTGAACTGAGGCACACAAAATGAGACTCAGCTCTGTGATTTATACCTTAGGAAAACCCAATTCTTCCATCGTGCGGGTTAAGTCCTTGCCTGCCGTTGCTGGCTTGGTTTCCTTGTCTATCTTAAGAATTGTACCGTCGGCACCGATGTAATAGGTCCAACGATTAGCGAAACCCGCCGCCATCAAAACCCCATAGTCAGTTGTCATCTTCTTCTCTGGATCTGCAAGAATCGGAAAACCAGCCGCATGCTCTTCAGCAAAAGCCGTATTGTCTTCAAGGGTATCTACACTAGCCATGAAATAAGCAACGTCAAAACTTTCAATTTCTCTTGCACTGTCACGCAGCGCTTTACATTGCATAGTTCATCCGCCGGTGAAGGCTTTAGGAAAAAAAGCAATTACTACAGGCTTCTCGCCCAGAAACTGGGACATGCTATAGGTCTTGCCATCCGATGCCTGCAGAGAAAAATCAGGTGCTTTATCACCCACTTCCAATGCGGCAGCAAATTGACTTCCCAGCGCGACGGCAGCTAATACAGCAGCCAGCGTAAGCCGAGTTAGTCGGTTAACAAAATGAGACATAATCTCCTCCGGTTGTTTAATACAGACCTGAATCGCGGACGCGTCACAGGACAGGGCTATTGAACACTTTGTACTACCGATTTTCCAGTAAAACAGGGGCAGATCCCGGGATAAATGCGACTAATACGCAAGTCTCGCCCGTTAATCGGCTTTCAGAGCCTAATTGAGGATGTCTGCAGCAAGAGAAGCCTTAGAACAATCGCCGCGACCTGGACTGCCTGAGCAGCTGAAATGTCTCGGTCTCGAGCTCGGCGATCTGCGCTTCGAGCTGTTCGCGCTCCCTGGAGCCTAGCTCATCGCTCTGCTCATAGATCTGTTTCAGCATGTCGATGGAATCCTGCACGGCCCTGGTCCTTCGATTCAGGGCAAAGCGCTTCGCATCCCTTTGTGATTGCCGGTAACGCGGGTTCTCAACCTGAACACTAACGCACTCCCTGACTACCTGCCCCGATGCACTGCGCACATTGCGACAACGCTGCTGGTTGATATAGCGACTGACGGTGCCTTCAAACGACGTATAGGGAGTAGTCGCTATAGCCCTTACCAGAATCAAATCTGCCTCGGACTTACCCTGGAGAACGTCAATCTTTTTCGCTGCCCTGAAGTTGGGATGGACTTCCAGATTCAGCAAGAGGCGCTCATAGAACTCGCTCAGTTCTTCCGCACTGCCCGAATAGGAACGATAGCTCAGATCGAGCAGGTTCTGTCGCAGCAGGCGCAGCTTCCATGCGCCGTAATTCTCCGCCGCCTCCAAGTAGGCGAGATCAGCCAAATCGTATAGGCGAGTGCTTATATGGTAGCGCAGTTCTTGCAGGTCATCCGCTGCTTCCCAGTTTCGCAGCTGACTATTACTCTCTATCAGAGACTGAATGATAGGCAGTTGCTGATCGCTATAGAGACCCGTGTTGATCCTGCTTATCTGTAGCGCATCAGAATAGACAGCAATTGCCGATTCGAAATCGTCCATCTCCTCAAACAGTGACGCCAAATCCCCATAAGCCTCTTGCAGCTCAGGCGCATAGATACCCTGACTGCCCTGCAGCTCATCGATCGCTCGCCGGCGCAGGCTTAACTCTTGCGCAATTTCTTCTTCACGGGCACGCTGCTGCGAGTCAAGCTGATCATTCTCTACACTGCTATCCAATTCGATTAAGCCCTGCTCGGAATCATTCGGCGGCTGCTGCGCTAGCGCAGGACTAGTTACAAGGACAGCCCCCAGAATCGCCAAGGCAAGGCAGGGCAGAGCCCGCCAGGCTGTGCTGGCACGAGAGATTGGAGGCCTGTACATGCTTGTTCTCATAGTTCTACCGGTTACAGCAACGACTCGCTCTTGAGGGGCGAATCTTTTCTCGCCACTATTCATGGAACTGACTGCATTTATAGGGCGCTCGACCTGAATCAACACTGAACTCGAGCTAAACACGAGGCGCGGCTGTCGAAGTCATAGCGAACCTACCTAACACATTGTATTTAAGTGCCTTTTACTTCGCCATAGCAGTAGATATAGCTACCTCTGCCAGTGTGGCAATTTGCGGCCTACTTGGTCAAGGCATCAATCTATGCGAAAGCGCGCAGTGCAGGCGCGAGCAGTTTCTTACTCCACTAATTTCACCTACTCTATGTCAGACTTTTGTCATTCCCGCTACAGCAGAAATCGCTATGCTAACAATCGTTGCCCTACTTAGTATTCGCGATGCCGAGGCCTTTGCGCAGTTTGAGAGGCAGGCCATGACAATCATGGCGGCACATGGTGGAAACCTGGAAACCGCTTTCCGACCTAGCTCAACGGACCTAAAGCAAACACCGAGGGTCGATGAGGTACATGTCCTTAAATTTCCAGACCTCGATGCGTTCGAACGCTACAAGAAGGACGGCAGGCTGAAATCTCTAGAGGCTCTACGCGAGCAGGCGATCTGCGCCACAACGGTGTATGTATCTGCCGAAGAGGATCGCTACCCAGGCCCTCAATAGGCAGAGCTCTGCCCCTCCCCAGCTGCAGTTGCAGCGTCACGACAGCGGCAGAGATCGAGCCGCTAACGCGCATTTTCTCAGCTTCTTCATCTCGCCCCGGAAAATCTCCCCCACACCCCGTCTACGCTGCAATGTTGCATGACAAAAAGCAGTAGCTGCGTTACTCTCAGAACCAGTATCTGTTGGTCCTGCGCACCCTTGAAGCTGTCGCGGGAACACCCTGCGAGAACATCTCTACAGAGCCCGCAGCACAGACCAGCAATCACCGCTACTCCAATATGAGGATCTAATAATGATAAGAACTCGCCAATTATTGAACAGTGCAGCGACCTTCCTGTTGGCATCATTGGCATCTCTGGCCACTGCCCAACAAGACACCGTCGAATGGACAACCCTCGGAAACGACTTTGCCCATACGCGCTTCTCCCCTTCGGAGGAAATCACCGCTGAGAATTTCAGTCAGCTAGAAGTGGCCTGGCAATGGGATGGTTCCAGCTTCCAGGCGCAGAGCGGTCGCTCAACACCTAGCTATATTAACGGCAGAATGTATACCGTCGCCGGCGCACGTCGCCACGTCATCGCCATCGACCCGAAGACTGGCGAAACTATTTGGTCCTATAGAGAACCCGATACAGAGCGTTATCAGTATTCGATGCGTGCAGACTACGGCAAGGGTGTAGGCTTCGGTCAGGTAGACGGCAAAGACATCATCTACATCATTTCACCGGGTTTCTTCCTTACCGCACTGGATGCGGAAACAGGCGCGCCACTTGACGGTTTCGGCAGCCCCGTGCCGATAGATGGCTTTCCCGACACAGGTGTTGTCGATCTGCTTGCCGATCTCGGCCATCCCTACGACCCCTACGAGGGGCTTCCTCTAGAGCGAGGCTATATAACTTCTTCCTCGCCACCGTTGGTCGTGAACGATGTAGTCATCGTGGGTAATTCGGCGGAACAAGGCTATAACCAATCCAGAATCGAGAACGTGCCAGGCGACATGCTGGGCTACGATGCCCGCACCGGCGAGTTCCTCTGGAAGTTCAACGTGATTCCTCAGCCTGGAGAGTACGGGCATGAGACTTGGGAGAACGATGCCTGGCAGTACACGGGCGACATCTCCTCCTGGGCACCAATTTCGGCAGACCCAGAGTTGGGCCTGGTTTACATACCAACGAATGGCGTGACGATCGACTACTATGGCGGTCATCACCCCGGCGACAACCTCTACGGCACCAGCCTGATCGCATTGAATGCGAGAACCGGCGAGCGAGCCTGGCACTTTCAGATCGTGCATCATGACATCTGGAACTTCGACCTGCCAACGGCGCCAATTCTGCTAGATGTGGAAACCGATCAGGGCACCACTCCCATCGTGGCGCAGACGACGAAACAGGGATTGGTCTATACCTTCAATAGAGAGACCGGCGAACCGATATGGCCCATAGAGGAAGTACCTTTTCCTGCCTCTATAGTGCCAGGAGAGAAGCTGTCTACAACACAACCCATCCCAACCAAGCCCGCTCCTTACGACATGCAAGGTCTCAGCTTAGATACCCTGGTTGATTTCACGCCAGAGATTCGAGCACAGGCCATCGCTGCCGTTGCCGAATATCAGATGGGGCCATTATTCAATCCGCCTCTGCATAGAGACAATCCACTGGGCAAGATCTCGGCGATGATCTGTCCCTCTGGCGCGGTGAATATTACGCACCCTTCTGTGGCTGATCCCACTACAGGCATCCTCTACGTAACGTCCCGGTCAAGCTGTTCCGCTCGCCCTCTCGTATCGGGGGAAGAGGCAGACACCTACTACGACGCCCCAACCGGCACGACGCTTTCACAATATGCGGCAGGCCGTGGTGGAGCAACCCCAAGACACCCCTTAGGCATTCCACTTTGGAAGCCCCCCTATAGCCGCATCACCGCAATAGACATGAACACCGGCGAGCATCTATGGATGATACCTACCGGCGAGACACCGGCACGCATCGCCAATCTGCCCGAACTACAGGGTGTTGATATCGGCAATACAGGCACAGGAAATGCCGTAGCCATGGTGACTACCGCGAACCTGCTGATCTATTCCGATGTAGACAGCGACGGCACGCCGCAGCTGTTTGCCATCGACAAGTCCACAGGCGCAGAAGTTGGCCGGGTAGAAGTTCCTGCGGCGAGTCGCTACGGCATGAGCTCCTGGACTCACGAAGGACACCAGTATGTCATTCTGCAGACAGGCAGCACACTGACGGCTATGGCTTTGCCAGGTGCAGCAGCGCAGGGTTCGGCTGCACACTAGTGCTTATAGAGAATCAAACTATTCAATAACAAAATTTATAATAAGGAGTATGTATATGAACAAAAAATTACTATTAGCTTCCGCTATCGCCATTTCGGCAGCCGCTACATTTAGCACGATCAACTCACAAGAAAATGAAATGAGCTTCTTCATTACTAGTGAGGGCTCGGGCGATGGCGCCAACCTTGGCGGCCTGGCCGGAGCCGATGCTCACTGCGCGACACTAGCGTCCGCTGCGGGTTCTCGCGGCAAGACCTGGCGCGCCTATCTAAGCGCACATGAGACCGCAAGCTCTCCTCGCGTGAATGCCAGAGAGCGCATCGGGTTTGGCCCCTGGTACAACGCCGAAGGCGTTGAAGTAGCTAGCACGCTCAACAACCTGCACAGCGAATATATGCAGCTTGGTAAAGCGAATTCAATTACCGAAAATGGCGACCAGGTTAACGGCCGTGGCGACACCCCGAATCAACACGACATTCTGACCGGCTCTTCACTGAGCGGCCGCCTTATCGATGACGGTTCGAATCACACCTGCAACAACTGGACTAGCAACGGTGAAGGTTCTGCTCAGGTGGGCCACTTCGACAGAACCGGCGGTGGGGCAAACCCAACGTCCTGGAATAGCGCACACGGCTCAAGGGGTTGCAGCCAACCCGATCTCGTAGCCACGGGTGGTGCCGGTTACTTCTACTGCTTCGCAATCGATTAATCTTAGCAGGCACCGAAGCCCCCAAAATGGTGTTGCCTTCGAAGGCGACACCATTTGTTTTTTAAGACAGGAAGAATTATCCAATGAAACTCTATGGTATGGGCCAATCGCGATCGTTCCGAGCTCTCTGGGCACTGGAAGAAAGCGGGCTAGAATACGACTATGTAAACACTACGCTGCGCACCGATAGCACAGATACCGACAGCGCCAAACACCCCAGCTATCTGGAACTCAATGTTCAGGGCAAGGTACCTACCCTGGTAGATGGAGATCTCGTACTTACCGAGTGTTTTGCAATACTGAACTACATAGCCCGAAGCGCACCGGACTCCGGCTTGCTACCCAAGGTAAGCACTCCGGCCTATGCAAAACTCGACGAGCTATCTTATTTCATCCTTGCCGAGCTCGAGCAACCACTCTGGTCTAAAGGCAAGCACATGTTTGCACTACCTGAGGAGTATCGAATTCCCGCTATGTTCGATACCGCAAAATTTGAATTCAACAAGGCCGTCAATGCTCTAGATCATTTGTTAGGCGAAAATGACAACGAGTATGTCTTAGGTAACGAGTTTTGTATGGTAGACCTCCTGCTTGCACATACATTTAACTGGGCGATCCGGTTCGAGTTCGATGTGCCCGACAAATTTACCGCACTGCGTGACCGCCACTACCAAAGACCGGCCGCACAACGTGCTATGGCCATTATTGAATAAGCGATGCAAACCACTCGATGCATCTCACTATGATTCCTGTGACAAGACCTTACTCCCACTGGGTTCTCATTGCGCTAAGCGCTCTTGTATCTCAATTCGCGGGGGCACAGGCTAGTAGCGGGTATGAATTTTCTCCAGACACGCTAGACTACTACTTGATTCAGGCTTTTCAGGCCCCGAGCGTGAGAGAGCGCATCCCGCTGAATCATATTGGCGTTACGGTGCAGAAGGCGGAAGGCGGATATCGAGTAACCGCCGCTCTGGAGGGCTACCCTGCCCACCAAGGGGGAATCGAGCGTGGCGACACTATAGTTCGGGTCAACGGCGAGCCCTATCACCCTGTCTACTCCTTCAACGCCGATGATACCGGCGGCCTTGGTTTTACTCCAAATCCTTCCGAGTACCGCGTGGAATATGAAAAGCTTGGGAATCTGGAAACTGTCGATACCGTGCCGGTATTCGAGAATCTCTATGACAGCTATCGCACCGCCACATTAAATAGCATGCAGGCATTTCCCCTGGGGAATAAGACTATTGGCTATATCCGCTTCTGGGGACTCTCCAGGGCCACTTCGGACTTGTTCTCCCTGGAAGTAGCTATGAGTGGGTTTACTAATAGCGATGGTTTAATAATAGATCTGCGTAACTCGTATGGCTATCTGAGCAGCAACCACTTAGACATGTTTATCAGAAATTCTCGCGTCAGCTTCACGGCATCGAATGACTCTAATTCACACGCCGCTATAGAATCGAGTTTTGCATCCAGTGCCAACCGTGTATTCACTAAACCTATTGTGGTTTTGATTAACGCCCAGACTCGAGGCGGCGCAGAACTATTTGCGCATGCCCTGTCGAAGATAGGCAGAGTGACCACACTCGGTGAGAAGAGCGCTGGCGAGATCGGCCCATTCACAGTGAACGAAGATACATTTCGCTATCTACCCGCAGACCAGACCCTCATCGATGGACAGCCGTTCGAGGATGTTGGAGTTGCACCCAAGCAGGTGATCGCCTTCCCCTATGCACAAGGTGGTCGCAGCGACCCGCAGTTTGAAGCGGCTGTAGATGTTCTGTTAGGAAGAATCTAGAACAGAGCAATCAGAAGCCGGGAACCTCGTCCTCGCTCTTAATTGATTTCCAGAGCAAGCTGTGGTGATCGAAACCATTTTCAATCGTAGGCTTGACGATTCTGAAGTACGGAGATAGATCAAAATCTCGTGGCGTAAAATGCGTAAAGTGTGGCTTATATAGGAGCGGCACCTCACCCTCTTCTCCCTTCTCGTGATCTCGCCGCGGCAGAATCGGATAATTGATTGATTGAAATGCCTCCGCAATCAGGGTCGAACAGATCGCCTTAGTAGGCTCACCACTACCCAGACTTAGCAAGGATCGCCGATAGCGATTGGGCACGGCTGGTTTCTGAATAACATAGCGAATTAGATCCACTACGTTCTTCAGATCATACAAATGGCCAAGTCGCTTCTTTGCAAACTCCACAAGTTGACCCGATTCCTCTGCGCTAAGATTCACCGGCCTGCAGATTCTTAGATTGAAATTGGCATAGTGATCCAGGTTAATCAGATGCACCCCATTCTTTAGATCTGCCTCGATAAGATTGAGTTGAGAACTGTCTGCTCCGCTCTCGCCTATATAGAGGCAGGCATGGGACCAGGTTGACTGGGTTAGATATTTTATAGCTGTGCTGATTCGCGTATTGCCGTCGACCAGTACGATATCTCCCTTCTCGAGAGTGCTGGCTACATCCGCTATAGCAATGGTATCCAGACGCTGATAACCCGGCAGATCTTTGCTGAGAAAGGCCGCGAGGCGCTCACCGATGATGCGCTTTAAAGAGTTAAACATTGCATCCTTCTTTGGAAACTGACAGTCAGATTGGCACTTATGATGTCCGGAAAATCAGGTATACTAGCCAGCCGATATCAGCGGCAGATGACGAGTAGTAAACTGAACACCACGACAGTGTAATCGAATTGACAGGAGTAGCAAAATGACCAAGGCTTACAACAAATTCTTCATTAATGGCGAATGGGTAGAACCCTCAGGCCGCCCAACGCTTGATGTGATAAACCCTGCGACAGAGAAAGCATTTGCAACTATAAGCATGGGAACCGCCGACGACGTCGACGCTGCGGCAAAAGCTGCCAGAGCCGCCTTCCCAGCCTGGTCACAATCGACAATCGAAGAACGCAAAGCCGTTATCGGCAACATAATCGCTGGAATGAAGACACGCGGCGACGAGATCGCCACGGCTATCTCCAATGAGATGGGCGCCCCAATGGGGATGGCCAAGACTGCACAACTAGGCAGCGGCATGGGTCATTTTGCCAATATCCTCGGCATTCTGGACAGCTACGAATTCGAAGAAATACGAGGCACCACCAAGATAGTGAAGGAACCCGCTGGTGTCTGCGGGTTTATCACGCCATGGAACTGGCCACTTAACCAGATCGCCTGCAAGGTCGCCCCAGCCATTGCCGCGGGTTGCACCATCGTACTAAAGCCTAGCGAGATAGCCCCACTGAGCGCCTACATCCTGGCCGAGATTATCGCGGACTCTGGCTTGCCTGCCGGCGTGTTCAATCTAGTCAATGGCGACGGCCCTACGGTCGGCGCAGCAATATCTGCACACCCTGAAATCGACGTTGTTTCATTTACGGGCTCTACTCGCGCCGGCCAGGAAGTTGCGAAGGCGGCAGCGGACGGCATCAAGCGCGTCACTCAGGAGTTAGGCGGCAAGTCTGCGAACATAATCCTTGACGATGCCGACCTGACCAAGGCAGTCGGCGGCGGCGTCATCGGCTGCTTCGGTAATAGCGGTCAGTCCTGCAATGCACCCACTCGTATGCTGGTGCCAAAGGCGCGCATGGCGGAGGCGATCGAGATCGCGAAGGCTGCCGCGGCAAAGGCAAGCGTCGGAGATCCGTCCGATGAAAAAACCAGACTGGGGCCTGTAGTTAGCGAGCTGCAGTTCAACAAGATCACAGCCTTGATTGAGAAGGGTATCGCAGAAGGCGCCGAACTAATCGTTGGCGGCCCAGGCCGCCCCGAAGGCATCGAGACAGGTTATTTTATTCAGCCTACGGTATTCGCCAATGTAACGAATGATATGACTATCGCGCGCGAAGAAATTTTCGGGCCAGTGCTGTCCATCATCGGCTACGAAGATGATGCAGATGCCGTTCGTATAGCTAACGACACCGAATATGGCCTGTCTGGCTACGTGTCGGGAGAGCCCGCTCACGCCGAACAGATCGCGCGACAGATCAGAACCGGCATGGTGCATATCAACGGCGCAGGCCCAGACTTCTCATCCCCATTTGGCGGCTATAAGAAGTCCGGAAATGGTCGCGAGTGGGGCCTGGAAGGCTTCGAAGAGTTTTTGGAAACCAAAGCCATGCTTGGCGCTGCCTAAGAGGAATCTGCTATGTCAGTCGATGTTAAAAAAGCGGCTATCGATATTGGAATCGTTGCCAAAGACATAGATGCCATGATGACTTTCTATGGTGAAACCCTCGGGCTACAGTTCGAAGCATCCATTCCCATGCCCGGTGGCGGCACCATGAATCGCTTCAAGGTTGGCGACAGCGTGATCAAGGTCATCGAGCTTGACCCCGCCGCACCGGCAGACGCGGCCCCCGGCGGCATTCGCGGAGCTCATGGCTACCGTTACTGGACGATTACGGTTGGCAATCTCGAGGCGTGCGTCGATAAAGCGGCGGCCTCTGGAGCTAAAATAGTAGTTCCAGCCAAGGTCGTGCGCGAAGGCATCACCATCGCCATCATTGCCGACCCCGATGGTAACTGGGTCGAACTGCTGGAAGTCTCCTAGCAAGAACGAGTCATTGGCTGAAAGCGCTTTCCAATCGATTTGAAAGGGCAGTAGTTTTCTACTGCCCCATCACCCAATCCACTATCCAGTCCACTACCCAATCTATCACCCACCCCAAAGCGGCACAGATGACTACTCTAATTCATGAACGTGTAAGGCTATGCCGATCTGGCGACTACCCAAAGATGATCTGCCGCCTGAAGTCAGGCTGGGTAGTGCTGGGCGACGTGCAGTTTCTGCGTGGCTATAGCCTCCTCCTGCCGGACCCAGTCGTGCCTCATCTCAACGAGATGGATGATGAAACTCGAAGAATATTCCTCCATGAGATGTCCGTCGTGGGCGATGTTATTCTGGAGATAACCGGCGCCGTGCGCATCAACTACGAGATGCTGGGCAACGTCGAACCCGCATTGCATGCCCACGTATTTCCACGATTCGAAGATGAGCCTGAAGAACTTAGACTAAAGCCGGTGTGGTTCTACGACTGGGAGAGCGCGCCCGCGTTCAATGCGAGTCGTGATAGTGAGATAATGCAGGCCATCGCCGCGGGACTGAAACGTCGCGGCCTGCTTATCTGAACACCAAAAAAAAAGAATTCTATTGAGCCCCTTCTCTCGGTGCTTATGCGAAGCTGTCTCGCCTATTGATTCTTATCTTTCCAATCTCGGCTATCTACTTCCAGATACTGCGCGACTGCAAGGTAATGTCGAAAACAGGGCGGCCGGGGTTTTCGACATGAATGATGAACGTCTCGGCATCGGGATGGCTATAGCCCAGAGAAGACATGCCACCTTCTGATGTGGCTTTAAATTTTACGCTGTTACTCGTAATAGTCTCAAGCTCCATTTCCTGCGGACCCTCTGTACGAGCCACCATGCCTGGATCCCACTGCTGGATATGCAACATCAGAGGAGCCGTCCACCTCCTCGATAGTGATCATCTCGAACATGCTGGTCGCACCCTCACCGGTCATTCTGACCATGGCGGCTATCGAACCAGCCTCGCCCATTATCCAGTTCTCTTCCAGCTGGTTCGGGCCTAAATTTCCTGCCCAATTGCCAGTCATCCACGCCAGATCGGCAACCTTCGCCGGCGGTCCTGCAAAGCTAGAGGAAGAAAGTGCTGCCATTGCAAGCAACGCTAGTGATAGTAAAGTTTTTCGAATATTCATGTTTTTCTCCGTAGATCAATTGCTAGGTTTTATTGTCAAACTCACTAATCTAATCATCGCACTAGAACCGGGCTTACAAACTCTAGTCTTGTATTTCTTCCAGCCAACTTGCCAGCGACTCCCACTCCATCCTAAACATATGCGGTGCTCCGTAGATAACATCGGCATTCAAGTCAACACCGGCACTGCTCAAGCTAGCCACAGTTTCCTCAAAGCGATCCGCCCAGCCCAGCTGATCATCTCCACCGATACGCAAGTAGACAGGAAAATCCCTTAACGCATCGTTTTCTGTATTCTCATTGGATATTGCAGGCACCGCCGCCACGCCTAGATAATTCTGTGGATTGCGCCGTGCAATTTCCAACGCCGACATCCCACCATTGGAAACACCCGCCAGTAGCACCTTGCCCTCGGCAATATTCTCTCGTTTCTGCAGCTCCAAGATTAACTCCACTATCAGCGCATTGCTCGCCGCACCTCGGAAAGAGCGGTTCGTAGGCGATATGGGCACGGCGACCATCCAGCCTCTGCGCGCAAACCCGCTACCCAGCCAGCGCGAAGTGTCCTGTGATATCGATGCATTACCCGGTCCACCGCCCATGAGTATCACTAGCGGATAGGCCTCATCGGATTCAATCTCTGGCGCGACCATGAACACATTGAGAACCGAGCCATCTGCCAGGGTAATGCGCTCTTGCGCCTGACTCGCTGTCATGGCCAGCAGACAGCAGCAGAACATAAGGAATGAAGTCAGTGTTTTCATCTCGCGCCTCCGATAAAGGTAGTTTTAGCTATCCTGGGATTCTTCTCTGTTCTTATAGACCTCTTCAAATTGACCCTGCAGGCGACGCATACCGCCAAGCCAGCGATCGTAGTCATCAGTCTTCCTGCGCATATAGGTCAACACCTCCGGGTGCGGCAGACAGAGGAATTGCTCTGACTCCAGAGTCTCCATGACCGTGTCTGCTAATCTATCCGGCTCCAACATACCATCCAGACCTGCCACGCCACCGTCGCCCCCTGCCGTCATCGCTGTACGCACGGCCTGAGGACATAGCACCGAGACCTTGATGCCACGCTTGCCATAGGTAATCGATAGCCACTCGGCGAAACCGATGGCAGCATGTTTTGTCACCGAGTACGGCGCCGAACCCACCTGACTCAATAGACCTGCCGCCGACGACGTATTCAAAAAGTAACCCTCGCCACGCTCAAGCATAGCGGGCAGCACGGCCCTAGCCGCAAACACATGGGACATAACATTAATATCCCAGATCGATTGCCAGGCATCCGTACTGACATTCTCACCACCGGCTGTGAAGATACCGGCATTGGAACAGAACAGATCGATCTGACCAAATTTCTCCAGCGTCTGTGCAACCAGATCGTTCACCTCATTCTCGTCGGCGACGTTTGTTCTTACCCCTAGCGCCTGAGTGCTGGCGCTAATGTCGGCGACTGTCGCGTCGATGCCTGCCTGATCGATATCAGACACTACCACTGCCTTCGCGCCTTCTTTTGCGAATCTCTCGCAGAGTGATTTTCCGATGCCGCTCGCACCACCGGTAACTACAATGACTTTATCTTTAACTTGCATAGTATTTTAGATTCCTACTAAGTTGATTTTTCTTAAACCACTGCCACCATAACGTGACCGCTCTGCGTTCTATCCTGCGACCATTCCAGCCAGACGATTGGAAATAATATCTTCCGCCTCGGCAACTATTCTTGAGATTAAATCCTCACAGCTTGGATTGTCATCTATCAATCCAACAATCATGCCCGCCGACCAGATTCCTTTGTCGAGGTCTCCGCCATCAAAAAGCTCCCTGCCCTTAACACCTTGCACCAGGGGCTGAATGTCTTCAAATTTTGTCTCGCCGGGCCGAGATTCGATTTCTACGACCTGCTCCGCGACACTGTTCTTGAAAACACGCGCAGTGTTTCGTAGCGAGCGATAGATGAGCGCCGTGTCTAATTCCGTTGCCTCTATCATCCTGCGCTTCACGTTGTCATGAATGGGGGCCTCCTTGGTTACCATGAAGCGTGTTCCCATATTGATGCCGCCAGCACCCAGAGCAAGTGCCGCAGCCAGGCCCCTGCCATCGCCCAAGCCTCCGGATGCGAGAAAAGGAATCTTTAATCTTCGAGCGGCCAGAGGCAGCAAGATCATATTGGTGACATCATCCTCACCTGGGTGACCCGCACACTCGAAACCATCGACACTAACCGCATCGCAGCCAATCTTCTCGGCCTTCAATGAATGGCGTATCGATGTGCATTTATGAATAACCTTAATACCTGCCTCTTTAAACATTGGCAGAAAGGGTTCTGGGTTGCGACCCGCTGTCTCAACAATCTTGACACCAGAATCCACAATGGCTCGGGCATATTCCTCATAGGGCACGGGTTTAATAGTAGGCAGAATGGTCAGATTCACCCCAAAAGGCTTGTCGGTCATCGACTTACAGCGATCGATCTCCTTGAGCAGGTCTTCCGGCGTGGGCTGCGTTAGGCCTGTTATGATTCCCAGGCCTCCTGCATTGGATACTGCGGATGCTAGCTCCGCCAAACCTACCCATTGCATGCCCCCCTGCACGACTGGATGCTGGATGCCCAGCAGCTCGGTGATTCTTGTCTTCATTGGCGTCTCCGTCTCCACCCGCTAGACCTTGGCAGCGGTCTCTAAGCCGCAGCTACCGTGCGGCTTGTCTCAAATCCGGGAGTTAGTGTACGTGGTAAAACCTAGGGGTGCAAAGACAGGGGAATAGGTCGATAACCTGTGATATATTTGCGCGTTAGTAGACTAACCGCCAATGTACAGACCAGCAAAAAGGCTAGTTTTTTAGCCCCCGGAGAAATTTCCTTAGCTGGCCATTAATGAAAATAAGGAACGTTACATCCAACCCTGATTTTATCTACATGAAGGAATCGACACAGAGCGATCATGCCGGATAGAGGGTAATCCCACAAATTGGAGAATTAGAATGATTCGGAAGTTACTTGTCAGCAGTATTGCCACTGCGACTGCCCTGGCAGCAGCGCCGGCGGCGCTTGCTCAAAATGGTCAACAGGCCATCGAAGAAATCCAGGTTACATCAACACTAAGAAAATCGGCAGGACTCGCCGATGTTAACGCGGCCGTCTCTGTGCTCGGCGAGCAGGAATTGGATTTAATCAACCATACTCATCTGCAGGAATCATTAAACAGACTTCCAGGGGTGAGCATTCATCGGAATAATGGACAGGAGAGCCTGGTCGCTATCCGTTCAGCCGTTATGACTGGCGCGGGTGCCTGCGGTGCGTTTCTTGTCGCCGAGAACAGCATACCAGTGCGCTCAGCCGGCTTCTGTAATGTGAACGAAATGTTCGACACTCACTCCGAAAATGCTTCAAGCATAGAAGTAGTGCGCGGACCGGGCAGTGCATTCTGGGGTTCAAATGCCATTCACGGCCTGATCAATGTGGTACTCCCCAAGGCTGGCGATGCCGGCGAGATCATGCTCGAGCAGGGACCACGTGGGTCAAAACGAATTCGCGGCTCATTCGGTAAGGACTACGGCAACTTCAAGCAACTGCTGATGGTAAATGGCACTGATGAAGAAGGCTATCGCGATGATAGCGGTGTCGATCAGCAAAAAGTTTCATGGCTTTACAACTACACCACTAAGAACGGCGCGACTCTTGATGGCGGCTTTACCATGATAAACCTGAATCAGGAGACCGCTGGCTACGTAACTGGCACTAACTCCTATGCCGACAGCGCACTGCGGGCTACCAATCCTAACCCAGAGGCTTATCGCGATAGCGTCAACGGCCGAGTTTGGACAACTATCACTCAACAGGTTAATGACTGGGAAGTGGTTTTGACTCCCTACTTTCGCGAAGTGAATATGAACTTCATGCAGCACTTCTTGCCAGGTCAGCCCATAGAAGACACCGAACAGCGTAGCCTTGGTCTGCAGTTGGCTGCCTACAGGACTCTGGACAATGGCGCCGAGTTTGCAATGGGCCTCGATCTCGAAGATACCAGCGGCTCACTGAAGCAGACTCAACCAAATCCAACCACGGGTTCATTCTTTCTACGTAATTCGATCCCACAGGGCAAACACTACGACTATGATGTAGATATTCAACAAGTTGCCGGATTCGTTAACTACGAGCAAGATCTGGGAAGTGGCTGGGAAATATCTCTAGGCCTACGCCTGGAGAACATGGGATATGAGTATGACAACAAGATGTTGGACGGTCGCACCGATGAATTCGGCGTCGCCTGCCGATTCGGTTGTCGCTATAACCGCCCTGCCGACAGAGATGACAGCTTTACTAACCTCTCTCCAAAGCTGGGCCTGAGCTATGCCTTGAACGACAACCACGATCTCCAATTTAGAGTACAACAGGGTTTTCGCGCACCGCAGGCCACTGAGTTATATCGTTTACAAAATTCGCAGACGGTGGCGAGTTTAGACTCGGTAGAACTCGACAGTTATGAAATATCATTGAAAGGTGCAGGTGACAACTGGAACTATTCTGCCTCGTGGTACTTCATGGACAAGGAGAATGAAATTCTCACTAACAGCGCAAGAGAAAATCTGAATGATAGCCATACCGCTCATCGAGGTATCGAATTTGCCATGGGCTACGATATTTCAGATACACTTTCTGTACAGGGCGTCGTCAACCTGGCCAAGCATACCTACGAGAAATCTCAGCTCTCAGGCGGTATAGACATAAACGGTAACGATATAGATACCGCTCCAAACACGTTCGGCAATCTTCGCCTACAGTGGCGCCCAACCAGCGCAATTCTAAGCGAAGTCGAATGGGTTAACATGGGCGACTACTATACGAACCCGGAAAACACAGCAGACTATGAAGGCCACGACATATTGAATTGGAGAACGCAATATCAAGTCAATGACGACCTGAGTTTCTACGTAAATGTTCTAAACGTCACCGACGAAAAATATGCAGAACGTGCTGACTGGACTACGTTTAACGGCGATCGCTATTTCCCTGGCCAGCCTGTGAGAGCGTTCTTTGGAGTTACCTGGAACTATAAGTAACCTCAATAGCGCAATATAAAAATGCCGACGCAAGTCGGCATTTTTATTTCCGCCTTTTACAAATTAGCGATTAGGGTATAGTGTCAGCGCAATGAGCAGACGTGATAAATACCAAGATGACAATGATGCGCAGCAGGTCTTCGATGACCTGATAGCCTATTTTTCTCGCAACGGTAACGAAAACCCCGACCCGATATTTCACCCCGATAACTCTGTCAATAAGATGATGCAAGCGCGGACTGCTCCCCTGCGCAAAGCCTCTGTCTTAATCCCCATCACGCGTCATGGCGCAGGCAATAATAGCGAGATCGTACTGACAGTGCGCTCTGAAAATTTAAACAGTCACGCTGGCCAAGTCAGCCTGCCTGGCGGGTCCGCAGATGACATGGATGTGGATGTTGTGGCGACGGCACTGCGAGAGAGCGAAGAAGAGATTGGCCTAGCTCAAGACAAGGTAGAGGTGATAGGTCGCCTGGGAGACATGGCGCTTCCGTCGGGCTTTCAGATTACGCCTATCGTAGGCCTTATAGAGCCTGGTCTTCAACTCAAGCCCTGCCCAATAGAAGTTGCCGAGATCTTTCATGTACCTCTGTCACTTTTACTCGACAGAAATGCCTATACCTCCTCGACAATGAACTATGACAAGCAATCGAGAAAAGTACTCGAGCTTCAATTTGAACGATTTCGGATTTGGGGCGCGACCGCAGCAATTCTTTACCACCTTGCACAGATGATAGCCGAGGAAAAAAGTAGGGTTTAGGTTTTCGGGCTGGTTTACAGCAGGACTCAGGTACTATTTCTTGGCGCTGTTTGTCTGCGCTGTGTCGCTAGCCCCTTCGCTAAGGGGCCGGTGGCAAACTCTATTACGCCCTTCCTGTTTTGCCAGATAGAGATAGGAATCAACCTTCTCAACAAATTCTTTTTCTGTCTGTTGATCGCCCTTCTCGTAGACGTCAACACCAAAGCTCGCCTCAATTCCCAATAGAGCGTCGGGTGCTTTCGCCGGAGAGTTTTCAATGATAAGACGAAGACGATTCGCGAAGCGCACACCCTGTTTGAGAGTTGTATCGGGAAGAATAATTGTGAATTCCTCACCTCCGTATCGACATGGTATGTCGAGCCTACGCACTGTCTTTTTTATAAGGGTAGATATGTGGCCAAGTACGACATTTCCGACCTCATGACCGTAGGCATCATTGATTGTCTTAAAATGATCCAAGTCTATCATGATCAGACAGGTGGGCTGGCCAGAACGGCGCGTACGCTCCATCTCCAGACTCAACGCCTGATTGAAGTAGCGATAATTGAATAGGCGAGTTAGCTCGTCCGTGCGCACCAACGCGGCTAATTGTCTAATCTCTTCCTGAAGGCGCTGCACATCAGAGAGATTCGTGCAATTCTCATCGCCAGCTGGACAGGGTTTCACTGCCACCTTATTGTCTATCTGCTCACCATTCATAAATTTTCAAAAGCTAATCGTTGTTTTCGGCTGGATGACAACATCCGTTGGCGAAAAAAATCGCGTACTGGCGATTTTCCCACCACCTCACCGGGCTTAACACCCTGATTCTTTGAGGAAATACCAACCGGACACTCTATATAACGATAAAACATAGCATAAAGAGGGTGTAGCCACCGCATTTTTTGGCCTTTCTTCAATTATTTCTAAAATTCAGCGTCCTAGGGTGCGGCCCAGTCCGGAAATGGGCCTAATACGCCGAAGGCTAGATGACCCAAGGTGTAGACGAAGAGCGTGAGCAAAAACACCGAAATAATGTCCAGCCAGATCCCCGCCACCACCATCTTCATTATCGGCACCCGTCCAGAGCCGTAGACTATTGCATTCGGCGGAGTAGACACTGGCAGCATAAAGGCACAGGAGGCTGCCAGAGTCGTCGGTATTAGCAGCAGCAGCGGATGCACGCCTATGGCCTGAGACAGGCTGGCCATAATAGGCAGAGACAGGGAAATAGTCGCCGTATTTGATGTTACCTCGGTAAGCCCGGTAATGAAGCCTACCGTACTCATCACGATAACCAGAGGGCTGGCATCACCCAGCAGAGACTGAAGCTGCCCGGCGATAAAGCTGCCCAGACCGGATGTGGTAAATCCCTTCGCGAGGGCTAGACCGCCGCCAAACAATAACAAGATGCCCCATGGCACCTTTTTCGCGTCTTCCCAATCCATCAAGCGACCACCGGCTTTCTTGCTGGCAGGAATGATGAAAAGCAGCAGCGCCATCGCTATCGATACGGTTCCATCGTCTATCATATAGCCGACCGGTTCGGCGCCCATATAGCCGAGAAAGGAATCCAGGTAGTGACTCCAACCAAATATATCTACGTCGGCACCAAACAGGCGCTCCTTTCTCGTCATCCATAATAGTGCTGCGCTGACAAACACGAAGGTGACCCTCTTCTCCTCGGAGGACATCACGCCTAGCTTGGCGATCTCATCGCGGATGAAATCGCGACCACTGAAGGGGGTCGTCGCGGGCAGAGGAAACACAAACCTGGTCAGCACGAACCAGGCAATCAGCATATATGCGGCACTCATAGGCAGGGCAAAGACCATCCAGGAGGCAAAGGTGATCTCTGGCGCTTCGGGAAACAACTGTGGCATCTGAGTCACGAGCACGCCGTTAGGAGGCGTGCCTATCAGTGTGGCGAAGCCACCGATAGAGGCCGAATAGGCGATGCCTAACAAGAGAGTCAGGGGGAAGTTTTCTGCTCGCTTGTCGATAATGGCACCCTTAGCCGCGGCCTCTCGATTCAACTCTTCATATAAAAGAATTAGCGACATACCCATGGGCATCATCATTAACGCGGTAGAGGTATTCGATAGCCACATAGAGAGAAATCCGGTGGCAACCATGAAACCCAGAACGAGACGATGCGGCTGCCCGCCGATTAATTTGAGTATGTGTAAGGCGATACGCTTATGCAGAGCCCATTTTTCCACCGCAGTAGCAATGATGAATCCGCCGAGAAATAGCAGGATTATCCAGTCCATATACTGACCGGCTACGTTAGGGTAAATGATATCCAGATCGGAGGGGCTAAGACCATTGCGTAAGCTTGCCGTCTCGAAATCGATCTGATTTGTAGCGGGCACCAGACGACCGCGCATTATTCCCAACAGAGGAAATAGCACGATGGGAAGCAGCGCCGTTGCGGAAAGTGGAATAGCCTCGGTAATCCACCAAATAGCCATCAGTAAAATTACCGCGGCCATTCGAGTTACCAGAGGATTGCCAGGATCAAGATCTACGAATAACAGTACAAGAATGAAAACCAAGGGGCCCAGCCATAGGCCTATCTTGCTTCGCATGGGTATGCTTTCGACTTGTTGCGTATTCGCGCTCATCAGGATTCCCTGTTTTTATTCTTGGTCTTGCAATCGATCCGATCTGTTACTGATTCAGAAAGCCTTCCAGTGCCTGATATCAACGAAGCGATACCCGTTAACCACATAAGCTTACAGAGCCTGAATTATCTCTAGCAGAATTGATGAAGGCATTGGAGGGCATGAACACGCGATACATGCAGGGACATTGCCCCCAATACCTAGACAAGAAACCCCTAGAGTTGCTCTAGCATAGCCTCTGCAGAGCTTACCTTGATCTCGCCGGGGGCCTCGATGCCGAGATAAGTCACCGTGCCGTCTTCGACGATCATGCCAAATCGCTGCGCGCGCTTACCCATGCCGAAGCCACTGGCGTCCAGCTCAAGACCAATTGCGGCGGTGAATTCAGCATTGCCATCGGCAAGCATCATTATCTCTTCGGCATTCTGATTCTGACCCCAGGCACCCATGACGAAAGCGTCATTCACCGCCATGCAGGCTATAGTGTCGGCGCCCTTAGCCTTCAGCGCATCGGCGTTGACTACGAAGCCAGGCAGATGCGTCAATGAACAGCCCGGCGTGAAAGCGCCAGGCACGGCAAAGAAGACCACCTTCTTGCCTGCAAATATCTCATCACTGCTTATGTCTGCGGGTCCCTCTGCAGTCATGTGCTTGAAATTTACCGATGGAACCTTGTCTCCGACTTGGATCGTCATGTCTAACTCCTACGTGGTTATATTTGATTCAGTGAACGGATAGTAGCAAATTCGATGGCACAAGCTAAGGCTTAAAAATAGCGATGTGATCCGCCCTATTTTGGGTTAGCATTCAAAGCCTTATTTACCGTAAAGCGACTGCAGAGCCTTCATGGACACCGTCTTCTTTCTGGCCTCCAAGATCGTCTGGGCCCTCATTTCACCAGATAGCCTGATCGTCATCCTGGGCGTGTCTGCCTGGATAGCGGTGCTTCTGAACTGGCAGAGAGTCTCGCGCACCCTGCTCGCTTGCTGCGCTCTACTGCTATTGATCATAGGCTTCTTCCCCGTTGGTGAGTGGCTAATAGCCCCCTTGGAGAACCGTTTCACCAGCAATGCCGCTCTGCCTGGCGAGGTAGACGGTATTGTCGTTCTTGGAGGCGCCATCAACCCTCGGCTCTCCAATATCTGGCAGCAGCCGGAGCTAGGCGGAGGTGCCGACCGACTCAGCAACTTCCTCTATCTGGCGCGACTCTATCCCAACGCCCAGCTCGTTTTTACCGGCGGCAGCGGTTCCGTTACCGAGCAGGAGTTTAAGGAGGCAGAGATGGCCCGCATTCTGTTCGATCAGCTAGGCCTGACCGAGCGCGCCATCGTCTACGAGAGCGAGTCGCGCAATACGTCCGAGAATGCCAGAAACAGCAGAGAACTGGTCTCGCCCGATGATGACGAGAACTGGCTACTGATTACCTCCGCATTTCATATGCCTAGATCGATTGGGGTATTCTGTCAGGAGGGTTGGATAGTGCAGGCCTATCCGGTCGATCACTACTCGCAGAAGGGGAATCTGCTACGCATCGATTTCTCTTTCAGCGATAATCTCTCGGAACTTCGAACTGCCCTCAGAGAATGGGTAGGCTTGACTGCCTACCGTATCAGCGGCAGAACCGACCGATTCCTGCCCAGCGAGAGAAACAACTGCGCCACAACAGGCGTCGAGTAGAGCAATTCCCAGACGCCTGCGAGACCCGAATAGGGTCGGGAACCTTAGTTCAGGAGGCCGCGCAGCCTGCCGCCCAAATCTTCGACCGCCTCTTCGACTTTCTGCGCCCCATCCTCTATTCGCTCTTCCACAGACTCTCTTAACAAGTCCAGGCTAGGTAGATCGGAATTGAGAATCGAGCGACTCAGCTCTGCAAGTACAACACGCACCGCATTCACCGCACTGGTCGATCCTCCCTCACCACCGATATCGCGTATCTCGATATCTGTCAGGACAATGGGCGCCGTGACAACCGCGGCAACAAGGTTGAGCTGCGAATCCAGGATACGTAGTTCATGAATGACAAGCTGCTGACTATCCTCACCCGATTCTGCCGAACCGCTGGAAGCAGCACCACTCTCAGGAAGATTGGCGAGCAGGGCGCGGATATTGTCGGTAGTAATCTTCGTCTCATAGGTGATCGTTGGCTGCACGATGGTGATCGAATCTATCTCCAGAACATCGCTGAACACCGAGCCCATATTGATGCTCACGGAGACCGAGTCTAGCTCGAACGCATACTGTGAATTGTAACCCTCCGGGTTTTCGACGCGCAGCCCCGAGATATCACCCTGCCCATTGAGGGGCGATATCGACACACCCTCCACGGTAACTGCCGTCCCTAACACACTGGAGCCCGCGACTTCGACGCCGCTCTTAACCAGCGCATCGAAATAGAAGTACACTCCACCAACCACTATCAACAGAAGAAATACCACGGAGATTAGAATTTTTTTGATCATTATTGTCCCTGCCTCTCAGTAACTGAATCGAATCAGCAATTGTTCTAAATTGTCAGTAATGCGTTGGCGTGACTAGCTATCGAATGGTGCCGGACTGCCTATGACAGTTTCGATCCAGTCTATATGCACAGCGATACTTTCGTAAACTGCAATGGCCCCGTATTTTCCCTGAGTTTCCTCCGAAAAATCGTCTCCCTCTACCTCACCCACTGTGATTCCTACGAGGAAGAGACCATTTCCGTTGTCGAACAGTGCCGGCCCCCCGCTATCACCCAAGCCCGGCACACCCTCCAAAGGCAAAGCCAGACTGGCAGAATCCCTAGGGTCATCGAACTCAATGCGAAATCGCCGATTCACATCGGTGACGCGATTCATAGCGAGACGCAGGCTGCCATCGTTATATTGCCGGCCCGTCGTCCCCAGACCAAAGTAACCCCAGCCTAGCAGACTCACTGTCGAGCCACTCTCCAATTCCTGCAGGCGTATTGGCATCACTCTCGGCGTTGCCGATGACTCTTTGAATCGCAGTAGGGCGAGATCCACATCCGCAGCGTCACTCATATCGAAATCCGGATGGATGATAACCGCATCTATCTGCCGGTCTTGCCCTGCAACGACCACGGCGAAGTCGCGGTCGTTGGCTAAGGTGTTGCCAAGCAGCGTCTGCTCTACACAATGCGCCGCCGTCAACGCCCACTGCCTATGAATTACAGTTGCAGCGCAGACTTTTCGATTGCCCTGACGTTCCATGAAAAATACGGAGGGGTAACGGCTTGGCGGGACCTCATAGCGCGCAGGCCCTACATCGTGGCGAATAATTATTGCCCAGCTGCTGGGGATGACCAGACTAAGCAGCAGGCAATAAGCGAGAGACTTAGCGTTTATAGAACGAGGCTTATTCATCTTGCTGTTCCGACTTATCGGCGGCCTGCAGTCGCCGCCTTCTGAGTGGCCGCAGATTCGGTTGATAACTTGATTTTTTAGTCATTCGAAATAGCTTGAGCAGGCGATGCATTACGACGGCGATGGACAACACTGCAAACGCCAAAATACAGGCCGCAAGCCATTGTTCATGTGTCCAGCCTGAGGTATTGATTAGATTAGACAACATAGTCAGCGCCTCTAGTAAGCGATGTTACTTTGTTTTTAAAACCCAGCAGACTCATACTGTAAGCGCTCTCGCGGCTACGACTCATTGGCAAGTTCTGAGACGAGTTGTTCGATATTTTCGATACGCTCCCAGGGATCATCAATCTCCAACAGCTGCTGCCTCTTTTCATTCTCTATGGGAATAAGTTCCGCCAGACGCCAACCGAGGTCCCAAAGATTGTCATAGTCGATGATCAGGTTCTGTTGTTCTAGAAGGGGGTGACTCTCCAGGTTCTGCAATAGTTGTGCAAGAGCGGTGTAATCGTCATCAATTGGAATAGGCTCTTTCCCAACGCTATCCTTCTCACTGAAAGTAACTTTGGCCGTTAGCACATCGCTGGGCGCCTGCCAGCATTCCTCGATGTTGAACTTGGCACTGCCCTCTCCTGTAATACCAAGCAGCCCATTTGGCAGTTGATCCCAATCAATGATATTCGCATAGGTGCCTGTGCGATGCATTGTCTGCGAAGTGCCCGCTGCGGCAGTTTCCAACCCCTGCTTTAACAGGCAGACGCCAAAGCCCGTCTGCGTGCGCATGCAGTGAGTTACCAGATCTATGTAGCGACGCTCGTATATCTGCAGGTCCAACCTGCCGCCTGGAAATAGAACCAATTGCAGCGGAAATAGAGGAATTTCTTGGAGATCACTCATGAATTAGCTCAGTAGCTAGGAGCGCCAGCCGGGCTGTGATCTAGAGCGAGCAGTAATTTCTCATGGATACCGTCGAAACTGCCGTTACTCATCACAACGATATTATCACCCGCTATGGCATTCTCCTCCATGAAGGCAACTATCTCATACGTCGTAGAAAACGCATATCCTGGCACCTTGCTATCGGCGACCAGGGCATTGAAATCCAGGCCGCTCTTTTCGGGCTTCTGCCAGATCACCATATCCGCCTTCTGACAAGCGTCGACCAAGTGTTGTTGATGAATACCCAGCTTCATCGTGTTGGAGCGAGGCTCAATGATAGCTATCAGGCGCGAGGGGCCCGGTTCGGATTTCAATTTCATGTAGATGCCCTGTAGCGTAGTCGCGATTGCGGTAGGGTGATGGGCAAAGTCATCAAAGACTTTGACGCCCTCCACTTCACCACGCAGCTCCATGCGCCGCTTAACACCTTTGTATTGCCCAAGCCCCTCTATCGCTGTGCCAACATCTATTCCAACGTGATGAGCCGCGGCTATAGCAGCCATAGCATTCTTCACATTGTGCACGCCAGTCACATCCCACTCGACTACTGAGCGACTTACGACGTCTCCCTTGGTGCCCTGACCATATTTAGTTATTTCAAACTCTGAGCCTTGGCCGTTGATAAGTTTAGCATTCCAGAACATGCCACCATTGGCGGCTAACTTTTTGCACACCTCCTCTGGCACAGCAATACCGAACTGCTGTCTAGGGGTCCAACAACCCATCCTAAGAACTGCTTCGATAGCAGCTTCACCATGGGGAACGATTAGCAAACCGTTGCCCGGTACCGTGCGAACGAGGTGATGAAACTGCCTTTCGATGGCTTCCAGATTATCGAAGATATCAGCGTGATCGAATTCGAGATTATTCAGGATGGCCGTATTTGGCGCGTAGTGGACAAATTTGGAGCGTTTATCAAAGAAGGCACTATCGTATTCGTCGGCCTCAACTACGAAGAAGGCTGAATCGCCTATATCCGCTGACCGGGGCAGGTTATTGGTTACCCCGCCGATCAGATAGCCCGGCTTCATACCGGCATACTCGAGTATCCAGGTTAGCATGGCGCTAGTACTAGTCTTGCCATGGGTGCCGGCCACACCCAATACCCACCTGTCATGGAGCACATACTGTGACAACCACTGTGGACCCGACGTGTAGTTCAGCCCCTCGTTCAATACGTGCTCAACTGCCGGGTTACCGCGGGAAAGTGCATTGCCGATTATAACTAGGTCTGGCTCGGGGTAGAGGTGTTCCGGCCTAAATCCCTCCATAAGCTCTATACCCAATTCTTCCAATTGGGTGCTCATCGGTGGGTAGACGTTGGCATCGCTACCACTAACACGATAGCCGAGCTGTTTGGCAATGATGGCCAGGCTACCCATGAAGGTGCCACAGATACCTAGAATATGAACGTGCATTGCTTACTCGCGGGTTTGCGCTTGTTTATTTCCAGTGCTGTTTATAGCACAAAACTCCGGTAGCATAGGAGCACAAAGCCTGTCTAGAAACGAATAATGCCAAACAAACCGCAGAATTTTTGGAAGTTTTCCTTGGAACTCTATGATAGTGAGGGAGTCGCTGCTGCCTGTCTGGCGTTGCAGGAAGAATATCAGCTCGATGTGAACTTGCTTCTATTTTGCTATTGGCATGGATCCAACTTCGGAGTAATCGACACCGAGCGCCTACGGCAGGCCATAAACTTCTCTGCCGAATGGCGCCGCCATGTTGTGCAGCCGCTTAGAGACGCTCGTCACTGGATGAAGCTAAACGCGGATAACAACGAACAATTTCAACTAGTACGCGCTGGCATAAAAACCGAGGAGTTGGCTGCGGAAAAGTATCAGCAGGAGCGACTCGCGAGTATCGCCTCGACATTTAGCAGCACGGAACAGCGGAAATCGAAACGCAAGGACATCGATAAGGACATTGAGAAGAATATCGACAGGCTACTGGAAGCACTTGGTATCGCTCGGAGCAGGCAGCTTGAAGATAGGATTGAGGCCATTAGCTCGGCGCTAGACGAACAGGCCATCGCTAACCGGTGATGATGCCGCGTAAATAAACGGGCACTAAATCTCGGAACGACAGCTATACGTAAAACTACGAACAGCTGCGTTAAGGAGTGAGAAGTTAGCCTAATCTTATAGCTACACTTCCCTGCTTCTCAGCTAGTCCTCTGCCGTATCGGCATTGGAAGAGTCGGGAGATCTCGAAATAAAAACTCCGGAAACTGCAAAAGCTATTGCACCTGCCAGCCATAAGAAGCCATTTATGGTGGCACTCTCACCACCACCGGTGAACGCGAGAATGGAGAGAACCAACCAGATTGTTGCAACAATCCAGCAGAGTGACTTTGACTATCTGGCGAAGCCTGTACCTTGTGTAAGCATGACATCCTCACATAAGAATAGTAGAGTATTTAAAGTACGCTAACAGTGTCATCGACAGCCCTACCAGTCAAGTCTAGGGAGGCTAAATTGAGACATAATTCCGCAACCGAGCAGCGAAATTTACCCAGACCTAGCCAAGCTATTACCAGGTCAAATATTGCCGCACCCTGTCTGCAGAATTATCCCACGAAGAACGCTCAGGCCTAAGCCGCCGCCCTGGACCTCGATTGCTTCCACTTTCCACTGGCAGCACCTTTATGAGCTGGCTTGCCAGCAGCTGCGCCACCGTGCCGCCGGGGCCGACGCGAGCCCGAGGGGACTTCACTGTTCTTGCTGGCCGGAGCGGGATTCGACAGAGCGAACTGATATTCTTCGCTTGAGCCTTTGGGAATTGAAAACTTTATCAGGCGTTCTATGTCCCGCAGCTGCTTGCCCTCGTCGCCGCTAACTAGTGAGATTGCCAGCCCGGTGGCTCCGGCTCTTCCAGTTCTGCCAATACGATGCACATAATCCTCGGGGACGTGAGGAAGGTCGAAGTTAACAACTCTCGCGAGTTGCTCGATATCGATACCGCGGGCGGCAATATCAGTCGCTACCAAGACCTGTACTCCGCCTTGCTTAAAGTCATACAGCGCCTTTGTACGCTGCGCCTGAGACTTATTGCCGTGAATTGCCGCGGCTTTGATATTTTCTTTATTAAGTCGCTTGGCCAGATTGTTTGCACCATGCTTTGTTCGACTGAACACCAATGTTTGATCGGTGCTCGCCGACATCATCTCGACCAAGAGATTCGGTTTATTGGCTTTCTCCACGTAATACACTTTCTGAGAGATCGCCTCAACGGTAGAGTTCCTGGGGGCCACGTCGATCTCGACAGGATCTCTGCAAATCGTCTTAGCCAAGGAGCGGATATCATCTGAGAATGTCGCAGAGAACATCAAATTCTGCCTGTTCTTTGGCAGCAGCGCGATTATCTTGCGTATATCGCGAATAAATCCCATATCCAGCATTCGATCAGCCTCATCGAGAATCAATACTTCAACATCCCGAAAGTCGATGCACTTCTGCTGGTATAGGTCTAGCAATCGGCCAGGTGTGGCTACCAGAATATCGAGACCACGGTTGAGGGTCTTCTTCTGAGGGTTGATATTTACGCCGCCAAAGACGACGCCATACCTAAGTTGTTCATTGTTGCCATAGGTCTGAATGCTGTCTTCGATCTGGGCCGCCAGCTCCCTTGTAGGCGTTAAGATAAGAGCACGAAAGCTATTTCTGTTGCGGTTAGGTCGTCCGCCTAACAGCTGTAATAAGGGAAGCGTGAAGCCTGCAGTCTTGCCGGTGCCGGTCTGGGCGGCTGCCATTACGTCTCTGCCCTTCAGGATTTCAGGAATCGCTTTTTCCTGAATAGGTGTTGGTGTTGTGTAGCCGGTTTGCTGCACAGCTTGTAATAATGTGTCGGATAATCCGAGTGTGTTAAATGTCATTCAATTTCTCATTTAGTAAATTGCCGTGGCAATATTGCATGCGAAACACATACGCTCTGCCTACTCTACTTTTCAGTGGCAGTTAGTTGGTTTCTGTTTATTTGTATGTGAACTTAAAACTTCAAAAATAGTTCAGTTGCACGAGTGTGCATTCGATATCTAGCTCGTGGTTGCTCGGAATATTGAATCGAGCGCCCAGAAGGGAGGTGGCGACTTTTGCTTCAGAACGGCCCTAATGGACTCGCTGAATAAAAGTCTGCAGACTGCGATTTGACGCAGTAAGGTGACCTTATCTAAGTATGATGCACCGTCTTAAAGAGGCTAAGCAGCGCAGAAGCGCTAAACAGCCGTATCTCAACGTGGCCGCACTCTACCACAAATAGATGAAAAGTATCGTTTTTTATTGATAACTCGCAGGAGCGCAAGCAAAAACGACCGTCTAGTAGAGAAAGAAACCGCCATCGATTAGCAGGCTATCACCGGTGTGATAGCGACTGGCCTCGCTCATTAGATAGACCGCGATGCCCTCGAAATCGGATCGATCCCCCCAACGACGCAGGGGGATTCTTGGCAATATGGCATTGGCAAATTTCTCATTTGCATAATTGTCCTCGGTCATCGCTGTCTCAATATGCCCAGGCAGTATCGAGTTAGCTGTCACACCATAGCGGGCATACTCGACAGCCAATGCCTGCATCATAGAGATTACAGCTCCCTTGCTCGCCGCATACGCCTCAACCCTTGCCATCCCCATCAGCGCCCCCAGAGATGAGGTGCCGATCAGACGACCACCGGGATCACCTGCTTCGGCACGCTGCTTCATATGTCCGGCCGCGCAGCGAAATGTGTAGAACAAGCCATCGAGATTGACGTCCATCACATGACGCCAGTCTTCTGTTGAAAACTCTTCGAAGCGACCTGATTTAGCGACTCCCGAATTTGCGAAACAGCTGTCCACCCGCCCAAATATTTCCAGTGTCTGGGCAAATGACTTATCGACCTCAGCTTCTATCGAAACATCACATTCAACAGCATGCACCCTGGTGCCAAATTCACGCAACTGCTCAACGACAGCGGCATTCTTCTCGGCGTTGCGACCCCAGATACAGACATCGGCCCCCTGCTTCGCAACGCCTTCGGCGAAACCCAAGCCAATACCGCTATTGCCGCCGGTGATAAGTGCCACCTTGCCGCTTAGATCGAACAGATTCTTACTCATAGCCTGCATTTCCCTGCGTTCCCTGCCAGCGCTTGACTATGCCGGGGTCTATATCGAAAAGATCCAGCACCCTGCCAACATGATGATCCACCAGATCATCGACAGACTGTGGCTTTATATAATGCGCTGGCATGGGGGGCGCCAGGATTGCACCACTGCGGCTCGCCTGTAACAGCAGTTCGCAATGGCCTGTGTGCAAGGGGGTCTCTCTCGGTACCAGGACCAGCCGCCTGCGTTCTTTCAGCATCACGTCGGCGGCGCGCACGATCAGTGAATCCGCATAGCAGTTAGCGACCGCCGATAGCGTCTTGATTGAACAGGGAGCGATAATCATACCGTCTGATTTGAATGATCCACTTGCGATCGTGGCACCGATGTCTTTATTCGAGTGCACATGGTCTGCCATCGCCTGCACGTCTTTGGTGGAGAACTGGGTTTCCACCGCAATGTTTAACTTGGCCGAATCGGACAAGATCAAATGGGTCTCTATATTTGACTCCTGCTGCAAGACTTGTAGCAGTCGTATTCCATAGATAACGCCACTGGCTCCAGACATTCCAACTATTAATTGCACGAGGTTCACCTGTTCCGAATAGGGCTTCGAATGTTGCATCAATCTTCATGGGCTGGCAAGCAATTGAAGTAGTATCTCACAGCTTGTAAACTGCCCCTTCCTCGGACCCGGCAATGGCCGGCATTTTCATCGACCCAACAAGCGAAGACACTCTATGAGCAAAGCCAATCTCTTCTATGCCCAATCCGGCGGCGTCACCTCCGTTATCAATGCAAGCGCCTGTGGGGTGATAGAAACCGCTAGAAAGCATAAGGATAAGATAGGCAAGGTCTACGCCGGTCTAAACGGTATCAAGGGCGCACTCAGCGAAGAACTCATCGACACCAGCAAAGAGTCCGCAAAGGCGATTGCCTCACTTCGCTCCACGCCGGCGGGCGCGTTCGGCTCTTGCCGCTACAAGCTTAAATCCTATTCCGAGAACAAAAGAGAGTATGCGCGCCTGATGGAGGTTTTCGTCGCACATAATATCCGCTATTTTCTGTACAACGGTGGTGGTGATTCCCAGGACACGGCGAACAAGATCGCCCAGCTTAGTCTCGAGAAGGGCTATCCGATAACCTGTATCGGCGTGCCCAAGACCGTGGATAACGACTTGCCTATAACCGACAACTGCCCTGGCTTTGGCTCTGTAGCGAAATACGTTGCCGTATCCATACGCGAGGCAGGGCTCGATGTGGCATCCATGTGCGACTCATCCACGAAGGTGTTCGTCATGGAAGTTATGGGTCGCCATGCGGGCTGGATCGCCGGCGCTGCCGGTCTATCTACCGAGAAAGAGGGCGATGCGCCACATATTATTCTTTTCCCGGAGATCGCCTTCGACAAGGCGAAGTTCATGCGCAAGGTTAAGTCCTGTGTAAAGAAATACGGTTACTGCGCCATAGTCGTTTCCGAGGGCGCGCAGAACAAAGATGGTACTTTTCTGGCCGACGCTGGCTCAAAGGACGCGTTTGGCCATGTACAGCTGGGCGGTGTGGCACCCTTCGTTGCCAAGATGATTAAGGACGAGCTCGGCTACAAGTATCACTGGGCGGTAGCTGACTACCTGCAGCGCGCCGCGAGACATATCGCTTCTGCTACCGATGTGGAGCAAGCCTATGCCGTCGGTGAAGCTGCAGTTGAATTCGCCTTGGCTGGCAAGAATGCGGTCATGCCTACAATTGTCCGTGGCAAGGGCAAGAAATATACTTGGCGCATCGGCGAGGCCAAGCTATCCGATGTCGCTAACGTCGAAAAGATGATGCCAAGGAATTATATTAGCCGCGACGGTTTTCATATCACCGACGCCGCACGAGAGTATTTCTCGCCGTTAATTCAGGGCGAGGACTACCCTGAGTACAAGAATGGCATCCCCCAATACGCCAGGCTTAAGAGACAGCTGGAAAAGAAGAAGCTGAAAAAATGGAAGGCAAGCTAGACTAAAATCTCGGCCGTGACTCTAGGGAGCCAGGCGATCAACGCTCCAGCTCCCATCTTCATTCAGAAGATAACGGAAGCGGTCGTGCAGTCGGTTGGCACCACCCTGCCAGAATTCTATCTCCTTCGGCACGACTCGATAGCCTCCCCAGAAATCCGGAAACGGAATCTCTCCATGGCCTATCTTCTGCTTAAGCGACTCGAATTGATTCATCAAAAAAGTGCGCGAAGTCAGAACGCTGCTCTGCTGCGACGCCAGGGCTGCCAGCTGGCTTTCCTTGGGCCGGCTTATGAAATATTTTATTGACTCTGCCGTGCTAATCTTAGTCGCCTCCCCACAGATTTTTACCTGCCGCTCTGCTGTATGCCAGGGAAAATGCAGACTAATTTTTGGATTGGCAGTTAACTCATTGGACTTACGACTGCCATAATTAGTGTAGAAAACGAAACCGGTCTTATCGAAGTGTTTCAGCAATACAATACGCTGGCTAGGCTGGCCATCGGCTGAGACCGTAGCAATCGTCATAGCCGTCGGGTCGGCTAATTCTAAATCGATAGCCTGCTGCATCCACGCGGAGAATTGATCGATAGGATCTTCGGCTAAGTCAGCGCGACTTAGGCCGCCCTGCAAATACTCACGACGCAGTGATTCAAGATCCATATGAAAATCCAATTGTTAAGTTCAACCGCCTAGTGGAGGAAGATAATTTTATTACCAGAGTAAACACGAGCTATCGAACAAAATTGCCGTATTCCCATACCTGCTGTCTGGGAGAGCCGGTAGAGTAGTAATACGTTCCCTGCCCATGTTTCTCATTGGCAAAGAAGCCGCCAACGTACTTCTGACCACCTGGCCAGCGATAGGTGCCCTGCCCCTGATAAAAATCGTCTACAAAATTACCCGAGTAATTTTCGACATTCTCTTTCATCCAATACTCGCTGTGTTCGTTCTCGCGCCAACGGTCCATGCCAAAGAAGTAGGACCCCTGCCCATTGCGCTTGTCGCCCTTCCACTGACCGATATACAGCCTGCCCTTCCCATTCCAAAACGTACCGCGACCGGAGCGAATTCCCATGTCCCAGTTGCCCACATAAATAGATTTCGCAACAAAGGAAATAGGCACCTCCAGCCGGCCGTTGCCATGAAACTCGCCGTCTTTAAAGTTGCCATTATACTCGCCCTTACCCCATTCGGTGGTGAGCTCTAACCTACCTCTGCCGTCGACGCAATCGCCTCTTACACAGACTTCTGCCGTTACATCCACCAGAGGCTGTGCTGTGAGAACAATTGAGAACAGCGAGAAGAAGACAGCTACGATACTTTGAAGCCGCGCGAATCGATTAATATTCATAGGAATAGCCACTTGTTTCGGTTCAACTCTCAATTTCAGGATATGGCTGCAATTATAACCCTTAGCTAGCCCCACTCAAGTGGCATAGTCACTTCAAGCTGCAGCACAGACTACTCCCGCTGTGAAGAGGCGCCCGCTAGGGGTAAACTGAGCCTATGAGCGCCCTCGACGATTTCCTGCAGCAAACAGACTACGGAGCCATAAGCTCTCGCGAGCAGCTAACGGGCGGCAGTATCAACACCGTAGAAAGGCTGCGCTTCGAAACGGGCTTAAGGGTGATCCTCAAGCAGCTCAAGCCGACACCGGCAAATTTCTTTCAGGCCGAGGTTAGCGCTCTGAAAGCGCTGCGACAGGCTCAGGCCCTGCGGGTTCCAGCGGTCATTCACGCTGCGAACGAATTCCTCCTGCTCGAAGACTTGGGAGACGCATCGCCCACAGCCGTGTATTGGCAGAACCTGGGAGAAGGCCTTGCCGAGCTGCACCGCGAAAGCCATACGCAGTTTGGGTTTGAGGGTGATAATTTCTGTGGCGCATCACCACAGCGCAACCCACGCCTGAATGACGGTTTCGAATTCTTTGCTAACTATCGACTACTCAGCCCAGCAAAAGCTGCACATGAGAGAGGGCTGCTAGAGGACAGGGACCGAGACGATTTGGAATTTATCGCAAACAGACTGGATACATGGATACCAAAACAGGGAGCCGTACTCATTCATGGCGACCTATGGTCGGGGAATATCCACTGCGATAGCAATGGCGAGCCCGCACTCATCGATCCGGCAAGCTATTGGGGCTGGGCCGAAGCAGAGCTGGCCATGACACGCTTGTTTGGTGGCTTTAGCAGTAGATTCTACGAAAGCTATGCCTCGAACTCGCCTGTGGATGCTAACTGGCAGGAACGCGCAGCTCTGTATAATCTATACCACCTTTTAAACCACCTGCTGCTGTTTGGTGGCGCATATTTGCCGCAGATTAGAGAGATAACAAGGCGCTATGCGGGCAAGCCTGCTCGCAGATAGTCACACGACTCTGCGCAAGACATTCAGCGGGCTAGTGCTCACAACCTCACGGGTAGAGTTCATTCCCAAGCCAGCAATCAGCACCATGCCAAGCAGTGGCCCGGCTATCCATACCCAGTAGTGCAAATTAAATTCCTGCTCGAAGACCTGCTCCTGCAGATAGTACAGACTCGCCTCGGCACCTACGGTGGCAATAATACCGGCCAGCGCGCCGATACTGGCGAATTCGATTAGCAGGCTGCTGAGAATCAATCTCTTGCCCGCACCGAGGGTACGCAATATAGCGTTCTCATGAAAGCGCTCATCCAGCGTTGCATTTACACATGCCAGCAAGACTAGCGCGCCACAGACGAGCACAAGCACCGAGATCAACTCGATCGCCGACGTGACCTGCGCGATAATATTTTGTACCTGCTCGATTAGCGCGTCAATTTCTATAACAACCATCGTAGGGAAAAGGCGCACCAGATCATTGAGCAATATCTTCTGATCGCTCTCCATAAGAGCTGTAGATATAAAGGTCGCCCCAAGATGATCGATAGTGCCCGGCGAAAAGATTATAAAGAAATTTGGCTGCATATTATCCCAGCGCACGCTGCGAAAACTGCTTACCTCGGCAAACACAGTCTGCTGATTGATCTCGAATTCGACTCTATCTCCAATCTCAATATCCAGCCAGCCCGCATAATCATCTTCGATAGAGACATAGCCCGGAGCAGCACCTTCTCCCCACCAGTCACCATCGGTAATGAGATTATCGCGGGGTAACTCGTCGGCCCAGGTAACCTGACGACGACCTAAACGCCCTCGCACCTGTCCCCGCTCCTCGCCGGCCGCCGCCTCGCCCTCTTCGGTGCTAGCATTGGCGGTGGCAGAGTCAAGCTCGCTTCGCGCCTGATCGTAGAGACTGCCCCCATCTTCGTCAGATTGCGCATCCTCGGTAGTACTACTGCGCTCCTCGTCAGCGCCTAGCTCGTCCTCCGGCTCGGGGATCTCGCCATTCACAGAAATCACCCTAGCACTAATCAGCGGATAGAACGCGTTGCTCTGGACATCATTCTCTGAAAAGAAAGTTTCAATACCGTCGATCTGAGATTGAGTGATATTCATCATAAAATGATTTGGCGTGTTCTCTGGTAGCTGGCCCTGCCAATCATCGATTAGGTCTGTGCGCAGGAGGGTGAGAATAAGCAATGACATGATCGTTACCGAAAAAACCATCACCTGCAGCACATTCTGTTTGCGTCTTCGGCGTGCGGCAGTCATCGCCAGCTTCCACGCGCTACCCGCTTTCATGCCTACCGAACTACTGGATCGAAGCAAAAGATAAGAGAGCACCGAGAGAAATAGGGCAATGGCCGCCACGGAACTAACCAAAACCGCCGTCAGAATGAAATCCTGGCTGTACCAGTACACGAGGAAAATCGTACCTAGAATGCCGAAGGCATAGGGCACATTGGCGCCAAATTTCTGTTGATCGAGGTCTTTGCGCAGCACTCGCAGTGGCGGAGTAGCACGCAGAGCCAAAAGTGGAGGCAGAGCGAAAGAAAGCAAACATATGACAGCCGTTAGAGACCCGATCACGAAAGGCTGATATCCAGCAGCGGGAAGATCTACCGTAATGACGGTCTGTAGGAGGCGCAGTATTACATGATGAACCAGCCAGCCAAGCAGACAACCAACCACAATAGAAACAAATGCCAGCACAGACTGTATCGCCAGATAGATGACCCCTATCTCATTCGAGGTGCAGCCGAATGTCTTCAGTATGGCTACGTAATCGTAGTGTCGCTCGCTATAGCGTTTCGCAGTTAAAGCGATAGCGACACCGGCAAGCAGTACTGCGAACAACGAGCCCAACAAGAGAAAACTCTCCGCCTTGTTGAGCGCATCACTAATCTCCTCGCTTTCATCGCGAACGTCTCGAATCCTGTATTCGCCCTCGTATTGCTCTGTGATCCATTCACTAAAGGAATCCAGGGTCTCTAACTCTTCTCCGGCAAAAAGATAACGATAGCTGACGCGACTGCCTAGCTGCACGACATTGGTTTGCTCCACATCCGCCATGTTTAACATGAGCCGCGGACCGGCATTATCCATCATGCCGCCCTGTTGTCGATCCGGTTCCGCAATGATGATCTTGCTCACAGTGAGTTCTGCCTCGCCGACGAACACGGAGTCGCCTACGTCTATCCCCAGAGCAGGCAGGGCTCTGGATTCGAGCCAAACTTCGCCGGGGGGCGGCCCACTGACAATAGGAGCTCCACGAATGAATGGCTGGTCGGCAATGATCACCTCACCGCGCAAGGGATAGGTGTCGCTCACCGCTTTCGCCGCGACCAGCATATTGCCAGTGTCGGAAAATGCCATGGAGGTAAAGGAGAGAGTGCGCGCGGTGCGCAGCCCGAGAGACTCGGCCTCTACCAAAATCTCTTCCGGTGGTTGCCGCCCGCTTCCCAACACTCTATCTGCCGCTAGCATATTGGCAGATTCGAGCAGCAGCGCCTTTTCCAGTCGATCGGTGAACAGGGCGATACCGGTTACCGAAGTTACCGCCATGACCAGAGCGATAAATAACAGCCGAATCTCTCCACCCTGCCAGTCCCGCCACAACAGGCGCAGCGCCAGAGAGAAGAGAGTTGGGAACGACTTATTACTGCTCAGGGAATTTACCGCCTCAGACACTCGCTACTTCTCCTTGCCTGGCGCTAGTTTCTTCATCGCTCACCACTTCGCCGGCGACCAGCCTGACGATGCGATCACACTGCTGCGCGAGTCGCTCATCATGTGTTACTAGCACCAGCGTCGTAGAGAATTCACGATTCAGGTCGAATAGCAGTTCGACAATCTTTGCTCCTGTCGCGGTATCGAGATTGCCCGTAGGCTCATCGGCAAACAAAATACGCGCCTCGGTAGCGAACGCTCTAGCAATAGCCACTCGCTGCTGTTCCCCGCCCGATAGCTGATTCGGATAATGATGACCGCGCTCCTCAAGCCCAACCCTTACCAGCAGATTCTTTGCCTTCTCGTTCGCAGCCGAGTCGCCTTTTAACTCGATGGGCAACATCACGTTTTCCAGTGCAGTCAGACTGGGCAGCAACTGAAATGATTGAAAGACGAATCCGACCAGCTTGCCTCGCAATATGGCACGCTGCTCCTCATCCATTGCATTGAGACTGTGCCCGTCCAATACAACATCGCCGGATGTAGCCTTATCGAGCCCGGCCATAAGACCTAAAAGCGTCGACTTACCCGAACCGGAGGCACCGACGATGGCCACTGCCTGCCCTTCCTCAATATTCAGACTAACGGAATTCAGAATAGTCAGCAGACCCTCGCTGGTATCCACGCTCTTGGTTAGGTTTTCAATACGAATCATTTGCTCAGGATCTCTTGCAGTTACTACGAATGTAGCGATTATAGTCTACTTTGCTTGGTCAGTATGGATTGCAATAGGCAATCGTCTCTATAGAATACAGGCTTAACCAGATCGCTCACGTATTCTACGTCAGTGAGACACTACTGGTTTACCATATTATTCCACCACTTATGCTTTTGATGCGATGAGACCCCTTTTAATTCGACTATGCGTTTTTTGCCTGAGCTGCGCGCTCAATGTGAGCGGCTGGGCAGCTGAAGACAAGCTAAGCCTCCTGGTCTATGGAGATAGCCTCAGCGCGTCCTATGGCATCGAGGAAGATCAAGGCTGGGTCAATCTCTTACAGATCAGGCTAGACGCGGAACAACTCGCGGTAGAGGTCATCAACGGCAGTGTCAGTGGTGAAACCACAACCGGCGGTCTCGCCAGGCTGCCGGCGATGCTGGACAGTTACGAGCCAGATATAATGATCTTGGAACTAGGTGGCAATGATGGCCTGCGCGGCTTGCCTGTGAATCTTATGCGAGCGAATCTCGCCGAGATGATAGACCTGGCCCAATCTGCCGGCGCACAGGTGATTCTCACTGGCATCCAGATTCCGCCAAACTATGGCCCCCGCTACACCCTGCCCTTCTTCAACACCTATGCAGATCTGGCCAAGAAGAAATCACTTCCTCTGGTGCCATTTCTCATAGAGGGTATTCCACAGCAACCGGAACTCATGCAAAACGACGGCATCCATCCTCGCGCCGAGGCTCAACTCATGATCCTCGACAATGTCTGGCCCATACTAAAGCCGCAGCTTGACCGCCTACTGTAAAACGTAAGAACAAGCGTTTGAAATTGAGTAGTGCGAGATAGCACCGAGTAAGGCGAAGCCTAAGAATGCTCTCTAGAAGGACAGTTGGATATTGTCGACACTATCCAGTTCGAAGCCCTTGCCTTCGTACCAGCGACGCAGCTCGGCAGAGTCGCCCTTTGCCTCACCATAGATAGAAGCAACACGCTCATCTTTACAGAAATCGATAACCTGATCCAAAAGAGCAGACCCAATTCCCTTATTGCGGTAGTTCTGGCTAACCTCAATAATTTTAAGACAGTAGCTAATACCAGGCGCGTCATCGTGAGTAAGCGATCTTCGATAGTTATTTGCAGCACGGGAACTCAACTGAGCGAAGCCTATAGCATTGCCTCCACTGTAAACATGGAAAAACAGACTAGGCGCCAAACCATTGGGCTTGGTTACTTTGACGTCTGGCATGCCACACTGCAATTCCTGAAACATCTTTGTCGATCCAATCGAAACGTAGACTCTTCGGCGTACCAAGTTAAGTTAAGTTAAGTTAACTCTAGTTAAGCGAGCAAAAAGCGAATTGGTCTATGCTTGCTAATCAGGAACGCCTCCCTGAATATTTCATTCTCATCCAGAACACTGAATTATAGGCGCTTCAAAGAGAAAACTGTGAAGGGCGTCACATATTTAAATGGGGTTAATTGGGGGCTTTCTGCCGTGTTAGCTCATGTGCAGCGTCACAGTAACTGCAAACTGCTTATTTTTTAGATTTGCTAGCGCGCGGCGTATTTTTCATGCGGAACAGCATGACCGCAGAGGCAATATTACACAAGGCAATCACCAACAAGGCAAGATCGTAATTACCCACCAGATCATAATAGTAGGCGACTAACACAGGGCCCAAGGCGGACATGCCGAAGGTAAAAGGCATCGCGGTAGATCTTACCGAACCGAGATAGCGACGCCCGAAGAAGGTAGCCCAAATAACTTCCTGCAACGGCAACAGTCCGCCCCACCCTATCCCCATCATAAAAAAACCCGCGTAGACCAACAGATCCATCCGATTCGCGACGCTGAGAACAATGACCATCACCGAGCTGCCGGTAACTGCCGCACCTAGGGCGGCAAGCTTCCTTGGACTATATCTATCGATAAGAATACCCCAGAACGGCTTGCTCAGGAAAGCGGGCACCGAGGCCAGGGAAATCATCGATGAGGCTATCAGCCTCGAATAGCCGGCATCGGTCATCAGCGGAATAGTCTGAATCAACATAACCGTAATAGAAATTTGAAATAGACCGAAGGCTAATACCAGGAAATAGAAACTGGAGGTGCGCATCGCCTGCGCCCGTGTCATTGAATTTTCAAAATCGGCTTTCGCCGCCTCGCCGTGGCCCTCTGCCATCTGCAGTTCGGTTTTCCCGTCTGGGTGCAGGCCGTGATCTTCCGGGCTGCGGCGCACGATTAGTGCCATGGGGAGCGTGAGCAAGCCTGCAGCAATCCCCAATAGCCTCCAGGAGTAGCGCCAACCAAATTCATCCACCAACCATGTCGACAGCAACGGCAGTAGGATGCCCGACAGGGAGATGCCCATTCCGGCCACTGCGACCGCCCTGCCGCGGCGCTCTACAAACCATTTACCCAGAGTGACATTTACAACCAGATTTCCAATCATAGCAGCGCCCGCGGTAAGCATCAGTCCATTCAATAACAGCCACTGGCCCAGAGTCGTTATGCTTCCAAGACTATAGGTAGCACTGGCAAGAATGAGCGCACCCGCAATAATAAAGCGGCGCCCACCATAGCGATCTATATAAGAACCAATGACAAATCCGGTGCTGGCAAGAACTACCTGACCTATGGATCTGGAAAGACTGAATTCGGCACGCGTCCAGCCAAATTCCTCCGTCATGGGAATGAGGAAGGAGCCTACTACATAGTTAGACATGCCCACGGCAACGAATTGCGTGATGAATCCCGCAAATACGATCCAGTAACCATAGTAGAAACGATCATGGGGTCGAATCTCGTTCAATCTTATTCCAGTTCTTAAATGCGGAAGGAGACTATGAGGATCACTGTGCGGCAACCTCAAGGGAGATCGCAGTTTAATCGATGATGTCTTTATAGTACATATAAAGCATACGCGTTCGGGTCAGAACCATATGAATTACACCTGACCCTATTTTATCAAAGATTACTACAATCTTTATAGCATGATACCCAAGAGTAACCGGCTGGACTGAGGAGCAAATACAGCGGGCAAGCACACCGCCGCTCACTCGTAGTGATTACGGCGCCCGGTCTCCGACTGGGTAACACGGCCACTACGAATTCTCTGCTCTCTATTATCTCTTTAGCCTCTATCGCCTCTTGCAGATTGACGCGCGGTGACAGGAGACCGATTCTGTCTAGCCTGGCTTTCGAGATCGCGCCTTTCTCTGTTCTGCCGCCCCTGCCTTTCCAGGACCGGGCTGCTATGATCGAACTTGGGCGCGCCGCGAGACCCGTGATTGAGCCTGCTTCGGTCATCTGTGCCCCGATCTTGACGGCCACCCCTGCCTCCCTGCCAGCCAGGAGCAAGAGCACTATGACCACGAAAAACCGGCGGCACCGCGCGCTCTCTGCGGGGCACTATGGGGCCTCTAGCGCGAGAAGCATTGCGGCCGTAGCCGTAGTTACGCGAGCCTATAATGACCCTGCCTGAACGCACACTGCCATATTCAGAGCCATTACCCCGCGGCCCCAGCCCGGCATAATAGAACTCATCGCTGAGATTGCCAAAGAGGCTGCTTAACAGATTTATTTCTCGATACAGCTGCGGCACATGATCGCGCCTATCTGCTCTAAAAAAAGCCTGCTCTAGCTTTTCATAGCCGCGCCTCACGTCTTTGAACTGCAAGCGAACGCGAGAACCGCTACGATTCCTGCGCAGCGTATCCACTAGCTGCGAGGCTTCCCTGCTAAGCGTCACCGCACGTTGACGCACGGATCCATAGTTACGCGTATAGCGAAGGTCGGCAGCAAGCTGACCACTAATTAACTCAATCTGACTGGCCAGGCGTGAGAGTTCGAAATGTGTCGCAAAGACGGTGCCTGGCGCCAATAGAAGCAGCGCCGCCAGAATGGTGAAGCAACGGGGAATACCTAGTAGGTTTAGTTGTCTGCTCGTCATACTTCTAGTCATGATGGCTACTCCCAAGTGAGTGAACTCGATCTTGAACTAGCAGTATAGGCGCGGGGGGCTGAACCCTAACTTAATACGGGGGATCTTAGGCTGCGCCTTACTCTATCTTTACTCTATTTTTACTTTATCCCTGAGCCATCTACGATAGCCAAATACCGGGAAATCACCTCGGCAACGCCCAGTTGCAGAGACTCCACTATCAATGCATGACCGATGGACACTTCCAGAATATTCGGAATCTCCAGAAATTTAGGCAGATTCTGCAGGTCCAGATCGTGCCCCGCGTTGAGGCCTATGCCTAATTGTTCCGCTCTTTGCGCCGTTATTCGATAACGCTCAAAGACTGCATCTTGCTCAGAGCTTGCAAAATGACTCGCATAGTCCTCTGTATACAGCTCGATTCTATCTGCTCCAACGCTAGGCACCTGCTCCAGCATTTGGGGATCCGGATCGAGAAAGAGGCTGCTACGAATATCCTTCTCACGCAGTTCGCTCAGCACCCTGAGCAAGGTCGCTCGATTTTCGACAAGATCCCAGCCATGGTCCGAGGTGAGCTGATCAGGCGAATCAGGCACCAGGGTGCATTGATCCGGGCACACCTGCAGCACCATCTTGATAAAATCTGCAGACGGATAACCTTCTATATTGAACTCCACCTGCGGTTTGTCTTTTAGCATCTCGCTAAGCTCATAGACATCGCGGCGTGTAACATGACGCTCGTCGGGTCTCGGGTGTACCGTAATACCCCTTACTCCCAGGTCGATTAGTTGCTCGCTGAATCCGAGCACGGAAGGAAAGTCCCTGCCGCGGGAATTTCGCAGCAAGGCGATCTTGTTTACATTGACACTGAGTACTGTCACATCATTTCCTTTAGTAAATTTTCACGCCGCTATTCATCAAGCCAGCAGGAAGTTCATCAATAGTTTCTGTAGTGCCTGGGGCTGCTCCGCATGAAGCCAGTGCCCCGCCCCCAAGACGACCTTAACGGAGGCATTGGGAAATAGCGCATTAATGGCCTCCTCATGTTCGGCCTGAATATAGTTAGATGCACCGCCCTTAACGAACAGTACGGGCTTGTCAAAACTCTTCTCGCTCACTACTGCCGCGCGCAGCGCCGGATAATTCTTCCTGATAGCATCCTTGTTAATCCGCCACTCGAACAGACCCTGTCCGCTGCTTATCAAATTTGTCAGTATAAATTTGCGTATTGCCTCCTCTGGAATGAATTCCTTGAGAGTCACTTCAGCCTCTGTCCTGCTCTTCACGTCGTCAATTCTAACCGCATCCATAGCCGCCAACACATTCATATGGTTGTCTGCACCTTCCGGATAAGCTACCGGCGCAATATCAACCACGACCAGTTTCTCAAGCAGATCGGGGTAACTTAGGGCAAGTTGCATAGCCACCTTGCCGCCCATGGAATGACCAATGATAGAACATGAATCCAAGCCCAGGCGCTCTATCAACTGACGCACATCTTCGGCCATGACTTGATAATCGAGTCGTTCCGAGTGAGGCGAATCACCATGATTACGCAGATCCACTCCATAGACGGAGAAGCTCTCAGCGAGCTGCTTACTATGCCATCCCCAGTTGCCAAGACTGCCGAACAGCCCATGCAAAATCAGCAGGGGCGGGCCAGCTTCGGAATATTGTCGGTAATGTAGCTCCATCAAGCGGCGCCTAGTGCAGGTCCTTCAACAACTCCAGCACATCATCGTGATGCGTCTTGGTCTTGAACTTATCCATGATATGTACCAAGCGCCCAGTCTTATCGATAATGAAAGTGGTACGCACTATCCCCATATACTCGCGGCCCATGAATTTCTTCAAGTCCCAGACCCCATACTTGTCTGCAACCGAGTGATCTTCGTCTGCCAGCAGAACGAAATTGAGGTTCTCTTTCTCTTCAAACTTTGCCAATCTTTTTACCGGATCGGGACTTATTCCCAGAGCTACCGCACCCAGCTTTGCCAGCTCCTTCTTGGAATCACGCAGACCGCAGGCCTGAACGGTGCAACCGGGCGTCATCGCCTTCGGATAGAAATACAAAACAACAGCAGACTTGCCCCTGAAGTCTTTTAAACTAACCTTCTCTTCAGCCTGGTTCAACAAAGTAAATACAGGCGCCATATTGCCTAATTTCAATGCGGTCATTGTGCTCTCTCTCAAAATTGCTGTGAATCTGGGTACTCAGGATAGTTAACAGCCATTATACCTGCTGCGATTCTATTCACTAGCGCAGAGATGTAGAGATGAAGAGACGCATACTGAGCGACCCCGATGCTAACGGAAGTCAAATTGGAATGAGTAGAGTTAGTTTTCTCCGTGGTACTATTGAGCAATGGGATCGAAACCTGAATCAATCGTCGTACTTACCGGAGCCGGCATCTCCGCCGAATCGGGTATACAGACATTTCGTGCCGCCGACGGCCTCTGGGAAAACCACCCGGTGGACGAGGTAGCCACCCCGGAAGGATTCGAGCGTAATCCGCAACTGGTCTATGAATTTTATAACCAGAGACGGCGTAAGCTGCTTTCCAATGAGATCAGACCCAATGCTGCACACAGTTATCTCGCCAAATTTGAGCACGAATTCCAGGGTGAGTTTCTCCTAGTCACACAGAACATCGACAATCTTCACGAGCGCGCCGGATCCGAGAATTTACTCCATATGCACGGCGAGCTCCTCAAGATGCGCTGTCTAAATTCTCAGCTTGTATTCGATATCAACGAGGACATTGGCTTCGACACCCATTGTCGCTGCTGTCGCTCCCCTGGCAATTTAAGGCCACATATCGTTTGGTTTGGTGAAATGCCCTTTCATATGAACAAGATCAATCAGGCATTGGAGAGTTGTGACCTATTCGTAGCGATAGGCACGTCCGGTAACGTCTATCCAGCCTCCGGCTTCTACCAGACCGCAAAGATTCGACGCGCCCGAACGGTAGAACTCAACCTCGAACGAACCGGGTCCGGGTTCGATGAACACATTACTGGCAAGGCCTCCGAGATAGTGCCAAGCTACTTCGACAGCTTACTGACTGACTACTAACACAGATTTCCATTGCTCGCCTTCACGCGTGCATAGAAGAGGTACTTATGATTCGAAAATTTGCTATAGGAATAATTGGGCTGATCGGCTTGATACTGGTCGTGTTCGAGGTCACTTTCCTGGCCACCATGCCAGAGGCACTGCCAGAGAATTCAGCAAGCGCAGAATGGCTAACACCGGGCCCGTATACTATCGCCATTGCAGAGACGGTATTCGTCGACGAGACACGCGAGACAGCCGCGAACGGCTATGCACCGAGCCTGCCTAATAGAACTTTTCCAACCAGCATCTGGTACCCCCAGGATAGCGCCGGCAATTACCCTCTGGTTATTCACAGCCATGGCTTCGTGTCGGAACGCACCGACTTGGGATATACCGCGGAATTACTTGCTAGCTATGGTTATGTCGTAGTGGCCGCGAACTTTCCGCTTACAGCTGGCGGAACCGCAGGCGGACCCAACGCCAACGATCTGGTGAATCAGCCCACCGATGTCAGCTTCCTAATCGATTCCGTTCTGCAATTATCTGGCGAGGCCAAACCCTTCGCCGGTGAAATTGATTCCTTGCGCATCGCCCTGATGGGCTATTCCCTGGGCGGCATTACAACCACCCTTGCCACCTATCACCCCAGACTTCGCGACGAAAGAGTAAAAGCAGCGGTCTCGATTGCGGGCCCCACTGCCGGACTTACCAGGGAGTTCTACGAGACTAGCGATGTCCCATTTATGATGATAGCCGGCACCTTGGATGCGCTTATCAACTTCGAGCCCAACGCCGCGATAATTCCCTCTAGGGTGCGCAACAGCATACTGTTGAAAATTGAAGGTGGCACCCATTTAGGTTTTGGCTCCATCTCCGAGCCCTGGTTTAGACTTATGCGGCATCCCGATGGTTTGGGATGCACCGCGGTGCTCTCGAATATGGATGAAGACCCGAGTGCAGCCTTCAGAGCGCTGGGCGACGAATCCGATGGAATAGATATGGACTCTGCCGTTTTGACCGTTTGCGAGACGATGCCGACCGAGAAGGCACTGCACCCCGGGCGACAGCAGATGGTAACGGCAATCGCGACACTGTCTTTCTTCGAATTGGTTTTCAATGAAGACCCCGCACGCCGCACAGAGGCCTCCGAGATTTTAAGTAGATCCCTGCCCTCTGAAATGCCCGAGGCCAGCTATACCGAATCAACAAGATAGGAGCAGCAATCGCGCCAAGTAAAATTGGTTTATATTCTGAATCTGGGCACCTAGGGTAATAGATAATATTTAGTGCCCGGGTGAGTACCCTGAAGCTCCTGTCGTCCTTTGGCCAATATCAAATTATTCTAGAAAAGATGGAATAAAAATGCTGCTACTGGGTTGCCCTGTTTCTGCACAGGCAATTCTAATGCCTTTATTATCTTTCTTACCCTTCTTACCTTTCTTGCCCTCGTCCCAACGGGGGCTTTTTTTGTCCCGAGCTTTTGCATCTGCCGTTCACGTAGCAATGAACTGGTGCTGCGCCGAAGCTAGGACATCAGTTTCTTCAGTTCTTCCGGAAAATAAGGCCGCTTTCCATCTCTCAATGAAACCGCGACTATCTTGGCTTCCAGCATCAACTCATTGTCTGCAAGCCTCCTGATCTCCTGCTCGAATACCAGCTTCAACCGACCCAGGGGTTTGGCAGTAACACTCACGCTAAATTTATCAGTGGGGCGCAGCGCCCCCTTATAGTCTAGCTCCGCACGGATGACGACTATAATGACTCCCAGGGCAGTTAATTCAGCGAAATCCAGGCCTCGACTATGCAGAAACTCGTGTCGGGCATGCTCCAGATAATTCTGATAGACCGCGTTGTTGACGATGCCCTGCAGATCACACTCATAATCTCGCACCTGAAATTCTGACCTAAATACAGTATCTGTCATGCCCCATCCCTCAATCGGCAGGCGTTTCCAACTACGCCGCCACAAGTCATCGTCGCCTAGGGTGTTCCTCTAAGCCCCCATCTAGTAAGAATATAGTAGCACCTGAGACGGGTAGAATCGGCCGATAGTGTTGGCCTGCCCGAATATTTCATGCAAGAATCCCTATCAAGATGCGAGCTCTATGAGCTTACGCAAACTAAAAACCGACCCAAAACGAGGTTTACGATGAAATCTTCAAAATTCCTTGTGATAGCAGCACTCTCGGCTATCACATTAAACTTTAGCCAATTCTCTCTAGCCGATCACCATGGCGGCGCAATGGCAAAAAACCTAGCTGACTGGTCACAGGGGGAGCATCGCAGCGAGACTAACCGAGCTCGCAACCAGTTTCGCCACCCAATAGAGACTCTGGAATTCTTTGGTTTGAGCGCAGACATGACCGTGATAGAAATCCTACCCTCTACCGGTTGGTATACCGAGATCATGGCCCCCTACCTTCGCGACCATGGCAAGTATTATGCGGCGCACTTCTCGCCAAATGCATCCGCCTCTTATATGCCAAGAATTCTAAGTGGGTTCGAAGAGAAGATCACGGCTGACCCAGACCTCTACGGCAAGATTACGGTACGTCATCTAAACCCTCCACACGAAGTTGCGATCGCGCCACCTGGCTCCGCCGATATGGCGCTTACCTTTCGCAACGTCCACAACTGGATCATGGCCGGACAGGAGCATGAATTCTTCGCGTCATTCTATGCCGCATTAAAACCCGGTGGAGTGCTGGGGGTAGTAGAGCATCGAGCCAAAGCGGATGCCGGCATGGACGTCATGCGTACCTCCGGCTACGTCACCGAGGCCTATGTGAAAGAAGTTGCAGCGGCCGCTGGATTCGAATTTGTAGCCAGCACTGAGATCAATGCAAACCCGAAAGACCCTACTGTTCACCCGGAAGGTGTGTGGACTCTGGCTCCCAACTACCGATTGGGTGATGTGGATAGAGCCAAGTACGACGCTATCGGTGAAAGCGATCGCATGACTCTAAAATTCGTAAAGCCCCTGTAATTAACAGGCCGAAACTAGTCGATGCCGATTTGTGATTAACGAATCGGCGGACACAATTTCAAATCATGACAAACAATTCTCCTGTATGCGTCATTATAGGCGCCGGTGACTACATCGGTGCCGCTATTGCGCGCAGGTTCGCCGGCGGCGGCTTCGTAGTCTGCCTTGGCCGGCGCAACGGCGAAAAGAATGACGCTCTAGTAAAAGAAATTAGAGCCGCTGGAGGACAGGTCCATAGCTACTCTTTGGATGCGCGGGAGGAATCCCTGGTAGTCGAACGCTTCGCCGCCATTGAGCATGACATCGGTCCAATTGAGATAGTCATCTCGAACACCGGCGGCAATGTAAAATTTCCCATCCTGGAAACGACGGAGAGAGTGTTCTACAAAGTCTGGAAGATGGCCTGCCTGACGGGATTCTTAAGCGGACGCGAAGCGGCAAAATATATGCTTCCCCGCAAGAAGGGTTCTATCTTTTTCACCGGAGCCACCGCCAGCCTTCGTGGGAGCAGCGGATTCGCCGCATTCTCTAGCGCCAAGTTTGGACTGCGCGCTCTGGCTCAGAGCCTGGCCCGCGAGCTCGGGCCTCAGAACATACATGTTGCGCATCTGGTCATCGATGCAGGCGTAGACACTGCCTTCGTTCGCGACCGAATAATAGAGCGCGGCGACAATCCAGACGATCTACCCGAAGACACGCTTATGGATCCAAAGTCTGTAGCTGAATCTTATTGGATGCTCCATCATCAGAGCCGTGATGCATGGACTTTTGAGATGGACATCAGACCCTTCGCCGAAAAATTTTAGATTCCCGCACACAGCAAACCCGAGAGATAAAGCCACTATGACAAGTAAAGTAGAGTTCCATTTCGATTTTGGCAGCCCGAATACCTATTACTGCCACCGAGTCATTCCTGAAATCGAACAGCGTACCGGCGCATCCTTCGAATATGTACCTATTCTACTCGGAGGTGTTTTCAAGGCCACCAATAACAAATCTCCTATGGAAGCCTTCGCCGGCATCAAGAACAAGTCCGAATATAACGCTCTCGAGACCCAACGCTTTATCAAGAAACACAATCTTTCCAAATTTATGTTCAATCCTAACTTTCCTGTCAACACTCTGCATATTATGCGTGGCGCAGTCTTCGCGATAGATCAGGGCATAGGCAAGGAGTACATCGAAGCCATGTATCAGTGCATGTGGGAGAAAGGGCTTAACATGGCGGATGCCGAAGTCATCAGGCAGGCCTTAACAGCCGCCAATCTTCCTGCAGATGAATTGCTGGCAGGGAGTGTAGAGCCAGAGGTAAAACAAAAATTGATAGCTAATACGGAAGCATCAGTGAACCGTGGAACTTTTGGTTCGCCCACTTTCTATGTAGGCGAGGAAATCTTCTTCGGAAAAGACAGATTAAGAGAAGTAGAAGAGGAAATAGTGGTTCAGTTAGCTCGATCGTAGATTCGTGTTAGATTAATCGCCGCACGAAACGAGCTTGGCTCTAGCACCATCTCAACTCTTAGCCGATTTCCACCCTCCTCAAGCGTATAAGTTTCAAGGGTAAAACCTCGATCACGCGGCCGGGCCTCAACCACTAGCGAAGCCCCATCCCAGTTTCCAAATGAGAAATCGGCGCTGCCCTCGGCGTAGAAGCTGTTGGCCGTGGATGTACGACGGCGCCCATCGGTATGAAAGACACGCCTATAGTCATCGGCATAGATAAATACAAACTCGGGTGCAGCGTATTCGATACTCAGGATATCGTCATAGGAAATGCGATCGTAGAGCTCCTGCTCTGGCGGCCCACCTCTATAGAAATCCTCATCCCGTTTGCTGAACCAGCGCCGCGCTACCTTACCGCCGCCCTCCCTGATCGCTTCCTCCACCTGGTCGTCGCTATTGTCACTCAGCTCATCGTTGATTACCCACTCGCCTATAATGAGCTGACGAACATCTGCCTGCCCAGCCTCCTCCTGGGATTGCTGCGCGCTAGATAGACAGGCAACAGACATCGCAGAGGCCAAAGCCAGAATCTTCGCCAAGACACTAACGCTGCGAATTTGAGTGTTTACGTCATTCATCTTACTTCCTTAAGAAAGTTGATCAGTCGTCTTTATAGGTTCCGGCGCCAGTGGGCTATCGCTTTGCCGATCTCATGGGGAGAATCTTCCTGGATAAAATGACTGCCAGACACTGTCACTTCGGTCTGATTTGGCCACAAACGACAGAATTCACGCTGCGGCCCCGTTAGTATCGCTCCTGGTTCGGCGTTGATGAATAATTTAGGCAGCTCCGCCACGGCAAGCCAGTCAGCATAGTCCTGCACAATTTCTACTACATCTGCAGGCTTGCCATCGATCGGTATCTGTCTGGGCCAGGAAAGCGTTGGCCGCCTGTCTTCCCCCTTCTTTTGAAAGGGGCGCCGGTAGACCTCCATTTCTTCTTCACTCAACTCGCGCAGAATCGATCCCGGCAATACTCTCTCGATAAAGGTGTTCTTCTCTAACACCATCTCCTCGCCTGCCTCACTGCGAAAGCCCTGAAAGACGCCTCTGGCTGCCTCTGGCCATTCGGCCCAGGATACCGGTCGCACTATGCCTTCCATATAGGCTATGCCCTTGACCGCATCACGATGACGATTCGCCCAGTCAAAGCCCAATGCAGATCCCCAGTCATGAATAACCCAGGTGACATTCTGCTCAACCCCCAGCGCCTGCAATGCCCCATCAAGATACTCCCTGTGCTGCACAAAGGTATAGCTGTCTGCTCCCGCGCCATCTAACTTGTCCGAGTCACCCATACCGATTAGGTCGATAGCAATACAGCGCCCCTGATCCGCAAGATGCGGCATAACATTACGCCATAGATAGGAAGACGTGGGGTTGCCGTGCTGAAAGATAATCGGGTCGCCCTCTCCCATCTGAACATAGGCCATGGATTTACCGTTGACGGAAATCATCTGCTTAGTAGGCTCCGTGACGCTTATCATTACTTCCTCCATGGTTTTATGAATTCTGGTGGCCATTGGCGCGGCTTTCCGAGAATAAACCCCCATGCCCGGCAATTCAAATTTGACTCTCCCTGCTCGCCACCAAAGCGAGCCTAACAGGCATTTGAACAAGCCCCTATTTATCGGCTATGCTCCAATTCCTTAACTAGCGAATATCGCAGCAATTGACAGGAGAGAAGCCGAATGACGATGCAAAAAACACCTCTATTGATGTCCAGAATACTAGGCAGGGGTGCGATTCTGGATCCTGATGTCGAAGTCGTCACCATGCAGGCTGAAGGCACTCACCGTCAGACCCTAAAACAGACTTGGGATAGGGCAAACCAGTTGGCTCATGGTCTGAGCAAGCATGGCATCGAAGTTGGCGATAGAGTCGGCAGCTTCATGTGGAATAACTATCGCCATCTGGAACTCTATCAGGCTGTTCCTTCTATGGGTGCTGTATTACACACGCTCAACATCAGGCTCTCTCCCACCGACCTCGAATACATCATCAACCACGCCAACGACAGGGTGATTTTTGCCGATGAAGACCTGCTGCCCCTATTGGAGCCTCTGTGGGACAAGATCCCCTGCCTAGAACTACTGGTCATCTGTCGCCATGGAGAGGGTGGCGAGAGCTCATTCAAAAATCAGATCGACTACGAAGACTTCATTGCCGGACAGGAAACCACTTACGAGTGGCCAGACATCGATGAAAATTCACCTATGGGGCTATGTTATACCTCGGGCACAACTGGCAAACCCAAAGGCGTCATGTACACAAACCGTTCGACCTATCTTCACACTCTTACCGAATGCCTAACAGATTCTATAGGGCTTTCCTCGTTAGACTCACTGCTCGGAATTGTGCCCATGTTTCACGCCATGGGATGGGGACTTCCCTTCTGCGCCTCAATGCTTGGCTGCAAACAAGTAATGCCTCACCGCTTTATGGTGCCTGATGCATTTCTTAAATTGATGCACGAGGAAGAAGTTACTATCTCTGCGGGTGTTCCAACTATCTGGCAGGGGGTGAAGGCAGCCCTGGAAGCCGAACCAGACAAGTACGATCTGAGCAATCTAGCGCGCCTTACCTGCGGCGGCTCCGCTCCTCCGGTATCTATGATGCGCTGGTACTGGGACAGCCATCAGATAGAAATGATTCAAGGCTGGGGCATGACCGAGACCAATCCGCTAGGCACATTGTCCAGAAAAGTCGCCAAGCGGTCTCATATAAATATTTCTGAAGATCAGCAATTTGAAAACATCGCCAAAGCTGGCCTCGCCATGCCCGGCCTTGAGATCGAAATATTCGACGAGGAATGGAACCGCCTGCCTCATGATGGCGAAGCCGTGGGCGAACTGTGCATTCAAGGCCCCTGGATAGCATCGGAATACTTCAATGATCCGCAACCGGACAAATTTCATGATGGCTGGCTAGTCACGGGCGATGTAGCCAAGATTGATCCGGAGCAATACATTCTCATTGCCGATCGGTCCAAGGATCTGATCAAGTCGGGCGGCGAATGGATCTCATCCGTCGATCTGGAGAATCACATCGTGGGCATGGCTGATGTAGCTCAGGCCGCGGTGGTCGCACAGCCCCATCCGAAGTGGGACGAGCGCCCAGTGGCATTAGTTATCATGGCGGAAGGTAAGTCGCTGGATAGAGATGCTATTATCGAACACTGCGGCAAAATCTTCGCTAAGTGGCAACTACCAGATGATGTAATCGAGGCGGATACGATTCCACTTACCTCGACGGGAAAGATAGACAAGAAAGCTATTCGAGCGCAGCTGGATGCCGATGGCTATCAGCTACCCGACCTGCGCTAGAAATAGAGAATTACTGACCCGGATCGGTGGGCGCATAGTCGATACCTTCGCTATCTGCCCGCCGCGCTCCGGCCAAGATTCCCGGTAGCGCATAGTTCCCCTCATGGCAGGCGTACTCGAATACGCGCTCACCGTTTGCATTCATGGGTAATTCGCCACTCCAAGGCTGGCTGTAATTCTCTGGATCATCCACAGTGAACTGATACAAGATTGAGTCATCGGCCGTGCGCGTAAATCGCTCGGTCACTTTCATCTGCATGGAACCATAGAAGCGATGTTCTAATGAGGAGCGCAGACTCTGCTGCGGATGGAAGTTTGTAGTTTCGACAACTAGCGTGTTGTCTTCGTAATAACCGATCGAGTCTCCCAACCAGGGGTACAGCGGCGGATCTTGATGTTCTGCATTCAGACGCACGATGCGCGCATCGTGATTCATCTCAGCAAGCAACACCACATGAGCCTCTGTCTGCACAATCTGTGTCAGATTGTTATACAGCACCGGTAATTTCGGTGGGCCACCGGAAGAACCGAAGCCCACTACGCAGCGCTCACCCAGAGGCCGTACTTCCGGCCCATCATAGGATTGTCTGCGCTGCATTGCGGCAGCAAAATTGGCCTTTCCCTGCTCGCTATAAGGCAGCTGCCCATCCGCAGGGTCGACAAGAACTGACGTTCTGATTTCGCCATTCACAACTGCGAGTCTTTCGCCCGGGTCCATCCAGAATGTATTGTAGCCGCCAACATTACGACCCGCCGAAGGCGCGTCACGATTAGGGTCACTTGGTAGATTGCTCGCCTCGTTACGCGCCTGCACCCTTGCCTCTATTAAAAGGGCTTCCTCTTGCGAGATCACCAGCTTCCCTTCGAATCTATCCGATCTCTCTAAATTCGTTTGTGTCGCTAGCGACCAGGTACCTTGGAGGTCCGGCACGCCGAACTCGGTGAGTGGCGGTATATAGCCAGACTCGGCGGCGTCAGCTGCAGCGGGAACCATAATAAATGCCCCAAGGACACAGACCGATGTGCTGACTGTGTTTCGAATAAGCACCGAAAAAAACACCGTGATTTTTCTAAGGAAATTCTGTTGACCTGTCACTGCATTGCTCCTGCTTGGCGATTTTAGGACTCTATAATCGCATAACGTTCTCTAAGTTTCCCGATTATGCCATTACTGGATCGCAGGACTCTAACTTCCTGTCACTGACCTGAGTCAACCGGAGCCCCCACGCACTAATAGATTGCCCCAGGCTCAACGGAAATAAGTTACTTAATTCTTTAAGTGTTCAAATTTGTGAAGAGCATTCGGTGTATACAAACAAAAAACCTGCTATAAAGGGATAAATTCGTATCAAATTGTGTTTTTTGCACTTAATTGGTGCAAAAAAAAACCGAAGTAAAGGATTGAAGCAGTCCCAATGTCGAACACCAAACAATTGACGGGTGCAGTTGCCTTTCTTGCCCTCATCGCCGTTATCGATAATTTCTTTGTAGTTGAATCGGACCCCAAACTCGAGAACATGGCATCCATCGATGCCGGTGTTTTTCAGATGGGCTCGCAAACCGGTCTGGCCGATGAGCGTCCGGTGCACGAAGTCAGCCTGGGGGCATTCTGGATTGACAAATTTGAGGTCAGCAACGGTGACTTCGCGAAGTTTATCGAGGCAACCGGCTATATAACCCAATCTGAGAAAGGAGAAGGTGGGCTGGTCTTCGCGAGCCCGAATGAGAGCCTGGATCCCGAGAAGTGGTGGAATCTAATCGCCAGTGCAAATTGGCGACATCCAAATGGCAGCGACGGTGAGCTCGCGCAAATCGACAACGAGGATCACCCCGTAGTTCAAGTCAGCTTTGACGACGCTCTCGCCTACTGCAATTGGTTAGGCAAGGATCTTCCCACCGAAGCGCAATTCGAATTTGCAGCAAGAGGCGGTAGAGAGGGCGAGATCTATACTTGGGGAAGCCAACCGCTGCACCTAAGCGAAGCCGTAACAAATTTCTGGCAGGGTGCAGAGAATAACGAGATTGCGAATGATGGATACACGGGCACCGCCCCGGTGGGTAGCTATCCGCCGAATGCCCATCAGCTTTATGATATCAGCGGCAACGTCTGGGAGTGGGTATCTGACTGGTACCATCCAAACTACTACGCGATGAGCGAACGGGAAGACCCTCGCGGCATCGAACCAGACAACATCCTGGAGGAGAATTCTGCAGCACCCGCTATGCGCAGCCTACGTGGCGGCTCGTTTCTCTGCAGCGATGAACACTGCAGCGGCTTCAGGGTAAGCGCGAGAATGCCCGTTGCGCCGACCTCCAGCAGCAACCACACCGGCTTTCGCTGCGTGAAGAACAACAAAAATAGTAAGTACTAACTTACCTGAAAAACCTCTTTAAAGCTGATTTTTATCACTCGCTAGATTTCTCTAGCAATTAATAACTTCATGATTTCGTTGCTGCCACCGTAGATCTTCTGTATCCGGCTATCCGCATACATCTTGGCGATCGGGTATTCCATCATAAACCCGTAGCCACCGAAGAACTGCAAACACTCGTCCACGATTTCACACTGTTTCTGGGTGGTCCACCACTTCGCCATGGCGGCTGTCGCCTCATCCAGCTTTCCATCGGCAAGCTTCATCGCGCAGTCGTCAACAAATACGCGAGCCAGGCGTGCTTCGGTATAACGCTCTGCCAATCGAAACTGCGTGTTCTGAAAATCGAGAATGCGCTTACCAAAGGCCTTACGCTCTTTGACATACTCGCTAGTGATCTTTAGCGCCTTCTCAATTGCCGCGCAGGCCCCGGCTGCAATTATCAATCGCTCCTGCGGCAGCTGCTGCATCAATTGTACAAAGCCTTTGCCTTCGGAGGGTCCTAACAGATTTTCCTTGGGCACTCTGACATCATCGAAAAATATCTCAGCCGTATCTTGTGCCTTCATGCCGAGTTTCTCCAGGTTTCTACCCCGGCTAAAACCACCCTCACCTTCTACAAGTTCGGTTTCCACCATGATTAGTGAGATACCCTTACCACCCTCGGAAGGGTCAGTCTTCGTTACGACGCAGATGAGGTTCGCTGTCATGCCATTGGTGAGAAATGTCTTCTGTCCGTTCAGAACATAGTCATCGCCATCCGCAAGAGCGGTTGTAGCGACCGCTTGCAGATCTGACCCCGTTCCAGGCTCACTCATCGCAATGGCGGAAACGATGTCGCCGCTCGCCATGCTCGGCAACCACTTCTTCTTCTGTTCTTCACTGCCGTAGGCGTTAATGTAGTGCGCAACTATCCCCGAATGAACACCATTGCCGAAGCCGGTGATATTGGCGTAGCTCAACTCTTCTACCAGCACCATCTCGTGTTTGAAGTTGCCACCACCACCGCCATATTCTTCGGGTATAGAGGCACAGAGTAATCCAGCCTGCCCGGCTACTCTCCATGCATCCCTATCGACAAAACCCTGCTTCTCCCACTTGTCCATGTTAGGCACAAACTCTTTCTGCAGAAATTTCGCTACAGCGTCGCGCATAATATGCAGCTCTTCATCCATCCATGGAGAATCGTAGTTATCAATCATGATCTTTTCTCTCAGCCCGTAACCGAATTCATGCGCTCGATAATCATCGCATTGGCGGTACCACCGCCCTCACAGATAGCTATCAATCCATAACGTTTCTCGCGGCGCTCAAGTTCATGCACCAGTGTAGTCATAAGCTTCGCACCGGTTCCACCGAGTGGGTGACCTAAAGCCTGCGCGCCGCCGTTCACATTCAATTTTTCGGGGTCGGCGCCCAGCGCCTTAGCCCAGGCTAGCGGGACAGACCCGAACGCCTCGTTGACTTCATAGAGGTCGATGTCATCAATGGTCCACCCAGCCTTATCCAACACCTTGCGCGTAGCCGGGATCGGGCCTTCCAGCATGATCACCGGGTCGGATCCGACCACCGCCAACGAATGAATCTTTGCCCGTACCGGCAGATCATATTTCGCAACCGCCTTCTCATTCGCGATCATGACAGCCGCCGCTCCATCACTGATCTGGCTCGCCGTACCTGCCGTGATAACTCCACCTTCGCGCAGGGTGTTCAAGGACTGCATACCCTCTAGCGTGGCGCCGGCGCGAATACCCTCATCTACCGAGTGCACGTCTGCTGAGCCATCTTCTAACTTAATATTCAGAGGAACGATCTCTTGCTTGAAATATCCCTTCTCGGTTGCCGCCGCAGCACGCTGATGACTGAGCAGTCCGAAGGCATCCAGATCCGCTCGGGAAATCTCGTACTTCTCAGCAAGGAGTTCGGCACCATCGAACTGGCTAAACTGGATTCCAGGGTATTGCAGCTCTAAACGCTCCCCCTTGGGAACACCGCGCCCATTGGCCAGGCCGTCGCGTATATTCGAACCGATCTCAACGGTACTCATGGCTTCCACACCACCTGAAATAATCACATCCTGAGTGCCCGACATTACTGCCTGCGCGCCAAACTGAATCGCCTGCAGCGAAGAACCGCACTGGCGGTCTACGGTCGTTCCAGGCACAGCAAGATCCAGCTTCGATGACATCGATACGTTGCGCCCGAGGTTGCTTGCCTGAGAACCGATCTGCATCACCACACCGAATATCACATCGTCTACTGCATCGTTTGGAATTCCCGTTCTATCCAGCAACTCATCAACAACGATTGCGCCCATATCTACAGGGTGAAGATTGCTCAACCTTCCCTTCTTCTTTCCAGTCGCAGTTCGCACCGCCCCTACTATGTATGCATCAGCCATTTTCTTGCTCCAAACTTTATAAGATAAAATCGCAGATCTGATTGATTATCACAGCTGCGCATTCAATTTACTTTCAATTGCCTTTCAACTAACTATCAAAGCGCAGGCATGCGAATGCCAGAATCCAGCCGTATCGTCTCGCCATTGAGATAAGAACAGGTAACGATATGCGCTACCTGATCAGCAAACTCGTCCGGATTTCCCAAGCGCTTGGGAAACTGAGTGATGGCAATGAGTGGATCGCGAACCTCATCGGGTGCCGACGCCAACAGCGGTGTCTCGAATACACCCGGGGCAACCGTCATTACCCGAATGCCTCGCTTAGCCAAGTCTCTGGCAATCGGCAGTGTCATGGCGACGATGCCACCCTTAGATGCAGCGTAACCTGCTTGGCCAGTCTGGCCATCGAAGGCAGCTATAGATGCCACATTGATAATGACGCCCCGCTCGTTATCTTCGGTAACGGGGTCATTCATCTGCATGACCTCTGCACAAAGACGCAGCACGTTGAAGGTGCCGACGAGATTGACTCTTACGATGTGTTCGAATTTTTCCAGCGGCATAGGGCCATTCTTGCCAACCGTGCGTGCGGCACCACCGATTCCTGCAGAGTTCACATTGATATGAACCGTACCAAATTTTTCTTTGGTCTTGACAATAGCTGCTGCGACAGCCATCTCATCAGCCACGTCACCCGCATGAAATATTGCGTTCTCACCCAATTCAGAAACCGCCTTCTGCAGCATCTTCTCATTCAAGTCGAACAACATAACTCTGGCGCCTGATGCAATAAAATTCCGTGCCGTGGCCAGACCCAAGCCAGAGGCTCCTCCGGTGATGAACGCTGTTTTATTCTGTAATTCCATAGTCGATTAATACCGTAATTTGCTCAGTTTCTTATCAAGGGGACGCGAAAGGATAATGTATCCGCTCTAAAAGTGAAACAGCTAATGAATTCGCCGGCTCAGGCTGATTTCGCAAGTGTTTTCATGCATTGAATTTATTTTCTCCCGCTAATCCCCTATGATTCATAGGAATTCGAATTGATAATGGAAAATAAGATGGGACCGTTAAAGGGATTGAAGGTACTTGAGATGGCCGGCATTGGACCAGGCCCTTTCTGCGCGATGATGCTCGCCGACATGGGCGCCGAAGTCATACGGATCGACCGTCTCAGTCATAAAGGCAGCGGTCACAGGGCCAATGTGCTGAACCGAGGTCGCCGCTCAATCGCCTTGGACCTGAAAAATCCAGCTGCCGTCGAAACGGTGCTAAAACTGGTAGATCGGGCAGACGCGCTAGTCGAAGGGTTTCGCCCCGGCGTGATGGAGCGCTTGGGACTCGGGCCTGACGCCTGCCTAGAACGCAATCCAAAACTCATCTTCGGTCGCATGACCGGCTGGGGGCAATCCGGGCCTCTAGCCCAAGCTGCAGGGCACGATATCAACTATATATCTATAGCTGGCGCATTAGGCGCCATGGGCTACTCTGACAGAGCCCCCGCTCCACCTCTTAATCTGGTAGGCGACTTTGGCGGAGGCGCGATGTATCTACTCACCGGAATTCTTGCTGCGCTGTTCGAGCGACATAGTTCGGGCCAGGGCCAAGTCATCGATGCGGCAATGACCGACGGAACAGCGAGCCTACTGAGCCCCTTCTTTGGGCTAATGGCGATGAACATGTGGACCACCGACAGACAGGCAAACAAGCTGGATGGCGGCGCGCACTACTACGGCAGCTACGAGTGTAGCGATGGGAAGTATATTTCCATCGGCTCGATAGAGCCACAGTTCTACGCCCTGCTGCTGGAGAAATGCGGGATTCAGGACGAAGCGTTTCTTGCACAGCAAGATCAGCAGGCGTGGCCAGACCTAAGAGAGAAATTGGCTCAGTTATTCCTCACAAAGACACGATCTCAATGGTGCGAATTGATGGAAGGCACGGATGTCTGCTTCGCGCCAGTACTCGATCTTGGTGAAGCGCCAAGTCACCCACATAACATGAAAAGAAAAACCTATGTCGATTTTGAGGGAGTAACTCAACCTGCGCCTGCGCCGAGGTTTAGTCGCACAGAGTCGCAGATACAGTCATCGGCCGCCATGGCCGGAGAGCATACAGAGCAAGTTCTGACGGATTGGGGCTTTACTGAAAACGAAATTGAACAACTACAGACGGCGCAGGCCATCTAGAATGACAAAATAAATGGAAAATCAGAATCTAGCGATCGCTTTAGCTCTGGTCTCATTGGTAACAGGCATCGCCCTGTTAGTAAATTGGTCGAGTAACAGGCAAGTGCCCGGTCTGCTCAAGATCGCGCTTGGCTTCATGGCCACCTGCGTCGGCATCCTTCTGGCTTCCATGCAGGAATTCATCCCTCCTCTTATCTCTGTGTTTATTGCCAACGCCCTTATCATGGGCGGTCGCATCCCTGTGCTCTTGGGGCTGGCGAATTTCTGGAATCAAGAGACTACGAAGCTACCCCTGTTCTGCCTCGTCTGGTTTCTGGGCACCATGGCAGGCTTCTACTATTTTACGTTTATCGATGAGTCTATCCTCTGGCGCACACGCATCTACACCCTGATGATGGTCATCTTCTCAGCCAGCATAGTCTATATCCTTGCGCGAGGATTAAGGATAGAGCGAAAGCTGCGGCCGGTTATGGCGATGAATACCAATTTTGGCGCCTACCTGTTGCTCACGCTCTCGTCGTTCAACGTGATCAGCGAACCCATCCTGGCGCTATTCCGAGTAGGCCAACCAATAACATCGCTAGAGCAGGCAACAACGATTCTGCTGCTAGGCGGTCTCGTCACTGTTACGATTTTTGCACTGTCTGTAATCATTATGACAATGGAAGAGGTGGCCGTTGAGTATCAGGAGAACGCGATCTACGACCCAATCACCACGATACTCAATCACCGCACCTTTATCGAAGTTAGTAACCGAGTACTTGGGGTTGCGCTGCGCTACACCAAACCGGTTTCGATGCTAACCATCGAGCTTGTTAATTTAGATGCTATCGTCAAACAACATGGCGCCAAAGTTGGCAACGCGATGCTGCGGCATTTCGCCCTGATAGCCACGGATAGAAGGCGAAATGAAGATGTACTCTCTCGAACAAGCTACAAGCAGTTCAGAATGCTACTTCCCGGCGTGGATGAAGCGGGCGTAAAGGTGGTAGTTCAGAAAATAGAAAGCGCCATCCTAGGTGAAGAATTCGTCTTTCGTGGCAATGCGCTGAAGGCCGAAATCCTAATCTCGGCAATCACCAAGCGAGAGGAGGATCTGCAACTGCAGCAGATGCTGCAAGAGGGCGAAGTCGAAGTCTTCAGGATGCAGCAACTAAAAGATAGCGCAGCATAAACTTCTGCATCTGGGTATCATAGGCCTCATACGCTCCTGCCCCGCCTGCCTGGAATTCCTTCATGACCTATAACGCAATTCTCTATCAGATCGAAAATACTATTCTAACCATCACCCTCAACCGCCCCGAGCACATGAATGCGTTTACGGTGGAGATGGCACGGGAACTGATCGATGCGATCAATCGCGCCAGCGAAGACGATGAGGTTCGCGCAATCGTAGTCACGGGCGCGGGCAAGGCATTCTGCGCCGGTATGGACCTTGGCAGCGAAGGCAATGTGTTTGGACTGGACGAGAGCCTGCAACCCAGCCTCGATGACATGCAGACCAGACTCAATGACCCGGAAATTACTGAAGGGGTTCGCGACACGGGCGGTCAACTCACACTCGCGATCTACGACTGCAAGAAACCGGTCATAGCCGCCATCCACGGTGCGGCTGTGGGTATCGGAGCGACCATGACCTGCGCGATGGATATACGCCTCGTCGCGGACAATGCCCGCGTAGGATTCGTCTTCAATAAGATCGGCATAACACCAGAGGCCTGTTCCAGTTGGTTTCTCCCCAGAATCGTCAACATGGGCACAGCACTGGAATGGGTCTATAGTGGCGACTTGATCGAGGCCGAGGAACTTGAACGCCGGGGCTTCGCGAACGCTATAATAGAGAAGGATTCTCTATTGGATAGAGCCTATGAGCTAGCCAATCGCATTGCGCAGCATAGTCCCGTTTCCATCGCCCTGACCCGGCAGATGATGTACCGAAACGCAGCACAAGATCACCCGCTTGCCGCACATCAGATCGATTCCCTTGCTATATTCTATGCAAGCCAGACTAGTGGCAAAGAAGGCGTAAAGGCATTCTTGGAAAAGAGAAAGCCAGAGTATGCTGAAAAGGCATCAAGTGACATGCCGCCCTTCTATCCCTGGTGGGAGGACTAACTAAAAACTTTACTAGGAACTAACATGCTTAAAAACTTCGAACTCCTGTGCTCTACTAGCGGCCGCGTCATATTGGGAATCTACTTCCTGCTTCCTGGTGCCATCTTGAAGATTACTAATATGGAGGGCACGGCCGCCTCCATGGAGGAACATGGAATGGTGATGGTCTCCTTCTTTCTGATCCTGACCATCATCATTCAACTGTTCGGCGGACTCGCCATGATCGTGGGCTATCAGGTGAAGCCGGTTGCTTTCGTTCTAGCTGGGCTTACTCTAGTAATCAGCCTCGTGATGCATGATTTCTGGAATATCCCCTCAGAGACACAGAACTTCGTTAAAAACATGGGCATCACGGCTGGCCTGCTAGTAGCAGCCGGGCTCGGTGCGGGTGGCTGGAGTCTCGATAGCAAGCTCGCTAAATCGAAGTAATATCAGCCGCTTATCGGCAGCGCCGGTAAGCGGCGACCTCGATTCTTGACAGCCTTGTAAACGCCTGCGAAAGTGCACTGATTACAGGCCTTGATTCTGGCGCTCGCGCCTCCATCTTTATCATTAAGCCACATGCGAGGACAAATTCAGCTGATTTTAAGAATTGTGTCCGTATAATGAAATTCGAACCCCAGTACTAGCAAACGAAACTCAATCACAGGACTAACTACTTCATGATAATGGTGCAATCAACTTTCCATCTCGTTTCAGAATCCAAATCTGAAGCCATCGAATTGATGAAGAACATGGTTCGCCTGTGTCGTCAGGAGCACGGCTGCCTGAGTTATGAATATTTCGAAGGCCTAACCGATACCAATCAGGTCGTCCTACTCCAAGAGTGGGAGAATGCAGACTGTCTTCAGGGCCACTATCAAACTGCCCACATGGAAGAGTTTCTGGCCAAGCTAGGCGACTACTTGCAGAGCGAAGTCACAACCCGCAGCTATGCCTCACAGGACGAGCCCAGAGTGTCATCGAAGTCGAATGATCAACTCGCCAAGCCGGAACAGACGATTCATTGATTCTGACTGCCTCAGAATTGCCCATAGATCACCAATAAATCGATCGCAACGCTAGCGCACTACAGGGATTGGTAAATGTTCTACACGTTGCAGGGTGATCACAAAACCCCCGTTTCCGCTGAGGAAAATACTCGCCTGCTGCGCTGGAGAACGTCTACGTTCTGGGTCATGTTAGTCGGCTATGTGGGCTATTACATCTGCCGCGGCAATCTGTCTGCCGCCTTTCCACTGCTAGAACAAGAATTCGGTTATTCCAATACACAGCTAGGCCTTATTGCCTCTCTGTCTGAAATGGCCTACGCCGCCGGTAAGTTTATCAACGGCCCACTGGCCGACAAGATCGGTGGTCGCCGCATCTTTCTCATTGGTATGGCCGGCGCCATATTCTGGAACATCGTCTTCTCGATCTCGGCAAGTCTGACCGCCTTCATCGTGGTCTGGTGCTGCTGCCGCTACTTCCTGTCCATGGGCTGGGGAGGACTCACCAAGACTATAGGCAACTGGTATCCAAGAGAGCGCAACGGCACCGTGATGGGCCTGATTAGCGTCAACTTCCAATTCGGCGGAGTTGCCGCCACTCTGTTTGCAGGGCTCTTGGTGTCAATGGGCGTGCCCTGGCAGGGAGTCTTCATCTATCCGGCTATGGTACTCACCCTGATTCTTATATGGTCTTATCTTGCCTCGCGCTCCAGTCCAGCTGACGTGGTACCAGGGGCTATTCCGATCGAGGGTGAATCCTCGAAGGCGCAGATAGCCGACTACGGCGACGAGGAGCATCCACCCGTATCGACTATCATGAAGACGCTGCTGCGACTCCCCATCTACAGGGAGCTGCTCGTGTTCAGCTTTCTCACTACCCTGCTGCGCTCCGTGTTCCTGTTTTGGACTCCAAAGTTTCTATTCGACATAGGCTTGGGCGCTAGCTCCGCGATTCTGCGTTCCGCTATATTCCCCCTACTTGGCGTGGCCGGAACCGTTTTCATAGGCTGGTACACCGACCACCATGCACGCAATGGTGACCGCGCCCGAATGATGTGGATCATGCTCTCCGTGCTCGTTTTCTGCATGATAGCCATCTCGGTCTTAAGTAGTGCCAGCGAACCAAACTTCAATCTCATTCTATTCTTCCTTGGTGCCAGCGGATTCTTCTTGCTGGGCCCCTACTCTATGAGCAGCGGCTGTCTCACACTGGATATCGCAGGCGCAAAGGGCGCAGGCTCCTGCACGGGAATCATAGACGGCATGGGATATATAGGAGGGGCTATCGCGGCATTCGCCGCCGGCATACTCTCTGACTATCTGGGGTGGCCACAGGTATTCATGGTCTTATCGGTTTTCGCGGTGATCTCTACACTCAGCGCCTGGATGATGAGCCGAGGCTTTCAAAAGATGGCGCGCGAAGCGGCAGCCTCGACTCCCCAAGACTGAAGCCCTACTACTGCTGTGCTTCGTATTCCTCAATCTGATTGGTTATATCGCGCACCATGCCATTGGGAATGGGCAGTGTCAGATAGTACTGCGATATCTTCTAGCCCTGCGCGGTGCGAATTAACACCCCGGTGCCACGGCTACTGCCATAGCTCTGACTCAGCAGCGCCTCGTCAAACCAGGCGCTAGCCCCATCGGGAGTAATATTGATGCTGCGCTGCTGCGGTGTGTAGACCCAGCCGTTACTGCCACTGGAATATTGACGAAACTCTGCCTTACCCCAGCGCTCATCCGCATCGGTTCCGATGAATACACCATCCTCGCTCATCAGATCGAAATAGGTATCCCATTCGCCATTTGCTGCAGCCAGGTGATAACTGTCTAACATTCGATTGATGGCATCTAAATCTGACTGCTGTGACTGACCCTATTGAAAGGAATAAATTCTTCATAGGCTGATCAGTCCTGGGCTGCAGTCTCAGTTTCTGTTGATTGCTTGTCCTTGTCGAATTCTCCCGCATCGATTCTCGCAAAATAGGCGCTAGCCACCTGCTTTACCTTAGGCGCCAAAAGAAGCGTTGAGACCATAGTTGGTATAGCCATAGTCGCATACATGCCATCGAGCAGATTAATCACCATGTCCAGAGAAACAACGGCACCGGCTGTTATCAGTGCCATATAGGCATACATATAATATTTCTCCTTAGACACACCAAAGAGAAAGCCCATACACTTACTGCCGTAGTACCAATAGGTGAGAATCGTCGTGGTACTCAATACGATCACCATGATCAACAACAGATAGGCGCCGAAGCCCGGAAACACCTGCTCGTAGGCCTGGGTAGTCATGGTGACACCTACGGCATCTCCCTTCCAGACGCCGGTAACCAGCAAAGCCATGGCGGTGCAGGTACAAACTATCAGCGTATCCGCAATAGGCCCTATCATGGCCACCAGGCCCTCTCGCGTAGGTTCGTTAGTCTTTGCTGCGCCGTGGGCAAGAGATTCAGTTCCGATTCCGGCCTCGTTGGAGAAGGCACCACGCTGTACGCCGATAAGAATGACGGCACCGAGAACGCCACCCGCTACCGCTTCGCCGCTGAAAGCATCGGTAAGGATGAGCAGAAACATCGCAGGAATCTCGGCGACGTGACTGGCCAGCAGCACCCCAGTTATCAGGAAGTAGAAGATCACCATCGATGGCACCATCTTGCCTGCCACCGCTGAGACTCTCTTCACCTTGCCTACCGCAACAGAAAACATGATTACCGCCAGCAGAATACCGGCGGATAGATCGAAGCTGAAATGTTCCTCAGGCGTTGCCAGACCCGCCGGGATCGCAATCACATCGCGCAGTATCTGCACCAGTTGATTCACCTGAAAGATAGGCAGAGTTCCCACCATGCCGGCTATAGCAAACAACCAGGCGAGAGGAAGCCACTTACGCCCCAGCCCCTCTCGAATCACATACATGGGACCGCCCTGTAGCTTGCCCTCGTCGTCCCTGCCGCGGTACATGATCGCCAGGGAGGCCGTATAGAATTTTGTTGAGATGCCAACGATAGCCGTAACCCACATCCAGAACACGGCACCCGGCCCACCGATAGTGATCGCGACAGCAACGCCGGTGATGTTGCCCAGGCCCATCGTCCCTGCCAGGGCGGTAGCCAGCGCGCGATAGTGGCTGATGTCTCCGGACACCGAGTCCGAGGGATCGTCATACTTGCCCCGAAGCAGAGCGAAGCTATGGGAGAAATAGCGGAAGTGGCGCAGACGGGAATGCACCATGAAGAAGAAGCCACCGCCCACCAGCAAGATAACCAGCGGTAAATCCCACATGAAACTTGTATAGGCGGCGATTGCCGCTGCGATCGAGTCCATCACAGGGCACCGTCCCGTGCTGTCACTACTGCTATTCTAACTGGCAAAGAGATAGGGATTTCCTACTGCGTATGATTATGAGTGTTGGAATGCTCGGCACCGTCATGACCCCGCATCGCCCAGCATCGGCGACCGTGGCACCGAGCGCTAAACTACTGCGCCTTCGCCGCATCGGACTCTTGCCGACGCGCACCCGCGAGTATCGCCCGCATTGCATAGTTGCCTTCATGACAGGCGTATTCAAACAAGTCTTCGCCGGTGTACATGGGCATCTCTGCAGTCCATGGCTGGGTATAGAGCTCTGGGTCATCGATGGTGAAGCTGTAATGAAGCTTGTCATCGGCGACGCGGGAAAAACGTTCCGTTAACAGAATATTGCTGGAGACGAGTCTCTCTTTAGCGACCTGCCAGGGATTGAAATTCTTGGTCTGCACAATGAGGGTATCTCCCTCATAGTAGCCGATGGAGTCACCTAACCATTTGTCATAGGGCAGGTCTCGAAACTCCTGATCGATCGCTACGATGCGCGCGTTGTGAACCATCTCTGCAAGAAGCACTACATGGGTGGGCGACTGCACAATCTGCATATGATTGTTGTACAGGCTGCTCATGAATGGCGCCGTTGAGGCGAAGCTAACCAGACAACGGTCCGATAGTGTTCTGCCTTCGGGTCCATCACTCTCGGCCATGCCCATGGGAAGTTCTTCGCGTTGCGATTGCCGCACCGCTTGCCCCTCTTCACGCCAGGGAATCTTGCCGTCGGGCGGATCGACGATGAGCGAGGTTCGATACTTACCATTCATCTGCGCCAGTGCATCGCCCGGAGTAATCCAGAACCCATTATAGCCACCAACATTTTCAGGCCCAGGCGCTTCCGCACCGGTTGCTTCCAGAAACGCAATAAAATCAGGAGTAGAAACCATCTTCTCTAACATGGTCGCCTCGTCTACTTCCAATTCACCCTCATAAATGTCGGCACGCTCAAGACCGGTTCGAGTCTTGTAGTTCCAGACACCCTGCACATCCGGCACGCCGAAGGCTGTCTTGGGCGGGGCATAGTTCTCTGCGGCAAAGGCAGCCGGCACAGCTAACGCTGCAATTATCAGGCTGGTCAGCGCGCTGCTGCGGTAGACGGTTCTCATGGAAATATCCTCAGGTAGAGTGAGCTGGGCCTAAGCCCTGTGAAACTAGCTTAAAGCAGCCTTCCACGCACTTGCAAGCGACACGGCACTGAAATCACTGCCGGAATCGGCAAAGCTATCGAATATTATCGGCAAAGACGAATTCAGATGGAGGCTGCAAGCCCCGTAGATGCTCCACAAAATAGTCCCAACGGCGCTTCATAAAATAGCGCCTATTGCCGAAGCCATGACCGGCGTTGGGCAGCACTACCAGATCGAAGTCTTTATCGGCATCGATCAATGCATCGACCACCAGCAGGGTACTCGATGGATGCACATTGGTATCGAGCATGCCATGGGCTAGCAGTAACTTGCCTTGAAGGTTCGCCGCCAGCAGTTGATTAGCCTGATTGTCATAGTTCGTCGTAACCACAGGCTCGCCATCGGTTGTGCTGTTCTCCGGGAACGTCTGCAACAGGCCTTGCCACTTCTCACCCCAGTCATCCTCATAGTTGCGATTGTCGTGATTGCCCGCACCCGACACCGCAACCTTATAAAAATCAGGATAGCGAAGAATTCCCGCCGTCGAGGCAAAGCCGCCGCCAGAATGCCCCCAGATGCCGACTCGATCGAGATCCATCCAGGGGTTCTCAGCCCCTAGCTGTCGAATGCCTTCGACCTGATCAGGCAAGCCACTATCGCCCATATTTCCATAGTAGGCGTCGTGGAAGGACTTCGATCGCCCAGGCGTACCCATAGCATCCAACTCCACAACGATGAATCCAAGCTCGGCCAGAGACTGCTTGTCACCGCGCGAGGCACGAAACGATCGTGTACCCACGCTACCGCTTTGCGGCCCGGGATATAGATAGTTCAGCACTGGATAGGACTTCGTCTCGTCGAAGTTGGAAGGCTTGTACAGCAGGCCATAGATATCGGTGATCTGATCTCTGGCTTTCACGACGAAGGGCTCCGGCGCCACCCAGCCACCTGCCACAAGGGCGCTAATGTCTGTCTCTTCAAGCGCCATCTGCAGCTCGCCGGACGTGTTACGCACAACTGCGACGGCGGGCGTAGTAGGCGTTGAGAACACATCACTGAAATACTCCGCCGAATCGGACCAGCCGATCTGATGATGTGCAATCTCGGGTGTCAGGTTCACCAGCTGCGAGCCATCGAAGTTGACGCGATAGAGATATTGAAAATACGGATCGCCACTCTCCCGATTCGAGCCGAGGAAGTAGATCTGCTCATTATCCAGATCGATCTGCTGTATCTGCAGCACCGCCCAGTTACCTTCGGTGATGCGACTCTTCAACGCGCCTGTCTGTAGATCGTGGAGATAGAGATGACCCCAATTGTCCTGCTCGGAGAACCAGATGAATTCGTTTCGCTGGGGAAATACGCGCCAATTTTCGCTGTTGTATCCCGATTCATAATAGGTTGCGACCTCCTCTCGATGAACAGCACGCACAGCACCCGTCTGAGGATCTGCAATCTGCAGCTGCGCTATCTTGTGATCCCGCGATGAGGAGACAAACGACAGCGTCTCGCCGTCCTCACTCCACTCAACATCCAGGAACACACCGCCTCTGCCAGCAATATGATCGCTGGTAGTAGAACGATGGGGGTCGGGTGGCATATTTAACCTTACGATTCGCGGCTCCTGCTCAAGATGAATCACGATTCTCTCGATCATGAAGATATAATCATCTCCAGGCAGGGGATACTTCCAGGCATCTAGTTCGCCATGGCCGACCTGGGTGGACCAAAGATACATCTGTTTGACATTTCTGCCATCGTGACGGAAGGTGGCGATCTTGCTTGAATCTGGCGACCAGAGAAGAACCGGGCCATCATCTCGCAGCCAACCTGCGTTATTGGTTGCATAGCCATAGTCTTGCTCGCCATCGAAGGTTAGCTGTGTCAGCGCATTACTCGCCGTATCTCGAACCCATAGATTGTGCTCATCGATAAAGGCCGCCTTGCCTCTATCGGGAGAAAGATATTCGTTAGCAGGGGTCTGGGCTAGCTGGCTCAGCGTATAGCTATCAAGTTCTACTGTGTAGCTGCGCCCATCGTAATCAAAGTCGAGTTGACCTGAAGACTCTGACAGTTTGATGCGCGACAGATTCAAGTCGTCTGCGTCAACCTCATCTGCATAGTCTGCAAGGGCAGAGGCCAGCCTGGCGCTATCGAACAGGGGTGATTTCTGTCCTGTCTGCACATCCGCCAACACAGTTTCAGAACCGCTCCCAGTCGAGCGCCTGTAGATCAAGCGATCGGAGCCCTGCCAGTATTGAGCGAGAATATTGCCGCTGACCAGGTCCGCCGTGTTAACGCCCAGAAAACTCTGCGCCCGCTCGTAATCGGCGACCGTTATCGCCTCTGCTTCTTCTACCTGCTCTGCCGCGGGGACTGAGCCACCTGGCCCACTTGTTGCGCTAGGGCCACAGGCTTGAACAACAACAAGGAAAAGCATTGCGAGAAAGCTGCGTCGTAGCGCTTGGGTCATCTTAGTAGGCCTCTTTGCTATAGATAAGCACTCCGACTCTAAAGAAGCGCGTCCAATATTAAATCAACCGATTCGATGAGTCGTTGATCTCGAGGCCGCAGATCTGGAGTGAACTCTACACCGGTTAGGTGCTGAAGACCGAGAATATAACGTACCGCGATTGCATCAGCCTGTTCGTCGGAGAATTGCTGATCCTTCTCCTTCACCATACCGCGGGCAAATTCTTTGGAGAATGAAACCGGCTTGCCATCTCTGTGCAGGACATCGCCCTTGTCATCCAAACGCCAGAAGCGCGAGGAATCCATGGTATAGAGCTCGTCTGCCGCCACGATCTTGCCTGCGCTGTTAATGCCGTGCTCGGTCTTGGTATCTACCAACACCATGCCGCGCTCGGACAGATACTGAGAGATCATACCGAAGGCCATTAAAGACGAGTTTCTGATTTGGTTGTATTGAGCCTGCGTACAGACGCCGCTGTCGATTAGCGACTGCGCGTCGGTTGTCTTGTCGACCTTATCCTTGGTGCTAGGCGTATCCATCACATAGGGCAGAATACCGTTCGGCACTAATTCGGCGATGGCCATCTCGTGACCGGCATAGTGCAATACGCCCTCCCCTGCGTCCTTGGCAGCAAGCCAATGTTGGTAGAGCGATGTTGAGGTCGAGCTCTCCGCCATAAACAGACGCAACACATTCTCCAGACTTACCAGATCGAGGTTCTCCGCTGGTATCACCGTGGAACTCGGCAGCAGACCCTCTACTTCAAACTGCGAGGAGCCCAGCACATCCACCACGAGGCGAAGCATGTGATCATGATTAAAGGCTAGCACCTGATCCTTGAAAGGAATCGCACCCCGGTTCACGTCATGTGTCGAGATTCGATTATTGCGGAACATTAAGCGCAGAGGCACGCCCGCCGCAGTCACAAGATCCTCTGCGAACACAGAATCTGACACTTTGCCTTCTAATACGGTGGCCCCACTCAGACGAGGTAATTCCCCGTCATCGATTAACTGCTGAATGGGACGGCCTTCATTAACGGTGCTGCCATGTTCGGCAACTAATTCAACTATTTGCTTCTCGTCTAACATCGGATTTATCACTACGCTCTATAAAAATGAATTGAGCCACGAAGAATAAGTGAATCAGTGAGGGACTACAAGATTGCTGCGAATGGAGCTGGACCGAACTGCATAGAAATGGATTATTGTGAAGAACTACGTTGCACGAAAGTGGTGCCATTGGCTGGAATAGCTAGTACAAGCGGGGAGAGAAGTTGGTGCCGCCACCAAAAGTCGCAACTTCTAGAGAGTGGACCTGCTGATCCAGCAAGAAGTACACCGAAGTTGAATTGCTTTTACGCGGGGGAAAGTTAGTGCCGCCACTAAAAGTCGCAACTTCTAGAGAGTGGACCTGCTGATCCAGAAAGAAGTACACCGAAGTTGAATTGCTTTTACGCGGGGTAAAGTTGGTGCCGCCACCAAGAGTCGCTAACTTCGAGAGAGTGGACCTGCTGGTCCAGAAAGAAGTACACCGAAGTTGAATTGCTTTTACGGAATTGCTTTTACGCGGGGTAAAGTTGGTGCCGCCACCAAGAGTCGAACTCGGGACCTGCTGATTACAAGTCAGCTGCTCTACCACGGCTGAGCTATAGCGGCATATTTCAAACTTTATCAAAGTTCCGGATGTCGATCCACGCAATTGAATGCCTTCGACTTACATCCGAATTTGCGATTTCGCTACTGCGAATTCGCTCTGATTGCGACAACTCCAATCAGGTGGCGCATACTACATAAAAAATGCGCCCGCTTCAATAGTTCAGTTTGCCAATATTTGCGCTCACTGAGCAGAGGGCTGGGCAGGCTGCATATACTTGCGGCGCCGCAGCAGGAAAGGCCGTTCCACACAGAAATAGGTGACCGTAGCCAGCAGCAAAACCAGGGGCAGCATCAACACGAAGGTATTGAGAATCGCCCTAGCCACCGGGTCACTCAGACGCAGCAGACTATCCCAGTCGTGGCGCAGGAAGTAATCCAGCACCACATAGTGGCCCATGTAGATGGAGTAGCTGATAGTGCCAACTGCCACCAATATTCGACCTATGAGGCGATGAAAATGCCTTGCGATGGAAAGATACCCCATCAGAAAGACTGCCCAGGCGACTGCTTCCAGCGTTGGCCAGAAGATCCAGAGATGGTTATTCGCCCCACCACCCCCAAGCTGATTGAATCCGAAGAGTAGCATTAGCACCAGACCGGTCCCCGCGACCGCCACATAGTCCAGCTGCTTCCCTGCCACAAAGTAGTTCCGGTAGTAGATACCCGCCAGCATGCCCACCAAGAACTGATCGAGGCGACCTACGATAGTCCAGTAACTCAGCACGCGCATGTCGGCGCCTAGAATAAAGGCTCCCGTCCGCAGGATCAGCAAGGCGAGTATTATCGCAACCAAAACCTTCCAACCCCATTTCTGCACAGAAATTAACAGCAATGGAAACAACAGATAGAAATGCCACTCCACGGCTATAGACCAGAAAACAAAGGTAAACGCACCGCCATTGATGGCGGTATCGCTATTCGCCATGAAGAAGACAGACTGCAATAGACCGAGAAGGCTGAAGTTCTCTGTATTGAAAGCTATGCCGAGAATCAGGAAGAAGAGAAACAGAGGATAGGTTCGAAGCAGTCGATTCCGATAGAAGCCTACATAGCTCAACTTCTTGTGCAACGAACCCACGGTAAAGACAAAGCCACTGAGCAGGAAGAAGAGAGAAACCGCCGTGTGCCCCTCGATAATGAGTGCCGTGAATGGGTTTCCTGCTACGACCCAATTCGCGGGATCGTAGGGTGCTGCATAGATGAGCTTGTGGGAGACGAGGTGCGAGCTGTGAAAGAACAGCACAAGCACTGCGGCGAAGCCTCGAAGATGATCGAGTGCAGGAATGTATCCAAAATTAGTGCTCTTCATACAGCTAGCAATCGGCCCGAACAAGAGGAAATGAAGCATACTAACTTAGCACGATATTTGCTAAAGTATGCGCACAGTTTAGTAGACATTATCGCCCATTTAACCCGTATTTGTTGCTTATCGCCGGGCAGCGACAGGCAGCCTAAATAGCAACCTATAGATAAGTTAGAATCAGCATGTTGACACCGGTAATTCAAGAATGGCTACAAATGCTCTCGCTCTACGGCTGGATCTGGATAATCCCGATCGTCGAGCGTCTGCTGCCTCTGAATAAGCAGCCCTTTATTCGGCCGGGCATGATCAACGATCTGCTACACACCTATCACCGCCTCCATTTACACAGCATGATCAATGCAGCCTTCGTCGCCTGGCTCGTTACCTATGCACAGCAGCATGCAGGACAAGGCGCCTACCTGCAGGGAGCGCTAGCTGATGCGCATTGGGGGTGGAGCTTTTTCGCCCTCTTGCTCATGGGGCACATCACTTTTTATGTGGCGCATTATTACTCACATAAGATCCCGCTGCTCTGGCAGTTTCATCGTGTCCATCACAGCTCAGTAACCCTGGACTCTGTTTCAACGAGCCGCTTCCATGTCATTGATAAGGCCCTCTTCGCTGCTCCCTATTTGATGCTGGTCACGTATTTTCAACCAGATCCTGCATTGATCTTTCTATACATCTCATTTCGAGACTTCTGGGGCCGATATGGCCATGGCAACATCAAAGACGCCCATTGGCTTGGCTACATCCTGAGCAACCCCAAGTTTCATCGCTGGCATCATTCTAACCATCCGGAAGCGATCGATAAGAATTTCTCCGGCGAACTTAATTTCATGGACTATATGTTCGGCACGGCCTACTACCCGAAGGAAGGTATTCCTGACAATTTCGGCGAGGCCGAGTACAGCAATAATATTATTATTCAACATTACCGACCCTTCGTTGATATCTATAATATTGCCAAGAAAGATGGCGTTATGGCCCTATTCAGAAAGCCCAAATCACCTAGCCCGCAGAATTATCAGACAGCACAAGAGTAAACACCCCATGGATGGCTCGAACGATAGCGCTGCCTGGAAGGCTTTAGAGAAACACAGCGAAGATTTCAAAGGCACAGGCTTTCGTCTACGCGATCTATTCAATGCCGGCAACGACCGGTTTCGGGAGCATTCACTCTCCCACGAAGGTCTTCTGCTCGATTATTCAAAGAACTTCTTAAATAGCGAAACTATTCGACTCTTACTCGATCTGGCTGAGCAGAGGCAACTCACCAAGGCTATCGATTCGATGTTCAGTGGTGAGAAGGTAAACACGACTGAGCACCGGGCCGCTCTTCACGTCGCGCTGCGCGACCCATCAGGCGCATCGAGCCATCCGGAGGTCTCTGAGACCCTCGACCGTATCCAGCGGCTAGTAGTCGATGTGCACGGCGGAACGTGGCTGGGTTATGCTGGCGACACCATCTCGGATGTCGTCAACCTGGGCATAGGCGGCTCCGATCTTGGCCCAGCGATGGTCTGTGACGCGCTCAGTCCATTCGCGAGCACTAAGCTGAACGTGCATTTCGTATCGAACGTCGACCCCTCCCATCTCCAAAACACACTTAAGAATCTGCGGCCAGAGACCACGCTCTTCGTCATTGCCTCCAAGTCTTTTTCGACGCTTGAGACCCTGAAGAACGCAGAGGCGGCGAGAGAATGGCTACTCCAGTTCGCGGATACGCAGGCTACGAGCAAACATTTTGTGGCGATAACGACGAACCTGAAAGCGGCGACAGAGTTCGGGATAGAGCAGCAGAACCTTTACCCGCTGTGGGACTGGGTCGGAGGCCGCTTTTCGTTGTGGTCGGCGATAGGGCTACCCATCGCGCTGGCACTGGGCATGGACGGATTCAGACAACTCCTTGCCGGTGCTCATGCCATGGACGAGCATTTCAGAACGGCTCCGCTCGAGCGGAATATCCCCGTCATTACTGCCCTGATTAATTTCTGGTATAGAGAATTCTTCGACGCTCACAGCACCGCCATAGTGCCTTACAGTCAACGCCTCAATCTACTCCCCTCTTTCCTGCAGCAGCTGTGCATGGAGAGTCTTGGCAAGAGTGTAGATCTGCAGGGCAAGCCGGTGAACTACAATACCGGCGATATCATCTGGGGAAGCGCTGGTACCAACGGACAGCACTCCTACTTCCAACTACTGCACCAGGGCACCGAATTCATTCCTGTTGATTTCATTGCCGCCGCCAGAAGCGATGCACCCGAAGACAGCGATGCGCACCAGCACTTGCTCGCCAACTGCCTTAGCCAGAGCCTCGCGTTGATGGAAGGAAAGCAGGATACCGACTCCCCGCATAAGCTAGTCGCGGGCAACAAGCCGAGTAACACGCTGCTGTTAGAGCAATTAAACCCACACAATCTCGGCATGCTACTCGCGCTGTATGAGCACAAAGTATATACCCTGAGTGTGCTATGGAATATTAACGCCTTCGACCAGTGGGGCGTGGAACTGGGGAAAAAACTCTCAACACAGGTCTTTAGCGCAATGTCTTCCGAGTCAGGCGCGACCCACCTCGATGCCTCTACCCAGGGACTCATCCAGACATTACAGCAGTGGCGAAGTTACTAGCCCACACTCTCTCAGACAAGCTCAACGGGCAGGTAGTGTTCTACGGTGGGAAAGGGATCGTAGAAGTGATGCAATAGCGCACGCCATTGCTGATATTCTTCAGAGCCGCGAAAACCCTCGGTGTGATCCTCTAGTGTCTCCCACTTAACGAGCAGCAGGTAGCGACCTTCTTGCTCAACACAACGCCGCAGCTCATGGGATATATACCCCTTCATGGACCCGATTATTCTCTGCGCCTGAGCAAGCGCCTTTTCGAATTCAGCCTCCATTCCCGATCTCACATCGAGTGTGGCCACCTCAAGAATCATAAATACCTAAGCCTCTATTAATCCCTTCTTAAAGAGATTCAGTCATCCTCGCGGCAGAAAGCACTGCCACAAACTGGATGCCGTATAGCTACAGATCAACCTGCCCGCACTCACACCCGCTAGGAGCCTGTCGGGTTATTAAGCGATACGGAAAAACTCAATCTTAGGCAAGATGACTTCCCACTTTCACTCCGGCGTGAGCCGCTAATGACTCGCGGGCCGCTGCATAGCCTTGAACAGACCAAGCCAGAATGCCCCCTCGAACAAGATACACAGCAACAGGAAGAAACCCATGCCATTCATGCTACCGATAGAGCCGAAAATAAGCGCACAGGAAATCAGGAGGAAAAGAATCGATATTCGATAGAGTAGACGCATCGCGAGTCTCCAGCTTACAGTCTGAGCGAGTGCTCATTCGAAAGTATACAGGTTTTCTTTCCAGAAAAGCGCTCATAGAAAGCCCTATGGGCCGCCAGAGAAAACACGTCGTCCCTGTTCTCATAGGCGGCGATCCACCCCAGCAGCATCGCAAGATTGCCGTCCTGCGCCTGCTTCGACTCGTATTTGTGTGGTTCCCAGGGCCGGTTCCTGGCGTTCTGTAGGCACTGTTCGACAGGCAACATGAGAAAGATGATCTCGCCAGCCTGCTCTTCGAGGACCTCCAGCAAGTCCGTGTAGCAACCCTCGACAATCCAGGAAGCATTATTCCCGGTGAATTCGTTTATCGCGATTGTTGTTTCTTCCAACGGTCTACGCCGGGGAGGCTGAGTAGGCAGCCAGGCAAGCGAGTCCAGGTCCAGGTGCCCCACTTGCAGCTTTTGCGCAAGCCTGGCGGCTAGCGTCGATTTGCCTGAAGCTGAATTACCGAACAATAGGATTTTGCTCACACCGCTACCCACAAGAGCTGGCTCAGACCATAAACGCGAGAAGCTCGCTGGTTTTTTCCTTCATTAACGCCTCATCCCCACGGGATTCAACATTGAGTCGAACCACCGGCTCGGTATTCGACATACGAATATTAAACCGCCAGTTCTCGAAGTTCATACTCAAGCCATCGGTCTGATCCATGCTTTCGCAGGACTGAGAATAGCTGGACTCTATCTTCTCCAACAAGGCTTTAGGCTCGGCTATTTTTTTATTGATTTCGCCGCTAGCGGGGAAGGCTAGCATTCTCTCATCCACCAATTCGGAAAGCTTCTTTCCGGTCTTCGACATCAGACCGACAACCAACAACCAGGGCACCATGCCGCTGTCGCAGTAAAAGAAGTCTCTGAAGTAATGATGCGCACTCATTTCTCCGCCGTAGACTGCATCTTCCTCGCGCATACGCTCCTTAATGAATGCGTGTCCAGTCTTACACTGAATCGCCTGGCCAGAGAACTCCTGTGCAATCTCAATAGTGTTCCAGGTCAACCGAGGGTCGTGAACAATCTTGCCTCCGGGCTCTCCCTCCAGGAAGCTCTGCGCCAGAAGGCCGACGATATAGTAACCTTCGATAAAACGACCGTTCTCATCGAAGAAGAAGCAACGATCAAAATCGCCATCCCAGGCGATGCCCAGGTCGGCGCCAGAGGAGCGAATGGCGTCAATCGTCGGGCCACGATTTTCCTCCAGCAGCGGATTGGGAACCCCGTTTGGAAATGTCCCGTCGGCCTCGTGATGAACTTTGATAAATTGAAAAGGCAGCATCGGCTCGATAGCATCTATCGTCGGCCCCGCTCCCCCATTACCCGCATTACAAACGATCTTTAACTCCCTCAGACTCTCTCTGTCGACGTAGCCGAGCAGATGCGCAATATAGGCTGGCTGCGTGTCTTCGAAACTGATCGATCCCTGTTCAGAGCAAGGTGTGAACTCGTTATTTTCCGCGAGACGCTTAATTTCCTTGAGGCCTGTATCGCCACTAATGGGTTTAGATGATTCGCGAACAAATTTCATGCCGTTGTAATCTGCTGGGTTATGACTCGCGGTGACGACAATGCCACCATCTACTTCCAGGTGAGAGGTGGCGAAGTACACCTCTTCGGTGCCGCATTGACCGATATTAACCACATCGGCGCCAGACTCTATCATGCCTCGGCTGAGGGCTGCGCAGAGCTCCTGACTACTAAGACGTATATCGTAACCGACTACCACTCGCTTAGGTTTTAGAAATTCCACATAGGCCCTACCAATTCTATAGGCGATATCGCTATTTAGTTGATCGGGAACTCGACCCCTGACGTCATAGGGTTTGAAACAGGTGATTTCTTCAGTCATTTACTTAACTTCTTTTAACGAAATAGATTAGGCATATGCTCTACTGCTTGCAAGAGCGCAGCACGAACAACTCGGGTTAGCGCCATTGGAAATTATCCAGATTGCGACTGATAGGTAAAATTTGTGGCCTCGATAAAACCATCGACACTGCCGCAATCAAAACGCCGCCCGGTAAATCGATAGCCTATCACCTTGCCCTGCTGCGCCTGTAATTGCAGCGCGTCTGTAATCTGCATCTCGCCATTCTTGCCAGGAGGCGTGTTACGAATAACATCGAATATGTCAGCGCTAAGAATATAACGACCAATGATCGCCAGATTGCTTGGTGCATCCTCTGGCGCAGGCTTCTCTACCATATTACGGACCCGGTAAATATTGTCTTCCTCTAGATCACCCTCGATAACACCGTAGCGATAGGTCTCATCTTCTGGCACCTCTTCAATAGCAACGATGCTGCATTGGTATTTTTCATAGAGCTTGACCATCTGCGTCAGCACACCATCACCCTCAGTTACACAGTAGTCGTCTGCCAATACCACAGCGAATGGTTCGCGACCTATCAGGGTCTCGCCGACGAGAATGGCGTGACCCAGCCCCTTCATCTCAACCTGGCGCGTGTATGAAAATGTGCAGCGCTCCATGATATCCCGCGTACTCTGCAGCAGCTCTTCCTTGTCAGAGCCCGCAATCTGATGTTCCAACTCATAGCTAATATCGAAGTGATCTTCTATCGCACGCTTACCACGACCGGTCACAATAGCGATCTCGCTAATACCCGCATCCATAGCTTCTTCTACCCCGGACTGAATCAAGGGCTTGGTCACAATAGGCAGCATCTCTTTCGGCATCGATTTTGTGGCTGGCAAAAATCGCGTGCCATAGCCGGCAGCTGGAAATAGACATTTTTTAATAACAGACATGACTCGGTGGTTCCTTATATGGGTATTTCTGTAAATTTAAGAAGGCTAGTAGTCTAGACCCACAGACCGAGCAAGCAATCTTGGCGGAGAATACTAGTCAGCCCCGTCTAGACTCTATCGTAGCGATCTTCGAAGCGGACAATATCGTCCTCACCCAGATACTCACCTATTTGAACCTCAATGATCTCTATTGCCGCATCGCTGTTATTGGTAAGCCTATGTTTGCTGCCAATGGGTATGTAGGTAGATTCGCCGGGCTGCAGCTCAAACTCTTTGTCATCACAGGTAACCAGTGCCACACCCTTGAGCGCAATCCAATGTTCTGCCCTCTTATGGTGCAATTGCAGGGAGAGAGATGCCCCAGCATTGACCACTATGTGCTTCACCTGATACCCGGGCCTGCAGCTTAGAGACTCGTAAGAACCCCAAGGGCGATAGACCAGCCTATGTAATATGCCTTCTTCCCGCCCTTGGTCTTGCAACTGTTGTACCAAGTGCTTTACCGACTGCACCTGTGACCGCTGGGTTACCAGCACCGCATCCGCCGTTTCCACAACAACGACATCTTTCACTCCGGCGACGGCGACGAGGCGAGACTGCGCCTGGATGTAGCTATCTTGCACATCGGCAGTGAGCACGTCACCCGACAGCGCATTTCCCTGCGCGTCCTTATCCTGCACTTCCCATATCGCATCCCAAGCCCCCAGGTCATTCCAACCCGCATCCAGAGGAATAACCACGGCAGAATCTGTCTTCTCCATTACCGCATAGTCGATAGAATCACTGCGGCAACTGGCAAAGATAGCCTCGGGGATATGCCGAAAATCCTCTCCCTGCTCCAGCTTGCTATAGGCTTCATGACAGGATTCGAAAATATCCGGAGCATACCGTTTCAATTCATTGAGGTAGGTAGAAGCCGAAAACAGAAACATGCCACTATTCCAATAATAGTTGCCGCTATCCAAATAGGTCTGCGCCGTCGCCCGATTCGGTTTCTCCACGAATTGCTTTACCGAAAAACCGTCGGCACCTTCGATACTTTCGCCCTTCTCAATGTAGCCGTAACCAGTTTCTGGGACACTTGGCACTATTCCGAAGGTGACTAACTTATTCTGTTGGGCTGACTGAAGCGCTGTGGCGATCACCTGAACAAACTTTGCCTCGTCCTGAATGACATGGTCTGCGGGCAGAACCAGAAGATAGGGGTCGGCATGATCTTGCTGAGCCAGAAGAGCCGCGAGCGCGACCGCGGGAGCCGTATTTCTGCCAACAGGCTCCAATAGAATATCGGCGTGTTCTTTCCCTAGCTGTCTCAATTGTTCGGCCACAAGGAATCGATGATCGTTATTGCAAACAGCTATGGGATCTTCGATGCCCGGCACACTATCAAGGCGCGACAAGGTATTCTGAAACAGGGAACCGCGCATGTTAGGAAAATCGATAAATTGCTTGGGTAGCATAGATCGAGACACCGGCCAGAGGCGTGAACCCACACCACCGGCGAGAATAACGGGAATTAACATAGAGCCTGCTACCGTGTGACTTCTAAAAAAGGAACGCCATAGTAGCAAAATATCGCCTATTTTAATAAATAGAGGCTATTCAAGGACCTGTCCCAAATTTATGATCGATTATTTGTCCCCATCACGATAACATCGCAACCTTTACAAAGGCGCCCCTCGGAGGGTTTTGGCTAACTCATGACTCAAGAAGAACACAGCTTCGTTCCCAAAAATTCCTATAATTTAGAAGAATTGGTAGATTGCGGCTATGGTCGCCTATTCGGCCCTGGTAACGCCAAATTGCCGATAGATAATATGTTGATGCTCGATCGCATAGTCGAAATCAATAGCGATGGCGGTGAGCACGGGCGTGGACAAATAATAGCTGAGCTGGACATAAACCCCGATCTCTGGTTTTTCGATTGCCACTTTCCTGGAGACCCGGTTATGCCCGGTTGTCTGGGCCTGGATGCCTTGTGGCAGCTATTGGGGTTCTTCCTTGGCTGGAGCGGACACCCCGGAAAGGGTCGGGCATTAGGCGCAGGAGAAGTAAAATTTACGGGTGAGATTTTGCCGACTTCGAAGAAAGTAGTTTATGAGCTGTCGATTAGCCGGCTAATCAATAGAAGCCTGGTTATGGGCATCGCCGATGGGCAGGTATCTGTAGATGGCAAAACAATTTATACCACCAAGACTTTGAAAGTCGGTCTGTTTACGCCGGACAATGCATTCTAGAATGAGATGCACGAATGATTCGGTCTTGATTGAGGAAATCCTATGAAGCGCGTTGTGGTTACTGGTATCGGTATTGTTTCCTGTCTGGGCAATGACAAAGAGTCAGTGCTGGAATCCCTAAAGGCAGGCCGCAGCGGCATTCGGCACAACGCCAGCTACGAAGAGATTGGCATGCGCAGCCATGTCAGCGGATCGGTACAGATCGACACGTCTGAAGTTATTGACCGCAAAATACTCCGTTTCATGGGCGATGCCTCGGCCTATGCCTATCTGGCAATGGAGCAGGCAATAAGCGACGCCAATCTTAAGGAAGACGAAGTCTCTAATTTTCGCTCAGGCTTGGTGGTGGGCTCCGGAGGCGGTTCCTCAGAAGAGCAGCTTGAATCAATGGACATCATGCGCGAGAAAGGCCTGCGCCGAGTTGGTCCTTACCGCGTAACCCGTACTATGAGCAGCACCACTTCAGCCTGCCTGGCGACCCCGTTCAAGATCAAGGGCGTCAACTACACAATCTCCTCGGCCTGCGCGACCAGCGCGCATTGTATTGGGCACGGCGCCGAGCTGATCCAGTTAGGCAAACAAGATATCGTGTTCGCAGGCGGCGGCGAAGCAGAGCATTGGACTATGAGCCATATGTTCGATGCTATGGGCGCCCTATCGACTAAATACAACGACACGCCTGACAAAGCTTCACGCGCCTTCGATGCGGATCGCGATGGCTTCGTTATTGCTGGCGGTGGCGCAATACTGGTTATGGAATCTCTCGATCACGCATTGGCGAGAGGAGCGAAGATCTACGCCGAGCTAACTGGCTACGCCGCAACATCCGATGGCTACGACATGGTCGCGCCCGCCGGTGAAGGTGGCGCACGCGCAATGCAGATGGCGACGGCTGGTCTGGAAGGAAATGTTGATTATATCAACACCCATGGCACCAGCACCCCGGCTGGCGATGTCTCAGAACTGCGCGCAATCAAAAGCGTATTCGCCGAGAATGTACCCGCGTTCAACTCTACCAAGTCACTATCAGGCCATTCGCTGGGAGCGGCTGGCGCCCAAGAGGCCATCTATAGTTTGCTAATGATGGAGAACGACTTCATCGCCGCCTCTGCAAATATCGAAAACCTGGAAGAGGAAGCGCAAGGAATGCCGGTGGTACTGGATCGACGGGACAACGTTACTCTGAATCGCGTCATGTCAAACAGCTTCGGCTTCGGCGGCACCAATGCCTGCCTGGTCTTTGACCGCTATCACAGTTAAACCTTCTTTCAGGAAACTATTGCTCAATAAAACTGGTCAAACTCGTATGAAGATGAGTTCCCTTATTGGAATACAACTGCAACTGCTTCTCGGCGCTGCCCTGCTGCTGAGCAGCAGCGCGCACGGGCAGCTGGGGCCGCGCTCTGTTTCCGGCCTTGCACCACAGTCCGATATTCAGCAACCCCTCCCTCTGGAGCAGGCGTTTCCCTTCTATGTCAGCGCCGTGAGCCCAGGCAAGTACAAAGTATTCTGGGATCTGCCCCAGGGGCACTACCTTTACCGACACGCCTTCGATTTTACGCTGAGCCAGCGGCTTGATAGCGAGGCGCTTGCGGTGGATTTCTCGATGCCCGATGGACTGAAGAAGACCGATCAGTTTTTCGGTGAAATCGAGGCCTATTATGGACAACTGACTATCGATCTGAGCCTGAGCACCGTGCCCGGCCCGGATGCCAGAATATATATTCACTATCAGGGCTGTGCCGATTGGGGGTTCTGCTACCCTCCACAGCGCTTCGAATTCCTGCTTAACCCCTAATCCAAGGCCCTCGCTTCGCAAAAAAGCGTGAAATGCGCTCTATTTTCTGAGAAAATGCCGCCAAAATGGCTAATCAGGCGTTTCTGGAAGCAAATTCCCGCCCGCCGCATTAGGAATAAGATCATGGCATCAATATTGGCATTGCACGGGCCCAACCTAAACCTGCTAGGTAGTCGTGAGCCCCACATCTATGGCTCGGACACGCTCGAGGACATCAACGAGCGCCTTAGCTTGCGGTGCACAGATTCGGGCCATCAGTTCGACAGCTTACAGAGCAATTCAGAAGGCGAGATAATCGATCGGCTGCATGCTGCGCGCAAAGATGGCACCGCCTTCATGATTGTTAACTTTGGTGGATTCACCCACACAAGCATCGCCATTCGCGACGCGATACTTGCCTCTGAAATTCCATTTATCGAAGTACATCTTTCCAATCTTTTTAGTCGCGAAGAGTACCGACATCATTCTTATTTTTCCGACATTGCTGTCGGCTGTGTAATAGGTCTGGGCGCCCAGGGATATGAGCTGGCGCTTCAAGCTGCATGCAGAAAACTAGCTAACTAAGACGCGGGGCAGGATATTTTTATGGATATTAGAAAAGTAAAAAAACTAATTGAATTGTTGGAGTCATCCGACATCGCTGAAATCGAAATCAAGGAAGGAGAGGAGTCTGTTCGCATCAGTCGTGGCTCTACTTCGGTACCCGCACCCATCGCCTATCAGGCACCGGCACCCGCTCCAGCGCCCGCTCCAAGCGCCGCTGCGGCACCAGCCGCTGCTGCCCCAGCGCCGGCCGCGGAGAGCGGACATGCGATTAAGTCGCCGATGGTGGGAACCTTCTATCGCTCCCCGTCCCCATCGTCTCCAGTGTTCGTCGAAGTGGGCAAACACGTTAAGGCCGGCGATGTAGTGTGCATAGTTGAAGCTATGAAGATGATGAACCAGATCGAAGCCGACCATGCAGGTGTGGTTGAGGCTATTCTTGTTGAAGATGGCGAGCCCGTAGAATTCGATCAGCCTTTGATCAGAATCGCATAGAACGCTCTTTTCGTATCCAGCCTAATCCAAGGATAGCAGCATGCTAGAAAAAGTATTGATAGCCAATCGCGGCGAGATCGCACTGCGCGTGCTTCGATCTTGCAAAGAGCTCGGAATTAAAACTGTTGCGGTTCACTCAACCGCAGACAAGGATTTAATGCATGTTCGACTCTCCGATGAGTCGGTTTGCATAGGCCCCCCTAGCCCGACAGATAGCTACCTGAACGTTCCCGCTATCATCTCAGCCATGGAAGTGACTGATGCAGATGCAGTACATCCAGGCTATGGCTTTCTTTCCGAGAATGCCGACTTCGCCGAACAGGTAGAGAATAGCGGCTTCGTCTTTATCGGCCCCACGGTGGAGACGATCAGGCTAATGGGCGATAAGGTATCCGCGATCGAGGTCATGATTGAGGCCGGCGTGCCCACCGTGCCTGGATCCAATGGCCCTCTCGACGATAACAACGAACGCACCCTGGAACTGGCTAAGGAGATCGGCTACCCGGTCATCATTAAGGCGGCCGCCGGTGGTGGTGGACGCGGCATGCGCGTTGTACACAACGAAGCGGCCCTGCTCAAGGCTATCTTTGTTACGCAGTCGGAGGCGAAGTCTTTCTTCGGCAGCGGCGTCGTGTATCTAGAGAAGTTCCTCGAGAATCCGCGCCATGTTGAAATTCAGGTAATAGGCGACGGCCAAGGCAATGCAATCTGCCTGGGCGATAGAGACTGTTCACTGCAGCGACGCCATCAGAAGGTTCTGGAAGAGGCGCCTGCGCCAGGCATACCAGATGCGGTGCGGGCCGAAGTCGCCGCGACCTGCATCAATGCCTGCAAGAAGATGAAGTATCGAGGCGCTGGAACCTTAGAGTTCTTGTATGAAGACGAATCCTTCTACTTCATCGAAATGAATACGCGAGTTCAGGTCGAGCACCCAGTAACAGAAATGATTACTGGCGTGGACATCGTTAAGGAACAGCTACGCATAGCGGGTGGCGCGCCTCTGTCATACGCGCAGGAGGACATCGTTATTCGCGGGCATGCCTTCGAATGTCGAATAAACGCTGAAGACCCAGAAACCTTCATGCCCAGCCCAGGCAAGATCAAGATGTTTCACGCTCCTGGCGGCAACGGTGTTCGTGTCGACTCTCATCTGTATAGTGGCTACACGGTTCCACCCTATTATGATTCATTAATCGCCAAGCTCATCTGCCACGCAAACACGCGGGAAGCCGCTCTGAAACGCACACAGATTGCGCTGGATGAGATGCTCATCGACGGCATCCGCAGCAATATCCCACTGCATCAGGACCTGGTGCGCGACGCAGAGTTTCAGAAGGGCTGTGTGAATATCCACTACCTGGAAAAGAAGCTGGAATCCTAATACAGCTAGAGCCTCCTCACTATGTCATGGCAGCAACTCAGGGTTCAGGTGCGATCCGATCAGCTTGAACTCTTGGAACAGATGCTGCTGGATCATGGCGGCCTATCTATCAGCTATCTAGACGCCGAAGACCAGCCGGTATTTCAGAAAGAGCCATGTAGCACTCCTTTGTGGGATAAGGTCGATCTTGTCTGCCTGTTCGAGCAAGACACCAATCTCGATGGGCTGCTCTTCCTGTTACAACAACACCCGGCAGTTGAAGACAAGGCATCGTTGCGGCTAGAAGTCCTCGAAGAACAGGCATGGGAAAGGTCGTGGATGTCTGATTTCAAGGCGATGAAATTTGGCGAGCGGCTCTGGGTCTGCCCAAGCTGGCAGGAACCGCCCGAGCCCGATGCTATCAATATCATGCTGGACCCCGGCCTCGCCTTTGGTAGCGGCAGCCACGCCACCACCAGTCTGTGTCTGCAATGGCTAGAGCAGAACATTAGCAATGAAAGCTGTGTAATCGACTATGGCTGCGGATCCGGCATACTTGCCATCGCCGCCGCCTTACTCGGCGCACATCGCTTAATCGCCGTCGATAATGATCCCCAGGCTATAACCGCAACCATCGACAATGCCCAGCGCAATAGAATTCCCCCAGGTCTGATCGAAACCTATCTGCCGGAGCAACTTCCCGAGGGCATCGCGTCCAGACAAGCCGATATTCTGCTCGCCAATATACTCGCCGAGCCACTCATGCAGCTTGCTGAAAACTTCTCACTGCTAGTCCGGCCCCAGGGCCAACTGGTATTGTCCGGCATATTGGTGGAACAGGTAGACCCTCTGCTAGAACATTACAGTCAATGGTTTGCCATGGATAAGGCCGTATTAAGTGGAGACTGGGGGCGCCTGACGGGCACCCGCAAGCAGGTCTAAGTCATCGAGCAGGGCAATCGCCGGAGCTTGTTGTAGGCAAGGCAAGGGTATTGACCTACAATCTCACGCTAGGGGAACATCGTCAGACCCAGAACTGAATGGGTCACTTCATTGTCCCCAATAGACCCAATCTATAACCCGTTGCCTGAAGTACTGACGCATGTCGTTTAATGTAACTCAATGCCCCGCCTGTGAATCGACCTTCAACACAAACTCTCGTGTGTTGAACGCTGCCGCCGGTAAAGTCCGCTGCGGAGCCTGTCTGAATGTATTCGAAGCCATTGATCACTTCCTGCTCCCTGACGCCGACGATGAAACCGCGTTAGAGCATGGCGAATCGGTATTCGTCGGGAATAATCCGCAGGAGTTTTTCGATCCTTCTCGCTTTCTTACCCGTAGCGCCCTAACAGAACCCTACAGCAATGAATCGGCAGCAATAGACCCTGTGGACGAGCAGGACTTACACGACAAGCTGGAGCGCTCAAAAGCCGTCGGCGAGGATTTCTTTGCCACAGGAGCGGGGGAACTTCATGGCAATCATGACAGCAAAAACCTATCCGCTATTGAAACTGAGCTCGACAGCGAGAACGATAACGCCCCGCTTGAGCAGCCCTATCGGGCAACAGAGCAAGTCGGAGACGAAGTCATCGATGAACGCTTCGAAGAAGAAATTCTCGACTCCTTCGATGCGCAGGCACAAACGACGCCTGAGCAGCCGATGCCAGACAACACCGAACAATTCGCAGATAACGGTACCTCGTTCTCCGCTCCGGTCGAGCCAGACCTGGAAACAGACTCAGAGCAACAGCTGCGAATAGACGAAGACCTTATAGAGAATGAAGCGGAAGCGGGGCATGAGACAACTGAGAATTTTGCTGCGCAGCAGTCCCCAAGTGTTAGCGACCGGCCTTTCACTGGAATAGAGCTATCTGCATCGTTCATCTTTGACCCGCGCCTAGCTCCACAGACAAAGAAGGACGACAGCAAAGACGATACTCAGCCAGACAGTGAATTAATACAGGAGCAGGAAGTACTCAGCGAAGCCGCTACAAGCGACACAGAGCGCTTAGAGGAAAACGAGGAGCAGTTTCTCAATGCTGTGAGCGAAGAGCTGGAGCAAAACTCACTACCTGAGAACGACGCGCTCCAATCTGAAACCCAGGACATCCCCGCCGAGTATTTGTCGGCCGATGCCGCTCCTGGGGAGACTGAAGCCGAAAGTATCGAAGCAGCCCAAAGAATCGAAGCAGATAGCATAGAAACAGAAAGCATAGAAACAAATAGTATCGAAGCAAAAAAACCTGATGCACTCAGCGACGATACTCCAGCGCTATTCCTGTCAGAAGAAGTGCCCACTGAACCCGCCGCAACGAATCTGGAGGTTACCGATGAAGACAACTCTTCCTCGACTGATCTCCCCAGCGTCACTACCTCATCCTCGGAACAAGACGATCAGCGCGAAGACATCGCAGCACTTGAGAAAGATGCACACGCGGACACCGAATCACAGACCGAAGCAGAGCTAGAAGAAGACTCTGTCGAAGACGAAGCGCAAGTTGCGGAAATCGCTATCGCAGAGCAAGTAGCAAGCACAGCTACCGAACAAGCGCTGAAGACAGAGTTCGATGAAGACTCAACCGAAGCCATTCGAGCCAGGGCACTGGAGACAGAGCTTAACGATGAACAGGCCTTAGAGGCAATCCCACAGGAAAACCTTGCCGCATTAGGTGCGATGTCCACCCCGCTCGAGCTATTGAGCAGGAAAGAGAGTCGCTTACTTCGCAACGCACTGCTGTCTCTTTCTATAGTGATTCTGAGCGGCTTATTGAGCGGCCAGTATCTTTGGCGGCATAAGGAGCTCTTCAGCCAACTTCCACAGCTACGCCCCCTTTACGAACAAGCCTGCACTTTGCTTGACTGCGATCTACCAGACTATACGGATATCGACTCTATACGCAGTGAGAATCTTACGGTACAGACACACCCAACTTTTACGAATGGCTTAATGGTTAACACCATCATTCGCAACACGGCGGCATTTGATCAACCCTTCCCGCTGCTCATACTTAGCTTCAATAGCGCCGCGAACAACGTGATAGCACTTCGAGAGTTTTTGCCCTCGGAGTATCTAGACACAGGGCTTCGATCGGTTCAGTTGATGCCGCCCATGACTCCGGTTCAGATCGGCCTGGCCATAATGGATCCGGGTTCCGAAGCGGTAAACTACACCCTGGCTTTCCGCTGGCCCTAGAATAGTCGCTCAACATGCTAGTTTTTGCGCTAAAAGCTGCAGAAAACACACAAATCGCTTTAACTAAAAAAGCGTCCCCGCTATCATAGCTGGCCCTATAGAGATCAGTACTTTTTGAATAATAAGAATGATTGACATCGGCCCCTACCAATTAAAAAATTCGCTATTCCTCGCACCCATGGTGGGCGTTAGTGATACCCCCTTCAGAGAGATCTGCGCACAAGCCGGCGCTGGACTAACCATTGCGGAAATGCTTACGAGCAACGCCGATTTGTGGAAGAACGAACGCAATAGACTCAAGCGCGTAAAACCAAAGAGCTGCGGTCCTCACGTTGTACAAATCGCGGGGTCGGATCCCCAGCTGATGGCACAGGCTGCTGCAATGAACGCAGAATTCGGCGCCGATAGCATCGATATCAATATGGGCTGCCCAGCAAAGAAAGTTCTAAAGAAGGCAGCGGGCTCTGCACTGCTTAAAGACGAAAAATTAGTCGAACGTATTCTAACCACCGTAGTCGCTCGTGTTGATGTCCCCGTGACACTGAAGATACGCACTGGATGGAGTCCAGAGACTAGAAACGGTGTCGAGATCGCCAAGATTGCAGAAGGCTGCGGCATACGCCTGCTAACCGTACATGGCCGCACTCGCGAATGCCGTTTTAAAGGTCATGCAGAGTACGACACTATCGCGGCTATAAAAAGCGCCGTTTCGATTCCAATTATTGCGAATGGCGATATAGACTCACCCGAAAAAGCCGCAGCTGTGCTCTATCAAACCGGCGTAGACGGATTGATGATCGGTCGTTCCGCTCAAGGCCGCCCATGGATTTTTAGAGAGATAGAAAACTACCTCGCTACGGGTGAGTCACTTCCAGGAATTGATCTAAAATCTCGACTCGATATAATCTTTTCCCACCTAATGAAACTTCATAGTTTCTATGGCGACGTGAAAGGAGTATGGTATGCACGTAAACATGTTGCCGCGTACGTAAAAGAATTATCAGAATCGCGTGAATTTATGAAACATTTTAATACTTTCGAATCCCCTAGCGAACAGCTCGACTCTCTCTATGAGTATTTTACTCGCCTAGATGAAGACATCAGACAAGATCAGGGAGCCGAAGCCGCGTGAATAAGTTTGACAGTATTCCAAATCATCTCGAGCCGGTTCAGGCTCAGGAAAACACCCCCTCAGGGCAGCAAGAACATACACTTCGAGCCGAAGTCGAACGATCCCTAGACCGCTATTTTGAAAACCTCGAAGATGAGACTGTTACAGATCTTCACCACATGGTCATCGCAGAAGTCGAGGCACCCCTAATTGAGACGGTAATGCGCTATTGCGGCAATAATCAAAGCAAGGCATCTATCATGCTAGGTTTGAACCGTGGTACGCTACGCACCAAATTAAAGCTGTACGGTTTACTTTAAATACCATCGATCAGCCCTCTAAATTTAGTCCCTGAGATCATCTAAGCTTTTCCTTAATGAGATCAATGCAAGTTTAGTCCGCTGGTTTTGCATCAACCCAAAACGTCCAATAGATAAAGATAGCACTATGACAACAGAAAACTCTGCTGCCATTCGTCGCGCGTTGATTAGCGTATCCGACAAGACTGGCATAGTTCCCTTCGCGAAAGCACTTCATAAACTGAACATTGAAATACTCTCTACCGGGGGCACCTACAAGCTGCTTACGGCAGAGAATATCCCCGCTGTGGAAATCTCGGAGTACACCGGTTTTCCAGAGATGATGGACGGGCGGGTTAAGACTCTGCATCCAAAGGTACATGGTGGCATACTCGCTCGCCGCGACCAGGATCAAGCCGTCATGGAGGAGCACGATATTCCTCCAATCGACCTCGTAGTCGTCAACCTATATCCCTTCGAGGCTACGGTAGCGAACCCGGATTGCGATCTGCCTACTGCGATTGAGAATATCGATATAGGTGGCCCAACGATGCTGCGCGCAGCTGCCAAGAACAATCGCTTCGTTGCAGTGGTAGTTAACCCATCGGATTACGAGCCCATCATAGAGCTTCTAGAGAACAATGGCGGCGCACTCGAGCAAGACACTCGCTTCGATCTGGCGGTCAAGACTTTCGAACACACCGCGGCCTACGATGGCGCCATCGCCAACTATCTTGGCGCGAAGATCGATCCCGAATCAAACTTCCCCAGAACCTTTAACACCCAATTCCTCAAGGCGCAGGAAATGCGCTACGGTGAGAACCCGCACCAGAATGCGGCCTTCTACAAAGAGCGCAACCCGTCTGAGGCGAGCATCAGTACGTCTGAGCAGCTGCAGGGCAAGGAACTGTCCTATAACAACATAGCGGATACCGACGCGGCTCTGGAATGTGTTAAATCCTTTAGCGAGCCTGCCTGTGTAATCGTGAAGCACGCGAATCCTTGTGGTGTCGCCATCGCCGAGTCACCCATGCAGGCCTACGAACTCGCGTTCCAGACCGACCCAACCTCCGCCTTCGGGGGCATCATCGCGTTCAACCGGGAGCTGGATGCCCAGACAGCTCAGAGAATCGTCGACCAACAATTTACCGAAGTGATTATCGCCCCTTCCATTTCCGAGGAAGCGCTCGCGATCACAGCGGCGAAGAAAAATGTACGCGTACTTCGCTGCGGCCAATGGGCGGAAAACAGAAAAGCGGATTTCGATTACAAGCGCGTCAATGGCGGGCTGCTGGTGCAAGATCGTGATATTCACCAGATATCTCGTGATGACCTGAAAGTCGTCAGTGCGCGTGCGCCTAGCGAAGATGAGATCCGTGATCTCCTATTCGCCTGGTCGGTAGCACAGTATGTGAAGTCCAACGCCATCGTCTATTGTAAGAACAACCAGACCATCGGTATCGGGGCAGGACAGATGAGTCGCGTCTATAGCGCGAAGATCGCTGGCATCAAGGCGGCCGATGAGAACCTTGAGGTAAAGGGCTCAGTAATGGCATCGGATGCATTCTTCCCCTTTCGCGATGGTATAGATGCAGCGGCAGCGGCGGGTATTTGTGCCGTAATCCAACCTGGTGGCTCGATGCGTGACGATGAGGTGATTGCTGCCGCGGACGAGGCCAATATCGCAATGGTATTTACTTCCATTCGACATTTCCGTCACTAGCAGCCGTTATCCGAAACAACAGCACAGAGATCGAAGCCATGAAGGTACTAGTTATAGGCAGCGGCGGCCGCGAACATTCGCTGGCATGGAAGGCTGCGCAATCCCATTCGGTTGAGAAAGTTTTCGTGGCGCCAGGAAATGCTGGCACCAGGGGCGAGCCAAAACTAGAGAACGTCGCCCTCGACCCTCTGGGCTTTCCCGCCTTGGCCGACTTTGCAGAAAGCGAAAATATTAAACTCACTATAGTGGGACCTGAGGCACCCTTGGTAGAAGGCATTGTCGACTACTTTCAGGGACGCGGCCTGCCCTGCTTCGGCCCATCCAAGAACGCGGCGCAGCTAGAAGGCTCCAAGGCCTTTACTAAAGACTTCCTCAGCAGACACAATATTCCTACCGCCTTCTACCAAACCTTTACCGATGTTGCATCGGCTACAGCCTATATAGAAGAAAACGGTGCGCCAATAGTCATTAAAGCTGACGGCCTCGCTGCCGGAAAAGGCGTGATCGTTGCACTCAGTGAGGCTGAAGCGATTGCGGCAGTCGAAGACATGCTTTCGGGCAATAAATTTGGCGACGCTGGCTCTCGCGTCGTCATTGAGGGTTTCCTCGAAGGCGAAGAGGCCAGCTTTATCGCCATGGTAGACGGACGCAATGTCTTGCCAATGGCAACCTCGCAGGATCATAAGGCTAGAGATGATGGCGACAAGGGGCCAAATACTGGCGGTATGGGAGCCTATTCTCCAGCACCGGTGGTAGACGACGTAATCTATCAGCGCATCATGGACCAGGTGATCCTGCCTACGGTTGCAGGCATGGCCGCAGATGGTAACGACTACACAGGCTTTCTCTATGCCGGCTTGATGATTACCGAAAGCGGCGAGATTAATGTCGTCGAGTTTAATTGCCGTTTCGGCGACCCCGAGGCGCAGCCAGTCATGATGCGGCTGCAATCGGATCTGGTGCAGCATTGTCTTGCCGCCCTGGATCAATCGCTAAACACAGAACGAGCGCAATGGGACGACAGATCAGCCGTGGGTGTCGTGCTGGCGGCCGGTGGCTACCCCGCCTCCTACGGAAAGGGTTTCCAGATCAGCGGACTGGATCAGAGCCTGGGTGAGCACCAGAAGATATTTCACGCAGGCACGGCAGAGAAAGAGGGTGCCGTAGTCACCAACGGCGGCAGAGTGCTCTGCGCCACGGCACTAGGCGCTAGCGTGTCCGAGGCTCAGGCCGAGGCCTACAAGGTCTTGCATCAGATTCATTGGGATGGCGTCTATTTTCGAAATGATATTGCCTATCGCGCCATTGCCAGAGAGAATAGCTAGATCATGGCTACAAACTCACACCTAGACTTCTTCGACCGCGCCCTGGTCCAGTTCGATCAGGCGCTACGCAGCTGCGTACCCGGTTCCAGCAACGCACGACGCAGCTCACCAGGGGCCGCGCAGCAGGAGAAAGATCTCGACGAGACCCAGAGAAAACATGTAGCGGGGCTGATGCGCATCAATCACACCGGCGAGGTCTGCGCGCAGGCTCTCTATCAGGGCCAGGCAGCCACGGCCAAGTTGGATGATGTGCGCCAATCGATGGAAGAAGCGGCGGCGGAAGAAGTGGATCACCTGGCCTGGTGCGAGGAACGCCTGCAGCAGCTGGATAGCCAACCTAGTGTACTGAACCCGATCTGGTATACCTTATCCTTTGGTATGGGCGCGATAGCCGGTCTGGCAGGGGACAGATGGAGCTTGGGCTTTGTCGCCGAAACCGAGGATCAGGTGTGCGAACACCTCGAAGATCATCTGCTGCAACTACCCGAGAACGACAGTAAGAGCCGCGCGATACTGGAGCAGATGATTGCGGATGAAAAGCATCACGGAGACTCGGCGCGCGATGCCGGTGGCGCCGAATTGCCTGCTCCTATCAAGCAGGCTATGACTGTCATGTCCGAGGTAATGAAGAAATCAACGTATCGAATCTGATACCACTGAGCTCCACGCAATCTCTCTAGCTTTCCGCCTCGATCACTTCAAAATCATGGGTCACTTTAACGCCCGCATTCTTCATCATGATAGAGGCTGAGCAGTACTTATCAGCCGAGAGCTCCACCGCTCGCTTAACATGCTTCTCACTCAGATCGATACCGGTAACCTTGAAGTGCAGATGAATCGATTCGAACACAGCCGGTGTCGTTTCTACCCTCTCGGCGGTGACCTCTGCCTCACAGGCGGTAACCCATTGCTTCGCCTTCTTCAATATCGTCACCACATCGTAGGATGAGCAACTACCAACACCAAGCGCCATCAACTCCATCGGGCGCATACCCATATTTCTTCCGCCACTTGCCGGCGCACCATCCAGCACAATCGCGTGTCCGCTGCCCGATTCAGCTACAAACATCACGTCCTCAACCCAATTCACTCTCGCTTTCATCGAAATTTTATCCTGTGTAAATACTCTGTAGATTCGTAATCTAACCGCAATCGGTCAAGGCAGTCGCCAAACTTCAAAAATCTTCAGCTCCTACCGATACTAATCAGTATATGAAAAGCCGCGCAAGGTTAACACAGTTAACATGAGTCGCTAACAGAGCAGAACCTTAGTTAAGAGAACTTTTTTGTCCCAATTGACACAGAATACGCAGCCGATTGAAGCCGGTCGGATATCACGTATTATTGTGATCGACATCTCACAATTGCGACTAAAATGTGATATACATTTAACTCGCTAGAAGAAGCAGGAGTTTTTTAAATGGCACTAATGGCCATTACACCGCATATCGAAGACTTGGATAACTTTTTATCCCATTGCCATCGTAAGCGATATCCGAATCGCGCCACCATTATCTATGAGGGTGATAAATGCGACACCTTGTATTACATCATCAAGGGATCGGTTTCCGTTATTCTCGAAGATGACGAGGGCAAGGAAGTGGTCATCGCTTACTTAAACCCCGGCGACTTCTTTGGGGAAATGGGTCTGTTTGAGAAGGCGGAAGAACGCAGCGCCTGGTGTCGTGCCAGAAACACCTGCGAGGTTGCAGAAATCAGTTATACGAACTTCAATACCTATATACGTTCGCACCCGGAAATCGTATTCACAATCGGACAGCAGATGGCACATCGCCTGCGCAACACGACGCGCAAGGTCGGCGATTTGGCCTTCTATGATGTAACCGGTCGCATCGCGAGGGCACTAATCGATCTGAGCAAAGAACCCGATGCCATGACTCATCCTGAAGGCATGCAGATCAAAATAACGCGGCAAGAGATAGGCAGGTTAGTTAACTGCTCCCGAGAGATGGCAGGGCGCGTTCTGAAGACTCTGGAAGAACAGGAGCTGATAAGCGTTAGCGGAAAGACCATAGTCGTCTTCGGCACACGTTAGAAGCGACTCGCCAGCCCCACCTAGAACATAACTTCCTTCAGCTGTGCCCCTGGACTAGGCGCGCGCATGAAAGACTCCCCTACCAGAAAGCCATAAATCCCCGCCTGGGTCATAGTGCGAACATCGTCTCGCGTGTGAATACCACTTTCGGTAATGAGTACTTTTCCGGCGGGCACCTGCTTGGCCAGATCTAGAGTGGTTTGCAGGCTGGTCTCGAAGGTGTGCAGGTTTCTATTGTTGATGCCAATAAGGTCCGTCTTCAACTGCAAGGCCTGCTCCAGTTCACTGTGGTTGTGCACTTCCACCAGGATGTCGATATCGATCTCGTTGGCGTAGCTGGCCAAATCTATCAGCTGTGCACCGTGCAGTGCAGAGACGATAAGTAGAATACAGTCGGCACCCAAGGCCTTCGATTCGGCGATCTGATAGGTGTCGATCATGAAATCCTTGCGAATCACAGGCAGTGAACAAGCAGCCCTGGCCTGCAAGAGATACTCATTCGAGCCTTGAAAATAGTTTTCATCTGTCAGCACGGAGATACAGCTTGCACCCGCTGCCTCATAGTCAGCCGCGTGGGCAGCAGGCTGAAAATCTTCACGAATCAGACCCTTCGACGGCGAAGCCTTCTTGATCTCTGCAATCACAGCAACTTGCTGCGCCTGCACGCGATCACGCATCGCCTTGGCGAATGGCCGAAACTGATCTGCCGCAGGGAATCGAGACTCCAGCTCGGACTGAGACACGACAACTTTTGCCGCATCGACTTCCTGGTGCTTGCTCGCAATGATCTGTTCAAGAATTGTAGCTTTTGGCAAAATGAGTACTCGCTATACTGTGATGATGTGAATCTATGTCTGAATCGATTGCGTAAATTCGACCAGCTCTTCAAGCTTAGCCAGGGCCTGCCCGGACCTCAGAATCTCCTGAGCCTTGCTGACACCGGAGGCAAGATCGCCCACCAGATCAGCCGCATAGATCGCGGCACCGGCATTCAAAGCCACGATATCCGCAGCAGCTTGATTCTTATTGGCAAGAGCATCTTTGAGCATCGCCAGGCTAGCCTCGGCACTATCGATCTGCAGCATCGAATAGTCTGCATAGCTCGCTATACCGAAATCTGCAGGCTCGACGGAATATAGCGATATTTTGCCATCGCGTAACTCACCTATTGTCGACGGCGCCGCGATACTGATCTCATCCAAGCCGTCTTCGGCCGCCACTATCAAGACGTGGCTGCTTCCCAGTTCCTTCAAAACTTCCAGCATAGACGGAATCCAAGCAGCATCGAAGACACCGATGATTTGATTTGGTGCGCCGGCAGGATTGGTAAGCGGGCCCAAGAGATTAAACACGGTTTTTACGCCAATCTCTTTTCGCGCAGTAATGACGTGCTTCATGGCACTGTGGTGCGCGGGGGCAAACATGAATCCGATTCCTACCTGCTCTATCGCCGCCGCAACATCATCGGCGCTCAGGCTGAGATTTACCCCCGCCGCCTCTAACACATCGGCACTGCCACTGGTGCTTGTCGCTCCTCGATTGCCATGTTTTGCCACCTTCGCGCCAGCGCAGGCGGCGACAAAAGCGGATGCCGTAGACACATTAAATTTATTGGAACCACTGCCTCCCGTTCCACAGGTATCGACCAGGTGAGGACTGTCGGAGAGCTTTACCCCCGTCGCCAATTCACGCATCACCGTTGCGCCGCCCAATATCTCTTGCGTCTTCACGCCTTTCATTTGGAGGCCGACGAGGAACGCGGCATTCTGCGCATCGGTGGATTGACCCGACATTATTTCGCGCATCACCGAGATCATCTGCTGGGTTTCTAAATCACTGCCTGTGGTGACCGCCTTGATCGCTTCTCTTATGTTCATGGCCTCTTTCCGTTATCTCTACTGGTTTCTCTTTCTTCTTGCCTAGAAACTCTACTCTAGGAATTCTGACTCAAGAAGTTATTCAGCAGCGCATGCCCGTGCTCGCTGAGAATAGACTCTGGATGAAACTGCACGCCCTCAACTGCTAGCTCTTTGTGACGCACACCCATTATCTCATCGATATCGCCATTTTCATCTTCGGTCCAGGCGGTAACATCGAGACAGTCCGGCAGGCTCTTTGCATCGATAACGAGCGAGTGGTAGCGAGTCGCCGTAAAGGGCATGGTCAAGCCTGTAAACACACCCTGACCGCTGTGATGAATTGCAGACAATTTGCCATGCATCACTTTCTTCGCGCGTATTATCTCCCCTCCATAGACTTGACCGATGCTCTGATGACCGAGGCATATGCCAAGCAAGGGAATCTTGCCCGCGAAATGACTAATGACTTCCATGGAGACGCCCGCCTCCGTGGGCGTGCAAGGCCCTGGAGAGATGACAATTTGCGCTGGGTTCAATGACTCTATCTCAGCTATCGAGATAGCATCGTTGCGAAATACTTGCACATCCGCACCTAACTCACCAAGATACTGCACCACGTTATAGGTAAAGGAATCGTAATTATCGATCATCAATAGCACTGCGCGAATCCTCATCATTGCCCAAATTTCGAGAGCGCCAATCATAGCAGTCCGAGGGAATTCTGTCTTGAATCGGCGCAATGATCCTAAAGGCAGAATTCGGCGTATGACAGCCTAACAATCCAACATAATCCAGCAGAGAAGCCATGCCAGAACAAACTGTAATCATGTGGTTCCGCCAAGACCTGCGCCTGGGTGACAACCCCGCCCTACTCACCGCCATCGAAAAAGGCCGCGTTTTACCGCTATTTATTCTGGACGAAGGTGAAGACTGGGCACCCGGGGCGGCATCACGGTGGTGGCTACATCATTCCCTAAGCGCCTTGAATGAATCCTTGCAGGGAAATTTATGGGTTCTGAAGGGGGATGCGGGGCAGCTACTCCCGCAGTTTGCCAAAGACCACGGTGCGAGCCATGTCTTCTGGAATCGCTGCTACGAGCCCTCGCGAATAGCACGTGACAGCCTTCTCAAACAAACCCTCAAAGAAGCCGAGATAACGCCTGGCAGCTACAACGGAAGCCTAATCTGGGAGCCATGGGAAAATCTCAAGAAGGATGGAACCCCCTATAAGGTCTTCACCCCCTTTTACAAGTACGCCATTAGCAACAATCCACCTGCGCCGCCCAGCCATATATCCATTCAGAATCTGGACAGCGTCGAGTGCAGCCAAGACGCGGACAGGATAGAGCGACTTGGACTACTGCCCAAGATTAACTGGTATGAAGAAATGACTGCGACCTGGCAACCCGGTGAGACTGGGGCCAGACAGAAACTAGAGCACTTCATCGAGAACGGCCTGTATGACTACCGCAAAGGTCGAGACTTTCCCTCAAAACGCAGCGTTTCGATGCTATCTCCCCACCTACACTTCGGTGAAATTTCCCCCAGAGAGGCTGCCCAAGCGGTCAAACAAGCCGGCGAGATCGACACGAATGAAGAACAGGCAGAGCATTTCGTTCGCGAACTGATCTGGAGAGAATTTTCCTACTACTCCCTCTATCATTTTCCACATCTTTGCCAAGAGAACATAAAAGCACAGTTCAACCGCTTCCCCTGGGCCGCGGATGAAACCAACCTACTTTTATGGCAGAAGGGTCAGACGGGATTCCCGCTGATAGACGCCGGCATGAGAGAACTGTGGCAGACCGGCTATATGCACAACCGTGTGCGCATGATCGTGGGATCTTTTCTGGTGAAGAACCTAATGATTCACTGGCTAGAAGGTGCACGCTGGTTCTGGGATTGTCTGGTTGATGCCGACCTCGCCAATAATAGCTGTAGCTGGCAATGGGTTGCGGGAAGCGGTGCCGACGCGGCGCCCTACTTTCGCATTTTCAATCCGGTAACGCAGTCGCAACGATTCGACCCCGAGGGTAGCTATATTCGCAAGTACGTGCCTGAGCTGGCAGGCTTGTCCAACAAAGCGATTCACGACCCAAGCTCCGTCGCTCAGGAGGAGCTGCAGCAGGCGGGGGTTATTCTGGGAGAGAACTATCCAAGGGCAATAGTAGATCTAAAGGAAAGCAGAGTCCGCGCACTCGACGCATACAAGTCTCTGGCCGATCAGGGCTAGAGAGACACCACGCTTACTCTACCGACAGTTCGTTGTTGGCCATCTGCACGGCGCGAACAATTGCCCTCGCCTTGTTCTGGGTTTCTTCCCACTCCATCTCAGGCACTGAGTCGGCTACGATTCCTGCCCCGGCCTGCACATAGAGCTTCTGATTCTTGATTACCGCCGTTCGAATGGCGATGGCCATATCCATATTGTCATTCCAGCCCAAATAGCCCATGGCTCCCCCATAGATGCCACGCTTATCTGGCTCTAACTCGTCGATGATTTCCATCGCTCGCACCTTCGGCGCGCCGCTCAGAGTCCCGACCGGCAAGGTTGCCTGCAGAACGTCTAGCGCAGTTTTGTCATCTCGCATTTCGCTTTCGACAATCGATGCTATATGCATCACATGAGAATAGCGCTCGACAAACATCTGCTTGGGTACCGTGACCGATCCAGTCTTGGATACTCTTCCTGAATCGTTGCGACTAAGATCAATGAGCATAAGATGCTCGGCGATTTCCTTAGCGTCGGCCAAAAGATCCTCTTCCAAAGCGAGATCTTCCGCCTCACTATTGCCGCGTTTGCGCGTGCCCGCCAGGGGACGCACCGTAATCTTTCCCTCCTCGACCCGGGCCAGTATCTCAGGCGAGGCGCTGACCACGTGGTGATCGCCAAGATCGAAGTAGACCATATAGGGAGAGGGGTTCAAAAAGCGCAGGGCTCTATACAGATTCAGTGGATCGCCCGAGAAGGGCACCGACATGCGCTGCGCCAGCACCACCTGCATGACATCACCCGCCACTATGTATTCTTTAATTTTCTCAACGGCCTGCTGATAGCCCTGCTGTGAGAAGTGATGTGAGAAATCAAGCTCCCCAACCGTCTTTGATTCCTGAAGTTTCGGCAAGGGTACTGGCTTGTTCAGTTGCTCCTGCAAGAAATCCAGACGCCTTTGCGCGCTAGCGTAGGCATCTTCGTCAGCCGGGTCGACAGTGATTACGAAGCAGATCGTCCCGCTGAGGTTATCGAATACCACGATCTCCTCGGATAACATCAACAAGATATCCGGAGTCGCGATCTCATCTCTGGCGGTAGATGGCCCTATGCTCGTCTCTACGAAGCGCACGGTATCGTAGGAAAAATAACCGACCAGGCCACCGCTAAACCTCTGGCCATCGGGAACCTCGGCAACCTTGAACCGATTCTTAAACGCGGCAATAAATTCGAAAGGATCGTCTGTTTCTACTTCTTCTACGGTGTCGCCTTCTACCTCGACCGTCACCGTCGCTCCGACAACACGCAGTATGGTGGAACAAGGAAGGCCGATTATGGAATAGCGGCCCCACTTTTCGCCGCCCTGTACCGACTCAAAGAAGTAGCTATGTTTGCCATCACTGTTGCTCTTGCACAGCTTTAGATAGGTGCTAAGCGGCGTTTCCGTATCGGCCAGTACTTCGCGCACAATAGGAATACGGTTATAGCCGGAATCGGCAAGCTTCTTAAACTTCTCTTCAGTCATTTGAGAATTCACATCAATCTCGAATCAATTGCAGCAAAAAATAGAAACCATTTTAGACTTCGAGGCCTCGCTGATTTTTTGCAGCGCGCAGCTCAAGCCAAAACTCCTTAGTGATGCTTATCGGGATCCTGTCCCAGCTGCGCCCGCATCTCGGAGATCGTCGCGGCATAGTCATCGCTGTTAAAGATAGCCGAACCGGCAACGAACATGTCGGCGCCCGCATCCGCAATTTCGCGAATATTCGACACGCCCACACCGCCATCCACTTCAAGGCGAATAGAATAGTCGCTGTCGTCGATGAGCTCACGAACTTGCTGTAACTTCTTGAGCGTAGAGGGGATGAATTTCTGCCCTCCGAATCCCGGGTTAACCGACATCAATAGAATGACATCGACCTTGTCCATCAAATATTCGAGACAATCGATGGGCGTGCCGGGATTGAAAACCAGGCCAGATTTACAGCCCTGTTCGCGGATAAGTTGCAAGGAACGATCGACGTGACCGGTGGCCTCGGGGTGAAAGCTAATATAACTGGCCCCAGCCTTGGCAAAGTCTACGATCAGCTGATCGACCGGGCTTACCATCAGGTGCACATCGATAGGGGCGGTAATTTTGTGATTTCGCAGCGCCTGACAGACCATAGGCCCGATGGTTAGATTCGGAACATAGTGATTATCCATCACATCGAAATGAACTACGTCAGCGCCCGCATCCAATACAGCATTGACCTCTTCGCCGAGTCTAGCGAAGTCAGCAGATAGAATAGAGGGAGCGATTAGATAGTCTTTCATTGCCATGGCCCATTTTGCAGAGTAGTTGAAGCGGGCATTTTACAGACAATGTCGGGGCTTGTCCTGATGGATAGGCAAGATAACAAGGATAGCGAATATTCAGAGGCCGGCTAGATCTATGCGCGAAGCTTACGATACCCGCAAAGTTCCTCATAGGCATTGCGTATCGCCATCGCATTCTCCTGCGCTTCCCGCAGCGCGGAAGCGGAGACATTGCTGCCAGCAAGCTTGTCCGGGTGATAGCGGGACATCATGCGCAGATAGGCACGACGTATTTCACCATCCTCCACCTCCGGCTCGAGCTGCAAGATGCGATAGGCGTTCTGCAGAAACGTCCGGCTATGCGGCTTAAAGAATGCGCCGCGGGGGTCTGACTGGGCTCTTTGATATTGCTCAGAATGCGAGGAGGATGCGATAGCTAGAAACTCTGACTTGGTATAGCCAAACTCCTCCGCCACATCGCGCAGCAGCATTTTGTCTTTCAGGCGCAGATTGCCTTTCAGATAGGCCGCCTCGCATTGAATCTGCAGGAATAGCTTCGCCAAGGCGCTGCGCCTGCCTACGACTCTCGCCGCCGCATCTAGCGCCGCGAATAATCCCGAATCGGGATGCTTTACCACGATCGTAGGCAATGATTGCCTGGCGTCGCTTGTCCCCACACAATGCCATGCGCTTCATGACCTGCTCGGCGTAATTGATTTCGCCCACGGTTACGCGGCCATCCATCTTCGCCAGCCGCCCCAATGCCATAAACATAGCATCTATCAGCAGCTGTTCTGCGCGGCCACCGGATGGGAGATCTGCCGCGGCGCTGAAACCGCTGAGTCGCTTTGTCAGCGCTTTCCGATACGCTTTGCTGGTTAATGCCGTCAACATATCTTACGCACCATCGGCTTTACTGGCCGCTTCGAGGAAGCCATTAACTTCTCGCAGTCGCTCCGGCGTGCCTATATCCATCCACATGCCTTCGAATACCTCGCCACTTACCTGATCGTCTAGCATCGCCTCTTGCAAGAGCGGCACCATGGATCGCGGCTGAATCGGGAAGTCTTTAAATAGATTTTTGTGCATCACACTTATGCCGCTGAAGGTCAGACGCTGATCTCGTGCAGAGTGATCCTCGTGGACGCGGCCCTTTTCGTCGATGTAGAAGTCTCCATGGGGATTGTGATCAGCATTTTCGACTAGAACCAGATGCGCCAGCCGCTCAACCCCATCGACAGCTTGCAAGCTTGAAAAGTCGAAGTCGGTCCAGATATCGGCATTCGTTACAATGAAACAATCGTCTTCCAATTTCGGCAATGCCTTGATGATGCCGCCCGCCGTTTCAAGACGAATCGGTTCTCTCGAATAGCTAATCGAGGTTCCGTATCTGGATCCATTGCCGAGCAGCTCCTCGATCATGTCGCCTAGATAGAAATGATTGATTACGATACCCGAAACGCCACCAGCGACGAGCCTCTCAATCTGATGTTCGATAAGAGTCTTGCCCGCTACTTTTAATAGGGGCTTGGGTAAGTTGGCAGTGAGTGGCTGCATGCGCTTGCCCAGCCCGGCTGCCAAAATCATTGCTCGCATTAAGATTCCAGATTGAGTTTAGCTTTCGCCTTGAGAAGTACATTTGTCTCAAACCAGTCCAGGAAGGGAGCCATTTCATCGTACTTAGGGGCCACTTCCAGAAAATACTGCATAGCCTCAGGGATATCGGCCAAATACTGCGGTTTATTATCTCTTATGCAAAGGCGCGAGAAGATGCCCATGACTTTGAAGTTGCGCTGCAGCCCGGCGAGATCGAAATCACGGAGGAATTGCGCGATGGAAACCCCTTCTATCAGCCCAGCCTCGCAGGCCAGTTGATAATAATGGAGCGCCAACATCTCAACCAACTCCGGGCTCCAGCGTATATAACAATCTCGCAGCAGAGATACCAGGTCGTAGCTATAGGCGCCCGCCATCGCATCCTGAAAGTCTATGATGCCAGGCCCTGCATCCTTGGGAAATCGACCCTCATCCAGAATTAACAAATTACGCGAATGATAATCACGATGCACCGCAACTTGAATCTGGCCCAGAACCGCATCCTCCAGAAAAGAAAATGTGTTCGCAATCAATTCTCGATCGCCGTCGGTCAATTCCAGGTTAAGATATTCCCCACAGAACCAATCTTCGAAAAGCTGCATCTCGCTATGCAACTTCTCTCGATCATAGGGGGCAAGTCTCTCTTTATTTACATTAGATTGTATTTTTATGAGTGTGGAGATTGCGGATTTATAAAGGCTCTCAACTTGATACTCCGATATAGAGTCCAGGCCACCTGCTTGCAGACTCAGAAGTCGAGGTAGATACAGGCTATCACCGAAGTCTTCCAGTAGTAAAAACCCATTGCCGTAGTTCTTTGCGAGCACCTCAGGAGACTTGACTCCCGCCTCTCGCAGATAGCCGGCAACCTCCACGAATAATTTGCTATTTTCATTCTCCGGCGGCGCATCTACGGCGATAAAAGTCTGCTGCGCAATCTCTGCCCGAAAATATCGGCGAAAGCTGGCATCCCCGCTAACAGTAGTGAGATCGACGCTAATCGAGGGCTCTGAGAGCAACTGTCGCAACTGCTCGTTCACCCAGTCAGTCAACTGCGCTTTACGGCTATCTATCATTCTATGTCTTCTTTTGGGGAGGCATGGAACCAGGAAACCCTGAGACCCTGCTTTGCATTCAATGGCCGATGAATTATTATGCCTTGCTCGATGCTTGAGCAAAGCATTCATATCACACAGTTAGTCGGTTTCAACGGCAATAAGTTTACATCAAGCCGCTAGCAACTAAGTGATCCACGCAAAAGAGCCAGGAAGACCCAAGCAGCATGCCGTTCAAGAAACGCTATATCTGCGCCGAAATCGCCTTAATCCTGTCCTCGGGATTACTGCTGGCTTCGATTCCCCATGCGGCTCAGGCACAGCTCCCTCAATTCAGCTGCCGGGCTAACGAGTCCGGCGATGGCTGGATCTGCGAGAGCGACCAGACCCCCACTAGCGGCAACACGGTGCGCACCACGACGCGTCCTCTAAGTAACAGGGGAGCCAGCACGGGATTAGGAAGCACGAACCGGCCCGAGCGCCAGAGGGCAACTCCAACGCAGGCAGCGCCTGAAACTACTGAGCAGCTCCAGGCAAGCCCAACTGACACCCCAACACAGATTGAGACACCGCGCAGTAGCGAGACTACCGAGATTACAGCAGTGGCAGCGGAGCAAGAATATGAGCTCGATTGGGTTCCGCTGGCCTCCCTTAGCCCAGAACAACTCGCCGAGTTAGACAGTAACTGCTGTGGCGTGTTTGTCGATCCCAGCGGCCGCGAGAAAGATGCCGAGAATCGACCTGCCGACGCACAGACTCGCTTCGATGCGGCGCAGGGTGTCACCGGCGTCTCGCAAAATCTTATAAGCATCGACGGCGACATAGTAGTCCAACAGGGCTATCGCACCATACAGAATAACGAGTCCACGAGCATCGACCGTGCTACCAATACGGTGATAATGCAGGGCGATGTAGTGTTTCGCGAACCTGGCGTTATGCTTGCTGGCAGCTCCGCCTTCATCGATAACGATCAAGGCTTCAACAGAATCGAAAATGCGCAATATGTTTTGCATGAATACGGCGCCCACGGCAGCGCCGATAGCATAGTCTATGCGAGTGATAGCGGCAGCGTGACTATCGAGAATGGCGAATTCAGCCGCTGCGAACCCGAATCCAATTTCTGGCTATTCCGTGCAGACAGCATCGTACTGAACCAGGAGGAAGGCCGCGGCTATGCGACGGCTGTGAGCCTGCGCATAAAAGATGTGCCTATTTTTTACTACCCTGGAACGCTGCCCTTCCCTCTTGCTGACGAACGCATGTCTGGGTTTCTCGCACCCAGTACCGGGTCGACCCGCAGTGGCGGTTTCGATTTCGAGCTGCCTTATTACATGAATCTCGCGCCGAACTATGACGCCACTATATCTCCCAGACTCATCTCGGACCGAGGTGTGTTAACCGGGCTGGAAATGCGCTATCTGGCCGAGACTTCTATGAACACGCTGAACTTATCCTATCTGGGTAACGACAAGCTGTTTGATGAAGCGACCGCAAATGTTCCCGGCTCAGATTCGCCACCTACCGACAATCGCTGGTTCATCGGCTACGAACACTACGGAAGCTACGGCAGAAATTGGTCTAGCTTCGTCGACTACAATGCGGTGAGCGATGCAGACTATTTCTACGACCTGGGTAGCAACGGCCTGAACACAACCAGTCGTACGCACCTCAATCGACAGGCAAGACTGAATTTCAATTCCGAGTATCTGCGTGCCGGACTCAATGTGCAGCGTATACAGATTATCGACCCGTTTATTTCTTCGATAAACCTAAACAGACCCTATGACCGGCTACCGCAATTCTTTTTCGATACCGATACTTATCTAGGTGCCGGTTTTCGTATCGGCTTAAACGGACAGATCACCTCCTTCGATAGAACCCTTGATGAATCGCAGCTCACCGCAGCGCAGCTAGACAATGGCGCTCTGGTGAATGGCGAAAGATTGAATCTGGAGCCGGAAATAAGCTGGTCTGTGGAGCAACCAGGCTGGTTCCTGCGAGCTGGCGCAAAATACAAACACGCCTCGTATAAGTTACAGAATCAAGCCACGGTCTCAATGGATGACCCGGAGATTGGCATAGGCGTCTACAACTTCGACGCCGGTCTTATATTCGATCGAGCCATGCCTGGCGGTTTTACACAGACGCTGGAACCCAGACTGTACTATCTTTTTAGCGAATATGAAGATCAGAGCCTGCTTCCTCTGTTCGACACATCGGAGCTCAATTTCAGTTTCAACCAATTATTCCGGGAAGACCGATTCAGTGGTGGCGATCGCATCGCCGATGCAGACCAGGCCAGCTTCGCTATCACCAGCCGCATTCTCGACCCTCGGGGAAAAGAACAGGCACGAATTAGCCTGGGCCAGATTCGATACTTCGTTGACAGACAGGTAGGCTTGGACAGCCCAATTAGGCCGTGGAGACCTCGCTATTCGCCCCTAAACCAGAAATCGGCGCTGGCGGGGGAATTTGTTCTCGCCTTCGGACAGAACTGGCGCCTGAATTCTGACGTACAATGGAATGAAGAGACGCAAGAACTGGACGAAGGCAGTTTCCAGCTACGCTATCATCGCGACAACGACCATCTAATTAACGTGGCATATCGCTACCGGAACCTGTTGAATTCGCCCAATTTTATCTTGCCGGGGAGAATAGACCCCCGTATTAAGCAGACTGATCTATCTGCAGCCTGGCCGATAAGTCAGAGCTGGAAGCTATTAGCCAGATGGAACTACGATCACAGCAATTCTCGGAACCTGGAGACCTTTGCCGGGGTCGAATACAGTAACTGTTGTGCGACAATACGACTTATAGCTAGGGAATGGGTTGACGAGGACGAATTGTTTGTCCCTAATATCGAACCTAATCAGGGAATTTTTGTCCAATTCACCCTGGAAGGACTAGGAAATATTACAGGTGGCGGCCTAAGCAACCTGCTGAGTGACGGAATTCGCGGGTTTAGAGAGACTGATGATGAATAAATGCAATACTAAAGCAGCAGGACAGGCGCGCAGCAGCATTCGCCTGGCAGCACAATTGCTGCCGGCAATCGGTTTGGGGCTCGTCTTAGCGATAGCGACAGCCTCAGCCTCAGCACAGCGCGTGTTGCTGGACAGAATCGTGGCCCTGGTCGACGAAGGCGTGGTCTTACAGAGTGAGCTCGATCTGCGCATGATGGAGATTCAACAGAACGCCGCGAGAGCGAATCGTCCCCTACCAGAACCCGAACAATTTAGAAAAGAAGTGCTGGATTCTCTAGTGATCGAAAATCTACAGATGCAGCTGGCTGAGCGAGTTAGCATCCGATTTACCGACGACGAGATCAACAGAATTCTGGGCACCATGGCGGAAAACAACAATCTCAGCTTCGATGAATATCTGAATGTGCTTAACGAGGCCGGCGTATACCTGCAAACTCGAGAGCAGGTGCGCCAGCAGATGACCATGCAAGAATTGCAGCGGGGCATGGTGAATCGCCGCATTCAAATAACCGAACAGGAAATAGACAACTTTCTAAACTCGGAAATGGGCCGCGAAGTTATGGCGCCCGATTATCTCGTTGAACATATTCTCATTCCTGTTGGCGGCGAAGAGCCCGCCGCATCCAAGCAGAGTAAATTACGCTATGCCGCCGATCTCGTCGCACGGGTTAAGGAAGGCGAAAACTTCGGTCAAGTCCGAGCCACCGCGAGACAGGCTGCTGTGTTTGAAGTTGGCGGGACGGAATTCGGCTGGCGCAAGGCCGAGCAGCTGCCCACACTATTTAGAGAAGTAGTAGAAGGCATGAGCATCGGCGATGTAGAGGGGCCGATCGAAGCCGGAAATGGCTTTCACCTCATCCAACTCGCCAACAAGGCGGGCGGTGCCGAGCAGATGGTCGCACAGACTAATTTTCGCCACATCATGTTAACGCCCAACGAAATTCGCGATGAGCAGCAGACTGAAGATGCGATTCGCGAGCTTAGACAAAAGATTGTGGACGGAGAAGACTTCGCCTCTCTGGCCAGACAAAATTCCGACGACGATACATCCGTCGTAGCTGGTGGTGATATGGACTGGATCAACGAGGGACAACTGCCTCTGGACATGGAATCTGTAATTGACGCTCTAGAGATAGGCAAACTCAGCGAGCCCTTCCGCTCCGAAACCGGCTGGCATATAGTCGAAGTGCTAGAACGCCGCGTATCCGACCTCAGCACTATCTATACGCGCAATCAGGCTGCCAGCGCGCTGCGTAATCGCAAATACGATTTGGAATTGCAAAACTGGCTGATAGAGATTCGCGAAGAAGCCTTCGTCGAATTCATCGAATAGCATTCACCACATCGCACTCATTCAGATCATCCCCGCTAGCTTTGCAGGATTAGCCTCGTGACACATAGACTAGCTATCACTCCAGGCGAGCCCGCCGGCATCGGACCCGACCTGTGCATAGAGATCGCACAGAGTCCTCCTAAAGATGTCGAGCTTGTTCTAGTCGCCGACCCGACACTGTTGCAGGAGCGCGCCAGACTGCTCGGTCTACCACTTGTCACCAAAATTTTCGATCCATCTATCGAGGCGGAAGAATCTGCGCCAGGGCAGGTCACGGTAATTCCTGTCGGCCTGCGTCATGACGTAGAAGCCGGCGTCTTAAACTCGGCGAATGCAGAGTATGTTCTGGAAACATTGAGAGTTGCCGCCAAGGCAGTTACAGATAGCGAATGTGATGCGATGGTTACCGGCCCCGTGCACAAGGGAATAATCAATGATGCCGGCTTTAGTTTCTCCGGGCATACCGAGTATCTGGCCGACTACTGCAAGCAAAAACTGACCGTCATGATGTTGGCAACCGAGGGGCTGCGCGTCGCTCTGGCAACAACCCACCTGCCGCTGAGCGCGGTTCCTGCCGCCATCACCAAAGAGTTACTGCGAGATATCATCTCCATCTTGAACGCCGACCTGCAATCGAAGTTTGGAATTACCTCACCCGAGATTCTTGTCTGTGGACTAAACCCTCATGCAGGCGAAGGCGGCCATCTTGGTTCAGAGGAGATCGACACCATCGAACCGGTTCTCAACGAGATGCGCGCTCAGGGCATAAACCTTATCGGACCGCTGCCGGCCGACACGCTGTTTACGGCAAAGTATCTAGCCAGTGCCGATGCGGTGCTATCTATGTACCACGATCAAGGCCTGCCCGTGCTCAAGTACAAGGGCTTCGGTGCGGCGAGTAATATCACCCTTGGCCTGCCTATCATAAGAACATCGGTTGATCACGGGACGGCACTGGATCTTGCCGGCAGCGGCAAAGCCGATACAGGCAGCCTCGTCCATGCAATCAGCACCGCCCTGGAAATGAGCAAGCACTGGAGTAAGCCCTAGTGGCCAGTAATAGAGCCGTAACCTTGAGCACCGGCACCACGCATCAAGCACGTAAACGCTTCGGCCAAAATTTCCTGCATGACCAACAGGTCATCGATCGCATTATTCGCGAGATCGCGCCATCGCACGACGACCATCTGCTAGAGATCGGTCCCGGACAGGGTGCGCTGACGAAGCAACTCGCCAAGTCAGGCGCGCGTCTGGATTGCGTAGAGCTCGATAGAGATCTAGCAGAGCATCTAAGGCATCAATATCGCGACTACGATAATGTGCATATACATCAGCAGGACATACTGAAGTTCGATCTCAACGATCTCGAACTGGACGATAGGCGACTACGCATCATAGGCAACCTGCCCTACAATATTTCGACGCCTGTACTGTTTCACCTGTTGAAATTTTACGAGAAGATCGAGGACATGAGCTTCATGCTACAGCTCGAAGTGGTCGAGCGCATGGCAGCCGATGTCGGCGATAAAGATTACGGCCGACTTAGCCTCATGCTGCAGTATTTTTGCAGGGCCGAGAAACTCTTCAACGTGCCGCCGCAGGCCTTCACTCCACAGCCCAAGGTAAATTCGGCCATCGTACGCCTGACCCCCTACGCCGAACCGCCAGTTAAGGCGAAGGATGTAGAATGCCTCAAGCTCGTCGTTAGAACCGCGTTCAATCAGCGCCGCAAGACCTTGAAGAACAGCCTCAAGACGCTCATATCTGAGGATGCGCTTGCAGACCTAGCGATCAATATGAAACTACGACCAGAAAATTTGGGCCTCACCGATTATGTCAAAATCAGTGACGCAATAAGCTCCCTGGCAAACTAGAACCCGTCACAAGAGGCGCCCAGATGCGCAGATACAGATGAATAGCCAACAGGACATTCGAATCGAGGTAGCGGTACGCTACTTAACTGAGCAGTCGGACCCCGATGCCGACCGCTACGCATTCGCCTACACAGTAGAGATATGTAATCGCGGTATGGAAACGGTCAAGCTATTGAATCGCTACTGGCATATCACAGATGACAACGAGAAAGTCGAAGAGGTCCGTGGCGAAGGTGTCATTGGGCAGCAACCCGAGATTCTACCTGGCCAGTCTTTTCACTATACCAGCGGCGCCGTTATCGAAACAAAATTCGGTAGCATGCACGGCGACTACGAGATGCAAAGCTCCAGCGGCGAAAAATTTACTGCCAAGATACCGCCATTCCTGTTAGCGCCACCGCTCGCCGTTCATTGAGGACAAAGGCACAGGCTGGCCCGAAACAAGTTCTCGCTCAGTAATGTTATACTTCTGGCCATGCCTTTAGTTCTTAAAATTACGCAGTATCGTCCATGAGTACCTACGTCGTCGGAGACTTACAGGGCTGCTATAAGCCTCTGAAGAAACTTCTAAAGAAAGTTAAGTTTTCCGAGGCTACGGACAAACTCTGGTGTGTTGGCGATCTCGTCAATCGGGGACCAGATTCGTTGGACACTCTACACTTCTTGAGTGATATGGAGGCCTCCTTAGAGCTGGTCTTGGGTAATCACGACCTGCACTATATTGCGATACATGAAGATTGCGCCCCAGCAAGAAGCAAAGACACTCTGGATAATTTGTTAAATGCCAAAGACAGCCAAGAACTCAGCGACTGGCTGCGCAAGCAGCCGCTTGCTCACCATGAGAGTCTGGACACCAAATCTGGCGTAGAAAATTTTCTTATGGTGCATGCCGGTGTCGCGCCCCATTGGACACTGCAGAAGACGCTAAACCTTTCTGCCGAAGTGCAATTCGCGCTACAAGATATCGACTACAAGGCTTTCCTGCATCATATGTACGGCAATACACCTACACGCTGGCACGACCAGTTAGAGGGTCTGGATCGCCTGCGCGTAATAACGAATTACCTGACGCGAATTCGCTTCTGCGACGAGATAGGCACCTTGCAGCTAACCGTAAAGGAAGGCTTGAGTTCGGCGCCACAGGGGTTCAAGCCCTGGTTCGAATACGAGACACTAACTCCCGAGGCGACTATACTTTTTGGTCACTGGGCGGCACTCGAGGGCTATACTGGCAAGAAGCATGTGTATGCTCTCGACACCGGCTATGCCTGGGGTCGCGAACTAACCCTGATGCGCCTGGAAGACAAGCAGCTGTACTCTATCCCCAGTTAGGCGAAGCAATAGTAAACTGGCTAGCCGGTTTCAACGCAAGACACCAAGATGACTATGGACATATATTTAGTGGGCGGCGCGGTCCGCGACAAACTCCTGAACCTTCCCATTCGAGACAAGGATTGGGTCGTAGTCGGCAGCACCGCCAGCGCGATGAAAGAGCAAGGCTATTTGCAAGTTGGCAAAGACTTCCCCGTGTTTCTCCATCCTGAAACCAAGCAGGAATATGCTCTGGCCCGTACGGAGAGAAAGGTTGGCGCCGGCTATCTGGGCTTCGAGTTCGATGCCTCGGAATCTGTCACCCTAGAGCAGGACCTGATGCGCCGCGATCTCACCATCAACGCGATCGCCGAAGCTGATGATGGCGAAATTATAGACCCCTATAACGGCCGTCAAGACATACGGGACAGAGTCCTGCGCCATGTCTCACCCGCTTTCGCCGAAGACCCGCTGCGTGTGCTTAGAGTCGCAAAATTTTCGGCTCGTTTTGCAGCCTTGGGCTTTCGGGTAGCACCCGAGACTCTAAACCTGATGCGCGACATAGTTAACAGTGGTGAGATCGAAACCCTGGTGCCTGAGCGAATCTGGCAGGAAACGGAACAAGCCATGGGCAGCGCCGCACCCGATGTCTATATTCGCGTGCTGCGAGACTGCGGCGCGCTAAAGCTACTCCTGCCGGAGGTCGATCGCCTCTTCGGTGTGCCACAACCACCCAAGCATCACCCGGAAGTAGATACGGGGCTTCACACCCTGCTCAGCCTGCAGCAGGCTGTCAAACTGAGTGACGATCCAGTGGTGCGCTATGCAGCACTGGTTCACGATGTTGGCAAGGGAGTTACCGATACGGCTAAATGGCCTAGCCATTTCGACCACGAGCAACTGGGCCTGCCCCTGCTGCTGGATATTACCAAGCGCCTGCATGTGCCGAATCAATATTCGAAACTCGCCGCACTGGTTTGCGAGCATCATACAAAACTGCACCGCATACTGGAGCTGCGTCCGGCGACGCTGCTTAAATTAATCGAGTCCCTCGATGGCTTTCGCCGCCCCGAGCGAGTTCAGAAATTTCTCCTGGCCTGCGAGGCTGATGCCAGGGGCAGAACGGGGCTTGAACAACGCGATTATCCGCAGAGCACCTATCTCACTGCAGTGCTAAGCGAATTGTCGCAGCTGGATGTTGGCAGCCTATTGAAAGAGGCGAAGCCCAAGAATCCGCAGGAGTTTGTCAGCCAGAGCAGGCTCAGCCTGTTAGGCGACATCGTCGCCCGGCTGAATCCTTCTCAGGGCACTAATTAACTAGGGTGTTAATCCAAAAATGAACAGCTCAGCAAATACCCAAACCGAAGCCAGAGTGTGTTTCCTCACCGGCGCGAGCAAACGACTCGGAGCCAGTACGGCCAGAAAATTTCATGCCGAGGGCTTCAATGTCATCATTCATTTCAATAATTCTCGCCGGGAAGCCGAGTCGCTGGTCGCTCAGCTCAACGCCTTGCGTGAGGGTTCTGCAAAATCTTTGCAGGCCGACCTCACCGACAGGGAGCAGCTGGAATCTCTGCCGAACCAGGTACTGGGCTGCTACCACCGCCTCGACGTACTGGTCAACAACGCCTCGTCGTTCTATCCAACACCTCTGCAGGAGTGCTCCAACGAGCAGTGGGACGACCTGATCGATAGCAACCTGCGCGCCGCCTTCTATCTATCCCAGCAGCTGGCCCCCGAACTTACGCGGCGCGCGGGCTCCGTGGTTAATATGGTAGACACCCACGCAGACAGCCCACTGAAAGGCTTCCCGATATATAGCATTGCGAAAGCTGGGGTTAAGGCGATGACCAAATCCCTAGCCAAGGAACTCGCGCCGCGAGTAAGAGTGAACGGCGTCTCCCCCGGCGCAATACTCTGGCCGCCATCGCTGGAGGACGAGTCCAAACCTGAAGTTTTGTTAGGTAGAGAAAAAATGCTAGAGACTATCCCCCTGCGCGCCCTGGGAGATCCGCAGAACATTGCGGACACTGTTTTCTTTTTAGCAAATGACGCTTGTTATGTTACCGGGCAGACAATACGGGTTGATGGTGGCCGCTACCTCGGCTAACAAACTCTTTCCCTATTTTTAGTTTCGGAGAATATTCTTATGCTGAGAATCTATGGTGATAGCCAGTCAGGCAATTGCTACAAGATTAAGCTACTGTTATACATCCTCTCTATCGAGCACGAATGGATCCATGTCGACATTCTTGCCGGCGAGACGCACACGGATGAATTCAAGAAAATGAACCCGAACAGCAGAATCCCGGTTCTGCTGCTTGCCAACGGCAGCATTCTCACAGAATCCAATGCCATCCTCAACTTTCTCGCCGAAGGCAGCGAATATCTCCCCAAGGATCGTTACCTGCGCGCCCAGGTATTGCAGTGGCAATTCTTCGAACAGTACAGCCACGAACCTTTTATCGCGACAGCACGATATATCAATAAGTACCTGGGCCTGCCGGAAGATCGTCGAGCAGAATACGAGGCCAAGCAGGAAGGAGGGCACAGAGCCCTGTCTGTGATGGAACAACAACTCAGTCAATCAGACTTTCTGGTAGGCAGCTCACTGACTATCGCCGACATCAGCCTCTATGCCTATACCCATGTGGCACACGAGGGCGGCTTTGAATTGGACGGCTATGTAGCTATTCGACGATGGATAGATAGAATCGAGCAACGCGATGACTATCTTGCTATGAATGGCTAGCGCGATACCCTAGCCATCTACCAGAACTAGATCTTGCCTAATGAAGCATCCAGTGCCACCGGCCATAGCTTTTGCTTCGCCTTGTCATAGCCCTGCCACAGCTCTCCATAGGAAACACCCGTTGCAGGATGAAGCGCCTCTGGCAATAATTCCGCTAGTGGTTGCAGCACATAGGCATTCTCTGTGATCTCGGGGCGCGGCAATTCTATACCACAGGAAACGCCGGACTCATCTCCAAAGAGCAGGATATCGATATCCATAGTACGGCCGGAGAATCTGACCTGCTGGCGATCTCGCCCCAGTCGGTCCTCTAGGTGTTTCAGAAAAGCAGCGACGTCTGTTAGCGCTTTGTCGGTATCTGCCAACACCACAAAGTTTAGAAAATTATCCCCATCAAAACCAACGGCCTTGCTCTCGTAGATAGTCGAGCAACGAATGTTTTCAAACTCCATTCTTAACTCATTCACGGCCGCCCGAATATTGGATTCGGCATCTATATTGCTACCGATGCTCAGGGCCAGCGTTGTCACAGGCAATTTCCGTAGTTTGAATTCTCGTTAAGAGAACAGTTGAAGCTATCTATTGCCACGTTCAATGATTACGCCTACGTCTTTGGAGCCGGTGACGGCACCGGGTTTACCGACTCTCAACTTAAGCCAGGGTACGGAAAATTCCTCTAGCACGATCTCTGCTATTCTCTCGGCCATCGTTTCTACCAGGAAAAATTCCGAGCCTTCGATAAACTCGATCAGCCGCTTTGCGACTGCCTTGTAGTTCAATGTGTTTTCAATATCTTCGCTGCGGGCTGCCGCACCTATGTCGGTTCCCATTTCGAGATCCAGACTCACCACCTGCTTCTGTTCCCGTTCCCAGTCATAGATGCCTATGATGGTTTCAATTTCGAGCTCACGAATATAAACGATATCCATTTCTAATCCTTCAAACATAAATATAAAAGAAGCTAGATGGCAGGCAGAGCCTCCAGCGACCAGCGCGGTTGTGCGCGTATTTCCAGGTCATCTGCCTGGCCGGCCAACAATCGCTGACAGCCTGCATAGGCGATCATGGCGCCGTTATCCGTACAGAATCTAGGCTGCGCGTAGAAAAGTTTCGCATTGTGCTTCGCGACTGTATTTTCCAGTACTTCACGCAGCTGCAGGTTTGCCGAAACGCCCCCGGCGATAATCAGGGTGTGCATTCCGGTTTGTTGCAGGGCCCGAGAACACTTAATCGCCAGGGTGGCTACTACCGCCTCCTCGAATCCGCGAGCGATGTCTGCACGTTGCCGATCATCTAAATTTCCATCGGCATCAACTGCCTCAGAAATAGCGGTGCGCACCGCCGTTTTCAAACCGCTGAAACTGAAATCCAGGCCAGGGCGGTTCGTCATCGGGCGTGGGAAAGTGAACTTTCCCGTCACTCCCTGCAAGGCCAGCTTCGCCACATGGGGACCCCCGGGGTAAGGCAGGCCCAACATCTTGCCTACTTTGTCGAAGGCCTCCCCAGCGGCATCGTCGAGTGACTCACCCAACAGCGAGTAGCGACCGATGCCCTCGACCTGCACCAACTGCGTATGACCGCCAGAGACTAGCAGGGCCACAAACGGGAACTCTGGCGGCAACGCTTCGAGCATGGGAGCCAACAAATGACCTTCCATGTGATGCACGCCTATAGTAGGCACATCCCAACCCATGCCGACGGATCGGCCCACTGCAGCGCCAACGAGCAGAGCACCAACCAGACCCGGCCCTGCTGTATACGCTACGCCGCCGATGTCGGATTGCTTAATGCCTGCCTTGTCGATCACTTCGCTGATCAGCGGCAGTGTCTTGCGAATGTGGTCACGTGAGGCTAATTCGGGAATAACACCGCCATATTGCGCATGGATATCGATCTGGCTGTAGAGGCAGTCTGCCAGCAGCCCACGCTCGCTGTCATACAGGGCCACACCGGTCTCATCACAGGATGTTTCAATACCAAGTACTATCAACGAATTAACTCTCTCAGTTTCAATCAGGGCCTAGGGAAAGACGCAATCATGCCAAATATGGCGGCATATCCCTAATTCACAGTAAATCGGCCGAAATCCAAGTCAAATCGGGCTAATTCTTTTGCAATTAGGGCGTTGGGGCATTAATATAAGCGCCCCTGTAATTCCGCGCCACCAAGTTTATGGGTAACAAGGCCGGAACGACAAGTAAACTAGCTGGTTTACACAAAATTAACAGCAAAACTATTAAGGTAGGTGTTTAGTTCGATGCCCCAGGTAAAACTTAAAGATAACGAGCCCTTCGATGTGGCCCTACGCCGCTTCAAGCGCTCTTGCGAGAAAGCAGGAGTCCTAGCTGAAGTTAGACGTAGAGAGTTCTACGAGAAGCCCACTTCGGTGCGCAAGCGCAAAGCAGCCGCGGCTGTTAAACGTCATTTGAAGAAAGTACAACGCGAAAGCAAAAAGAGCCAACGCCTGTACTAATCTTGCCACCGGGCGAGCATAGTCTTAATGCTTGCCCTCCTGCTGTCTGCAGGTCCCCGGATTCTCATGTCTGACAGCCCTCTCAAAGAAGCATTTACCAACGCCATGAAAGATGCCATGCGAGCTAAAGATAAGCCTCGTCTGGGCACTATCCGCCTCGCGCTGTCTGAGATTAAGCGCGTGGAAGTGGATGAGCGAATCGACCCTGATGATGCGCGTGTGATTGGCATTCTGGACAAGATGATTAAGCAGCGCCGCGAATCGATACGCCAATATGCAGCGGCGGACAGGCCGGAGCTAGTCGCTCAGGAACAATTCGAGATAGAAGTCATCCAGGAATTCCTGCCGCAGGCACTAGAAGCGGACGAACTCGGGCAGATCATACAGGCTGCTGTTAGCGAGTCGGGTGCGACTACTATGAAAGAAATGGGCAAGGTAATGAACCTCGTTCGTCCCCAGGTGGTCGGCCGCGCCGACATGGCTGAAGTCAGCAAGCAGATCAAAGCACTACTGGCCTAGCCAGAATAACGTCGTATCTACCCCCGACCTCGGGCCTCTCTCTTAGTCTCTTTCTGGCCTCTCTCCGTTCTCTCTAGTTTTTCCTTTTAGGCTGTGTAAATTGGCATGCTGCTCGCGCAGCAACTACACCTAGATTTCGATACAATGTAGCGTCAGTCTGATTTGCCGGGCATGCGCTTGGCTAGATTAAAGACTCAACAGATCGGACTCTTGGATTCTTTTACTATGGCAGGACTAATACCTCAGACATTTATCGATGATCTTCTCAGCCGAGCAGATATCGTGGATGTTGTGGATAAGCGAGTCACGCTGAAGAAGTCCGGCAAGAACTATTCGGCCTGCTGCCCTTTCCATAAAGAAAAAACACCGTCATTTAGCGTACAACCCGAGCGCCAATTCTATTACTGCTTCGGCTGTGGTGCCGGCGGGAATGCCATCGGCTTCATCATGAACTTCGACCAGGTGGATTTTCCCCAGGCCGTGGAGTCTCTTGCCCGTGACAATGGCATGGAAGTCCCTCGCGAAGAGAGTGCCGCCGCCACCCGCAGGCAATCGGAAAACAGCAAGCTATTCGAAGTACTCGAAGAGGCAAGCAAGTTCTATTGCAATCAACTGCGTCACCACGAACAGCGCAAGTCCGCCGTCGACTATTTAAAGTCGCGCGGGGTAAGTGGCGAGGTGGCCAGAGATTTCTCCATAGGCTATGCCCCGCCCGGCTGGGACAATCTGCTTAAGGCGACTGCCGACGGAGCGAGCGCCCAGCAGACTCTGCTCAAGGCCGGCCTCGTCGTTGAGAAAGAATCACGCGGCTCGGGCAGCGGCGACAATGCCAACGCCGAGGAAACGCGCTACTACGACCGCTTTCGCCACAGGATCATCTTCCCGATCCGTGATAGCCGCGGCCGCACCATCGCCTTCGGCGGACGCGTCTTGGGCGATGACAAACCCAAGTATCTAAACTCCCCAGAGACTCCAGTCTTTCACAAGGGCGCCGAACTCTACGGACTCTTCGAGGCGAAGAAATCCAATAACAAGCTCAAACGCATCCTCATCGTAGAAGGCTATATGGATGTAATTGCCCTGGCGCAGATGGGCATTCGCAATTCGGTGGCCACTCTGGGCACCGCCACCAGCGACCGACACCTGACTACGACTCTTTCGTCTCGTTCCCGAGGTAGTGTTTTGCTTCGATGGCGACAATGCGGGCAGAACCGCGGCATGGAGAGCGCTGGAGGCCAGCCTGCCGGAGATGCAAGATGGCCGTCAGGTGAAGTTTTTATTCCTGCCCGAAGGAGAAGACCCGGACACACTGGTACGCAAGATTGGTGAGGAAGAGTTCAACAAGCTCATTGAACAGGCGACACCGCTGGAACAGTTTTTCTTCGACAAGCTGTCTGAGGGGCTCGATATCAAGACGATAGAGGGTCGAGCGCGATTGAGTAATGTCGCGAAACCACTGATCGCCAAGTTCCCCAAAGGAATCTATGGTCAGCTGATGCTGGACAAGCTCTCCGAGACCCTGGGTGTTGCCAGCGAATCATTGGACAAGCTGCAACAGGCACAGGCACCGCGTAAGGAAAGCAATACCGCCCCTCCTCCGCCATCGCCGCCGTTCGCGAGTGGACCGGATTCCACAGACTTTGACACAGCCATGACGCCGTCATCAGAGTCTTGGACGCCACGCCCCAAACAAGCGGCCAGCTCTAAGCTCAACGTCTACCGCAAACCTGCTGCGGTAAAGGCGATCGAACTGCTACTGCAGAACCCTGAAGTGGCTATGGCGATCACGCAGGATCTATCGCCCCTGCATTCTGCCGGCGATGAGGGACGCCAGTTACTCCTATCCCTCATCGGAATGATAAAGCGCGACCCGGAAACCGATACCCCCACCCTTCTCGGTTACTGCAGCGGCTCTCCCTTCGGCAACCAGATAACACGACTGAAGAGTGAAAACATCACCCCTGTAGAAGGCCTGGAGCAAGAGTTTCTGCAGATTGTTGACAAGATACTGTCAGATGTAATTAAGAAACTCGAATCGCAGAAGCGAAGAGAAGCCCTCAACTCGAAATTTGGAGCCGGCCCTAGCGGCTCACCCAGCGAGGAACCGCCGCCAGCCGCTAGCTGAGTCTGCGCCCCAATAGCTTGAAAAAAAAGCCATCCAGCCCCATCTTAGTAGTCCTGAACGGAGCGTAATTTAGCCAGTTCAGCGATATACAAGCCGGGTTCTAAACCTGTATAATGCTCGGCTAACTTTTATACACCCACTACCTGGCCCCGGCGTCAGGGAGACGAGAGTTCATGGCAGATCTAATCGCACCACAATCCAGCCTTAAAGCACTAATCGCGAAGGGTAAGGAACAGGGGTATCTAACCTATTCCGAGGTCAACGACCACCTTCCCGAATCCATCTCCGATCCGGATCAAGTCGAAGACATCATTCAGATGATTAACGACATGGGTATCAAGGTGTTTGAAGCGGCACCGGATGCCGATGCACTATTGCTCAACGAAGAAAATGATTCAGGTGCAGACGAAGTTGCCGCCGCAGAAGCTGCCGCCGCACTCGCCGCAGTCGAGAACGAGGCCGGCCGCACTACCGACCCAGTGCGCATGTATATGCGTGAGATGGGCACCGTTGAATTGCTGACACGCGAGGGCGAGATCGTCATCGCCAAGCGAATCGAAGAAGGCCTGCGGGAATTGATGAAGGCTATGGCCTACTTTCCCGGCACGGTTGAACATGTACTCAACGAATACGCGCTGATCGATAGCGAAGAACGCAGACTGAATGAACTCATAACCGGCTACCTGGATACTTCCGATGAAGAAATCCCAATAGGCCCGCCGGCGGTTAGTCAGCAGACGGCTCAAGAGAAAGCAGATGCCGATGACGACGAAGATGAAACGCCCGTTGGACCAGACCCTGAAGAAGCGAAGATTCGTTTTACAGAATTACGCGTGCAATACGAACTGACTAGCGCCGTAGTAGGTAAGCGCGGGCGCGAGCATGAGAAGTCTAGAGAAGAGTTAGAGAAGCTAGGCGAAGTGTTCAAGAGCTTCAAGTTAACGCCACGCCAGTTCGAGCCCTTGCTAAGCCATGTGCGCGCCGTACTTACACGATTACGCCGCCACGAACGCACTATCATGAGCCTGTGCATACGCAGCGCAAAAATGCCGCGCAAAGTTTTCATTGCCAGCTTTCCTGGCAACGAAGTCAATGCGAAGTGGATTGACAAGCACATCAAGGAAAAAGAAGCGTACTCGGAACTGCTGGTTAACGTGAAGACCGAAGTTCTGCGTGCACAGAAGAAGATTCGTATTATCGAAGAAGAGACCGGTCTTCTGATTGGCGAGATCAAGGATATTAATCGACAGATGTCGATTGGCGAGGCGAAGTCGCGACGCGCGAAGAAGGAGATGGTCGAGGCTAACCTGCGCTTGGTTATCTCTATCGCGAAGAAATACACAAACCGCGGACTCCAGTTTCTGGACCTGATTCAGGAAGGCAACATCGGCTTGATGAAGGCCGTAGACAAGTTTGAGTACCGTCGCGGTTACAAGTTCTCAACCTATGCCACATGGTGGATTCGACAGGCTATCACTCGCTCCATCGCCGACCAGGCACGAACGATTCGTATCCCGGTTCACATGATTGAGACGATTAATAAGCTAAATCGAATCTCACGCCAGATGGTGCATGAGAAGGGCCGCGAGCCTACGCCAGAAGAACTGGGCGAGCGCATGGACATGTCGGAAGACAAAGTGCGTCGCGTGCTGAAGATCGCGAAAGAGCCAATCTCAATGGAGACGCCTATCGGTGATGACGAAGACTCACACTTGGGCGATTTTATCGAGGATGCGACTGTCGACTCACCGGTAGATTCATCTATCGATGAAGGCCTGCGCGAAGCAACCAAGGATGTACTGGGCAGTCTAACTGCCAGAGAGGCCAAGGTACTGAGGATGCGTTTCGGCATCGACATGAACACCGATCACACGCTGGAAGAAGTGGGCAAGCAGTTCGATGTAACCCGTGAGCGCATCCGTCAGATAGAAGCGAAGGCGCTACGCAAGCTGCGACATCCGACCCGTTCAGATCATCTTCGTAGCTTTCTAGACGAGTAATTCCCAACTCCTGGTCTTCACTACCCAAAGTGATGGAGACCAGGAATCATTATTCCGAATCACCTCTGCCGAATTTTGAAACAGCAACCGCAATAGCTCACCAATCACATCTACTAAATTGTTCCCGGAGTATTCATGCCAAGCGTATCAGTCAAAGACAGCGTTGTCTTAATATCAGGCTCAAACCGCGGCATCGGCAAGAGCTTCGCTATACAGGCTCTAGAGATGGGGGCTAAGAAAGTCTATGCAGGCGCAAGAGATGAATCGACACTGGCTGAACTCATCGCTCAATACGGCGACAAAATAGTACCTATTACCCTGGACGTTACTAATCAGGACCATATCGATGCCGCAGCAGCAGCTGGCGATGTCGATATTCTGATCAACAACTCAGGCATGGGTGGCGGCGGCCCTGCTGTGAACAACCCCAACCCGGCTGGCCAGCGCATGGAGATGGAGGTGAACTATTTCGGCATGATGAATATGTCTTCTGCCTTCGCTCCGATCCTCAAGGCAAACGGTGGCGGCGCCATCATCAATATCCTCTCGGTAGCAGCCCTGAGCAACTTTGCATTCGCACCGGGCTACTCCGCATCGAAAGCCGCTGGCCGCTCGCTCACGCAGGCTCTACGAGTCGAGCTGGCAGCACAGAACACCCTAGTCTTTGGCGTCTTCCCGGGCCCAGTCGACACTGACATGGCCAAGAATGTGCCCATGGACAAGGTATCGCCTGATTCGGTTGCCATACATGTCTATGAGGAGATCGCCAAGGGTTCTGAGGATATCTACCCAGACCCTTTCGCCGTACAATTCGCTAAAGGCGTACAGGCAGACTTCAAGGCAGTAGAAAAAGCGAACGCAGCTGGATTTTAGGGCTTACCAGCAGCCGTATAATTAAGTAGAATTCAGTTCCTTTTGTAGCCACAGCAGTTCTGAGATATCTAACAGAATGCTAGGGTGAATATTAAGAAGCTTTCATCGAAGCCAGAAATTCGAAAACTCAAGTTTTCAGGCTAAGATAAAACTGTTTGGCATAGCATGACGCTCGTAATCGAAGCGTACGAATTTTAGAGTGAGGGAGCGTACATTGGTACGTAACCGAGTGAGAAAATTTGGACAACGAGGAGTACGAGTGTCAGGCGAAGACAAATGGGCCTATAACTCAGCTGGTTAGAGTAGCGGACTCATAATCCGTTTGTCCGGGGTTCGAGTCCAGGTGGGCCCACCAATTAAATCAATAAGTTACACACCCCTCGCAGTAACACCCCAGTCGATTTGGACCAAATTTGGACCATTAGTCCTGGCCCAAAACCATGCCTACCGACTTGCTTTTGAGAAAAGACAGTATTAGCTTAAACCTCAGTGGCAAGAAGTAACGTGGCCCCACTCTAAACAAACAGCCATGCGTTTCACAAACCTAATCTTATTCGCGGTGACTGATACCGCGAGGGTATGTAGCGCATGGCCTCTTTTAATAAACGTATTTCCCCCCATACCGGCAAGATTTCCTGGCGCGTTCGTATCAGGCGCAACCATCTGCCGGTTCTGAGCAAATCATTTCCCAACAAGACCGAAGCAAGGCAGTGGGCTTCTACGACTGAAGCTGCGTTGGTTGAAGGCAGACTGAATACAGGTGCGGCATTCAAGAAATATAGGGTGGATGATGTCTTTGATTTATACGAAGACGACATCGTCAAACGACTGAAAGACTCCTACAACCGGATAGCACATCTTAGTTTTTGGCGCGCGGAGATAGGCAGTACCCTCCTCCATGAGCTTTCGTCCTATGAAATTCGAACAGCACGCGAGAAATTACGCGCTACCAAATCAGATTCGACGACGAACCGCTATCTCGCCTCTCTCAGCGCGGCATTAAGCTTCGCAGTCACTGAGCTGGAATGGATCGACAAGAATCCAGCCCTCAAGGTGAAGAAGTTTAGAGAGCCGCGCGGGCGAACGCGATTCCTGAGTGATTCGGAGCGGGAGGGATTACTTCAAGCAAGTACTTCGCTACCAAAATACCCCGAGATGCAGGTCATTATTCTGATCGCGCTTACCACCGGCATGCGCCGCGGCGAAATTCTGAATCTGCGCTGGTCTGACTGCGATTTTAAATTGCGCAGACTGATCATACGAGACTCAAAGAATAGCGAGAGCCGCTCTGTTCCCTTGGCAGACGTCACTCTGACTTCTCTTCGCAAGTGGGGCAAAGTCCGACCGCTCGATGCCAACGCGTTGGTCTTTCCCTCCCACGTGAGCGCGAGACCGTCACACCTTTTTGAGATTGATCATGCCTGGCAGCTGATCAGGGCAAAAGCCGACCTCAAAGATTTCAGATTCCACGATCTTAGACACACCGCGGCTAGCTACCTTGCCATGAGTGGCGCTGGACTCAGAGAAATCGGAGACATTTTGGGTCACAAGTCGATCTCGATGACTAAGCGGTACAGTCATCTGACCGAGGATCACAAACATCGCACTGTTTCAAAGATGGTGCACGCAATATTTGGGGAGGGTTACTCATGATTCGATCCGCATCTTTGAAGTCGGAATCTCCATTCACAACCATCCAACATTTTTCTGAGATGTGCCCGGAGTTTTCAGTGGGCTCTCTGAGGTGGCTTGTTTTTAACCGGCGTGAAGAACTGCTGCAGCGCGGTGTAATTCGATATTGGGGCAAAAAAGTTCTCATTCACAAAGACAATTTCTTTGACTTCATCATGGAACAAAACACTGCGCAGATCTCTCACCGGAGTTGATTAACAGAAACCACTCACAAGAGGACTGATTACATGACGAGCAATGCGACAACAAGGCTACTGACCCCTGAGGAAGCCGCAAGCTACCTATCTGTCTCTAAACGGACGCTGAAGCGACTTGTCGCAGAGAAAGAACTTTCTGCGATTCGGGTCAGAGGGGGTATGCGCTTTCGATTGGAAGACCTTTTAGCGTTTGTAGAGAGGAGCCACTGGGCATGAATTTACTGCATCAATTTGGGCTTTATACCCCTAGATCCGAAAATAGTGAAATACTATATATAGTAAGCATCACTATTATTTTAGCCATATTTGCACTATATGTTGTGTTTTGCTTGATTTGGCTTCACTTGTCATTTACTGTCCGCAATCTTCGTTCACGCGGCATCTTGGAGGCTTGATATGACAACTCAAAATTCATTTGCTGATACCCGACTGATTAATCTGGATACCCTCAGAGAGCAAGTTCTGGAGAATCATGACCTGTCATTCTCTCGCAGACGAGAGATTGCCTCGGCAATCAGCACACTGTCTAAATGGACTTCATTACCGTTGGCCACCATGCCGGCCTCAGCAACCTATCTCAGGGAAAGGTTTAAAGATCTACATCCCGATCAATTAGGGGTTAGTAAGCGCCGACTTCAGAATGTGCGATCGCTGATACTAGCGGGCTTTAGATCTCAAGGACTCAGCACGAAACTATCCCGATACATGGAGCCAATGAGCACTGATTGGGCTGAATTATGGGACCTGATCGATGGAGAGACCTACTTTAAAACCGAGCTCAGCCGCTTTTTCCATTATTGCTCGAAACAACAGATAACGCCCGCAAGCGTTACTGATGAAGTTTCTCAAGACTATCTCAGGGCTCTAGAGGACGAGACACTGATCAAAAATCCGAAAGTGCGTCATCAGTCTGTCTGTCGCGTCTGGAACAAGTGCAGCCAATCCTATGCCGGTACTGGCTGGCCGCAAGCCACACTGACAGTACCAAAATATGACGAACGTCTTTATGGGATCGATGAGAGTCTCGTTCCTGAATCCATCCAAAAAGACCTCGAGAAGTATCTTACCTACTTATCAGGCGACGACCCCTTCTCCGCCCATCCTATGCCTTTCAAGCCCAATAGCCTGAATGCCGTTAAGGGGCATTTTTGGCGATTTTTGTCAGCGCTACATCATCAGGGAGTGGACTTACAAAAATGTGCTCGCTTATCAGATTTGGTCACCCCAGAGATGTTTAAACTCGGCATGCGCTGGTTTTGGGAGAGAAATGGCCGCGAGACTTCAAAGCATCTTGGTGAAGTCGCGTGGACAATCCGGAGTTACGCGGTCAAGCATCTGGAAGCCGATGAGGAAACGATCGCTTTTTACGCCGAATCGCTAAAGAGCCTTAGAGTGCCTCAGCAGGGACTGAGTGATAAAAACCAGGCTGCCATGGCGCAATTCGATGATCCCCGGGTTGTCGAGAAATTTGTCAGCCTGCCACCGCTATTGTGGACTAAGGCAGAAAGGGTAAAGAAGACTGCCTCTACCAACCGCGTCGCCAAAAAAGCACATCTACTGGTTCAATCTGCGGTCGCAATTGAGATACTGACCTTTGCACCGATGCGCCTCAGTAATCTTCAGGGACTCCGTCTCGACGAGCATCTCAACTGGATGGGACAGCGAGCCCGCATCTCGATACCGCGGCAGCAGGTAAAAAACAACCAAGCGCTAGAGTATCTTCTGCCTGAAAGCCTAAGCAAAAGGATCAAGGATTACCTTTCTAATCACCGTGGATATCTTGGTGACTCAGACAGCCCTTACTTGTTTCCCGGTCGCAGCGGGCAGCCGAAAGACTGCTCCGCCCTTCGCAATCAGATACGCAATACACTCTGGAATGAGGCTGCCATTAAACTCACACCTCACCAATTTCGCCATGCAGCTGCAAAAATTCTTTTGGACACAAAGCCGGGTTATTACGAGGTGGTGCGGAAAGTGCTGGGGCACAAGTCACTGACGACAACCTATAACCACTACGCAGGTGCAGAAACTCAAGCGGCGATCAATCTTTATGATGATGTCATCATTCAGCATAGGCGCAAGCCGTTGGCCGAGACGAGTCGTGGATTATCTGCAGAACCTCCATTTATGGACCCACTGCAATTTTTCGGAGGTAAAAAGTGAGTAAAACACAACCGACAGCCGTTAAAATTGATCAATGGCCCGAACTGGATCAACAACTATGGCGAGACGCAATCAGCAAAGGGGATTTCCTTGAGCCAGATGGCGCAGGAGCGCACTGGGCAGATGCCACCAAAATTCAGGTCCAAAAAGGCTATGGCAAATGGATTTTCCATCTTGAATGTGAAGGCATACTGAGAGGACCAGAGGCCCGGAGGCCTAGTCAAAGACTTAACGAGGACGTTCTAAGATCTTATGTTAAACGGCTTGAAGACCAGGGGCTTGCCTCCCAATCGATCGCCTCGAGGGTCACAGACCTAGTTGAAGCGATTCGAGTTATGGAGCCAAGATCTGACCTCAATATGCTCAAAAAACTTGCAGCCCGCATGCAATTGCGCGCTACTCCATCTCGTAAGAAGCACGCAAGAATTCGGCCTCCGGGAGAAATATGGCGGGTCTGCTGTTCTTTCATGCAGCAGCTGGCATCAGAGTGTTCATCGCCAAGTATTCTCCAGGCATCACGCTACCGAGACGCTCTAGCTCTTGGACTCCTCGCGCTTCGGCCGCTGAGACGCAAAAATATGTCTAGCCTGAGTCTCGGTCCGCATTTAAAACTAAAGGATTGGGTATGGGAATGTTCCATTCCCGGCCAAGAGACGAAGGATGGTTCCCCAATAAAATTTGCTCTTCCCACGGATGAGAATTTCGTGAAGTGTTTTCATCGCTATCTACAGACCGAACGGCAGATTTTGCTCAAAGAGAGACAGCTAGATTTAGAAGAGATTATTCTGGCGCGGGGAGCACTCTGGATTTCCACTCGAGGCACCAAAATGTCTGGAAACGCGCTGTATTACTCTGTCATCAGGATTTCAGAAGAGCTGCTTGGTTCCCCCATTAACCCACATCTATTGCGGGATTGTGCAGCCAGCGGTATATCGAGTGATGCGCCGGAAAATATCCTCTCGGGTAGTCGAATCCTTGGACATAGTAACCTCGACACAACATTGCGCCATTATGAACAATCTTCAATGCTTTCTGCAGGTGAAAATCTGATAGACGCGATTTGTCAACTTCAAAAATTAAAAACAGCGTTGAATACTGATCCCAAACACAGTTGTTAATTGTCGCCCCATTGTGTGGACCGCCGGTTTGCGATTTGGAATAAATGCTGTATTGCATGCTAGACCGTCAGCTTTAAAATAAGAATCGTTCAGCCCTCTTAAAGCAGACGGTCTTAAGGAAGATCTTCATCAATTATAGATAGCTAAGCGTGGCAAGCTGACAGCCGTTATCGCGAGTTATTAGAACCCAGTTAAATATCACCTGCCCAAAGATTCTCCCTTATTTTCGTAAAAAGCAGCACCACCAAGTGCTTCTGAAGCAAACATTGAACAAGAGAGCCTTGAGTCCCAATCACCGACCTCGGAAACCCTTTTAGTCAACGAGAAAGTTCCAAATCAAAGATCAGTTGCTTATACTAACTTTGAAACCGGAACAGTTAGGCGAAGCAAGTGACCCTTGCGCTTCTATTAGCTGGTTACGGACCAAGCGACCGAATTTTTTTAAAGATTAGCTGGAGCAGACGGAAAATTTGGTGATGCCTTTGGAACGTTTGCTGATCTTGTGAAAATATTTCAAGAATCATACATTTTTTGCTGAGGTAATAACTTTGCTATTCGCTATACCAATTTTTCCGAACTATAGAACATCGTGGATAGAAAATATTCCAACGATTGAGGAAAAAATTGCCGAGCTTGAATTCAATTTGAACAGAAGAAATAGTCATCTTCCTGCACATCCAAAGGGAAAATCAGTTGCTTATAAAAATGAGATAAATCTCTTTTATAGAGAGTTTGGAGAGTTTTCAAATAAAGAAAAAGAGCATGTTACGAATTTAGAAATTTGCTGGAATTTAGCAAGGAAATTAGTCCCACTCATAAGAACCGCTAATTGGGTAAGATGGTTTGATCTAGAAAAAGGACTCGCAATTGCATTTGATTCCGAAAATATACTGAGTTCCACCTTAATCACGAGAACGCTTGCTGAAGAAACTATTAGAGGCATGATATTAGAAAATAACTGCCAGACTCTTATAAACGGAGATATATCGCATAGGGATATGCAAATGATTGGTAAGAACTTTAAGGACTGGGGATTGCCAAGAATAGAGAAGAAATCTATAGAAGAAATCACAAAAAAATCAAGGAGATTAAAAAAAAATGCCTCGAATTCAGAAATAATTGACTTAAAAAATAAATTAAACGACTACGTACATCCGAACTATGGAAGTCATCGAATTGTTCTCGATCCACTTAATACTAGTTCTCCAGAATTATTTATATCCTCTTTAAATTCCATATTCGATAATTTTTTTAAGCATCCTTGGCTAGACACAAAACACACAGTTAAATCAAAAAAACAAATTTATATTAAGAAATCAATTAATGAAATTGACAGAAAATTATCCATCGATAAGTTTTCCGGATTCGAAAAAATAATTAACACTGAGAATATTATGCATGGGCTAAACACCCTAAAACTGAATCACAAGGAAAAAAACTCAATATATGAAAAACTTGTAGAGGATGAAATCAGCGAAATACAAAATATTTCAGATGCTTGCTTCAATTTCCCGACATTTAGTGAATTTAATAAATTTTACAAAAACAAGCTGTATCCATTTGAGTCATTAGAATCTAGTTGGTACTGGATTGGATCTATAAAAGAATATCTTTCACTCTCAGACAAATCAGTAGAGAAAAAAACAATCAAAGATCTAGTTCAGAAGATAAGGTTGATATCTCTCCTTTCAAATTTGAAGAAAGCGATACTTATCCCAAATATTCAACTTTCCATAATTCATGATTTACCATTAACCAGCTCAATTCTTTCTCGTTCTTTGTATGAATTTCATTCTGTTTCTATCTGGATTTCTACTGTACTAGATGAACTAACTAAAAAACTTATAAATAATTCAGACATAGATGGATTATTTGAAATTGATCGAGTTTTGGGTCTGACTTTATTTGGCGGTAGATCTACTTTTGAGGGCACTTCTCAACTGAGAGAAGAATGGATCCAATTATTTGGAATTGACAGCATTAATACTGATAAGTTAATCAATTCTCTTCCCGAAAGTATAAGTTATGAATACAACGCCTTATCTCAGAGTATTCATGGGGAAATTCTTCGTGGAGCAGACCTGCTTGGAGACGGTAAAGATGAATTAATAAGATATATCTCAGCCAGAATTATCTCGAATATAGGTTACCTAACTGCCGATCTATCTGCAGTAAGTGCCGAGATTCCGCTCCTGGCAACTACTAGATTATCAAAACTGCAATTTGAATTGAATTCTGGAAAATCATTCAAAGAAGCATGCGATCATTTGCACATCCCAGGAAAATTAGCATTAAATAAAGACTTCTTTGGAGAAGGAACTGAAGCAGATCCAATTATTTTTAGAGATGGTTTGTTTTATCATGAAGCGTATCAAATATTCTGCAATCAAAATAACATCGTCGGAGTATCATACTCTTATGTAGAGCAAAGAGACGATAAAACGCTTTGGATGTTGAAAACAAAAGATGAACTAGATTATTTTTTCCTCGTTTCAATTGACGAATACGATAAGTTATCCGATTAGTTAAAACATTTTACTTAACAAAGACAATCTTGATGTTCCATGATCGCCTCAGAATACTAGATCCTGACTTCTGACAGTTTCTCTATCTTCTTGAGCATTGAGACAGTTAAATTTCCCAAAAGCAGCACAGGACTTTTTATAGGTTTCTGAGACTTCTTCGTTTTACCCCTCAATCGCTAAATACCAATAAGATGTGGAAGTAAATTGTATCGCTCGTTTGATCATCCATTCGAAATGAACTGCAGCAAGAATGGTAGCTGTCGTTGGATCATCTTTTGAGATTTCTCGCATTTTATTGACCCGATTCTGAATTCCGTATCCTACTGAGAACATCATGGCAACCTTTCTTTAACCAGCAAGTCTTTTAACTGATCTTCAACAGCATAGTCCTCTTGCAGTGATTCTTTAATATTGATATTGGCCTGAGTGGTGGCTATGGCCATTGATTTCTCAGCATTCGATATCGCTCTCAATGTGTACGCAATTGAGCGAGATTTTCGGTGAAAAAATACAAAAATCTGACCTTACGCGATCATCCGCAAGCCAACCCAACTAGCTTTGCTGAATAGGCCTGCTCAGGCTTTACGATATTCCGGTGGTGAAGCTCACGTTCAAGTCCCGCTTCGATCTTATGCAAATCGATTACGGTACTTCCTGCATTTACCTCCTCCCTAAATATATTGTCTATTTGCTTTTCCAAATGTGGCAAGCGATTACCCTCTGAATCAACAGCGAGCTTCACTATGGAATGAACAGCATGGCCTTTAGCATTCGTTGCGCGGACTTCCCAAATAGAGATGGATTCACCAGGATTTAACTCACTGGAGTAAAAGCCTAAAAGTTCGGGATCGAGATTTCTGTATTTGTCGAGCTGCTCTGATATAACTGGGTGATCCAGCCCGACCAATTGCAAATTTTCAGAGTTCGTTGCCTCTTCACGGTCAGTCGTAAAGAGTATTTGTTCTAAGCCATCCTTAACTAAAGCAACGTGCTTCTCGCCCCTGACTTCGATTGTTTCGCCTTCGGAAGGCAACGCCTTCTGCATAAACCTTACAAGGTCATCAATTGATTCTTCCGTGTCAGATAACGGCGTATATTCATCCAGACTGAACCCATCCAAATCCTGAAACAGCTCGAATACGGCGTCTTTTGCATGTTGCGCATTATCCATGGCCGCTTCCAGCTCTAGCCTGGTTCGTTTTAACTCTGGATCTTGCAGCGCTTGGGAGTAGAGCTGTTGGTAATTCACCTGTTCTGATAACTGGCCCAAGATTTGGGAGCGAAGATCCTCTTCTACCTGCCCCTTCTCATCTACCTTGCCAAGCGCTTTGGCAATCTCCTCGAGTTTTTCATCAAGTAAAAGAAATATGCGACCTTCAATGGTGTCACCCAGCACCAAGTTATAAACTTGAGCGGTATCACTTTGGCCATAACGATGGATTCGGCCGATACGCTGTTCCATATCCATAGGATTCCAAGGCAGATCAAAATTAAACAGTACACGGGCGGGTGCTGACAAGTTAACCCTCAATCTGCCAGTATTTAGCTCATGACTCAATCAAAAATGTACAAGCGCCACCGATTCCCGCCCGAAATCATCCAGTACGCCGTCTGGCTCTATCACCGATTCAACCTTAGTCATCGTGATATTGAAGACTTGTTGGCCGAGCGGGGCGTGACCGTCAGCTACGAGGCCATTCGCCTCTGGTGCAACAAATTCGGATCGAAATATGCCCAGCGATTGCGAAGGAAGCATCAGGGATATGGAGACACTTTCTTCATTGATGAGGTGTTCGTGAAGATTCAGGGTAAGCAACATTACCTGTGGAGGGCAGTAGATCAGGATGGTGAGGTTGTTGATGTGTTCCTGCAGAAAAGACGTGACGGGAATGCTGCAAAGCGGTTCTTTAAGCGACTCTTGGAGAAGCACAAGAGCGAGCCCAGGAAGATTGTCACGGATAAATTGCGGAGTTATGGTGTAGCTCATAGGGAGTTAATCCCTGATACGATTCATGACACGAGCCGATATGCGAACAATCGATGTGAGCTTTCACACGAGCCGACGCGAGTGAGAGAGCGGGGTATGCGTAAGTTCAAATCAATGCATCAGGCGCAGCGATTTTTGAATGCACATGCAGCTGTCTATAACTTATTTAACCTGGGCAGGCATTTGGTGTCAGCTGAGAATTACCGTTATTTTCGGCTGCGCGCTTTTGCGACTTGGGAAAAGGTAGTGGCGTTATAGGCTGTGATTGAAGGGCGCTTCTTCGGGCTTTGGGAGTTAACTTGTCAATACCAACGCGGGCTATGTGATGGAACATGGGTGGATTTTTGGCTGCTAATGCGGCTACATCAGCGCAGACAAGACACCAGCTTCGATGCCAGGGTTTCGATTCCCTCAAGTTCGGTTTCGCCCAGCTCGAGTTCATGAGTTCGATTTCCCATGACACCTAATCCTGAAATATAAGGACCATATTTTTTCCATTGAGCTGAGTTTCTATATTTCGATATATTTGGGCGCGCTAGCATCATTTTCTGATGTGCGGCAATGAACGGCTTGTCTCCCAATAGCAATTTAACTGCCTCAGTGCCGCTTTCAACCTCGAGCATCCGTTGCGTCAAAATATCAACAATATAGAAAATGGCAAAATCAGCCATGCTTATTTCATTGCCAACAGCAAAACCGCTTGCGCTCTCAGCAAGGGTGTTCTCCAGATTGACGAACTTGAGTGGTAATCCAGAAGTTGGGCCAGCAAATCCCCCAATAACATCTCGATCCCACTCCCTGAAGCCCCAGAGCCCATAGCTTATATTGATAAGGATATCTTCATAAATGTGATCGCAGATCATGATGACCCTGGCGCGGTCTAGTGGGCTCTTTGGCATGTAGCCAGCAATTTCAGCGATATATTGTGCACATGCCCCAGTCTCATTGATTGTTGATCCGTTGTGCTGTACCACTGGCAGTGCTTTGAAAGGCCCAGCAAGTTCAGGTATATATTTTTTTGTGCTCTCCCAGGTTCCTCCCAAAAAATCTTTCTCGAAATCGACTATATCGTCTACAAAGTTGAGGCCCGCGTCATAAGCCATATAACGCATGAGCATGCCTCGCCCGGCACAGTTCCAATATCGGAGTACGAGTTTGTTTGCAGATGAGACACTCTCTGTAGTCAATTTTCTATCTCCTTCATGCAATTAAATAGGCTTCAATGTGAATTAGGCAAATAGCTTATCTCTCAAGCAGAATAATATATATACGGGTGCAATGGAACCATTCTGACTTATCGGGGTTTGCCCCTAGGGTGTGGTGCTGACTGGGCGGTTGATGAGAAATAGGGGGTGGGGTCAGAGCCTGCTTGGCACGCGGGGCAGCCAATACCGGCTTTAGAGCTTCAGAGGGCCTTCTGCTTCTGCCTCTTCTATATATTTAGCCGCAGACAATTTCAGTTGAGCTATCTTCCTTAGTAATGGGTTATTGGACTCTAAGTCTGTATCTTCTTTCTTGTTAATAGTCATAGATGTTTCCTATGTCATGACCAATGTCCATGAAATCTATAACATCTGCGGTATAACCTAATCCAATCTCTCTCCAACAATCTTCATCTAGGTCGAAAAAAGACACTCCATCAAAGTATTCACGAAGCTCAGTTGGTGTAAAAGTCCCCGCGTATACTGGCTCTTCTATAGATTCCTCTTGAGATGAATACAATTCGTACTTTGCTCTTTTATCCAGCATTTTCACCCAGTAGTTGGTGCGCCAGCTCGTCCCGGGGGCGCTTGAATACCAATGCCGCCCAAGATCAAAACTATCTCTTAACTCCTTATCCATTTCAGTCCGACGTAATTGGTTAGTCTGAAATTTTTTGTGATCCGCTATATTTGTCGCTATTTTAGACATAAAAAAACCCCCAGTTGGTTATCCAATGGAGGCTGACGCTGTCGTTGCCTTAAGGCCACATTTCCTTTCGGGAGTACCACCTTGCACAGCTGCAGGTTGGCGGGGCGTCAGCCCTCTCTTAATGTTGGGGGTAATTTTAGTCTATTTTCTTAAACTGTCAATAGGCAAAAATTCCACGCCTTATTCGGTACTGTTGGTAAATAGAATATTACCAATCTCCTGGATTGTTGTTGTCGATCCCGTACTGCTATTGATAAAAGTAGTGTTGCCAACCTTATTAATAGTACTGCTTATACCATCACTACTATTCACGAATTTAGTATTCCCTACTTTACTGATGGTGCTTGTTACTCCGGCACTGCTATTTATAAAGGTAGTCTCCCCCACCTTCTGAGCTGTAGCCGTAGTACCGTCGCTCTTATTGATAAAGGTCGTACCCCCGATAGTAGACGCTGTCGATCCATCACTACCGAATGTAATGCCACCAATCTTTGTATATGTTGTTTGAGCTGAAGCGAATGTGCTTAGCGTAAGCATAGTAGAAATAATTAGAACATTGCGAAGAATAATATTTAACATTTTTATCTCCTTAGGGTTACAAATTTAACAGCAGTACGCTGATCGAGTATCCTTTTACCACTAATAATTCAGTTTCTTCAATTTTATTCCTAGAAAGCCGCGCTTCTATCGGGGAGTTATACATAATTTGTATCCCTGTGTCCCTGCTCTTTCCGAGAGGTTTCAGCTTTGGAAACGTAAGCCTTAACGCCTCACTAATTGCATTGTGTGTATTTGAAGTAATCTCTATTGCCCTATAGCTCGCAGGAACTCCTAACGGCGAGGTAAACATCGGGAAATAAAACTTAGGAAAGCCTGTCATCTCCATTTCTAGTCCAAATGTATCTTGGCACTCAAATTCGTCGAAACGGACCTTAAATTTGCCAGACCACTTAGACCAATTCATCTCAAAATCAAAGAGCGTCACTTCCTGTGGCTCTGGGATTTCAATAACATTTTCAGCGAGCCATACCTGAAGGTCTTTGAGCCTGCGCGCTTCGTATTCTTCGTCAAATACCATGCCTGACACTCACTAGGGCCGTAATGCACTTAGTTTCATATATTTGTTCTCAGTCCAGACTTAATCCTCTGTCGTCTTGAACTTGAGGCCGCGCCGCTCCATCACTCGCTTAGCTGCCAGGCGCTGAAAACTCTTCATTAGCTCACTAGATTCCTGCGGGCTAGCTCTCAACTCCGCAAATTCCTCCGGTGTCAATCGCTTGGCTATCTCTGCTAGTTGTTTCGGTCCTTTCCTGCGGACATGCGTCATCTTCATAATATGCTTCTCCTATGTCATCAGATTCTTTCGAGATAAAAAATTCAATCCGTTCATCAAGCGGGTCTTTACCCTCAATAAATACCGGCACCACACTGATAGTTAACTTTCGATTTCCAAGTATGACTCGATTTATCCAGCCAAAAACGAGCAACGATTTTGCTTTGACGCGATGTAAAAACTTAAAATTCATAAGCATAGATCGTGCCTCCCTATTGCCTCATCGCTTTTTCCAAAGCTCACCTGACCTTTCGTCCAGAATAGTATGTACTAGCAAATTAGGGAACCTTTCTGTGCAAGTGGGGGTACCCCCGGGGGTGGGGTCTGGATATGGCCATTTTGAGGTTTTAGGGGGTGGGGTCTGAGTCCGCTTGACACGCGGGGTTACAATACAGGCTTTGCACTTCACAGAGGCCCTGAATATGCAGATCAAGCGGTTACTGGACGCTCAGGGCGTACCAAGGCAAAGCCCGTCAGATAGCTGCCAACACCAAGCACGGCAATGAAACGCAGGCTATACGCGAAGAGCGCAGCGCCAAGGTAGCAGAGCTTTATGAGCCCCGCTACCTAGTCTATGAAGATCATTGCCCAGAAAATGGACCTGCTCTCTCCATCACTATCATATCGCGGTCAGCGGTAATTTTATTTATATTGCCCCACTGACCATACTCTATAGTCGTACCGTCAGAATCGGTTAGGTTATATCCACCCCAGCCAAGGGCTAAAGAATTCCCTATCTCTCGATATCCATAACTCCAGGCATCTAAAGTAACACCGGGAACCGCATTAGTAGTCAACGACTCCAAAATATCTTCCTTGCCGGAAATAACTCGGCCATTCCCAGAAATAACGTGAAGCCCATCATCCAGAAATAAATCTGCTACCGCCTCAGGATTGGTAATATTGTTTTCTTCATAAGTCGTCACAATTCGGTTCAATTCATCAGCGCGCGGGCCCATATAAACCGCATCTATGACTTGCGGAATAGCTAAACTACTAGGATTCATTCCGGAAGTAGCCATGTCACCCGCCGACTCCATAAGCATTAAGAGACGGTCAGATTTTAGCTGGAACGCATTGCCCCACAGACCTATCGCTCCAACAGTTCCATCAGTATTTATTACTTCATAGGTTCCTGCTCCAATTAGAATGTCTTCAGAGACAAACCTCGCTATTTCCGGAATTGCTTTAATTGTTGTCGCTCCGCTAGAACTAGAAAAATCAGCAGCAAAATCAGATATTATGGCTTCTCTACCATAAGTTGGAGTAGCTGAAGTAGATACAATGCGAATTGCATCTTCACTATAGAGTTGTCCTATCGCTTCGGCGTCGCCCGACGCCCAGGCAGCGCTAAAAGATGCTGTAAACTGGTCCATCAAATTAGCTGCAGTATCTTCGTCAACTTGATCTGTATTGATTGGGCTTTCAGAGCAGCTAGCAATCATTAGAGTAGTTGCCAATATGGCGGTTCTATAAGTTAAGCTCTTCATTCTATTTCTCCTGATATTTTCAGAATTCAAAATTGACCTCGTAATAACTCTAGTCAATTCATCAATAACAATGTTACTGCGGATGACAAGCAACTCCTTAAATCGTTACAACTTCTCTCGTTTCATCTTTGAGTTACTGAGACTCCTTTAAAACGTCAGATATAACCATTAGGCGCGCAGGATTTCTACTTTGCCTAATTTTCAGAAATACCTAATCGTTCGTCCAGAATAGTATGTTCTAGCAGATTAGGAAACCTTTCTGTGCAAGTGGGGGTACCCCCGGGGGTGGGGTCTGGATATGGCCGTTTTGAGGTTTTAAGGGGTGGGGGGTATGGTTTCGAGAAGCCGAAACAGAGAGCGAGATTGTAGCGCCGAACCGCAAAGCTAGTATTGGTTACCTGGCCTATATGGTAAGCTAGTGCTTACATCCGCCGTTACATCGTATATTCGATGTTGGATGCTGAGCAGAGTGGCAAGCTCTAACTCATTGATTTAATTGGTGGGCCCACAGGGACTCGAACCCCGGACAAACGGATTATGAGGCAGTGGAACCGGCGCACTCTGAGCTGAAGCAAAGTATCTGACATCATAGAATCCGAAGAAAGAGCATGATAATTTTAATCAAAATTTGAGAGGCAGTCTTCTGGCAAACTATGCAGATAATCTAAAAATGAAGGAATAACGACAGTTGTCCAAATAGGCCGAATGTGACAATTATCCCAATGGAGCGAGATTCTTTGATTAGCTTGCTGCCAAACATCCTCTGGTAGAAGGCCTAATTGATATTGCTGAAACGCATTTTGTATAGTCACGCCTCTCACAGTAATCATTGCGCGCCATACTGCACTCACTTCGTCTGACAGATTTATTGGGTTAAGGACAGCAATGTTAGATTTATTCATTAATTCTCTGCCAATATGCTCATCGCCAAGCAATATGAGCTGACTATCTAAAAGCATTTGATTTCTAGCCTGTACCTGCTCTCCAAGCGCTATGGTCTGCGTTTGTTTCATCTGGAGGCCTACAAAGACAAGAGAGCCAATAATTCCTAACATGCCGGCAATTTGAATGAGGTCATTGATTTCTAATTTTCTCATTGGGCGCACCTGTCTGGTAGATCATCGATATAGTCCATTAATGGCCTGTAGCTAACCATACCTTCATAAATAGGCCTTAGATGGCATTCTGAATAACGAGCATTAATATATCTTTCAACTTGCGCCCATAGGTCATCGTTAAGAAGACCCATTTCATTCTGTATGAAATTATTCTCGTTCAATGTCCAAAACCAACGCTGAATTTGCTCACGAATCACCTTCTGCTCTGGGGTCATCTCATCCCAGTCTAATCCTGAAGTGATCGCTTCTTCGCCCATAGAACCCATCAACTCCAATTCAGCGAGCAGTCGGCTTGAATTAAGCTCGGTTCTGGCTTGCTGTTGGCCCGCTAGAGCTATTCGCTGTGATTGCTGTAGCTCAAGGCCAACGAAGATTAAAGAGCCTATAACACCTATAGTGCCCAGCAAGTTAGTCAGCCCTCCGAGCGATACTGCACTAGTAATATTCATAGAGTAGATTCTCCTCATTGTGAGCGAAATCAGTTTTCCCCAACCATATTATGCTAACAACATATAATCCGGAATGTGCAATATCTAACTGCAAGCGCGCTCAAATAGCGTTCTTCACGCAGCGGTGGACGCGAACAAATATGTTAGAGTAGAAATCTCTGGATTAATACAGAGGTAATCGCCGACTGATCCGATGTAATTGGGCCAAGTGATTTTGCGAGCAGTTCAAGTTTAGGCCCGGCTGCTCTATGCAATAAACCCGAGACACCGCTACCCTTTAGAAGACTTGGGTGAGCAGAGAAGACCACGATGTCTGCGCCGCTTTGTAGGATGTCTCTGACTTGAATATCGATTGTAGGCATTCAAAATTATCCGATTTACTCGACCGGCATACACATAAGGTCTTCAGCTATCGTGAGCGGTCCAGAGTAAACTTCTTTTAACGCAACCAAATTAGATTCGAAATTTTGATTGATAGAGAGGTGACTTAATATCAAGCGGCCGACTTCCGCTTCGTTTGCAATCTTTCCCCAGACGCTCGGCTTGGCGTGCAAATCAGCTCTTCCCGATCCATCTTCGTTGCCCGCAAAATGCACTACCAACAAGTCCACATCCTTAACAAATTCTACGAAGCTAGGATCGGTTCCATTTTGATCGCTGCTGAACGCTATGCTCCGGCCGCCGATTTCTACCCGAAAACCCAGAGCAGGAACATCACCATGAGGGACCCCAAGCGATCCAACAACAACAGACCTTTCATTTAGGATTTCTGAGGCTTCGTCATTAATGTCCACTTCGATTGTTCGGAACTGAAATCTGTCATTCAAAACCCGAAATACGCCGTCAATACCGAAGAGCCCATCAATGAATTCCGCGATAGAGGGGAACGCTTTGTCACCCGAGGGCCCAACAATCGTCAATGGGCCGTTCTGAGGCCACAGTAATGCTGGTAATTCCGCGGAGTGATCTGGATGGAAATGACTAATAGCCAACAATTGAAGGTCCGCTATATTTGCCCCTACTTCATGAAAATGCGCAAAGGTACCGCCACCAGCATCGATCATGATTCTGCTTTGGCCGTCTATCCACAACAAATAACCCGCGGATGCTCTACCATTGCCGAAAGGACCACCAGAGCCAAGAATTTGTAGGGCGAAATCGTTTGCACCACAGTTTTTTGCTCCTTCTTCCTGAGCAAAGACAGGTAACACAATTAAAGTGAGTAAAAACAATAAGTTTTTCATTGTTATTCTCCAGGGGCAAATCTTTCGTCCAAATTACTATGTACTAGCAAAATAGGGAACCTTTCTGTGCAAGTGGGGGTACCCCCGGGGGTGGGGTCTGGATATGGCCGTTTTGAGGTTTTAAGGGGTGGGGGGTATGGTTTCGAGAAGCCGAAACAGAGAGCGAGATTGTAGTGCTCGAACCGCAAAGCTAGTATTGGTTACCTGGCCTATATGGTAAAATAGTTCTTACATCCGCCGTTACATCGTAGATTCGATGTTGGATGCTGAGCAGAGTGGCAAGCTCTAACTCATTGATTTAATTGGTGGGCCCACAGGGACTCGAACCCCGGACAAACGGATTATGAGTCCCTCGCAGACAATCAACCACAACTCACCACAACAGCCTGCGTCACTTGATGTAAGGTATCACCACAGCTTTTCTATTGCCACTTGTTGTCACCAGTTGTGATCTATTGCGCCTTAGTGGTCCAAATTTGGCCCAAATTTGGCCCATAAAGCGGGCGAGTGGGGTTTTGTACTGAGCCAGTCAGGTCTCAGCCCATGCGCTAGACCACCTAGAACCAAAAAAGTAAACTCGAGAGATGAAGTTCCTAGGAGCGAGCTAAATTGAGGATTTCCAGACTGGCATCAATTGTGATGTTGGTAGTGCTACTCACTGGCCAACTGTTTCTGATGCTTATGTATGACGTAGCCGGGAATGGGTTTATGGGGGATAACAGACATCCAGTATGGGAAAGTATGTTTCTGCCTTTTATTTGCATCAATATGGGTCTTCTAATCCTCATTCTCCGTAAGAAAAAATCCCAAAGAAGCTAATTATCTATTCACAGATTCAAACCATAAGAAATGTGCCTGAGTATAGTGTCGAAATTAGGTTAGCAAGCATTCTTAAATGTGGGGCAGATATCATTGTTATGTCTGCCAACCCATCGCTACTAGCTGGAAGTGGGCTGTCAGGTGTTATCCATAAGGCTGCAGGGCCAGAACTTGAAGCCATATGCAAGGGATTAGGGCCAGTAAATCCTGGTGATTGCGTTGTCACTCCAGCGTATAGAATAAACGCGCAGTTTATTGCTCATACAGTGTGCCCTAGATACTTAACGGGGTCCCCTGAAGAAAAAAGCCTCTTAGGGAGTGCTTACCGAAGCGCGTTAGATCTGTTTGAACAATGCGGTAGTGCAAAAAGCATTGCTTTTGCATCAATGGGAACGGGGATTTATCGGTGGCCTCTTGAGATCGCAGCAGAAATAGCAGTACATGAATTAAAGAGAAGCCAATTTGAGAAGACCTTGATGTGCGTTACTGACCAGAACTCACTAGCTGTCTATAAAAAATATATTTGAATCTCGCTGGGTTACTTAATCAATGATTGATCGTAATTCTTCCTGTTACCCTAACTACTCTACCAGCACTCATAGACAAGGCGTCTTACAGAATGGATTTTCAAGATGAATGATGGTGAATACAAAATTATTGTTTCAAGATCATGGGATCTTATTCCGAAGCCGAAATATAAACTGGATTTTGTCTGCACAACGTCTGGTGCGCACAGCCCGGGTACGTCAGATGTCCGGGAGTATTATCTTGCCTCAAATAATGGTTACGTGGAGCTTTGGTTATCAATAGATGAGCAAGATTTTTATGAAAATTGCTGGGCCATAGTAGCAAAACAAAAAATCTCTCAGCTCTATGATAAGAAAACTATGGCTATTCGACTTTGGAGTGAGGCTTTCGATGTCGAAATTCAAGCCTCTTCAATAAATGTAGAAGAAGCTATCAAGAGTATATCAATCATCGAATTCGGACTGATCAGTGAAAATGACTTAGCTGAATTATTTGATCGCTAAAGTAATCCTAAGATTCAATCGAATACACTCTGAATTTGTGTGCGGCAATTAACAGGTATTCTAATATGAGCTATAAAATAGGCCTGGGAAAAACGGACCATGGATAATTTTCTCTATTTTGATTATGAGGCAGATTCAGATAATACGTTTCATCTTCTTGGTCAGAGATATCTAGAGAAGACTTCTCAATGGAGCCTGAACCGGGCGCTAGATTCAGCCGCTAAGTGCTCGAACATAAGGATCGGTGAGCCGAAAGATGCAACGGAGCAGTTGCTGGAGTTGGCTTTGCGGGACTCTGCAATCCTGGTTGCGTACAGTACCGCTGAGGCAAAATATCTCCGAGTAATATTTGAGGGAGATATTTCCAGTAGCTATAAAAATTTACCCTATCTCAATATGGCTACAGCAGCTAGACGATGGGTGAATCGGAATTGTGCTAAGAAATTTCAAGAACTTCCCGATTACTCACCTTTGCAACATCGGAATCAGCCGAAGTACATAAGAAAACAGATCAACAACAGTTTAGCCTCGCGCATGCGGTTAACCAATTTCCCACCTCCGAGGGATTATGGTATTCGCCGCGTAATGACCAGAATTAACTATGTCCTATCTGCTTTAGAGCGGCATCAAGATAATTTTCAAAATATTCCGCGAGCTGCGAAAAAAAAATGGACGCAGGTTTTGAAGCATAATCGTTTCGATGTTGAAGCATTGGAGGTGCTGACCGGCATTATTATGGAAGAAGATCCCCAATGTCTTGCGGGAGCAACAAAGACGATCGGGGAAATTTGGAAAAGGGCTTCATCCTAATATTTAGCCCGGCATCAAATGTTTTCTGATTTGTTCAAGAGTCCGGACAAATGAAATGATGGGATTGCTATTAATTTGGTTATAGGGCGATGCATGGATTTCGAAAATGACAAAACCAGAAAACGGTGGTTTAAAAAACACTCAAAGTCTGACTTTACGAAATATATAAAGATTGGATCTAAAATCAATTGGTCTTATTGGATCGTCGCTAAGTACTGCCATCTAGCCGAAATTAGAAAAACGAGGGAAGCCGATAAATTTATTGAAAGGCATCGTGTTGAATTAATAAAAAAAATTAATTCAGCCGTAGAAGATATCGAAAAATGGAATGATGCCCCTTCGGACTTGAGAATCTTGCTCGTCGCGACCAGCGGGAGCACGAAGTCCTTCATATCTCATTCGCTTGAGGTGTCTGACAGCATAAACTTTTATAACAAACTAGGCATTATAAAAGAAGAGCCTATAGACGAACTTTTGGATACGATCGATAGAGAGCAATACCTGATGCGTCTATATGCTCAGCATACTGATGAAATTGATCTCAATGCTTTGTATTACAATTGGGCGTATGCATATTACGAAACGATCAAACATATGAACACAATTGGCGATATGGATTCTTGGAAAGCGTTTAAGAGATTCTGCATGAAAAGCCTACGAGGGACTTTGCCGGCACGAGAACAAATCGAATCTAGTGCAGCAGAAACTATTGATCACCTAGAAATTGATGCTGATGTAAAGAATGGATTTGCTCACAAATTTATAAATTTATGGCTTCATCTATTCATATCATCTGCGCAATATAATCGTTCCTTGCGACTATTACTTAATTCCCAAGATTTTCCTACAGAAAGGGATCTTAGGCAGTATGAAGCGGGGCTGGAAGAAGCCGCAGAGAAACAATTTGATTCGTGCATACTGCTGGCGAATTTGTTTCAAAATGAAGAAATTTATCCTGGTTGAAGCCTTACGCAGACTATTATTAGCATCTCAGGGTATTAGTGAGTATGTGAACGTAGTCGCATATTAGGAACTTGGATGGCGAGGGTATCATTTACAAATACGTTCCGGATATTTGTTCGGAAATCAAATGCGTTTCGCATAAATTGAATCGACATAAACAAAATGATCATTTTCTAGTATCGATTCATCACCCATTCTGTATGCAGCTAGTTTTCCTAGAGTAAGGTCTTTGCTTGCCACGCTATAGTCAAGACATGCGGCAAAATCTGTAAGCTTTTCTGGAGTTTCTCCTCGATGCCAGTAGTGCCCAAAAAATACCGGTTTTAAATTGTCATACTCGGCTATTGCATTAGCTGGTAGCTCCTCATCGCTCAGATTTGCTCTAATATTTTCATCTGAAATTATCGCTACTTCTTTAAATGATTTGAGTTGGGGGTCCCACCAGTTGCAACGCACTTTGTGTCTCTCAATGCCATCTTTGTCTAAGAAAGACTTCCCGGCAGGGAGGTCAAGTTCTATTCCTTTAAGGCACACCTCTATAGCTTCATATAGTTCAGATCCAGCAGTAAATGCTTTCGTTAAAAATTTATCATTAAGAAGGTACTTTTCGCCTAGATGGTCGCTGATAATTTTTAGTTGGCGGGTATCATAGCAAGCATGTATGGCTCTGAAACTTGCAGTTTCAAGGTACATAGGCAAAGTTTTGAACCACGCGATTACTTCCTTGTATTCAGAGCTTCCAAAAGGAAATTCTTCGAGGAATTTCTGATGTTGTTCACGATTTTTTAGGCTGTGGGGTCTCAAAAATTCCTTACCATCGGCTGCAGATGTTGCGAATCCAATCGCATTTAATTCGTGGTTACCCATCAGAGCTATGGCATCTCCAGCTTCAACCATGCCTCGGACGATGCCTATAGTTTCTTTTTGCTTTGGCCCTCTATCAATATAATCACCAAGAAATACCACCTTCCGCTGCTGATGTGACCAGGTCTCATCATGCTGTTCGTATTCAAGTTTTTCTAGTAACTGACGTAATTCGTCTGCGTGTCCATGTATGTCACCGATGAAGTCGTACATGAAATCTCAATCCCTATTTCTGTATATTTATTTTGCCTGATGAATGTGCTTTACTCTTAAATTATCAATTAGTTAATTCCTGTTCAAATTATGATTAGTGATTTTGAAGATTGGATGAAAAATCGCCCAGAAAAACCTTTATCGGAAAGTTCAGTAAAGAAGTATGTGGGTGCACTAAATGGAGTGCTTACCGATTGGGCTCGAAAAACTGACAGCTTTGCTGGCAAGCTTTCTGATGTTCAACATCCAGCCGAGTTTAACCGTATTGCTCAGAAGCTTGCTCAGCTTCCTGAATTTAAGGCCAGGGATCTCACGGGCAACAAGATGTACAGCAATGCCTTGGCAAGATTTTCAGAATTTTTAACTGCGAGATTGTCGCAAAATCCCCATGCAAGCCGAATGCAGCCGAAAATCAAGGAAAGACTAATCGATTGTGTTGAAGCGGCGGGCCTAGATGTCAGTGACTGGGCTAACTATCGTGGCACGCCAGCTTCTAATCCTAAGTATTGCTATGAGTGGTGTTTTCAGCAGGGCGAATTGGTTGTAATCAATCTTTGGTACGATGACATTGACCTGGACGAAGTTAGCGGTGAGATATTTCTTGATTTTAACCTGAGAGAGATAGCTGATCAGAGAACTATTTCAGTTCAGATTAAAAGAGCACTAGCCGCGGATAAAATAATAGCAAGCGCCTTCCGACTCGGTTACTTGATTAGGGTAATTATGCAATCAGGAAATCTCGACGTACGGTTTGATCCGGAAATTTCAAGTGCTGCTGTGAAATTTCGAGAATTGGATAGCTGCTACTGGGAAATTCGCTCCTACGATGAGAAAGACGGAAACTTTCGATTGGTCAGGGTTACTGATCCCAAACTATTTGTAAGTAGAGAGAATGCGGAAACTCACAGCCGATTCCTGGCGTCGCCTACCTACGATCGTCGAACGCTCGATTTGCGGGTAAGTTCGCTTGCTAGTTTTTCAGGTCAGCCGCCTCCAGAAGGAAAGAAAAAGCCGGCAAAAAAGTCTAAGTATTCAAATAGTCGAGAGCGATGTCCGTTGGTTAAAAGGTGGTTGCTTGATAATACAGGCTCTGAATGTGAATGTTGTGAGCAGCAAGTATTTAAAAAGGAAGATGGTACGCTCTATAAGGAAGTCCATCACGTAAAACAACTTTCGCAAAATGGTAGTGATCGAGTCTCGAACGCAGTAGCTATATGTGCTAATTGCCACAGAGAACTACACTATGGAGAAAACAGGCGGCAACTCATTGAATCTCTCTATTTAAAAATTCCAAGACTCCTTAGAGAATAATGAGAATTTTCAGTAAATATCGGACAATATCAAAAAATACTCGTATTTTAGGATAAAGAAGCTGGGGGAAATTGGCATGTCAAAAGATTCAGCTGAGGAGCTCCATAAGAAATTTAGACTCATCAGAGAAAAGAGCAATTTTTCTGAAGATCATCGGATAAGAATACATAGAGCAATTAGTTGGCTAAAATGCGCAGAGAATTACTATGATTCCGACGGTGACCTTGCCGTAATCGCTTTATGGATCTCATTTAACTCCTGCTATTCAATTGATGCCGAAAACAAATCTCCGACACCCGAAAAGCTGAAAGTCAAGCATCTGATTGAGAAGCTAATTTCTCATGACAACGAAAAATTAATTCATGGGCTTCTCTTTGAAAAATATCTTGAAGAAGTAAAGAGATTAATCAACAACAAATATATATTCGGGCCGTTTTGGAAAGCGCAAAAAGACAGTGCAGTAGATTGGATGGCTTCATTTACTATAGCGAGAAGAGTTGCGCGTAGATCCTTGGAACAAGGAAAGACGGAGCTCTTGCTTTCCATAATAATTGACCGATTATATGTGCTCAGGAATCAACTAATCCACGGTGGAGCGACCTACCAAGGCGCAGTCAATCGAGAGCAAATCGAAGATGCAAAAGGTTTGTTGATTGAATTGATTCCGATTATTGTTAAGACAATGTTTAGCAAAGAAGACTGGGGAGAGATCACATATCCAGTCGTCAGCTGAGAAATTCTCTCGCACGAAGGAGTTAATGAGGCTGAGCGTTCAGCCTTGAAATGATTGTCTAGCCAATTCGATCGATCGAATCCCCAAGTATTAGAATTACGTCGTGTTTTGATGCAGAGATAGTTAAATTTGTATTCCGTGAAGCTTATCGGGTTGAAGTATAAATAAGTATGACTACACTTTTACTGCTTTCGGCTCGGATGCGGAACCAAATAACATTATTAAGCGGTTCAAAACGGTTATGGGCATGCAGCCTTTCAAAATGTTTCCGGGTCTCTTGCTCATAGGCCCATGCACTGATCATGGGTTAGATGCAGTGCTCCAGTCGTCCCTCATAGCTCTACTTCGATAGTTTCTTGGACATAGTTGTCACGCATCTCGCCGCTGAGCGATCCAATTTTTTTGTACTTGCTGATAATGTGGTGCTAATCCCTGATATTGCTCTGAACTGATATTGATGGAATTCAAAACTGCATCTGTATCGTCGGGTTGACATTCAAGCGCAGATCTCCAGCAAGCTCTTATCAGCCCCTCACCACCATACAGGTCCCCGTCAATATCAGAGTTATCCAAAAACACGATTAATTCTCTGAGCGAGAGAGGAAGGTCAGAAGATAGCAATGGTTGTCTAAAAGTGAGCTCATTGTACTCCGTATAAAGTTGATAAAAGATGCGCGACCCTTGCTTGCTTGCTCGGAGCCAATAAAAGTCGCCCAGTGTTGAAGCCAGCGAAAACTCAGCGAGCGTCACATCCTCTGCTATGCTGGAATAAAACGACTCATCTTTCTCGAAGAAATTGATATCACACCAATAGCTCATCGGACGTTCATCTAAGCCTTGGCCGATAAATTGTTTCCTGAAGTCGACTGGACTCTTAAGGCGCTGCGTCTCAGCTTCAGGCATGGGTTTTTGGGTGTTGCCCAAGATATCCGGGGCTCGTAGTGAGGCGGCTGCTACAGCACTGCCGCGAAGGAAGGCCCTTCGACTGATCTTCTGATTCATATCACTCTCCTTTTAGTGCTTTGCATTGATGCGGGCGCACAATCTGGTTAACAAATGCCCTTAGCTTGAATATTAAAACGGTGATGGGTCCAATTTGAGGCTTTTGGGTGGGTCAGAGGAAAACTTTCGGTGTGTGCCAGCGGCAATCGTCTGCTGTCGAATTTGACGTACTTTTTCAGAAATCTCGGTATAACCTCGGATATGTAATTCCCTGATGAGCCCGAGTGTTGCGATTTTTCCAATCCCTTGAACCATACCTTCAAAATCGCTTTTAAATCTCCAGAAACCGATGGCTCTTCTCCCGTATCCACCAATGCCGGCCTCGGAGACATTAAAATGCTCAAAGTGCCTCGCAAATAAAACTCTAAAACTAAACGGTTCTTTCTTCATGGCTTTTACCTCTTTAGTGCTTTACTAGATAGCGGGTGCACAAGCTGATGATCAAATACCCGGTCGTTGAGGAGACCAGCCCAATAAAAAACCCGATCCAGCATCGCTAAATCGGGTTCTATATTATTCCGGTTTAGCTGGTATTTTTAAAGCACCCCGCAATCTGGACCAAATCGGTGCTGTCTCAACGATAGCAAATGTGGAAGTGGTGTCAACTATTTTCTAAGAAGAAATCGCCTTGCGTGATCCTTATTTCAATCTTCTTAAACTGGCTCATTTATGTTGTGTTTTGATTGTCTCATAGCAATTCCTACTTACTTATGAGAATCGACCAACTTCGAGATTCAGCTGCGATAAATCGCGTAAATCTCGTTCTACTTTAGGTTTTAGCGAAAATCTATTGAGTATCCTCGTAAACTTGATTCATCCCGTGAGGCTCCCTGGTGCAAAGAGAGTCTCATCTAACCAATAATTTTCCGTGCAGTGCATTTCTCATTTCTTTTACATTTTCATCTGAAAGTTGATCTTTCTCTGTTTTGAGAAGCGCGTTAAATTTAACCCAAACCTCCCATGAATCAGCTTCC
>CALTDI010000009.1 GCA_943842505.1 uncultured Pseudomonadales bacterium | reverse complement strand
TGGTGCGTGTAACTGTCTTTGTCTCTGGCTTTGCCATCTTCTTTGCTAATGCTATGAATCGCTATCATTTCTTTAGACACTTTCTAGCCTCTGTTGATAACGCTCTTCATACTTTACAGGCGACAGCTGATTATTGGAACTATGTCGTCGCTTGTTGTTGTAAAACACTTCAATATAATCGAACACATCACTCCTCGCCGCATCTCTCGTAGCGTAGGTTTGTCGTCGAATCCGCTCTCGCTTCAATAGCTGAAAAAAGCTCTCGGCCACCGCATTGTCATGGCAATTCCCTCGGCGACTCATACTGCCTTCCAAACCATGGGTTTTTAGAAATGACTGCCAGTCATGGCTCGTATATTGACTACCCTGATCTGAATGTACAGTGACTGTTGATGTCGGGTTACGACGCCAAACGGCCATTAGCAATGCATCCAACACAATCTCTTTGGTGATTCGAGACTGCATCGACCAGCCTATTATTTTCCTCGAAAATAGATCCAGCACCACAGCAAGATATAGCCAGCCTTCGTGTGTTCGAATGTAAGTGATATCGGTCACCCAAGCCTCGTCTGGTGTACCCGGATTGAATTGGCGCTGTAATCGGTTCGGGACTACAACATGGGCTTGCCCACTTCGATGCCGTGGGCGTCTATAACCAATCTGCGCCCTAAGCCCAGCAGCATGCATCAATCGGTAGACTCGTGCCTCGCCGCAGTGCTCACCGTATTCGCGCAGGTCACTGAATACCTTCCTGTAGCCATACACAGCACCACTCTCCAGCCAGAACTGCTTGATCAAGCCTGTGAGCCGCTCATTAGCAAGAGCGCGCTTAGATTTCGGACGCTTTGTCCAGGCGTAGTAGCCGCTGGGATGGAGGTCTAACAAACTACACAGCCAACGAACCGGCCAGGTTTTATTGTGCGACCTGATGAAGGCGTACCTTACTCGGACTGGTTGGCAAAGTACGCCGCGGCTTTTTTTAAGATGTCGCGCTCTTCCGTGACGCGTTTAAGCTCTTTCTTGAGTTGCCTTATCTCAGCCTGCTCTGCTGCCTTCGCTTGGTGCTCTGCAGAGTCAGGTCCGTATTTCTTTTTCCACGCATAAAGACTGTGTGTTGTGATGCCAAGTCGACTGGCCACTTCGGCAACGCCATGGCCTCTCTCAACTACTTGTCGAACCGCTTCTACTCTGAACTCTTCTGTGTATCGATTGTTGCTCATATTCACCTCTCTCATAGCCATTTTGTATGACTGAAAGGTGTCTAGTAAAGCGATAGCGATTCAAAGTACCAAAATAACTCATAATATTTTCTCTCTCTGTTAAATGTTGACTACGTTGTCGTTAAATTCGTTGTTGTATCGAATATCGCCATAAACTTGTATCAATTCATTAACGATTTTATTCATCTTTCTTAATGAATCTTCATTCTTTAAATTGTTTGAAATAAAGTAGAGTGATTCTTCAAGTTCAGTCACTTCTTCGTCACAAAGAATTTCACGTTCTGATAATTCAATGACTTTGTTTAAATTGTCTCTAATATGATTCAAGTTAAAAAACTTGTCGTGTCTTTTCATAATATTGTTCAGTTCTTCTGATATTACAGAATTCAGTTCATAATCATTTCGTTCATAATTAGTCATAATATTTTTCTCTTTAATTTAAGTTTAAGTTTAAGTTTGTAAGTGAGTAGTAATACTTTCTCTACTCTCTTACTTTCATAGTATCGTCATTCATCTACAAACACTCTCGCACATATTTGAATTAGATATGTGTTTGTTGTTTGCGATAGTAGTTTTTTGTAAAGAAATCATTTACTCGTTTTACTTCTTCACGATTCATCAATTCATATTGCATAAGAATTCGAGTTAAGTAATTCTTATGTGAATAATGATTAGTGTCATAATACTGAGAAATAAAATCTTCAATAGATTTTTTGATAAGTATCAGTTCATTAATGTCATCGTAGTTCATAATATTTCTCTCTCATAATTTAAGTTTAAGTTTGTAAGAGTAGTAATACTTTCTCTACTCTCTCTTTTCTATGATATCGTCACTCAACTACAAACACTCTCGCACATAGATGAATGTGTTATGTGTTTGTTCATATACAGAACTCTTCAAGTTTTGAAATCATTTCTTGTAATTTACTGATGTTCTCTTCACCACTAAGAAACACATCACAATTAATGATTTCATCTTTTAATTCTTCATATTGATATTCAGAGTTAATTTCTATTCTTTTAAGAATTCGAAACAAATTTTCAATTAATGTTATGACTGAGTAATCAGTTTCTTCTACTACTTCACTCATTCGATATATTTCATCAAGTTTCATAATCAATACTCACTGTTCAGTTAATGTTTAATTTCAAAAAGTAGTAATACTTTCTCTACTCTCTCTTTTCTATGATATCGTCACTCAACTACAAACACTCTCGCACATAGATGAATGTGTTATGTGTTTGTATTGTCGTAACACTCAAAAGTAGTAATACTTTCTCTACTCTCTCTTTTCTATGATATCGTCACTCAACTACAAACACTCTCGCACTTATACGAACTTCTTATGTGTTAGTTTAGACACATTCAAAACACCATGAATACTTCGAATATGTGAGTTCAGTTTTGGTATGAACACTGGTGATTTACACGATTTACTCATTACTATCGTTTTATTGTTCAATACACTTCTAAACACATAATGTTTCTTCTGACGTTCAAGTATAAAATTGTTCAACTTCAAATATTTGACTAACTCACTATTCACTTTTGAACTACCAGTTCTCTTACACATACTCTTCTCTCTTTATCGTTTCAGTATGTGTAATTAAACCGTCATTCGACTACAAACACTGTCTCACATATTGAACTATGATATGTGTTTGTTGTATAATCGACTGAATCATTGAATTGAGTAAATCACATGACTGACAGAGAAAAGAGAAAACCAAGAAACAATAGAAATGTTTTTGAAGAGAATCGTCAAAAACAAGTTCGTATAAATCGACAAGAACGTTTTGAAGAAAACTTCTCTACGTCATTACCATCAATTCATAAAACTACTTTCAATCAACCAATATTTCCGAAACAACCAGAAAAGAATCAGAGAACTTCATTAACGAGTAGTAAAAGAAATATCACGTATTCTGATTTTGATAGAGAACTACACTACTCTTCACGTGACAATACAACTCTAACCAAGAATATTCGTTTTGTAAGAATGTGGTTTCAGTATTTGAAACTTGCATTAGATGTTGAAGAGAACAAACTAAAAATCAGAGAAAGTGATGAATACTTAACAGTTGATAGAGAATTCTATGAGAAATGGAACATTGATGAAGTTAAAACCAAATCATTCGACTCCTGGTTTAAAACACACAAACACTTATTCACTTTGAAACCAGTCGAACTGATTGAGAAGAAGAGTGAAATACCAAATGACTCTTACATTATTACTGTTCCGAAGAACTCAAATATTGTTTCAGTAAGAAGAGAAATTGATCGTTTGTTAAGTGACAAACTTTCAAATGAAGAAGAAACAACTGAATATACTTTTGCAGATAGTAAAGTTCCGTATATAACTTTACACATTGAATATAACTTACTCGTTCTTGCATATAACGATGTCCCACGTGAACGAATACTTACTCTCATTAATGATCGTTATAAACATATTGCAGAAGCAAAAACGAAAAAACCAAATCAAAAATCAATTTCTGATGAAGACTTAACTACAAGTAAAGTTGATGTTCTTTCACACACGAATTCAATTTCTCGTCGTCTTAACCAAGATGCAAAACCACGTTTGTTGAAAGTGTGTTCTGGTGTTTTCCCATCACAAAATGAAAAGAAAAAAGAACTTCAGAAAAAATATAAGAAGAAAAATTGAAAAGTGTTAGTTCTATTATGTTAGTGACTACTAACACTGAGCAGTCCAAGTAAGTCTTAAAAAACTACTCGTATTTTCCTTTGAGTCGTTTATCGTACATTACAGTGTTAATCATAGTTTCTTCATCAATGTGATAGTAAGTTTTTTCGAGTTGATACACTGAAGTTCCACAAGAATTTGCAATATCACGTAATTGAACACCAGATTTCCAACGTTGTGTCACAAAGTAATGACGTAATGAGTAAAATGACAGTTTTCTTCCTTCTATTTTAATTCCACTTATTTTAATGACTGAATTCCAAAACTCACTCTTCTGACGTGGAGTAATTACGTTTCCATCGTAATGACAGAAAATAAAGTCATCATTTCCTTTAAACTTAGAGATTTCACTTATTCTGTGAAAATATTTCGATTCTCTACAGAACAAGTCTCGTGTTTTACGAACTTTTGAAGTTTCTTTTCTGACTCTTATTTTGACTATTTCAGAAACTTGACCGTGAAATATTGTCTCTCTATAGTCGAGTAAATCTTCCCACTTGAGTTGATCAAGTTCACCAGTTCTCATACCAGTATTACTGAGAATCAATGTGTAGTTTCGTAATATGTTTCTGTTGTAATACTCCTTGTCAGTTTTACTCTCTTTCTTATTACAATACGTTCTCATTGAAGTGTAAAACTTCTTGTATTCTTCTTCAGTGAAAGTGTCACGTCTGACGTCATTTTGTAGTCTTTCACGTTTAAACTTCTGAAATTCGAGTTGATCGGGAGTCATACTCGTCAAACCAGTGTCATAAACGTATTTCCACCACTGTCGAATACTACTGTATTCATTTCTCACTGTGTCGTCATTGACTGTGTTATTTGATTCCTTCTTTCTGAACTTGTAATACTCTTTGAAAGTCCCACGATGAATATCACTGACTCTCATATCACCGTGTAAATAACTCAACATATGTTTCAAATGAGTGTGAATCGTTGTCAATCTTCCCTTCACTATCAAACCAGTATCAACGTCACTTTGACGATATTGAATAAATCGATTCACTACAGTAGTGACATCATCAGAAAACACTTGTTTCCCGTTATTCACTAAACTCATTATTTTTATGTATTCTTGTTTTCCCTTCTCTTTTGCAGTTTCTAAGTGTTTTGTTCTCAAACTACGACGATACATTTTTCCTTCATTACTAACCCAAACGTGTATTTGATACACATCACCACTTTGACTCGTTCTGATGATTTTGTAATCACCGTCACTCATTTCGTATTCTTCTGAAATCCAGTTATTTACTCGTTTTGACATAATTTCCATCCAAAAAGAAACACTAATGTCGTCAAACATCAGTGTTTTTCTGATTCAACTACAAACTGATGATGTTTCTTATGATTTTCAGTAAACACTCGTTTTTTGTAACGAGTTTGTAGTTAGAAACTCTAACTTACTGAAAAATAACACTCAAAAAGTATACTTTGTAGTGACTTTGTAGTAAATAGTTTAGAAAATATGCTTATAAATCAATAACTTACAATACGTGCTTTCACTCCCACTCGATAGTTGCTGGCGGTTTACTAGAGATGTCATAGGCAACGCGTGAGACATCTGCGATTTCATTCATGATGCGGTTGGACAGACGTTCCAACAGTTCGGGATCGAGGCGAGCCCAGCGTGCGGTCATGAAATCGATAGTCTCGACGGCGCGCAAGGTAATCACATAGGAATAACGGCGCGCATCACCCACAACACCTACCGATTTCACTGGCAAGAACACGGCGAAGGCCTGGCTCACCTTGTTGTAAACATCGGCGCGGTGCAGCTCTTCCATGAAGATGGCGTCGGCCTGACGCAGAATATCGCAGTACTCTTTCTTGACTTCACCGAGTACGCGAACCCCAAGACCGGGGCCTGGAAAAGGATGGCGGTAGACCATGTCGTAAGGCAGGCCTAGCTCCAAGCCGATCTTACGCACCTCGTCTTTGAATAACTCTCGTAGCGGCTCGACGAGTTCCATCTTCATGTCGTCGGGCAGACCGCCAACGTTATGGTGGGATTTGATTACATGGGCCTTACCGGTCTTCGACCCAGCGGATTCGATGACATCGGGATAGATGGTGCCCTGCGCCAACCAATTTACATCTTTGAGCTTGGTCGCCTCTTCATCGAATACATCGATGAAGGTATTACCGATGATTTTGCGCTTCTGTTCCGGCTCATCGACTCCTGCGAGACGGCTTAGAAAGCGCTCTTCTGCATCGGCTCGAATCACGCGAACACCCATGTTCTTTGCGAACATAGACATGACCTGTTCCCCTTCGTTTAATCTGAGCAATCCGTTATCAACGAAAACACAGGTCAGCTGATCGCCGATCGCCTTGTGTAACAGTGCAGCAACGACAGATGAATCCACACCGCCAGATAAGCCTAGCAACACCTTATCTGTGCCAACCTTAGCGCGCACCGTCGCGATCGCGTCCTCGATGATATTGGCTGCCGTCCACAAGGACTCGCAACCGCAGATGCCATGACAGAATCGTTCGAGAATACGCTGACCTTGAATGGTGTGCGTCACTTCGGGGTGAAACTGAATGCCGTAGAAATTTCGAGACTCATCACACATCGCCGCTATAGGGGCACTCTCCGTCTGTGCTATCAACGAAAACCCTGGCGGCACTTCGGTGACCTTGTCACCATGGCTCATCCATACGTCTAACTGAGGCGCCGCTTTCTCATTAATTCTATCTTCGATGCCATCGAATAATTTATTCGGCGCGATCACATCGACCTGCGCGAAACCAAATTCAGACTTACTCGAGGCTTCGACTTTACCCGAGAAGTGCTCTGCCATAGTTTGCATACCGTAGCAGATGCCAAGAATCGGTTTGCCAGCGCCATAGATAAACTCGGGAGGACGCGGCGACTCATCGTGATTCGCCGACTCCGGACTACCGGAAAAAATTACGCCCTGGGGATCAAATTCCCGAAATAGCTGTTCATCGACCGCGTAGTCCCAGATCTCACAATACACACCTAACTCGCGAACCCGCCGCGCGATGAGCTGCGTGTACTGCGAACCGAAATCAAGAATAAGAATTTTCTGGCTATGAATATTAGCTGTTGTCATGTAAACCCAATCTCAAAATAGTAACTGCAATTCGAATTCAACTTCGCACCAAGAAACCTGAGGACGAATCATTGAGGCCCAAAGGCGAGGCAAAAGGCCTAACTCAATCAGGAGCTTACATTTAGCAAGTGACTGAATGAGTTAGGCCTTTTAACGAAGCATCTGGGCCTCAAGGGTTTATCCGTTCCAACTAATAACTAGCTAGAAGCACTCCCACGCTAACTTACACGGTAGTTGGGTGCTTCCTTGGTTATGCTAACGTCATGGACGTGGGACTCGCTCATACCCGACGCCGTAATCTTTACAAATTGCGTCTTCGTTCGCATCTGCTCAATATTTGCCGAACCCGTATAGCCCATGCTGGAACGCAGCCCGCCCATTAATTGATGCACAATAGCGGACATCGAGCCTTTATAGGGAACCCGACCTTCGATCCCCTCGGGAACCAGCTTCTCTGTCCCAGAATCGACGTCTTGGAAATAGCGATCGCTGGAGCCTTGAGAGTGAGACATGGCGCCCAGAGAACCCATGCCACGATAAGCCTTATAGCTTCTGCCTTGATACAACTCAACCTCGCCCGGCGCCTCTTCGGAGCCAGCCAGCAGACTGCCGACCATAACGACGTGCGCCCCAGCGGCAATCACCTTGGCTATATCGCCGGAATAGCGTATTCCGCCATCGGATATAACACAGACATCGCTGCCCTTTACCGCTTCGACAACGTTAGCAACGGCTGAAATCTGTGGAACACCGACGCCGGTTACGATACGTGTCGTGCAGATCGAGCCAGGACCGATACCCACCTTAACCGCGTCCGCACCCGCCTTGACCAAGTCTCTGGCCGCATCTGCAGTGGCGATATTGCCGCCGATAACAGACACACTAGGGTAGTTGTCTTTAATATATTTCACCTGATCCAGCACGAACTGTGAATGCCCATGTGCAGTATCGACGATAACCACATCGACGCCCGCTTCGATTATCGCTTCAATGCGATCGGCTGAGTCAGGCCCTGTACCGACTGCGGCTGCAACACGCAGTCTACCCTGCTCGTCTTTACACGCATTCGGATAGTCTTCGGACTTACGAATATCTTTTAGGGTAATAAGGCCACGCAACTCGAAGTCATCGTTTACAACCAGAATCTTCTCGATTCGGTGGCGATGCAGAAGCTCCTTCACATCATCCAGCGCAAATTCTTCTCGTACTGTTACGAGCCTGTCCTTTGCCGTCATGATCGATGAAACCTTGGCGTCAAGATTAGCCTCGAAGCGCACATCGCGACTGGTCACGATACCCACCAGGCCAGAGCTGTCCAATACCGGCATGCCGGATATATCGTATTCTTGCATCAGAGCAACAAGGTCTCTAATGCTGGCATCGGCTGAGATCGTAATAGGATCCTTTACTACGCCACTTTCATATTTCTTTACCTGACGAACTTCTCGCGCCTGATTCTCAACACTCATGCTCTTGTGCAGCACACCCAAGCCACCCTCTTGCGCCATAGCTATCGCGAGACGGGACTCGGTAACCGTGTCCATCGCAGATGATATAAGCGGAATATTGAGCGCGATCGAACGCGTCAACTGGGTAGTGAGTGCTACAGTTTTGGGAAGAACAACAGAGTGGGCAGGCAAGAGTAGAACATCATCAAATGTTAAAGCCTCTTCAGCGATACGTAACATGTGATTACCACCTTCTACAAAACGGAAATTATACAGAAACAGGGGCCGCTTGTATAGATTCTGACAGGGGCTTTAACTGGATTTAACTGGCCTTGTGCAGACCCTCTATGCCGACACTTTTTCGGTACAGGCCGCGCGCCACGGGTATTGTCACCAAGAGTGAAAAGTACACAAGGCCCGACCATTGGATTTGCTCTCCCAGCAGTGGGGCAGCCACGCAGGATATCAAGGCCGTCGCCGCCACCAGAGCCCAGGTTAAGCAGGCAAGCTTGCAAAATATGACTTCGTACTCGCTTAATACAAGTTGCTGACGCTGCCTGAGTGAGTTCTGATACAGGGCGATCAGGATAAAACAGAGCGCCATGAGCCCCAAGCCAAAATAGACCATAAGATTTATCACATCGGCTAGCTCCATTATCTCCAGATTTTGTTGCAAAGCCCCGCGTGATAAAAAGGAGATACTGAGCTGCACCATCAGCTTGATCGGATAGACGAAGATTAGCACCAGCATTACCAGGCCGAGACTAAGATAGAGTGTGATGCGATCCTGCAGGCCGAAAGTCCTGCTCCAGAGGGTATGCGCCACCCAGATCGATCCAATTATGGTCGCGCTAATTATGAAGGCGGGTATGTCCTGCGAAAGGCTGAGCAACTCCGGCACCGTCTTGGGTATTACATCGATACTGATCACCAGCATGGTGAAGGCGAAGGCGGCGTCGACGAAGGTCTCGATCCGAGTCATGCTCTCGCCGCGCAAGATGCGCCCATCTTCGCACTTACACGAGTCTAGATATTCCTGAGAGAGTTGCTGCATGTCTGCCCCTACTCGAATTCCAGCTCGGCAACCGCGATCCCGTGCTCGCCGGCAATAGAATAGAGCAGATACACCCTGCCATCTTCTTCGAAAATAGTTGGATCCCGCAGCTGATTCACCCGCTCATCTATATGCCCACGCCTCGAGGGTGCTATCTCCAACTCTGCCCCCTCCCACACCATCTGAGGCCTGAGCACCTCAACCGGCTCTGATTCCTGCCATTGCATCCAATCCCCCTCCATGTCGATGGTCGAGAGGAATATTCTCTCCGGGGCATGCCCCGCCTGGGTCCAAAATACATGCAGGGTGTTGTCGCGTATTAATAGCGCATTGTGGCGCATATTATCATTGAAGAATCGAGGCCCTTCCTGAAAGTCACTCATGCCATCTCTGGAGCGGTACAGGTATCCCGGCATGGATAAGGCATAGTGATAAGCCCCATGTTCGATGACGCGAAAATAGGGGCGGCCTAACACATCCGGCCTACCCTCGAAGTCTATTCCGTTGATCGAAGTCGCCAGACGAGTAAGCTGCCGGCCCGCATCGCGCCCATGGATATACATGACGATCTGCTGTTTCTCGTTGTCTACATGCACGTCCGGAGAGGCAATATGGGCATACAGGGGAGCACTTGTGCCAGGGGCTAGCGAACAGGGTGGACAGGTAGTTGGAAAGAAAGAGTCTTCGAGCCTGAGCGAACCTTCTTCGTAGATGCTCCATGGCCCGGTAATATCATCCGCATAGGCCAGCCGAATGTAGCTGCCACGATGATCGGCGAAATAAAGATAGTAGTTGCCTAATGGATTGTCTATCCACGGGGGCACACGTATAAGTGAGGGCCCCTGTATATTGCTACCCATGCGCGAGTCCATGTTGGGGACAATGATAGGCCCATCTGCCAGCCGCGTAACCTGAGGCGCCTGCGGAGTTGCTGCCTGCGCGGGTAAGGCACCACACAGTAACCACAGAGCCGTAAATACAAGTGTTCTTCTTTTTTGCATAATCCCTTTCCCGTCCCAATGCGTTCGCTTTGCATCATGGAACCTTATGTGTGCATTTTTTGCAAGATGCTGAAGCCGACTAGTGCTTGCATCCACTACAGACTGAAATTACTCTCCCCCTACGCAACACCGAAGACACGATAAGAACCTCAAAACCGGGGCCAGAAGAGTCGAACCATGAATCAAATGAATAAATCCAGCTCTGTCAGCACGCCTGTCTATGCCCGCATCATGCGAGAACCGATCGTGCACTTCTTCATTATCGCAGTCATTATCTTTGCACTGTATGCAATCACTCAGGCCGGGAATGAAAACTTGCTGGAGATCGACCAGCGCGAAATAGATGCACGCATCTTCATGCAGGAACTGTCGCGCGGCGAAGAACTTTCCGCAGAACAACGAGATTTAGTAACCGCCTACTATATAGAAGAGCAAATTCTAGTGCGGGAAGCCCTCGCCATGGAATTGGACAACGACGAGCGCATACACGACATTCTGGCGCAGAAGATGCGTCACGTGCTAAGCGGAAACATTATTCAGCCAAGCGCTGCCGAATTAAGTGTGTACTACGAGCAAAACAGAAGCCGCTTCGAGACTCCCGCCACCGCAGATTTCGATGAGTTGGTTTTCGACTCTACAGATCCTCTAGACGCTTCCATACTTACTTCTATCCAACAAGGTGCCGAGGCTGAGGCCTTACTGGAATTATCAGAAGGTACGGTCGCGACTCTACCGAATGTGAATAGCGTAGACCTCGCTAATATTTTCGATCAGGAGTTTGCGAACAAGGTTCTAGCAGCCGAGCTCAACCAATGGCAAGGCCCGTTTATTAGCAATCGAGGGCAACATTGGCTGCGCGCGATTCAAAAAAATCCGGCCGGCATACCAGCGCTTGAAGACATTGCCGATCTGGTTCGTCTTGAGTGGATTGCTGCCGAAGAGGAGGCCCGCCTGCAGCAGGAGGTAGACAGACTTTGGGATCAATACACTATAGTCATTAACAACTCCGAAGCCGAATAACAGATCATGCACGCTCCCTTTCAGAAAAGCACAGGTCTGCATTTTTTCGCACTCTTCTTGCTGCTCGTCTTCAGCTTGACCCTCACTACCCAGACCAGGGGGCACGATGTGGATGTGACCGGTGTTGCCCGAGTCTTTCTGGACGAGCTCGACGACAACAGTTACCAACTTTCTATAGTCGATCAACAGGTACCGCCCTTATTTAATGTGGAGCGTATACTTCCCGAGCGCTGCCTGGGATTACCGCCAAGTCGATTCAGTTATCGCTTCCAGTGCGAGCCAGCACTTAACACCGAAGATGCTCTATTATTTCCCTGGTCTCTGGAAGGCCTAGTGCTCATCACGCGCTGGTCCGATGGCAGCGATGTCTCTGGTTATTTTCCAGGGGATGGCAGCCTAATCGAAGTGCCCATGTCAGAAATGAAGGCAGGTGCCGCCTCTATTCGAAATCTAGCTAGCCGCTACCTACTGCTTGGCGGCGAGCACATTCTATTCGGCGCCGATCACCTGCTGTTCGTGCTAGGCCTGTTACTCTTGCTGCAGGGTTTCTGGAAGCTACTAAAAACCATTACTGCCTTTACAATAGCCCATAGCATTACTCTTGCCTGCGCAGTCCTTGGCTTCTTTCCCGTTCCAGGCGCGCCCATTGAAGTTCTGATAGCGCTGTCGATTGTATTTCTGGCACGAGAGATATTGATGGCGCAGCAGGGGAATACCACGCTAGCCCATGCCAAACCCTGGATAGTGGCGTTTGCATTTGGCCTGGTGCACGGATTCGGGTTCGCCGGCGCGCTAGGCGAGCTTGGCCTCAGTGACGCCGACATTCCACTGGCTTTGCTATTCTTTAACCTGGGAGTAGAAGCGGGTCAGGTAGCTTTTATTGGGGCACTGTTAGCACTGCATTATATCTTCGCAAAATACCTAAACCACCTGATACCAAGTTTGCAGCGAGGGCTCGCCTACGGCATAGGCGGCGTAGCGAGCTACTGGTTTCTTGAGAGAATCCCCAGCCTGTTCATCGCTTAGAGCTCAGTACTGCAGAGGGTTCTTAGCGAGCCTGATATTGCTGATGACAGGACTCACAGGGAGGATAGAGCGCATCATTTCCCGCAGCCGATAAGGCTTCTTCGTCTTTGCTATTCGTTGCGGCAATCACCTGCCTCGCCGCGTCTATCATTTGCTGGTTGTAAATGCGCCAGTCAGCTTCCGCAGCCATAGCAGACTCCCCTTCACCTGAACCACCCAACTGCAACAAGTTGCCAGCAGCGATCACCGACAGGGCAGCATTTCTTACTTCCTGCCACTGCGCATCGCTCTCAAGCTGATAGGCACCCCAGATAGTGGTGGTCGTTGGCGTAATCAACCCATTCATTATTTCTTTGACCGTTAGCAGAGGATCGTAGGAATCTGTCTGCGCGAAAATTGTGCTCAAACCAACTGCACTGAGAACAGCCACAGCGATTAACTTTATTTTTTTCTGCATTTTTATCAGCCTATTTATCAACCTATCTAGCAGCCCATCTAGCAGCCTATTTATCATCATAGTTAACTGCTGGAGCAGCAGGCGGATTCGCGCCCAGCATATTGGCACGAGCGTAGAGTAAAGTTTATGCGATGTATCAATATTCTTAAAGCACATTAAAAAAGCCGGCTCTGTGGCCGGCTTTTAATTCTTGCAGACTTACCCTACTGCACTCTTACCTCTGCTTCTGCCTCTGCTTTTTCTTTCTCTTCCAGTCTGGCTCCTGCCAGAATGCCAGGCAAGGCATAGTTTCCCTCGTGGCAGGCGTATTCGTAGATCTGATCTTCCACTGCATTCATAGGCAGCTCTCCCTTCCACGCTGTCGCGTAGACTTTTGGGTCATCGACAGTAAATTGATAGAGCAAGGTTTCGTCATCCACGCGGGTGAAACGTTCCGTTACTGTCGCGTCAGCTGACAGGTAAAAGTAGTGACGCAGCGCGCCACGAAAACTCTGCTGTGGATGGTAGTTGGTCGTTTCGACGACAAGAGTATCGCCCTCATAGTAGCCAACGGAATCGCCTAACCATTTGGGAATATCAGAATGATCATTATCGCGCATGCGAATGATACGCGCATCATGATTCATCTCGGCCATGATCATCACGTAGTCTTTGGTCTGAACGATCTGGCTGTGATTATTGTAGAGTACTGGCAACATAGGCGGACCACCGGAGGAGCCAAAACCGACCAGGCAACGCTCACCTAGGGGACGCGCCTCTGGCCCGGCAAACGGGCCCGGCCCCATTGCTCGCGCTCCAAATATTGCTCTCTGCGCACCCTCGGCCCAGGGTAGACGGCCATTCTCGGGTTCGACAAGAATAGAGGTGCGAATCTCACCGTCGATTACTGCCATGCGCTCGCCTGGGTCCATCCAGAAAGTGTTATAGCCTCCAACGTCTGGCTCCGCATCTGTCGGCGCGGCTGTCAGATCATCAAGATAGCTGTCGCCAGTCTGCCCAATTCGCGCAGCCTCCTCGGCGGTAATTGTTAGCTGTCCATTAAACTGTTCGCCACGCTCCAGCATCGTTACCGTGGCAATACTGTAAACACCCTGCAAATCCGGCGCACCAAAACTGGTACGTGGCGCCACGTAATCCTGCGCAACTGCAACCTGGCCCAAGGCCACGGCAATACCTGCCGCTAGAAAAATGTTCGCTAATCTCAACTTTGTCATATTCTCTGTTCCCCACTTCATTTTTCCACTTCCCTTCAATGTCATCACCTACACAGACAACTACCAACTGCCCCTTTAGTTATCCTGACATTTTAACATTCACAAGCTATTACAGATAGTTAGCATCTGCGATTCGCGCCAGAACGATAGCATCGACCTGCCGAAGGGTGTCTGGCCTCCTAAAACTCGTCAACTTTTCCTCTTTTTTCTGCTTTAATCGGCTCATCACCTATCCTCGGGCTGAGCCACTGTCCCGCGGCTACCAAATTATTGGCCTTCATCACTTGTAGTGTCGCAATAAACCGGAGCTAACCATGGCATTCCCCAACGTTCTCAGATACCTCCCTTACCTACCAGCACTCGTCGCCCTGATCCTGGTTGCGAATACAGCCCATGCTGACCTGCTGGACGAAGTAGAACATGGCTATGCAGACAATAATGGCGTGGAAATTCATTACGCGAGCGTCGGTGAGGGCCCTCTTGTCATCATGATCCATGGCTTCCCAGACTACTGGTATAGCTGGCGCCATCAGATGGAGGGGCTAAAGGACAACTTCAAAGTTGTCGCCATAGACCAGCGCGGATACAACCTCAGCGGGCAGCCAGAGGCAGAATCCAGCTACGCCATGGCAAACCTTATTGGCGATGTAGCGGCTGTGATTCGCCATTTCGGTGAGGAGAAAGCCAATATAGTTGGCCATGACTGGGGTGGCATCGTGTCATGGCAGTTCGCCTTTGCGCTTCCCGAGATGGTCGAAAACCTGGTTATTCTCAACCTTCCCCACCCCAATGGCATGGCGCGAGAACTGGCTAACAACCAAGAACAGCAGGAAAATAGTGGTTATGCGCGCGCTTTCATTGCCGGCAAGGCTACCGATCCAGACATCTTCTTCGGACAGCCCATGAATCCGCAGACACTCTCAGGCTGGGTAAGTGACCCGGCTGCGAGGCAGAAGTATGTTGAGGCCTTCGGGCGCTCCAGCTTCGATGGCATGCTCGCCTACTACAAGCAAAACTACCCGAGGGGCGAAAGCTCCGGAACAGCTCCAAGTGCGCCAAGACTCAATATGCCAGTGCTTGTATTTCATGGTCTGGAAGACACGGCACTGCATTCAGACGGCCTGAACAATACCTGGGATTGGATAGATGCCGACACAACTATCGTCACCGCGCCAGGTGCGAGTCATTTCGTCCAACAAGACGCTGCAGAATTAGTCACCAGCACCATGAAATGGTGGCTGCTGGCGAGACAATAGCCGAAAGTTCAAGTCCATAAAAAATTACTCTATATATAACAATAGCTTAGGAATATTAAAACGAATATTTTTCGCTACGGCTCACAGCCATTTAACTATATCGGCGATAATTGTGAGGCAAAAAACCGGCGCTATAGGGAAAAACGGCCCAAAATAAGGGAAATGGCGAGGAAACTTAACGGTTTACGCTGCTTCTACCTCTATGAATTTGGCTTAGAAGACTCTACACTGTCGGTTCGGATCTAAAAAGGTGAAGTGGGTTCGAATGGTTCCACCATACTATTGTGTGAATATGCATCGCTAGCGGGGATTTATTCCTCCAGATATTCTCACTGAAACCGAGCCCCTCTATGTGGGCCGGCAAGCAGTTCAGAGTAATACTGAAGTAGAGTGGTGGCAGAAAGCAGTAATTTCGCCACAGAGCAGAAGAAGTGTCGAGCTTCGATTCGTTTTCTGCAATTTTGAAAGTCAAAAAAGAAATATATATCGAGGGCTACATGAGTAAAGGCACAGTTAAGTGGTTTAATGCGGACAAAGGTTTTGGTTTCATCACTCCAGCGGAAGGTGGCAACGATCTCTTCGTTCACTATTCAGAAATTCAAAGCGACGGCGGCTTCGCCACGCTAAATGACGGCCAAGAAGTAGAATACGAAGTTGGACAAGGCCAGAAAGGACCTTGTGCAAATAAAGTAGTTCCTCTCTAGATCCAACTTGGCACCAAACATCTAGGCTGTGGACAAATCTTGTCGACAGCCTAGTGTTTTTAGAACCCCCCCCCTTCCTCGCTGCTCAGTTTAGATTCGCGAGAACGATACCCTATCGCTACCAACATATTTGAGCTCAGGAACTAGTTCCACTCGAAGCTTTTCCGTATGCTAGTGCCATTCGATGCTTTTAACTCATAACACCAAGAGATGAAGCCCTGCATGCTAAAAAAACACGATCCCAAGCAAGAGTATTATTTCGAAGAAGGCTGCTACATCACCGAAATATCGAACTCGACGGACGATGAGGATGTATCTATAGCCCGAGCCAGAGTCGAGGAAGCCCAGCAGACGAAGTGGCACTATCTGAAAAACACCACCGAGCGTTATGTCATAGTTCACGGTGAAGGCTTAGCTGAAATAGGTGACGACGAACCGCTTAGGGTATCCATCGGCGATGTTGTTGTTATTCCCCCGGACACAAGACAGCGAATCAAGAACACAGGAAAAGGCGACCTGGTATTTCTCGCGGTTTGCTCCCCTCGTTTCCACGCAAAGAACTACCACGCCATCTCAGAATAGCTAGCACCAGCTCCGGAACTGGTCCGAAAAAACCCTTGACAGGCAAGGGTTTACCTGTAGAATCCGCGTAGCTTGAAAGTAAGCACATATTTATTCTCCCCATTTCGAAGTCTTCCTAGTAACACCTCGTCCTGATAAGTTTATAAGTACGCCGAAATTCTAGCACGACCCCTGCTTGGCAGGATTTTAATAGTTTTAACTTTAGGTAACAAAAATGTCCGATAAAATTACTGGTACAGTGAAATGGTTTAACGAAAACAAAGGCTTCGGCTTCATCGAACGTGAAGGCGGCCCCGACGTATTTGCACATTTCAGTGCGATTCAAAGCTCAGGTTACAAGACTCTTGCTGAAGGTCAGCGTGTAGAGTTCGTAGTAACTGACGGTCAGAAAGGACCACAGGCTGAAGAGATCGTAGCTGTTTAGATCTGACTATCGTTCACCTGGCCTTATTGGCTAGTAAAGCGACTTAGATTGAAAAGCAAAAAGGGCAAATCCGCGAGGACTTGCCCTTTTTTAGTTTAGAGGACGCGAAAACCATCTGCTACTGCGCAGCGTAGTAAGCATATATATAATGGCTGCTACTTAGGTTGAGCACGAAAATACTATGTCACTCTTCGAATTTCTAATGGCACTGGCCTCGGTGGTTATCGCTATCGCGCTCACCGAAATCTTCGCGGGCTGGGGCAGACTGCTGCGCACCCACATCGTACCGCGTCTAGACTGGCTCCATCTAGCCTGGACACTCGTTATAGTGCTCTATGCAATTCAGTATTGGGTTGGAATCTGGCCCTATCGAGAAATACAATTTACCTATATCTATCAGGTATGGTTTCTTATATTTCCAACGCTGTTTATCGTACTCGTGTCCTACGCGATCACGCCTGACATAGACCCGGATACCAATCTCGACCTGCGCGATTATTATATGTCGCGGCGAACGCCGATTTTTATAGGCCTCGCCGCCTTCATCGCAACGGCGCAGCTAGCAGACGTCGTCATTCAGGGCATCGACCTCCCTTGGCTGGGCCTGCTGCTAGTAGCTATAGCGGCACTTCCCGCTTTTACCAAGAAAATTTCTCTACACACGGCGGTAATGCTGTTTAATCTCATTTTCGTGCTGATCAACGGATTCGGACTTTCGCCGGCCAGCAACGGGCTCATCAACTAAGCTGAAGTCGACTACACCGCGATCTACTCACTTAACGCCGATTCCCGTATTATTGCGGCATCAGACAAAGCACCACCCCGAAACTTTTTACCAAGAGACAAACCCAAATCGAGCTGTTATGAAATTGTTTTTTAGCCTTTCACTGTTGTTTGCAATTAGCTGCGCTCATGCTGCAGAAACACCCGACCTTTCGGGCACCACCGAGAAAGGTCTCACTATAGAGATCTACAGCGAGCTTTCGCCGCTACGCATAAACCAGATACATAGCTGGCATGTACGCATTCTGGATGGCGGCGGGAAAACGCTGACTGTAGAACAACTGCAGATAAATGGCGGTATGCCAGAGCATGACCATGGCCTACCCACCCAGCCGCAGATTACTGCAACCCTGGACAATGGTGATTATCTGCTCGAGGGGGTTCGTTTCCACATGCAGGGCTTGTGGCTACTAGAGATTGACCTGCAGCACGATGGCTCCGAAGACAGCGCTAGCATCGAATTCGTTCTGCAATGAAGAAACTACTACTCCCACTGGTGGCGATAATAGTCGTCACAGCCATAGGCTGGAACTACCTGTCCATTCCCCGCGCTGCTCACTGGAGCGAAGACGAGCTTAGGCTGATAGCCTCGCTATCTTTGGATGCCCTGCCCCCTTTGTCGCCAGACCCTAGCAATCGAGTCGCCGATGACCCGGCTGCCGCAGAGCTAGGCCATCGCCTCTATTTCGACACGCGACTCAGCAGCAACGGACAAGTTGCCTGTGCCACCTGCCACAAACCCGAGTTGATGTTTACAGATGGCCTGCCCCTCGCTGTCGGCGTCGGTATTGGTCCTGTACACACTCCTTCTCTAGTGGGACTTGCTTATAGCCCCTGGTTCTATTGGGACGGTAGAAAAGACAGTCAGTGGGCTCAGGCTCTGGCGCCACTAGAGGCCAAGCATGAGCATGCGACCGACAGGATTCAACTACTACAGCTGCTGTCCACAGATTCAGACTACCGTGTTATGTATGAAGATATTTTCGGAGAGCTGCCCGTAGTCTCAAACCTGCCGAAAACAGGCACACCAGAGGGGGATGAAGAACAACTGGCTAATTGGAATACTCTGGACACTGGCACGCAGAGGGCAATATCGGAATTCTTTGCGAATCTTGGCAAGGCTATCGCCGCCTATGAGCGCAAGATCATGCCCGGGCCCGGCCGCTTCGATGAATATATTACACAGCTCGCCACTAACCCGGCAGAGACAGAAGCTCTGAATAATACAGAGATAGCAGGCCTAAGAATTTTCATCGACAAGGGACAGTGTGTTAGCTGTCACAACGGGCCGCTCTTGAGTAATCATGAGTTTCATAACACCGGTGTACTGGCTGTAAGCGGCACGATGCCATCGATGGGCAGATATGATGGAGTGCGAACATCGCGAAACGATCCATTCAACTGCCTCGGCGAGTTTAGTGATGCCACGACTGCCGAATGTACTAGAGTTACGCTTCGCCCGGGATGCGAACGATCTGGTTGGCGCGATGAAAACGCCGACACTGAGAAACATATCGCTAACCGCGCCTTATATGCACGGCGGGCAGATGTCGACTCTTAGCGAGGTCGTTGAGCATTACAATGAGGCACCGAGTTCTATGCTCAGCCACAACGAGGCGAAGCCGCTGAACTTACGTGCCGTGGAGAGAAGTCAGTTGGAGGCCTTCTTGCTGACGCTTACCGCACCCTTAGCCACCGAACAGAGATGGCTGGTAGCGCCGGACTACTAGTAGTTCCTGCCACCAGGCGCCCTACCCTGGATAAACTTCTGCTCTAGCTAACCTTTTACCCTGGATAGCCTTCTACCCTAGATAACCGTGCTGTGCGAGTTGCACACGTATACCATCGGGATCACTGAAATACAGTTGGTCGCCGCCACTGGTTCGATTCGCCGGGTCGCGGTTCACATCCGCATCTATGCCGTGATCCTGAAGCTTCTCGGCCAGCGCATCGGCATTGTAATTCTCCACACCGATACACATATGATGCATGCCTCCAGGGTTAGGCAGATTATAGAGCCCAAGAAAGCTCTCATCGCCCAGGCCCATATTTAAACCACCGTTTGCCGGCCGCGAGATAATGTCCATACCCAGAACACGATTATAGAAATCCGCCGAACGATTCACATCCGTTACCGACAGCGAGACGTGATTCATCGACCTGCCTATAGCGACCGGTGCCGCGGTCTGTGCCGAGATAGATGGCACAGAGGTAGCAACCGTGGCCACCAATAGAGAAGCGACTAACTCTCTTCGTGTCATCTTCTTCTGCTCAAACTTCTCAATCAGATTTTCTATTGCAACGATATTGTCCATTACTCTCAACCTCTGTGTTCAGTACTATGCCCATTTGTAACTGCAGTTAACTCACTACTACGCCAGCCGGTCACCCAATGGCCTAGTCAGGCAAAGCGAAAACCCAGATCACTCCACCCTGAGGCACATAGTGATTCTCACCCTTGGCCATATTCAGCAGGTTCTGTTCGCGCTGGGCATCGACACCCCAGCCCGATTGCACGGCGATATACTGTTTGCCATCCAGAGTATAGGTGACGGGGACGCCGGTGATTCCCGAATTGGTTCGTTGCTGCCAGAGAATCTCGCCGCTGCTGGAATCGAAAGCACGAAAATAGCGATCGTTAGTACCACCCATGAAGACAAGATCACCCGCCGTCGCCAACACTGGGCCCCAATTCTGACTCTCGAATGTGGTCGTCCAGGCGCGCTCACCGGTATCTACATTCCAGGCCTGCAGTTCGCCGATATGATCGGTGCCGGGTCGAACGAAGAAGCCTCCGTTCTCTGAAGTTCCTCGACCCATATAGGAGCGGCCCGGACTATATTGGATTTCTTCGCCCACCATAGTGGAGCAGACATTGTCATTCGCCGGAATAAACAGTAAACGCGACTCGGGATCGAAGGCAGCCGGAGGCCAATCTTTTCCTCCCCATAGCGACGGACAGAAATTCGCTTCGTAACCCGTGCCGGGTTTCTTCGTCATATCGTATTCGGGTCTGCCGCTAACAGGATCGATGCTAGTGAATACATCCTGATAGACATAGGGGTTGGCATCGACGAAGTTAATCGCATCGGCCTCGCGCTCCAGAAACCAAAGATAGCCGTTGCGCCCGGGATGCACCATACCGTTCACACTTTCACCATTGCGCTGAAAATCGATTAGCAACGGCGCCGAAACCTCATCCCAATCCCAAGAGTCGTTCCAGTGATATTGGTGGTGATTTTTGAGTTCGCCAGTTGTGACGTCCAGGGCGATTACCGATGAGGAATAAAGATTATCGCCCGGGCGCGTATCCCCCATCCACGGACCACCGTTGCCAGTGCCCCAGTAAGCGAGATTTAACTCGGGGTCGTAGGAACCTGTTAGCCATACCGGAACTCCGCCAGTCTGCCAGGTATCCCCCGGCCAAGATTCCGAACCCGGCTCACCCGGCGCTGGTATGGTGTAGGTCTTCCATTGTTCTTCGCCAGTCATTACATCGTAGGCTGCGACGAAGCCACGAATTCCCAACTCGCCACCGGAGACTCCAACCATCACATTGCCGTCTGCTATCAGTGGCGCCATAGTCATATAATAACCGTTATAATAATCTTCGACCGCTACTTCCCAGATCAACTCACCGGTTAAGGCGTCGAGAGAAACCAAGAACGCATCTACAGTTGCCATGTAGACTCTATCGCCGAACAGGGCAACACCGCGATTCGTTGGGTGAAACTGCTGCAGGTCATCCGGGAGATAACGCACGTAGCGCCAGATAAGATCGCCGGTGCGCGCGTTGATTGCCAGGATATGATTCTGCGGCGTAGTGACGTACATATAGCCGTCATTCACTATGGGTGGCGCCTGATGCCCCTCTCTCAAGCCAGTAGAGAAACTCCAAACCGGGACCAAGCCATCGACGTTATCGGTATTGATTTCGTCCAGGCTGCTGTAGCCGTGGGAATCGTAACTGCCGCGATACATTAACCAGTTACTCTCCTCGGGATTCAATAACCGCTCTGCAGTGACTGGATTATAGGGAGGCAAATCCTGTGCAAAAAGAAGACTCGAAATAAGTGAACAACAAAGGAGAATACTGGAGCGAATTATCATGCTTGAACCTCTAAACGTGTTTCTTCTAATTAGCGCGCCAGAATAGGCGCCGAACATAAAATTATTAATACTCTAAAACTGCTGAGTAAAACCCACACGGCCACGAAAGCCTGCCGCAACGATCACAACACCATCGACGACCTCAAGCGGCAGCATAGCCAATGGTCTGGGAGCCGGACCTCCGACCACATTAGCCCCATCATATATATCAAACTGAGACTCATGGCAGGGGCAAGCCATGCGCAACTGGCCCGCATCCCAGTTAATTACATCGCAACCGGTATGCGTGCACACTGCCGAATACGCGATCACACCCTCCGCGGCATTCGCCTGGTAGCGTGCAGTCAGCTTCTGCGGGTCGATGCGCGTAATCATGACTCGATTAAGTCTGGACCCGTCTCGCAGCACCTGTGTCTCAGGATCCCGCGCGAGGGCAGATAGGGGCCTCTGCTCCAGTTCCAACAACTCTGGCCGTACCAGCTCATCCTGATTTGCTCCCTCTTCGAATACCAATTGATCACCAGGCTGGGGTCTCAAGCGATTCGGCGCCTGCCCCAGAGCCGACATAGGCACTGCTATGCCTGTCGCCAGGCCCATCTTGAAGATAGACCGACGGCTCAGTGTTGTTGCTTCTCGGTCTTTCCCGTTGCGACTGTCACTACTACTCATTGTATGTCCTGCATGGCTGGCGAATCGTGGGTTTAGCTGTTTGTGGTTATAGAAGGTACCAAAGAGCCGGAAGCGCTGCAATCATGCTGCCTTTCTGCCAAATTGATTACCCCAAGGGCCAGTGCTATGTTGCGCTATACCAATGAGCAAGATAGCGCATTCAACCGTACACAAGACCGTCAGGAAAATAACCCGTAATGATCCCGATGAGAGAGTCGAAGAATTAATGAGCGCCTCCACTCGCATTCTGATTGGACTGGGGATGGGCCTGATAGGCGGTATTAGCTTCTCGCTTCTCGATGTGTCAGCCGACTCACTCCTGCCATCGATAATCGAACCTATAGGCACACTGTGGGTAAATGGGATTCGCATGACAGTTGTGCCGCTGTTGATGGCACTAATGATTACCGCCATAGCAGGCCAGGAGACCACCGGCACTGTAGCTCAACTTGGCGGCAAGACGATGGCGCTATTCGTTACCATGATTGTGGCTTCCAGCTTTTTCACATTTCTTGTCGCACCCCCCCTGATAGCGATGCTGAACATCGATCCCGAGGCAAGCCGCAGTCTGCTGGAGCGAGCAACAACTGCAACTGTTAGTAGTAGCGAGCTGCCTCCCTTTCGCGACTGGCTGGTTGCGCTGATACCCATCAACCCCATCCGCGCCGCCGTCAACAATGCCATATTGCCGCTTATGATATTTACCGGCCTATTTTCCATGGCGCTATTGAAGATCGGGGCTAAGGAGCGGGCCGCCATCGTTAGTTTCTTCACCGCCATCAAAGACACTATGTTTGTGCTTATCGCCTGGATTATGCTGCTGGCACCAGTCGGTATTTTTGCGTTGGTATTTCCGCTGGCAGCAACTCTCGGCGTGTCGGCTATCTCCGTGCTAGGCTCCTTCATTGTAATAGTGTCCCTCTTGATAGTCGTCTTTACACTGGCACTGTATCCCCTGGCTGTCTATATTGGCCGCATCCCCCTGCGCGACTTTACTCGCGCACTCGCACCGGCGCAGATTGTTGGCTTCAGCACACGCTCCTCACTGGCGGCGCTTCCGGCTAGCTTTACGGCAACCGAAGCACTTGGCATCTCCAGCAGAGTCTCCGGCATGGTGCTGCCCATTGCGGTAACCTTATTTAAATTTTCTTCACCCATAGGCAGAATCGCGGGCACATATTTCGTCGCGAGCCTATACGGCATTGAGCTATCGGTCTATGAACTGTTCATTATTGCAGCGGCAATAGGACTGTTTAGCTTTTACTCTCCCGCAATACCCAGCGGCGGATTGCTCATCATGGCGCCAGTGTATATCTCTCTAGGCTTGCCGGTAGAAGGCATTGGCATCCTGATCGCCATCGACTTGATTGTGGATATGTTTATTACCGCGGCAAATGTCAGCGCCAATGTCACTGCAGCGGCGATACTCTCAAGAAACCGCTCTTAAAACCGCAGCAGAACTGGCATAGCCCCCTGTATTCTTAGCCCTCAGAACAAAGAAACCCCGCCCCAGAGCGCTATGACATTGATATAGGTCAACACAGCACAATCGCCAGCTCTTATTATTCCCATAGTCTTCATCCATTGGAATCAAGAGGCTGTCATGAACAGATCAAAACTACTCATTGCCACGTTATTGTTCGCCGCACTCTCCTATGCTCAGACCGGCCTCGCCCAATCTCTCGTAGACGGCGAGTACCTGTCAGATGGCGCCGAAAACGGCACGGGCAAGTGCACCCTTAGCATTATCAGCTTCGAGAAAGAGCACAAGTATGGAGACGACACCTTCGATTTGGAATCGACTGGTGACGGCGCCTGTGAATGGACGGCTATTGGCGTGTCCAAGAATTTCGTCATCACGGCAGGACTGGTTACCAGCGGCGGAACGGCTGCCTTCGTTAAGCTAAGCTTTCCCTTCGGCCCTGCAGGAAAGAGAGTCGAACTCATTGCCTACGATGTGGATGGGTCGGTTCGCAACAGGGAAGCATTCTCAAGAATCTAAGCAGGCCTGGTAGCCGCTGTGCATGCCAGTAAGACAAATTACTGCGCGGTCTTTCTGACTAGGAGACTGCGCGGCTACCGAATCCAATAACGCTAGGGTAGTATGGCACGATGCCTTACTCCGAGCACAAAACTAATCCCTACGACAAAGAGCACGCCGAGAATATTCTCTCCGTCAGTAGCCTGAACCGCATGGCGCGCTCGCTGCTGGAAAGCAATTTCCCAGCCGTCATCGTCGAAGGTGAAATCTCCAACCTGGCCATACCCTCATCCGGGCACTGGTACCTAACATTAAAAGATAAGTCTTCACAGATTCGCTGTGCGATGTTTGTAAATCGCAACCGTATGGTGCGTTTCAAACCTCAGAACGGCAATCAGATAATAGTACGTGGCCGTCTTAGCATCTACGAGGGCCGCGGTGACTACCAACTCATACTCGATGGCATGGAAGAAGCGGGCGACGGAGCACTGCAGCGAGCCTTCGAGCAGCTAAAGGCAAAGCTACTGGGCGAAGGGCTCTTCGCGGACACGCAGAAACAAACCATGCTCAGTCACTATCAGCATGTTGGCGTTATCACATCGGCAACTGGAGCGGCGATACAGGACATACTCAGCATTTTCGCAAGGCGCTTTCCTGCAACTAGAATCACACTGCTTCCGGTTGCCGTACAGGGTAAAGAAGCCGCCGACGAAATAGTGCACGCCATACAATTGGCGAACAAGTTGTCGGAGAAGCTTGGCATTGAAGCACTAATAGTTGGCCGCGGCGGCGGCTCACTGGAAGACCTGCAAGCCTTTAACGAAGAACGGGTCGCTAGGGCGATATTCGCAAGCGAGCTGCCGATCTGCAGCGCAGTTGGCCATGAGGTCGATTTTACCATAGCCGATTTTGTCGCAGATCTAAGAGCTCCCACACCTTCCGCCGCCGCCGAACAGCTAAGCCCCGATCAAGCAGAATACCTCGATCTGCTAATTGCCTATAACACTCAATTTCAGAGCGCTATAAAGTTAGCGATCCGGCAAGGCACGCAGCGTCTCACCTGGATTGCGAAGCAACTAAAACACCCCGACCGACGCTTACAGGAGCAGTCTCAGAATCTGGACCGGCTCGATCTTCGATTACGCAAGGCTATGAAGACACTGATCTCCGCGCAGAGATCGGAGCTTATGCAGGCGCGACGCGGGCTGTTGGCGAGCTCGCCCAAACAGCTTCTGGAACGCAATCATATTCGCCTAAGTGCTAGCCGCAGCAGGCTAGGCCAATCGCTGAGAACCCAGCTCGCCGCTCATCGCTCCAACCTGACAGCACTTAGCCGAAGCTTAAATTCGGTGAGCCCCCTCAGCACACTAGCCAGGGGCTATAGCATCACCTATGACAGCACTTTAAAAGTAATTCACTCCAAGTGACGATATTAGGGTCGGAGCGACAATTATCTCTAGACTTGGCGAAGGTGAGATTACCTCCACCGTTAGCGAGGTCTCTTCCAAGATTTCCAAAAAAGAACCAAAACCAGCCTCCTGAACAAGTCAAACTCGCGCCTCCACACACCGCCGCATAGCCGCTTCTATCCTAACGCTGACAATATGGCCTGGATGAAGCTATACACGGCCGCTCTGGCGCATAAATCCCACTACTTCTCGAGTAGAACTGGCGTTATTCCTTAGCCACCGCCGCACTCCAGCTTACTCCCGACAATTCGGAACAGGCTGCACACCGATTCGGTGTATCAAGCTGACTAGTCACTGACTCTTTAGTTTCACAATAGCTACACAATTAGCTGCGTAACCAGCTGAGTCGGGGCTTTTAAGTAAAAAATCAGGCCTTCTTGCCGTCTCAGCAATTGTCAAAAATGGTCAGTGTATTCCCCATTAGGGCAACTAATTGCTATTTGCGCAGTGTAGGTTTTTTTACAAACTTATTTATTTTCAATGCCTTAACGTCAATTTGGGTCGTTCTGAGCTGATTTCGGATCAACATCGAAGATTTAGTGTGAAGCAGCTAACACAATAGGTACCGCAAAGGACTGCTTGGTACCGAATATGCTTATTATCGGTAGTAGAGAAATTTGTGATGAGCAATGAGTTCATCAACCGAGGTAGTAAATGTTACTTGTTGAAAATGTTTTCATGCTGATTTGTGGCCATGCGTTGGCAGACTTTGTGCTGCAACCCGAAGCTATGGGCTACGGCAAAAATCGGAATGATAAGATTCACGACAAGAAGCATAGCCTATTTCCAGTCTGGTACTACTGGCTAACCGCTCATGCCCTGGTGCATGGCGGAGTTGTCTATCTAATTACTGGCAATATCTGGTTTGGCCTTGCCGAAGTGGTCCTGCATTGGCTCACGGACTATGCGAAATGTGAGGGCTGGATTGGCATGCATCAGGACCAGGGCATTCATATCGGCTGCAAGCTTGGCTACGCCTTCCTCCTCTAACGCTAACGTGGACTCGATCTTAGCCCTGACGAATATTCCCCCTCCCTCAACGGCTATTGCTGATTGACTCACTGCCTCCACAGGTTATAGTAATGGGTCCTGTAACCCACTAATCCAGACAAGGCAGCAAGGATCGATGAGCAAGAGAGAAGAGCAACGAAAGCGTAAAGAAGCCAAAGAACAGGCTGCGCAGAACCGCAATAAAACGCGCAAGCTAATGATGCAGGTTGCCATGTATGTCGTGGCGCCGGTGCTCATCCTCGTCACGCTATATACACTGCTAAGTCAGGGCCCCACCTACTCGACCGTCGAGATCGTTGAAAGCGATCACGTAAGAGGGGTAGCAGCGACTCCGGTGAGCATTGTTGTCTACGCCGACTTTCAGTGCCCTGCCTGCGCCACCGAACATAACACTATGACACGGATCTGGCCAAATCTGCGCAGCAAGGCACATCTAGTGTTCAGGCACTTCCCGATCACTACATCACACCCTCACTCGTGGACCGCCTCTCTGTATGCCGAAGCCGCAGCAAAGCAGGACAGGTTCTGGGAGATGCACGATTATCTATTTGCCACTCAGGGGATTTGGGCGGGCATGGGCACGTCTACCATAGAAGATGAGTTCGATAGTTATGCGTTGGAGTTAAATTTAGATATCGATAGACTGCATGCCGACATCGCATCCGATGAAGTTATTCAGAAAGTACGAAACGATCAACGCGGTGGAAATGCATCTGGCGTGCGCTCTACTCCAGCTGTGTTTATCAATGGCCGGCTACTCTCCCAACCCTCGGCCGACCGAATTACAGAAGTCGTCGAAGAAGAGTTTACCGAGGCACAGGGGGCAGACTAGCTCTCACTGTTTCTCAGTCAGATTCTCATTAACCCACATCAGTGAGAGCGATAAATCGATGCAGCAGACTAGCTGATATCGGTGTATCGCTTACTGCCCTCAGTAGCAACCCTGCATCCAGACCCTCTGCCTCGATGTCATCTTTACGCTCGCTTATATAGGCTTTCATGACGCGCGCATCAAATTCCGGATGAAACTGAACCCCCCAAGTCGAGTCACCAAGGCGGAATGCATGGTTGGGCTCGAATTCATTCTGCGCTAGCAATACCGCCTCATTGGGCAGACTTAATACTGACTGTAGATGCGAAGCCTGTGCCTTGAAATCCCCGGGCATCTGCATGAATAGCGCATCAGAATCCGCGCGAGCTGTAAGCGAGACATCGACCGTACCTATCTCTCTGCCCTGGGGATGAAAACCAACCTCTCCACCAAAGGCCCAAGCCAACAATTGATGTCCGTAGCAGACCCCCAGGATAGGCTTTTGTTTCTCATGCAGTACGCGCAAATACTCGGCAGCAATCTCATTCCACGGCGCCTCATCGGTTACATAGGCTGGCGATCCCGTAACGATTGTTGCAGCTACCTGATCAATTTCGGGGAGCGTCTCTCCCAAGTCGACAGCAGAGCATATGAAGTGATTCGCGCCGAGACCAGAGCCTCGAACAAACCAGTCCTCGAAGTCTTCCTGCTGCTTCTGCAGGCTGGGAATTGTCGTGCCAGTCTTAATAATTAGTATCTTGTTGCCCATTGTCTGCCTCTATGCTCCCGGAGTTAGCGCTTAGCCCCGTCTAAACCTCTTTTAAGAAAGAAGATTATTGCAATTTGCCACCGCTTGAAACAACATTCGAGGACTTGGCTTTACCACTAAACGACAATATTTCGCGAGGCCCCTCTATGCTTGGCAAGGTCAATTCCTTATTCGAAGGTATCACAGAGAACTCCAAGGAATGGACATGGACGCTATTTAGAGCCCTAAGCGCTGCAATGTTCATGACCCATGGCTATACCAAGCTGTTTGGAGAGAGCCCGCAGCCCGTTATGGGCGGGGGCATGACATCGATAAATATCGCCGATCTTGTATCCTGGCCCCTACCGATGGAGATTAACGCCTTGTTCATAGCAGGTGTTGTGGAATTTTTTGGTGGATTGCTAATCTTGATCGGCCTATGGACCCATCTCGCAGCTCTTCTAGCCACCTTCATCATGCTCATGGCCTACCTTACAGCCCATATTGCCTGGTTTCCCACCCTAAACAACGGCGAGCTGGCTGCTATGTATTTCGTGACCTTTTTGCTGATCTTCGCTTTCGGTCCAGGCCGCTATAGCGCAGACACATGGCTTGCGGTGAGACGGCAGGAGAAGAGAAAGGACAAGATGGATGCCAATAAGCTCTGACTATTGCGCCGAAGATCGTTCCTTCATCTGACAGCCTTTGCTATATTCATCGGCTAGCTGGCCCCTTTTTAAGCGATTACTAGCTCTAGCGATGTAACAGCGCCCAGCCCTCTTAGTATTCGATTAAGAACGACAAGGAAAATAACAATGAAATCTTTCAATCTGACAAGCAAACTGATTTACAGCCTCATCACTGCCGTTACCTTCTCGCTCGCCGCTGTGGCGCCAGCGATGGCTCAGGATGCAGATGAACCCGGTCGTTACAGGCCTCAGGGACGTGAGATAGCGAGGGCTATTGGCAACGAATTCGACGAAGCCCTGTACGAAGTGCGGACCTACGATCCGCAAGCTGATGTGGACGAATTTGCCTCCGCTACAATTTTCTACCCACTTACCCTGAGCTTTGCAGCGCCTTCCGGCGGTTTGGTGTTAGTCCCGGGCTATACCGCGACACAGGAAATGTATGACTGGTGGGGCCCCGCCCTAGCATCGCTTGGCATCGTTGTAATGATCATCGACACGAATGATCCTCGCGATACGTTTCAGCCAAGAAAAGATGCGCATATTGCCGCTATCGAATTTCTCAAGGCTGAAAACGCAAATAGTGACAGCCCGATCAGCGGCAAGGTCGATAACAATAAGCTGGCCATCATGGGACATTCCCTGGGCGGCGGCGCGGCACTGGCAGCGGCACGAGAGCTGGGTAGCGAGATCAAAGCGGTGGTTCCTCTGCTGCCCTACTGCTGTGAGCTTGGAGAATCCTTCGACGGCGATTACAGCGACCTGACTGTACCGACTCTGATATTCGCCAGCAGCGAAGATACGGTAGCCCCGCCGGCGGGCCATGCCCGCGCACTGTATGACTCGGTTGCCGACAGCACGAATAAGGCCTATGTCGAATTCGCAGCCGGCACCCATAATTTACCAACCAATGGCGGCACCGAATTGGATAATCAGGCGCGATTCACTTTTGCCTGGCTGAAGCTGCAGATGGATGGCAATGCAGCCTATGCCGCAACCTTCAATGGCGCCATGAGTGAAGAACTGGACGCAAAGGTAGCGGTACTCGATACCAATCAATAACCGCGACCAGTCAAATATGCGGGCATTAGCTACTAATGCCCGCATATTTTATGCCTTTACTGATTCAGATCTTTGCCGCGCGAATTTCGATTTCTACTAACCAGCCCGGCACAACAAGATCGGCTACTTGTACGAATGAACGCACTGGCTTCTGCGGATTCTCATCGGTGCCGAAGAACTCGCGATATCCACGATTAAAACCATCGAAATCCAATAGCCCGTATTCCCCCGCCACTGCAAACGCCCTTACCTGAACGATATCAGACATCGACCAACCTTCAGCCTCGAGTGTCTGTTTAAATTTGTTGAACGTATCTATGGTCTGTTCTTCCATGCTTCCCCAAGCACCATCACTCTTGGGTGAGGCACCCGATCCACTTAGGTAGAGCGTAGAAGCCGACGGTGGAATCTTGATCGTAGTAAAGAAGTGCCTGCCCTCGCCCTGACGCTCGATCCCACCCGACGCTACAGGCTGCATAACAGCTGGCACAGTTTCAGACACAGTCTCCGGCATCTCAAGCATAGATGGTTGTTGAGTCAGCGCTTCTACTGGCACCGAACCTGGGCCCGAGGCCATAGTGACCAAGGCGATAACAAACGCCAATCCTATTCCAGCGATAAGCGCTACGCTTGTGTTGCTAAGACTCGTGAGCTTGTCGAAGAAGCTTTCCTCGACTGGCTCTTCAGTTTCAACATCTGCGGTCTCGCCGGGGTTCGCTTCTAACAACTCTGCTTTCACTTCTGTGTTGGCAATCTTCTTTGGCATAACTTATTCCTCTCAATTCAAAGTACCGATATGAGCGAGCACATCATTGATGTCTTCGTCACTTTTCAGTAGTTGTGCGGCGCTGCGCATCTGCGCTCCGGCAATATCCTCTGGGTGTTGGCCTCTGTATCCTGATTGGAATAACTTCAACTGCCTGCGCAGATACCAGTCATCTCTATTAACTAAAGCTGGCGCGCTTAAGGCCCGATTCCCCGTAGCGGACAATCCATGGCAGGCTGAACAATTTGCATAGAGCCCGGCGCCGCGGACGGTGTCTCCAATTACAGTCGTTGCGCCAGGCGTCACATCCCATGTCTCGATATAGGCGACTACCTCGTCCATCTCCGCCTCGCTCAGTTCGGCTACGGCTGCACGCATCTCATGTGCAGGTATATAATCTTTCTCCACTCCACGAATCGAATCGCGAAACTTAATTAGCTGCTCCTTCAGATACCAGCTCTCAAGCCCCGCAAGGCTAGGCGCACCTACAACGGCGTTTCCCTGCCCATAGGCGCCATGGCAAGTAGCGCAGATCTTATTACTCAATGGCTGCACACTCGTGTCTATGGCCGCATACTGTTGAGCAAATGCTGGAGCGAATAGACTGCTCGTTGCTAACGCCATGAGCAGCAAGAGCCCTCGCAGCAATCTCGATAGTGATGTAATTCTCATCATTTTATTCCTAGACCCGTTAGTTTCCCTTTCATCAGCTGATGCGCTGCCCCGGCATTGCCGAAACTCCCGCTCGACGGTTTACCATGTCCGCTATTGCCCAATGTGCCGAAAGAATTGCGCTTTCCTGCCACCCGGAATGCATCGTGACCTGATCGCCTATGGTGTAGTGACGCCCCCCTGCGGGTTGTCTCAATGTTTGAAACAATCGCTTTTCCTCATGGGTCATGCCGCTTCGATTTCGCTGCCAGCGCGCCGCGCAACCTAACACATGATTCATTCTATGCCATGCGATAGTGATGCCCTTCTCAACTTGCTGACGATAGTCTGGGTGAACTTTTTCACCCTGCTTTATCGCCGTCTCCAATCGCTCCTCTTGAGAGAGGCGAGTAAAATGCATACCACCGCCGAAATCATAGGCTGAGAGAATGACGCCTTTGCGCTTGAACATTCCGTGCGAGGGATACCAAATTTGCTGTATCGGTTGGTTCAGCCAGCTTATGCCTCCATAGATATCATCCTTTTCCCAGAACCGTTCCTTTGCCTGGAAGGCAGATTTGTAAGCTTCACCACGGCGCACATAGTTCATCGCCTCCTTGTATTCTTGAGGCAAGTTGTTGTCTATACCGGCCATCAGATGTGTGGGTATGCAATTAAAACAGTAGTCGGCCTGCAGCTTGTACTTCAGACCATCGTGCTCATAGGCAACGTCCACCCCATCGCCTGTTAACTGCACCGACGAGACCATGACGTTGTAGTAAATCTTGTCTTCCAATTTTCTGACGAAGCCTTTGACGATATTGTCCATGCCACCAACTGGCTGAAAGAGTACCGGGCCTGTTTCACCCTCGTTCGCATTGAGTGCGTTGCTCATATAACTGGATTTCAAAAGTTCTTTGAATGCCACCATATCCTTCTGTACGCCATGATCCAGAAAACCACCCTTCACATACCCGGAACGAAAACTACCCTTGTATAAATCTCCTTCACTAAGATCACCGAATGAGCGAATAGCGCCTAACAACGCCTGCGCTTCCCACTCATCGAAGGGTTGATCCAACTCGTAGTTGTTAAAACTCTTCGCCATGATTTCTGACATAAATCCGCGCGCATTCGTAGTGAACTCATTGTTCTTGATTGGCTTACCGCCAAGCATCGCATCATCCTGGTAATAGGCTTCCTTGTTCTCGTTTATGAAAATCTCCAGCTCGACGCCCAATTCTCTACAATAGTGCAGCAAGTTTCGGTGTGAGCTTGGAATTCGCGCGGGGCCGGCGTTGAAATACATATGCGGTTCATCATCGAATTCGCAGACCTGGGGGTTTCCGACTTCGTCGATAACATCTCCCGAGCGCACTGTCAGGCATCGCCCGCCGGCCTTGGGAGCGGCCTCCAGAATAACGACATCATAGCCAGCATTGCGCAATTCATAGGCGGCAGTCAGCCCTGATATCCCCGCCCCCAACACCACAACACTTGGCCTATTGCTTGGGCTTGCGAAAGGGATTTCTGGAATATCGAGACGGGTGTTTGGCACGATATCCAATGCCGAACTCGCCTTCATCACTGCAGCGCTGGTACCCGTAGCAGCGATTAGCCCTAGTAGTTCTCGCCTGGTTACTAATTTTTTCATGCTCTTGTCCTGGCCTCAAAATTACTGCGTCGGAATAGGAATTGGTGATGCGGTGACTGAATTTATTTTTTTCTGACAGTTCAAAGTTGCAACGCTTAACGCAGCCGAACATTCGATTGGCCGCCCTGGTAGTATCCACGCAGATCTATGCTCCAGCTGCGCTACCCTCTACCCTCTACCCTCTACTACCTACTCTGTACCGCTTTACTCTCTACCGCTTACTATCTACCATCTAGACTTTGCAATAGTCATGTCAGCCAAGACTATCTAGCTAGGGCCCACTAGAAGGGGCATCAGGCACCTTCATTCGGTGCTGTCCGAGGCGATCGCGCCTCAATCTGGTGATTTCAATGTTCCATGCCGAAACATTTGCACCATATAAAGGCAGGAAGCGCCCAGAGCCCACTAAGCTGGGGCGGCAGTCAGAGCCATGGAACAGGTACTTCAAATAGGGCAATTCGGGCGCGAAGCGAGTAGAATCTGTGTTCTAAGCAGACTTAAGCTACGAGGCATATGTTATCGAACAAGCTATCCTAGATTGGCTGGACAACAACCGCGACTATGCGGTTGCTCTCGTTCCCCTGCTCGCATTTGCAGAGTCCTGTATCGGAATTGGCTTATTCGTTTCGGGTGCTTTCTTATTGTTGGTGAGCGCACACTCTATAATAATGGACTCGCAAGTTTTCAGCTGTTACTGCCTCTCGCGTTTTTTGGTGCACTGCTGGGGGATCATGCGGGCTACTACTGCGGCCGGTTTCTTGGACCGAAGTTTCATCAATTTGCCCTGGTAAGAAAGTACCAGAGCAATGTGACTCGTGCAGAAGAAATGATTCGCCGTTACGGCAGCGCCGCTATTTTCATTGGGCGCTTCATCCCGGCTATTCGCAGCGTGATACCCGCCATGGTTGGCATCAGCGGCATGAGGAGATTACGCTACAGTCTCAATGATACTCTGGCCTGCCTAACCTGGGTTCTCGCACTAGCGGTACTACTGATTGGGATAGACGAATTATTCTAGCTCAAGCCAGCTTCATGCTGCTTCATTCCTGCAGGAATTTCCACGCCTGGCTTCTTATCTCGCACATAGACATGACACGAGGGACTCGATTCGAAAGGATGTTGTAGCTGATCGCTCATAACACCCAGAAGATGCGGGAAGCCTTCGGAACGATCGAACATCATCGTACTGCAGTGATCACAGTATTGCCTGCAAGTTTCATTACCGGATTCGGCAAGATAGATCTTCTCTGCAAACTCCCCCGTAACAACAGCCTCATTCATCTTGAAGAAGGCAATAGTTGCATAGTCGGCTCGCAATGCGTCCTGACAATCTCGACAATGGCAGCGCAGCTCGAGTACCGGCTCCGAATCTATCTCCAGTTTTAGCTGACCACACTCACATTGCGCGATGTATTTCATAACGGCATGCTCCAATTTCTGTGCTTATACTTTTATAAAGAGAGCGACAGAAAAAAACCGGAATGACTTTACAATCATTCCGGTCTCGTTTCTATCAACTATTACAACTAGCGCAACTAGTACTGCTAGTACCTAGTGATCGTCGCCAGTTACTTGCGCGCCGGGTAAAGCCAGCGCAGTCAACGATGAGCTTGTCTGCAACAAGATGTACTGATGACCATCATGCACCCAGGAACTCATACCATAGCTGCTGCGGCCAGGCGCTTCCATCTCAGCCATGATATCGCCATTGTCTTTGTCGATAGCATAAAGCATTGGTGTGCCATCTCCGGCCTGATCAGAGTAGACCAACATGTTCTTGGTTACTACCATCGGCACCAAGGCACCCGTTCCGGTATTGCCAACGTCCACACCCTCAAGCGCAGGGTTATTAGCGATACGATTCGGCGTTTCACCCGTTGGAATCATCCAGGCATGATCACCGCTGTTCATATCGATTGCGGTAATGCGGCTATAGGGCGGCTTCCAGATGGGGATGCCAGAGCGTAGCCTAGGAGTCCGCGCAGTCGCACCACGTGCACCATTTGCGTAGGCGGACGTGTTTACACCGGTAGAATTTGGAAACAACAGATCAGATTCTTCACCGGGGATTAAGCGCAATGCGAAACAGGCTTTGTGCGATGAGATATACATCTTGCCTGTCTCTGGATCGGCTACTGCCGGCGCTGTAATGTTGGCGCCACCGGCACCGCCGGGGCAGTTCATCGCCGCATATTTACCCATGGGGTTGTCGGCATGAATCGGTGGATTAAACAGAGGACCCATTACGAATTCTTCCATGACTTCCAGGGCCTCAGCGCGCAGGGCTGGCGTGAAGTCGATGAGATCATCCTCAGTAATGCCCTGCATATCGTAAGGTGCTGGGCGTGTTACGTGAGGCTGCGTAGGTGAAAGCACTTCACCGGGTACTATCGATGGAGGAACAGGACGATCAACGATAGGCCAAATCGGCTCACCGGTAACGCGGTTAAACGCATAAACCCAAGCCTGTTTGGTCGCCTGCATTACCGCTGGCACTCGACCCTGTCCCGGCACATCCAAATCCAAGAGAACTGGCGCCGTAGGGTTATCGAAGTTCCAGATCTCATGCTTAACCATCTGGAAATGCCAGGCGCGCTCACCGGTTCTGGTGTCTAGCGCTATCAAGCTGGCACCATAGAGATTGTCACCGGGGCGAAAACCGCCGTAGTAATCGATAGTGGCGCTGTTAGTAGGAATATAGACCAGATTGTTTGTCGGGTCGGCTGAGAGCGGCGCCCAGGAAGAGACATCGCCAGTCCACTGCCAGGCGTCGTTTTCCCAGGTTTCATGACCGTACTCACCGGGCTTGGGAATAACATTAAACTTCCACTTAAAGGCACCTGTGCGGGCATCGTAGGCCAGAATGTCGCCGGGTACGTTTTCGATACGCGCCTGGTGATAGCCCTGCTCCGCCGAGTTACCAACGACGATAGTGTCGTTCACAACAATGGGTGGCGAAGAAGAAGTAATGTATCCAGTCTCCAGGGGAATGCCCTCGTAAGGATCATAGGGATGACCGAGATCAGCAAGTAGATCGACGATACCTGATTGTGGAAAGCCGTCGATAGGAACCGGCCTGCCCCAATCCTCTAGGGGAATGCCTGTATCTGCATCCAGAGCTGTAAGAAAGAAGCCAGGCGAAACTATATAGACGACATCTCTACCATCGATATTCGCATAGCCAACACCCTTGCCGTAATCGGCGCGCATTGAGTAGGCTGCTCTGGGCGTGTCCGGCTCACGATAAGACCAGATTGTTTCACCCGTCTTCGGGTCGATAGCGACAACATAACGCTTGTTACCCGCCACGGTGATTAATTTGCCGTCGATCAGTGACGGTGTAGAACGGCCACTGATAGCACCGAAACTAGCGCCATCCCATTCCCAGGCCACTTCCATATCCGTGAAATTCTCGGCAGTAATTTCAGCCGCTGGCGTATAGCGAGTATGGGCATAGTCACCGCCTAGTGTGTACCACTCGGCAGGATCCTCGTTGAACAAGGGAATGTCCTGAGCGTTCAGAAAACTTGAAGAACACAGCAACAGACCCGCAGCAGCGAACTTCTGCCAGGTAAGAGCTGATCTCCTTGTGGTTGGAGCTTGCATAGTTGTCTCTCTCTATTTACGTAGGACTTCGCAGCAAGCCATTCGACTGGATTTCAGTCGCACAGACCAGTGCCAAGATTTATAAAACGGGTTTAGCCGAGCAAAAATAGCAAGAAACGCCCCCTCGAACCACGCTTTTTTGACGGTTTATAACGAATCTACGAGTGTTTGCGACCAATCTCCGTGAATTCAATTTACGATGCTTGACAATCTTCACAATTGTATCACAATACCCATACAGTAAGGACATGCTTACATTTACCTAGAAGCGAAACGCTCAATCATGAATATCACCATCAACACCAAAGACGGCGTACCGATCTACCGACAGATAGCGAATCAGATTCGTTACATGGTGGCGTCTAAACTGCTAAAGCCTGGCGAGGAGATAACCGCAGTCCGCACGCTCGCGCTGGCATTGAACGTAACACCAAACACGGTAGTGAAAGCCTATGACGAATTAGAGTCCTCTGGTGTGATCTTCAAGCGCCGTGGTGCAGGCACCTATATTTCCGACCAACAATCACCCCTTGCCGACCGTGAGCGCAGACGCATTATAGAAGCCAGAATCGATACGCTTCTAGCGGAGGCGCATCAGCTCGATTTCAACGCCGACGACTTGCTCGACCTTATAAGGGAGAGACAATTGCAACTGGGCGAGACAAAACAGATAGAGAACAAAGGAACGGAGAAGACTGATGAGTGAATTGGTGGTCGAAGTTCATAATTTATCGCGCAGCTTTGGCAAGACCAAGGCCCTAGATTGCATCGACTTTCAGGCGAGTCGAGGCAAGGTGTATGGACTGGTCGGCGCTAACGGCGCGGGCAAGACTACACTCATCAAACATCTATTAGGCCTGTTACGGGCAAAGTCAGGGAGCGTGAGAATATTCGGCGAAGATCCGGTCAAACAGCCGGAAAGAGTACTCAAACATATCGGCTACTTATCTGAAGATCGGGACATTCCAGACTGGATGTCTATCAATGAGTTGATGCGCTACACGAGCGCCTACCACGGTGGCTGGGACCCAAGCTATGCAGATGAATTGCTGGATACATTCTCCTTAGACCCTACCAAAAAAATTAAGGCACTCTCTCGAGGTATGCGAGCACAAGTTGCGCTCATCTGTGCCGTTGCGCACCGACCAGACTTACTGATTCTCGATGAGCCTTCGAGTGGACTGGACACTGTTGTCCGAAATGACATTCTTAACGCAGTAGTGAGAACTATTTCCGAAGATGGTCGCACCGTAATTTTCTCTTCTCATTTATTGGAGGAAGTAGAGCGCCTATCTGACCATGTCACTATGATCCACCAAGGGCGAGTCACGTTAGACAGCTCCCTTGAAATGATAAATAAAAATCACCACTATTCCTCGATTCGATTTTCGGAGCGGCAACATGCCCTACCAAAATTGGAAGATGCCGTTTCAATCTCGGGTGAGGGCAGATTCTGGAGTGTTATTCACCAAGGGTCCGTGGACTCCTTTGGCAGCACCTTGCAAAATATTGGTGGCGTAATAGTCGAATCACGCCATGCCACACTGGAAGAGGTTTTTGTCTACAAGATTGGTCGCGAAGACCTCCGCGATCACACACAGATCACGGAAGGTTCAGAATGAGAAACCCCAGTCAGGCTCTACTCTGGAGTACTTTCAAGATAAGCTGGCCAGTACTGCTCATGCAAGTAGCCGGCGTGATCACGGTATTTTTTCTAATCGAACTAGCGCTTGGACTCCAATGAGGACTCCCTAAGCCTAATCGAAGTAGCCGATGGATAATAATAATCGGACTAATATTTCTCTATTCGGTGACGCTGCACAAGAGCCATAGCATCGCGCGAACTTCTTCGGCTCTAGGCTTCCCCTACCGTAGCAGAGTTCTCGTTTCCGGTATCGCACGTTCACGCTTCTATTGATTCCCCTGCTTTATTTCTGCGTTCTCATAGAGGCTGCCGTTTTTTTCCTGGCATGGTCGTCAATCTCTTCTACTTCAATGTAGAAGTCTCCGTGCTGCCAATTGGCTTCATCGTTTTTCAATTCACCATACTGACCCTAATGCTGACGTGGTGGACAAATAGTGGATTAGCCAGCATTGTAGGTTGGTTCGTCGCACTCGTTCTTTATCTGAACGGCCTGCTCATGCCAGATTTCGTGAGAGCCGAAAATAGCTGGATCGTCTCGGCAGAAAACCCTGCGGACTATGTTGTCGCCCTGTTTTTCACAGTGGCAATGTTTGTGCTGACCTATTTTGGCGTAAGCCAGCAGCGCAGCGGCGAAACGCTTATTAACTTTGGCAGTAAGCTGTTCAGCAGCGCCGAACAGGGAGCTATAAGAGACATCCTGCCTCTGCCCGTTGCTGTCTGCCCGACCAACGCCCCGTGGCGGCCGAATTTTGGAAGGAACGTCAAATTCATGGTATGTACAGCGCTCTGCTTGGTGGGCTTGCAGGGGCCGCGCTGACACTAGCCATCTTTGCCACCATATTTTTTTTCGCGGGCAATGGACCTGATCCGAAGAACGCGGGACTGTTAGCCTTGCCGCTGTATGCCCTAGTGTGCGTTGGCCTAACAATCAGTATGTATGGCGTGCGCTATAAAAATGGCACGCCTATCGTGAGTCTGCACGACAGAACCACCCCGCTTAGCACGGCCAAGCTAACCCTCATTCGCACCTCCGTCTCGCTAATCAGTGCGCTCCTCGCGGGAGTGATCATGTATGGCACACTAGCGATGCTTGGGCCCCTCCTATTCAGCAACTTCCAAAATTTACAATCTGAGTTTCTAGAAATTCTTGCCATCTTTAGCGGAATGGATTTTTCGATTTGGCACTTAGAGTTTTCCTGACACTTAGCGCGTTTCTCACAGCGCTACTCTTGCTTGCAACATTCTTTACCTGGACCATGTTACACAACAGACTCTTTTCCATAGGCATCGCTTTCGTCCCGGCTTATATATTTCTCTGGTCTGTCTCGCTCATGGGATTCTATGGATCTGAAAATGTAGCCGCCTACAATCAGGCTATCGACGCCATCTTCGCCAATCATCTGTGGCTTCTTGTCCTGCTGATTCCGGTCTCTGGAGTAATCATGCTGCGCGACTGCTCCAGGATCAGGTGCTTACTCAGGCGCAGATGTGGCGAATGCTTGCCATAGGCATAGTTATAGCGGGGCTGAATCTGATATGGCTGTTTGATGCGGACCACTATGGCATGCTGGGGCGAGATATCTGGGTAGTACAAATGAGCTATTTAGTGACCCAGGGGCTTCTGCCACTGCTCGCTGTAATTCTCGCACTATGGAGCAGTAATAAAATCCGACACGGCTAGTGGGCTAGCCATTCGATAAAATCGATAGTGGATTTTATTAGCTTTGCCCGTGGGGTCTCTAGCAAGGCGGCATGATCGCCCCCGGCCAGAACAATCCATTGCTTGTTGGGATTGGCAATCTTGGCGAAGAATCGCGCATGGGCATCTGTATCCGCTAGCGGGTCGAATTCTGCCTGAAGCAGTAGAGTCGGCAACGCTAGCTGCTCGCCATCGAGCGCATTCCATTGATGCAACTGATTCCAGTCGGCCCTGATCGGATCGGCTTTCATCGCAGCATTGACGTAAGTATCGATTGCCAGCTGCGATATAGACTCCGGCACAATGAAATCTGATGCGGCCGCTGCCCTGGTAGTTGGCCTTGCGGGGGCTTCGGATAGAAAAGACGTCTCTGGTACCACAGCATCTGGATCGGTGGGGTAACCAAACAGAGTGACCGAGGCTATTGCCTCTGGATGCCTCTGTGCAGTCAGTTGCGCCACCATTGAGCCGTAAGACCACCCCCAGACATGGCTTGCTTCGCCGTTTCTCGCAAGCAGCCAATCCAGCACACGCAGCCAGGTCCAGCGCGGCACGGTCCGGTGTATTCCAACCCGTATTGTCTCTAGGCGTCTTGCCATAGCCCCTGGCATCCAGCGCCCACACGCTATATCCCAGTGTGTTAAAGCCATCCATCAACGACAGCTCTTCGCCGGGCACTTGCAGATCGAAGTCCGGTAGCGAGCTCCAGGTCCGGCCATGGTGCAGCAGTATATGCCCCTTAGGCTCGGGCACAGATTTTTCCCATAGCGCCATTGGGTGACCATCCACTTCGATGGTGTGCTCAATAGGTTCGGTCTGAGCGAGAACCGGCTGCAACACAAATAGAAACAAGAGAACCCCACATCGATTGACGCAGCGACGGACTGCGCCGGCAAGCTGTCTTAGGAATTTCTCATTGTTAGTACTACATGTTACTGCCATGTTGACTCCCTAGTTTGGTAAGGCAAAGGTGGACAAGGCGTGTCCCGAAATCACGGACACATACTGCACACCATCTACGCTATAGGTAACTGGCGCCATCACAATCTGTCCGCCCAAGTTGACGTTCCACAACAGAGTCGCCACTGCGTGCATCGACGGCGTGAAAATAACCTTCGCGCCCGCCGGTAAACAATAGGTCCGAGGCCGTAGTTAACATGCCGCTGTCACTGACATCGAACTGATCGTAGGACCAGACCTCTTCGCCTGTCTGAGGATCCATCGCCTTCAGGGAGGCAAACCCAACCTCGTTAGTCCAGTTATTAATTGGATTGGTTCGTCCGATGCCGATGGTCGGTGCTCCGGGTGCCGGTGCTAACACCGAAAATCCTCCACCCAGGAATGCCCGACCGGGCTCATACTCGGATTCTTCTGCTCTATAGATAGTCGCGTAGTCCTGCCAGGCGCTGAAATAGAACAGACCAGTTCTCGGACTGAACGACGGCGGATACCAATTAGTGCCGCCCTGATTACCAGGAAACGTCGGCATACCCTCATCTTGCGGTGTGGGAATCGGCCTGCCGTTTTCATCTAGGCCGCTTGACCAGTTCACCGTTACGTAGGGTTTGCCTTCGAGAAACTTACCCGTCACTCTATCCAGCACATAGAAATAGCCGTTTCTATTTGCCCACATCATGACCTTGCTTGGCGTGCCACGCCAGACTATGTCGGCCAGCACCGGCACCTGCACCGAGTCATAATCGTAGGCGTCATTCGGGGTAAATTGAAAATACCATTTCAACTCGCCGCTATCGGCATCAAGGGCGATCACCGAATCGGAGTAGAGATTGTCGCCGGGACGTTGCCCTGCATTCCAGTCGGGCCCCGGGTTTCCTACACCCCAATAGGTGAGATTGAGTTCGGGATCGAAGGATCCGGTAATCCAGACCGGCGCGCCGCCGTGCTCCCAATCATCCCCTTCCCAGCTGTCGTGATTCGGCTCACCGGGGCCTGGTATGGTATAGGTCTTCCAGGCTTCTTCTCCCGTATCGGCATCATAGGCAGCAACGTATCCACGAATACCAAACTCTCCCCCGCCAACGCCGACAATCACTTTATCTTTCACGACCAGTGGCGCCATGGTAACGGAGTAAGCCTGATTCACATCACCCACTTCCACATCCCACACCGGGCTACCAGTTATTCGATCGAGAGCAACGAGCCGCGCATCCAACGTGCCCATAAATACCTTGTCATCCAAAATCGCCACCCCGCGATTATTCGCTCCGCAACAAACAAGGGCGTTTTCTGCAGGAACGTGTCTGTACTTCCAAAATACCCGTCCCGTTATCGCATCGACTGCCATAACACTGTTAGGTCGCTCGGTAATATACATAATGCCGTCGGCAACGATCGGGTTCGATTGCCAGGCACCGAAGACTTGATTCTGTAGTGTCCACTGGAGTTTAAGATCGCTTACGTTCTCTGGTGTTATCTGATCCAACTTACTGTAGCGTTGGCTTTTATAACCACCGTTATAGGTTAACCAATTCTCCGGCTCATCCTCGGCATTCAAGATTCGCTCGAAACTAACTTGCGCTGACACATTCGTAGCCAGAAGAATCAGTAAAAAAGCGATACCGTATTTTCTAATTTTCATAGTAGTTCTCATTCTATACCTCGCAGAGAAAGCAGGTAGCCAACAACATCTGCCACCTCATCGCTGGTCATATCTGTCGGTTGTTTACTCGGCTGATCACTGATCTCGTAAGAAACCAAATCTGACTTCTTTAAAGACCGCAGCCGCTCCTGCGAGTCGATAATCTGAACGGTATAAGTGTCTTCGTTCAGGCGTCTGCCAACGATTGTCTCTTCGTTGCGCGTCACCAGTCGAACAGGACGGTTTATAGGTAATAATGCAGTTGCTGGGTCCAGCAGGTTGCGCTGCAGCGACGCCGGCGTGCGAATCGCACCGATATTGCTTAGGTCTGGCGCTGTGCGTGGCCCCACACCTCTCACCCGGTGACAATCGGCACACTCCCCCTTCCCTTCGAATAATGCCTTGCCACGAGCCGGGTCGCCGATTCGTACCGCCACACCCTCCGGGTCGAAGCCCGCACGGATAAAGGCAATGATGCCGTTCATTTCTTCGGCGCGCAGATTGAATGCAGGCATTCTGCCCTCTGCGGCACCGCCGCTGATGACGCCCACAAGATCACTATCGGACTGTGCGTTGCGAAACTGGCCGATACTGAGATCGATACCATCTACCAGGTCGCCCTGTGGGCCGTGGCATAGCGCGCACTGCTGTGTATAGACTCGCGAGCCGGTCTCTACCGCTTCGCTAGTATATTGGTGGTCGCCCACTTCCTGCGCCACTGTTTGTTGCGCGCAGAACGAGAAGACAGCGCACAGGGCCAGGCTTGGCAGGCGGCTAATTCTTAGACTTGGAATTTCCATAATAAGCACTTCGAGTATGTTATGAGAACAAAGAGAATAATCTGATTTGCGCTAGAGGTCTACGTGAGACAGGCAGGTTAAGGAGCAACGGCAACGCTGTTAGGAGGCCCGATCTGTGTTCAAGCACTTGCGCCCGATTAAACAGAAAGCAGCCAAACCGGCTCGGTTCAGCTGCCTGTCTGTGCCGGCAACGCGGCTGCCTACCCTACTAATCGGAATAGGAATAGAACGCGAGAGCGGCCTGATAGAGACTGTAAACATCGACCTTGGAGCTAACCGCATAGGGCGTATGAATCGACAACAAGGGCACACCGAAATCTATGACTTCGATATTTTGTGCTGAGAACTCGCCACCGATAGTACCACCGCCACCGACACCGACTTTGTAGGTCACTGTCTGCCACGGTACCTCGTTGCTATCGAGCAGCTGCCGTGTCCAGGCGATGAATTCGCTATTCGCCGTATTGCCCTGACCGTAGAGCTTGAGGTTCACACCATAGCCTAGCTTGGGCGCGTTGCCCGATTCCCACACCCCGGGGTTCATCGGATTGATACCCGGGTTTACATCAATGGAGATGAATTTTGTCTGACGCAGCGCGCTACGAAATAGCGGTTCGCGATAGTCGCCCTCTAACTGTGCATAGAGCAGACGAGATAACAGGTCGGCAAAATAATCCGAGTGCGCTCCCGTGTTGTTTCTATTACCCACCTCTTCGTTGTCCACCAGAAAAGCCATTGTAGTCTTCTGTGGGTTTTCGACTTCGGCAACGGCGCGCAGGGCAGCATAGGATGCGAGTCTATCGTCCTGACCGTAGGCGGCGATGAGGCCTCTATCGAAGCCCATATCACGGGGGGCGCCTGCGGGAACCAAAGCCAACTCCGCCGACACCAAGTCTGCTCGAGTCACGCCATATTCCGCCGCCAGATAAGCCAGCACCTGATCTACTACATCGCCATCCTCGTCATCGGGAATATGGCCGATGATCGGATCGAGATCCTCTGGGGTGATGAAATCACCCAGGGTCTTCGAGTTTCTGCTGCGATCGACGTGTGGTGACAGCTCGGGAATCATAAAGATAGGATCGCTAGGATCCAGCCCTACGGAAACCTGAACGCTAGTGCCGTCTTTCTTATCGATACGACCTAACAGTGCCAGCGGTAGATTAGTCCACTGATGGTATTTGATGCCACCGTGGTAGTTAGTCTGAAAGAGAGCAAACTCACTGCCTTCATACAGGGGTCTGCCTTTCAAATCCAAACGGGGCGAATCGATGTGCGAGCCGATGATATGAAAACCATCCTGTATTGCATCTTCACCAATTACCAGGAGACTAATCGTGCGGTCTCGATTCACCTCATAGATTTTCTTGCCCGGCACGATATCGGTCGTAGCGCTAAGCTCCTCGAAACCGTTAGCCTCGGCGAAGGCGATAGCCTCACTAACAAAACTAAGCTCTGTGCGCGCCAGGTGAATGAATGCCTTGTAATCTTCGGCGAATGCGAACACGGTGTCGCGCTCGGTATCTGACAGCCCTAACCAGGAAGATTCACACTGCAGCGAATCTACGCAGTCATCTGCCACCTGAGCGCTCGCTGCAGAAACTGAGAGAGCCGCTATGTTGAATACTACCGCCGCCATCCACTTCGTCATTCTATCGGCGTTCGCTAAAGAGATTTTCATGATTCTTCCTCTCGGTTTTTCGTGGTGCATTGTTGCGATTATTGATGGGACTGTTCTAGAGACTGTGCTTAAGGGCCTGTACGAACAAAATTAAGTCTAGGGTGCCGGGTGTTGCCGCAAGCAAGTCGCAAAAGACTCGCTATCGATATTACCACCAGAGAGCACTATCGCGGCAGTGCCACCGCTAATATCCAGCTTATTATGTAGAAGCGCCGCAAGAGCAACGGCGCCGCCGGGCTCGACCACCAGCTTTAGGTAGCGAAAAGCGAAGCTCACTGCATGGGCGATCTCCTCCTCATTTACCACGAGGAAATCATCTACCGTCTTACTGTTGATCCCCCAGGTTATTTCCCCTGGCTGAGCTGCCATTAAGGCATCACAGCTAGTTCCCTGCTGTGGGTCGATCTTGATACGCCTGCCCGCTGCCTTCGAAAGGCTGTGATCGTCATAGTTTTCTGGCTCTACACCATAGACTTTCACCGCATCATTCGACTCTTTGATTGCGGTAGAGAGACCGGCTAACAGGCCACCGCCACCGCAGGGACTCAACACCGCATCCGGCACACAGCCCAGCCCCGACAATTGCTGCATTATCTCCAAGCCGCAGCTGCCCTGCCCGGCAATCACATCCACATCATCAAATGCAGGAACCAAAACCGCGCCGACAGCAGCCGCAATGTCTGCCGCGATGTCTTCACGGGATTCGGTTGCACGGTCATAGAGGCGAATAGTTGCGCCTAAGCGTTCGGTCCCTTCTTTCTTGACCGCCGGTGCATCTGAGGGCATGACGATAGTTGCGCTCATACCTAATAATTTAGCTGCATACGCTATACCTTGCGCATGATTGCCCGATGAGAACGCGACGGCACCCTTCGCTCTTTGCTCCACACTTAGCTGGCACAGCCTGTTGTAGGCGCCACGAAATTTGAACGCGCCGATATGCTGCAGACATTCGGGCTTGATAAATACCTTCGCATTCAGTCTCTCGTTGAGAGGCGCAGAGGTAAGGAGAGGAGTCTTGATGGCCACGCCCTGCAGACGTCTTGCGGCCTGTTTAATGTCTTCGAGATGAACGGTCATTGTATTTCTTACCGGACTGATTCTTGTGCTGTTCTAGAACCTGAATTGATAGCCTAAAATTATTTCCTACTCAGAGTTCTTGTAGGATTCTTGCTTAGCGACTTACCCAACCCTCGATTCTTTTTGATGCGACGCTTCTGCGCGACTTGCTGCTGAGTAAAACCTTCTTCTCCCTTGGTAAAAGGGTTATCACCTGTACGCAACTCGATCCTTACCGGAGTACCTTCCAGCTTCAACACCTTGCGAAAGGTTTTTTCAAGATATCGCGTGTAGTTCGACGGCAACTTATCAGTCTGTTTACCATGGATAACGATAATTGGAGGGTTGTGACCACCGGCATGGGCATAGCGCAACTTAATGCGTCGACCATTAACCATAGGTGGCGCGTGATCGGTTACTGCATCTTGTAATAGCTCGGTAAGCCTATTGGTAGACAGCTTCTTGGTTGCCGATTCATAAGCCGTGTGAATCGACTTATACAGTTCGCCTACACCGGTTCCATGTAGCGCTGAGATAAAATGAATATTGGCAAAATCGACAAATACCAAACGCCTTTCAATATCGTCCTTAATCTGAGCCTTGTCTTCGTCGTGCATGCCATCCCATTTGTTGATAGCGATGACCAGTGCACGGCCTGTTTCTACGACATAGCCAAGCAGGTGCAAGTCCTGCTCCACGATTCCAGTGCGGGCATCAACGATCAACACCACCACATGGGCATCTTGAATGGCTTGCAGCGATTTTACCACGGAGAACTTGTCTACGGTTTCCCTGGTCTGACCCCTCTTCTTTATTCCTGCCGTATCGATTAGTGTATAGCGCCGGCCGCGTCTCTCGAAGGGCACGTAGACACTATCTCTGGTTGTACCCGGCTGATCATAGACGACAACACGGTCTTCACCCAGCATGCGGTTTACCAGAGTCGACTTACCGACATTTGGCCTGCCTGCTATCGCAATCTTTATACCGGTCTCTGCATCATCTTCAGCCAATGCCTCATCACCCGGCTCGGCTGCCGCGATCTGTCGCTCGAAATCGGCCAAGACAGCCAGCAGCATGCTCTTCACACCACGACCTTGAGTAGCCGTTATGGGAAATATTTCTGACATGCCTAGGCTGTAAAAATCTACCAGCGCAGCATCAGGGTCGCGTCCGTCAATTTTGTTTACGACCAGATAGCTGTTCTTGCTGCGCTTGCGCAGATGGTCGAGGATTCGATTATCATCGGGAAGCAGGCCATCTTTCGCGTCTACGAGGAACAGACAGATGTTTGCCTCTTCAATAGCCTGCAGAGACTGTGATGCCATCTCAACATCGATACCCTCTTCATCGCCGCTGATACCACCGGTATCGATGACGATGAATGAGTGCTCATCGATCTTGCCATCGCCATATTTTCTATCACGGGTCAAACCAGGAATATTGGCAACCAGCGCCTCTCGCGTACGCGTGAGACGATTGAAGAGAGTAGATTTGCCGACGTTGGGACGACCAACAAGGGCTATGACTGGTCTCATGGTATAAACCTGGGTAAGTTAACGATCAGTTGTTGCGGGCGCTATTGAAGTTGATACGCGGTCAGTCTGCCGCTATTTCCAAATACGAACAGGCGACCGTTGTTGGCAATAAGATTCGCCCTGACCCCATCGTTGTCTGCCTGAATTCGACCTACGATACGCCCATCAATCTGCGACAGTAGGTGTACATAACCTTCATAATCAGCCACCGCGATGTAGTTGCCTATCGCAGTCGGCGCTGTAATTCGTCGATTGAGAAGATCAGAATTGTCCCAAACGATATCTTCGCTATTGTCTCGAATCGCGAAGACCTGACTCTTGTCGTCGCAGTAATAAATATTGCCAAAGCCCTGAGCCATGCCATGATAGCTCGAAGCTTCCATGCCCCAGACTATGCGACCTGTCGTCACCTCGAAGGCCATTAAGTTGCCTTGATAGCTCGAAGCCAGAATGCGGCCACCGTCCAGAAGTAGATCACCATCTACATCGATAACACGATCGATATCATAGTCTCCCTCGGGCACGGCTACGCGCTCTTCCCAAATATAGACACCATCGTCTGCCGTTACGGCAACCAGCGTGCCGTTGCTAAACCCGGCAATGACCGAATCGCTAGTAATTGCCGGCTTGCTGCTGCCACGCAATGTCAGCGCAGGCTGCGTAGTCTCATAGATCCAGCGCTGCTCACCGTCCCCGGCGTCCAGCGCCACTAATTTGTCATCTACCGTCTGCGCGACAACGATATCGCCGTTAGTTTGGGGAGCAGAGAGTACTTCGCTTGACACCCCATGACGCCATTTCAGGGTTCCGTCATCTTGATTTAGAACTACGACTCGGCACTTTCTGTGGCTAGCATTACCATGCCGTTGCCAGCTCCTACACCGCCGGTGACAACGCCATCAATACGGGTTCTCCAAATCGTGTTACCCGACGTGCTATCGATTGCTGCGACATTGCCATTTTCGCTGGCCGCATAGATAACACCACCATTGTACACGGGCGTAATTTCTGTGTAGTTCGCGCCCTGCCCGTTGCCGATGTTCACGTCCCACTCTCGGCGCAAAACGACTTCGCTGGCGATGGTGACAAGAGGCGTAGGCGGATTAGTTTCATCGTCACCAAACCAATTGAGCGGGTTGAGACTCGCGGCACTAAATCCAGAACAGGCTGTTAGTATCGACGCAAAAGTGAGAAGCCCTAGCAGCCTAGCCCCGGATATCGCGCAACTTTGTATTGATCCATAGCTAGCTGGCTTCATCATGGGGTTCATCTGGCTTTCGTTTCGATTCGGGTTGCTGTGGCTTAGCTTTCGACTGCAAGATCGTCTAGCTTCATGCGCAGACCATCGCTGTTCGATCCTGCTTCCTGAGCCGCAATATAGGCATCATGGGCATCCACTTCTCGGCCCATCGCCATGTAGATATCACCGCGCAGTTCAGAGAAGCCGGCCTCAAAAGTCTTAGGGTCTAGATTGTTAACAAGAGCAAGGGCACGCTCCGCATCACCCTTGGCAAGTATGACGCGACCGAGACGCAGACTGGCAGTCAAGATCAGTCCTTCATTGGCGTCACTTAAAAGCCCGCCCTGCTCGTTGTCGAGAATCCATTGCAGGGAAGCTTCCGCCGCATCCAGATCATCATTCAATACTGACTGCTGCGCAGCGAACAGCGAACCCAATTTGGCATAGGTCGATGCACCATGCTCAGCTCGAAGTTGCTCACCCAGATCGATTATTCGCGCGGAATCCAGTTGGCAGCAGGAGTGTGCCCGGCTGCCCGGCCTCATTGATCGCCAAGCTGAGTATTTCCTCGTACATATCCGAGGCACTATCCAGCTCAGCGTTACGAGAATTAGTCCAAACGAGCCAAGAGGTGAAGGCAGCGAGGCCGACAACCGTGATTAGTATCAACTGCCTGCCGTTTTCTTCCCACCACTTCTTAAGCGCTTCTATTGTTTCTTCTTCTGCCGCGTTAATCGCCACGACTCACTCCTTATACTTTGAATTTTTCTGACAGTTTGGGCCTATCCGGATTATCAGACCTTCGCAATCGGCAAACTATCCCTGACCAACCGCTAATTCTACCTGTTTAAGGCTCGGCTGACACGAATCAATGCTGCTATCACTATGAAATACTGAGAATTTCGGCCAGTTTGGCGCCGCATTGGGCCAGTTCTACGCTGTGTGAATCACCAGAATCGTCTAATTGCCGTATTTTGACCGCTGTCAGGGGCTCATTGGCCTCTGTTTCCAGCACTATGGCTACCCGCGCTCCGCTGTTAAACGCGCGTTTCATCTGATTATTGTATTTGCCACCGCCGCAGTGAGCGATGAGCCCAATCTCTGGAAATTGTGCGCGCAATTGCTTGGCAAGCAGCTGTGCCTGGCCACTGAGTTGGCCACCCACCACTACCATATAGACATCGATGACTTTCGCTGTGGATTCAGGAATCTTATCCAGAGAATCCAGCATGAGCACCAGGCGTTCGACGCCCATGGCAAACCCGGCAGCAACTGTTGGCTTGCCACCCAGCTGCTCCACGAGGCCGTCGTAACGGCCACCGCCACAAACCGTACCCTGAGCGCCCAGAGAATCGGTAGTCCACTCGAATACACAGTTATTGTAATAGTCCAGGCCTCTAACCAGTCGTGGATTCTCCACAAACTCAATACCCACCTGGGTAAGTAGATTCTTTAGTTCGGTGTAATGTTCACTGCTCTCATCACTGACATAATCCACAAGAGCCGGCGCGCCTTCCAAGGCCTCTTGAACGGCCGGGTTCTTACTATCTAGCACTCGCATAGGATTGCTGTGCATTCGATTACGGGCGTCGTCATCCAGCTCACTGGCATGGAACACTAAAAAGGCAGTCAAGGCGGCAGCATAGCGTTTTCTATCTTCCGCGGCACCTATGTTGTTTATCTCTAAGGTTAGATATTCCTCTAACTGAAGGTCCTGCCAGAGCATCGCCGAAAGCTGAATAACTTCGGCATCGATATCCGGTCCAACCATGCCGAAAGCCTCGACGCCAAATTGTTGGAACTGTCGATAGCGCCCCTTCTGCGGTCGCTCATGGCGAAACATTGGGCCCTGATACCAGAGTCGCTGCTGCTGATTGAAGAGCAATCCATGTTGATCGGCGGCGCGTACACAGCCGGCAGTGCCCTCGGGCCGCAGACTCAGATTGTCGCCATTGCGATCGTCGAAGCTATACATCTCCTTCTCGACGATGTCAGTGACCTCGCCGATGGAGCGCTTGAAGAGCTGCGTCTGCTCAAGAATCGGGAAGCGGATTTCACGATACCCAAAGCGATGGACTACCTGTTGAAAAGCACTTCTCAACATACTGCCAATTGGGAGTTTGATCGGGAAGTATGTCATTCATACCTCGAATTGCTTGTAGTTTCGCCATAGGTCTGTAACTGATCGCTAGCTGGAGGCGATTAGGTTCTCTTCCATTTGCTGCTTCTCGGCAACGCGCTTACGCACCATTGCCTCTAATTCATCCACAAGGTTTTCATTATTCACCTTGTGATCGGGTACGCCTTCTTTGTAGACGAGATTATTTGGACTGGCACCGGTCAGGCCTATTTCGGCTACTTTCGCCTCTCCTGGACCGTTAACGATACAGCCTATGACGGCGACATCAATTGGCGTAATGATATCTTCCAATCGAGTCTCGAGCTCATTAACTACCGAGATAACATCGAAATTCTGCCGTGAACAACTGGGGCAAGCCACTAGATTCACACCCTTATGCCGCAGGCCTAGACTCTTTAGAATATCGAAGCCAACTTTGACTTCTTCTACCGGATCCGCTGCTAGAGATATTCGGATCGTGTCACCTATGCCGTCCATCAGCAGCGCGCCCAATCCTATAGCAGACTTTACTGTGCCGGACCGAAGCCCTCCCGCCTCGGTAATACCGAGATGAAACGGCTGTTCTATCTGCGTGGCAAGACTGCGATAAGCCGCAAGGGTCATAAAAATTTCGGAGGCTTTCAGACTAATCTTGAAATCCTGAAAGTCGAGCTTGTCCAGAATATCGATTTGCGTGAGCGCTGACTCGACCATCGCCTCGGCGTTTGGCTCCTTGTACTTACGCAGAAGATTCTTGCCCAGAGAGCCTGCATTCACACCGATTCGAAGCGGTATACCCTTGTCCTTCGCACTATCGACGACGGCACGAATACGTTCCTCGCTACCAATATTGCCGGGATTTATTCGCAGACAGTCAACGCCATAGTCTAATACCTTCAGCGCGATGCGATAGTCGAAATGGATATCAGCCACCAGAGGCACTTCCACGTTCGCGCGGATTTTTTTGAAGGCCTCCGCTGCGTCCATGCTTGGAACCGATACACGAACGATATCTACCCCCGCGGTTACCATACGGCTTATCTGCTCTAGAGTAGCCTCCACATCGCAGGTCTCAGTATTAGTCATGGTTTGCACGGATATAGGCGCATCACCGCCTACGGCGACATTGCCGACCATAATCTGCCGTGTCTTACGGCGCTTTATCAAGGAGTTAATACTCATGGGTTATAAGCCTACAGTGAGGCGAGCTGAGTTGTCGATTCGAATATCTTCTGCCAGATCAATTTCATCGCCATTAAGGCTCATCTGCGCAAAAGGCGCATCACCCAGCAGGATATTAAAGGGCGCACTTCCCGTGATCTCCAGAACATCCCCTGCCTCGCGGATATCACGATAGATCTGTTGAGAGTCACTATCGTTCACTTCGATCCAGCTCTCGCCGGTGAAGCTTATGCGCAGCACATCATCTCCAATCGCCTCAATCGATATGACTCGAGGCTGATCTGCATCGAGAATCAAATCGAATGCCGGCTCGCCAGATTCCGTTGCTGGCTGTTCTTCAACGAGAGCCTGTATTGCAGCGCTTAGATCTTGCTCGCTACTCGGCGCCTCAATATCAAGATCTGCGAGTGGCATAGATTCGATGCCACCTAAACTAGATTGTTCTTCTGCTGTATCTACCGCATCGACTACCGAGGCCAAATTGCTTGTCGGTTGTAGCGAGGGCGCAGGGCTCTCCTCTGCGTCAACCTCTAGTGTTAGTTGCGGCTGCGTAGTGAGTTGCCGCTCAGCCTGCCGGGAGAGCGCGGGGCGAATCCCATCGGCACTATTCGTAGATTCCGCGGTAGTTGGCATTTCGGAAACCGCATCATCACCAAAATAGCTGTTTACTAACCACAGACCCAGAAAGCCACCGACGAAAACCAGCAATGACACGATGACCAGAGGCTTGTTTCTATCTTTTTTTCTGCGCGCCCTTAGTTGTCGGCTAGCTTCTTCGATCTTGGCCTGCTGCTGGGTATTAAATTCATCGTAGCGCGCTAGAAGATCCTCTGCGTCTAAGCCAAGCAATAAGGCATAACTCTTGATATAGCCTTTAGCGAAAACGGCACCAGGCAACTTCTCATAACTATTGGATTCCAATGCCTTGACGTAATGCATTGTAATATGAAGTTGATCAGCGACTTCTTTCTCGTTCAGGCCCAGTCGTTGCCGCTCCTGCAGCAGCACTTCGCCTGCCGTCGGAATCTTCTCGCCTTCGGAGGCACCGGTCTCGTGCATAAGATCGTCTTGCTCAGTTTGCATCACTAAGCCTTAGCAACTGCTGATATTCAGGCGAATTGGGATAGAGAGTCGAGAGCACTAAAGTAAAATTTTCTACGAACTCTTCATTCCCAAAGTAGCCCTCAATTTGAATACCTGCGAGCAGTGCTCGTGGCGTGTGCGGCAGCTGCAGAAATTCAATTATTGTCAGATAGCTCTGATAGTGACGCCGCGCGCTAGTATAGTCTCTCTGGCCAAACTCAATCAGTGACAATTCGAGAGCTGCAATGAATAGATTTCCATCTAGCTGCAGCGCTCGCTGGAAGGCGCTTCGCGCGTCATCCAGCTGCCCCATTCGCAGGGCACTTCTTCCTAGACCTTCGAAGGCAAGTGCCCGCCCCTCATAACTTGTATCGCTCGCTACCATTTCCAGCTGTTCGTAGGATTCTCGATAGCGTTCCTGCGAGAACAACATAGCTGCGTAATTATTACGTGCACGGGAATTATCACGATCCAGACTGATCGCACGACGAAAATTGGAATCAGCCAAGTCTCGATCGCCTTCTCGTTCTGCTATCAGCGCCAATACCTGATAGGCGTCCGAAACCTTGTCGTCGACATCCAGCGCATTGTTAGCGTGTCGCCGCGCTCCTGACATGTCATTGTTATCGAAATAAGCTAATGCTAGCTGCACATAGTCGGCCGCCGCTTGATCTTCGGAGGCATCGACCATGAAGCCGCCCGTCGTTGTAGTCACGCAGGCTGTCAACATCATAGAAGTCAGCACAACAGCGAGCACAGAAGTTCGCTTCATGTTGAGTGATTTCAAAATCCCAAGCTTTATGAATAACATGATCTTCTACCGCGTACCTATTTTTTGCAGCTTATACAGGGCCGTCCCCGTTTATGCAGGGCTCTATAGTCTGTCGGCAGTTACCGCCAGATTATCAGTACTACTGAACACTTTAGTGCTATCTTTGGCTGCAGATTCGCTCTGTGCCTGACGGCGCTTATGCCTCTCGGCACGACGCGTCTGATCTTCCACGTCTCCTACTAATTGCCCGCAGGCAGCGCCAATATCATCTCCACGGGTGGTGCGCACCGTTACCGTGTATCCAGCTTGCTGCAATATTTGCCGAAAATTCGATACCGAGGATGAGCTAGGTCGCCGATAATCGCTCAGGGAAAAAGGATTAAACGGTATCAGGTTAATCTTGCAAGGAAGTTGCTCTAGCAACTTTGCTAGGTCGCGAGCATGCTGCCTGTGGTCGTTCACCCCTGCAATCAAAGTATATTCGATGACGGGAACCCGCTTATCCGACAGGCTATCCATGTAAGACTGCACCGAACGCAGCAATTCCTTGATTGGATATTTCCTGTTGATCGGCATGATCTGACTGCGTAATTCATCATTTGGCGCATGCAGAGAGACTGCGAGTGAGGCATTCGTATAGTCTTTCAACTTATCTATCGCAGGCACAACACCCGAAGTACTGATGGTCACTTTCCGCTTCGACAGCCCATAGGCGCAATCTTCCATCATGATGCTCAAAGCCTCCATGACATTATCGAAGTTTAGTAATGGCTCGCCCATGCCCATCATTACGACATTGCTAACCTGGCGTTCCATTTTCTCTTCGAAGGCGCCCAGATGATGATTCGCCCACCACAGTTGGCCAATTATCTCTGCCACGCTTAGGTTACTATTGAAGCCTTGTTTGCCGGTTGCACAGAATGAGCAATCTAGGGAGCAGCCTGCCTGAGAAGAGATGCACAACGTGCCTCGCCCAGATTCCGGTATAAAAACCATTTCGACATGGCTGCCACTGGCCACTTCCACAATCCACTTGCGGCTACCATCTTCCGATTTGTAGTCTTCCAGAATCTTTGGGAGAGAAATCTCTGTAGTTTGCTTAAGCTTTTCGCGAAGGTCCTTACTGATATCGGTCATTGCATCGATATCCAGCACTCCGCGCTGATGAATCCATTTCAGAATTTGATCAGCGCGAAAGGGCTTCTCGCCCAAGTCAGCGAACAACGCCCGAAGATTTGCCAGAGAAAGACCAGCTAAATTGGGTTTGTGAATCGCCGTCATGCTCAACTTTCCTCTACAGGAGTTTTGCTTCAGGAACAGATTTCGTTGTCATTGAAAAAATAGCTGACTTCGCGTGCTGCCGAGGTTGTCGAATCAGAACCGTGCACTGCGTTGGCATCGATAGAATGTGCATAATCGGCGCGGATAGTTCCTGCCGCCGCCTCTGCCGGGTTCGTAGCACCCATAAGATCTCGATTTAGCATGACAGCACCCTCGCCTTCCAGCGCAGTTACCATTACAGGCCCTGAAGTCATGAATTCGATGAGATCTTTGTAAAAAGGTCTTTCCTTGTGCTCAGCGTAGAATCCGCCGGCTGATTCGTCGTCTAATTGCAGCATTTTCGCGGCAACAATCTTCAGGCCAGCTTTCTCGAAGCGGGCATAGATCTCGCCTATAACGTTCTTCGCTACGGCGTCAGGCTTGATAATGGATAGTGTACGTTCGATCGCCATCTTAACTCCAATGTGTGGTGAATTCGTGAGAGCGCGCATTATACGTGGTAATTTTTGGATTTTGTACGCTTTTAACGAATAAATACGCTATTTTTCAGAGGCTTAATCGGCTACTTCTTCCATCCAGGCAGCTTGAATACCCTCCAGAATTTTCTCACCACAGCGATCAGGATCATCGTCAAAGTCATCCAGGGCCATTACCCATTTTCTCAGATCGACGAAATTGACGTATTGTGGGTCAGTGTCGGGGAACTGATCGCTAAGCTCTATGGCGATATCGAATACATCGGTCCATTTCATACGCTACCCCCTAGTGCTCTTCAGAAACCATATTGATGGTGTACTTCGGAATTTCTATGACGAGATCCGACTCCCCAACCAGAGCCTGGCAACTCAGGCGCGACTCCGGCTCCAAGCCCCAGGCCTTGTCTAGATAGTCCTCTTCGTTCTCCTCGGCCTCTTCTAGCGAATCGAAGCCCTCGCGCACGATGACGTGACAGGTAGTACAGGCACAGGACTTTTCACAGGCATGTTCAATCGAGATTTTATTTCGAAGTGCTGCATTCAGAATAGTCTCATCCTTTCCTGCTTCGATTGTTAAGCCATCGGGGCAGATCACTTCATGTGGAAGAAAGGTTAGCTTAGCCATTTCGGTTTAAATTTCCCTTTGTCGAGGATTAACGGTAATTTTATTCGGTGAACAGTATCACCTAACCGACTAACTAGTCGGTCGACTTTTCCATTGCATCTATAGACTCGCCACGAAGGGCGTTAGCAATGTGCAGATCCATTCTCTTGGCAGCAAATTCGCTGCTGACCTGGTTCAATTCTTCGGTCGCTGCGTGTATCTGCACACTGCTTCCCGTTGTCATAGTAGTCTCGAGCGCCTTAATCGATTCGGCGAGGCTGTCGGCCTCTTCTGGGGACAATAGATTACCGTCGACCAAGAGCGCATTGGCGATCGCATCCAGCAATTGAGTCGCCTCAAGTTGCGCCTCTTTTATCGATCGAGCTTCCATATCGATCTTTGCGTGACTCTGAGAATCCTGCAACATTTCTTCGATGACACTGGATTCGAGGCCATAGCTAGGCTTAACCTGAATTTCGGCTTTCTTGCCCGTACTCAGCTCTTCTGCGGATACACTTAGCAGGCCATCTGCATCCACCTGAAAACTAACCCGTATCTTCGCAGCGCCCGCAACCATCGATGGAATATCGCGAAGCTCAAATCGGGCCAGTGATCGACAATCGGAGACCAATTCTCGTTCACCCTGCACAACGTGCAGAGACATGACCGTCTGACCATCCTTGAATGTCGTAAACTCTTGCGCCTTGGCGACAGGAATAGTTGTGTTGCGAGGAATGATTTTCTCTACAAGCTCACCCATCGTCTCTATTCCTAGCGACAGCGGATTGACATCCAGAAGCAGAAAGCTGTCGGGAGATTTATTCCCGATAAGCATGTCGGCCTGAATGCCAGCACCGATAGCGACCACCTTATCAGGGTCAATATCAGTCAGCGGTGCTTTACCAAAAAATTCTGCTACGGCATCGCGAACCAGAGGCATTCGAGTAGAGCCGCCTACCATGACGATATTATCGATCTCAGCAACAGTAAGACCTGCATCACGCAGCACTCTGCGGCAGCTCGTTATAGTTCTACGAATCATGTCAGCGGTAAGTTGCTTGAGAGTACTTTCTTCAAGCAGTGCAGAGAACTGGTTAATTAAGATTGTCGCTTGCGTCTTATCACTCAACTCGTGCTTCGCCGCATTTGCCAGCTGCCGCAGTTTTGCCATCGAGGGCACTGCTACGCCTGCCGGCTCTTGCAACTGTGCGGCGATCCATTCGGCTATGGCATGATCGATGTCATCGCCACCCAGGCTAGTGTCACCACCCGTGGCCAGTACTTCGAATACGCCATTTTTCAGACTGAGAAGTGATACATCGAAGGTGCCACCGCCCAGATCGAATACCACCACATTGCCTTGATCATTGCTATCCAGGCCATAGGCTACAGCCGCTGCGGTAGGCTCATTCAACAGCCGCAGCACATTGAGTCCAGCAAGCTGGGCCGCGTCCTTGGTTTGCTGCCGCTGCGCGTCATTAAAATACGCAGGCACAGTGATAACAGCACCTTCCAGCGCTCCCTTGAGACTTGCTTCGGCTCGAGCTACCAACGCGCCTAGAATATCGGCCGAGATCTGAACTACGTCCTTGCTGCCGGCCTCGGTTAGAATTGCGGGCGCTCCGTCAGCTCGCGCCTCATCGAATTCGAAAGGAAGATAATCTTGCTTCGCTTTCAGCTCACTGAGGCTCTTGCCGAGTAGGCGTTTGACCGACGCAATCGTGTTAAGTGGGTCATCGACCAATAGCGCTTTTGCTTCGCCCCCAACTAGTGGCGGCTTGCCTTTGGCGTAATGAACGACAGAGGGAAGTAGATGCTGACCCGTACTATCTGGCAGAGTTTCTACTCCGGTCCCGCAGCTTGCTGCGACTAGTGAGTTAGTCGTTCCCAGATCTATGCCCACGGCACGACGATGCAGTGGCTTCGCCTGCTTCCCGCCGGGTTCCTGAATCTGGAGTAAAGCCATGTAAACTCGTTGTCTCTATTTTTTAGTGTTAGTAGAAGCGGTTCTTGGCAGACAGCCTGCTCTATTGCGCCTAATAGCCTAATCGAATCTCTTCGCCGGCGTCTATCTCGGCACTTAATTTATAAAGAAACTGAAGCTCATGATAAACCTTCTTTGCCTCATTGAAATTTTCAAGATCAAAAAATTTTGCAAAATTCTTTTCTTGTTTTTCTAATTTTGCGTTTACCTCAGAGCGCAGCGCATCCAGAGTCGCTAATGCCGATTCGTCTTTAGGCAGCTCATCCAACTTCTCTCGTAGCTGTATCTGTTCCAGCAAGAGATCCATGCTTAGATCATTCTGATTGACCTGCTCCACGTCGATATCACGCAGAGACAATAGATAGGCCGCTCTTCGAAGCGGAGACTTTAGCGTCTCATAGGCTTCGTTTAGATAACTGCTTAGCTGCACAGCCCGGAGTTTTTCCGGCTCTTCGGCATTAGCAAAACGGTCGGGATGCACCTCACCCTGCTGTCTTCGATACTCTGCCGAAAGCGACTCCTGATCGAGCTCGCAGGCCTCCGGTAAATTGAAGAGTGTGAAGTAATTTCTTGTTAGTGATTGCACTTTAGATCGGCTACGCTTGCAGGTTCAGAACGAATCGATTCTCATCAAAAGAGTTGAGTCGAGAGAGTTTTACATCAAATGGACTTAGTCAGATGCTAAAACTCTCGCCGCAACCGCACTCGCCCTTGGCATTCGGGTTCTTGAACTCGAAGCCTTCATTTACGCCGTGTTTCACAAAGTCCATTTCCGTGCCATCAATGTAGACGAGGCTTTTTGGGTCTACAATAATCTTGACACCCTGCTCTTCGAATATCTCATCGCCGACTTCCAGCTTGTCGACGAATTCGAGGACATAGGCCATTCCTGAACATCCAGTTGTCTTAACTCCAACGCGTATCCCGATACCGTGACCACGATCCGCTAATTGTTCAGCCACATGAGCTGCGGCTGTAGATGAAATTGAAATTGCCATGAGCGACTTCTTTTCCTCTTATCCTTTTCTCTTCTGCTTCACATCTTCGATTGCAGCCTTGATCGCATCTTCAGCGAGCACCGAGCAGTGAATCTTTACAGGCGGCAAACCGAGTTCGTCCGCAATGTCTTTGTTCTTGATCAGAGTCGCTTCGTCAAGCGATCTACCCTTTACCCACTCGGTAAGCAGCGAGCTAGACGCGATAGCCGAACCGCAGCCGTAGGTCTTAAATTTTGCATCTTCGATCACACCGTTCGCGTCAACTTTAATTTGCAGACGCATCACGTCACCACACGCGGGAGCGCCGACCATTCCAGTGCCAACATTCACATCGTTGTCGTCCATCTTACCGACGTTACGAGGGTTTTCGTAGTGATCCAATACTTTGTCTGAATACGCCATTCTTAATTCTCCTGGCTTGCTCCGATTAGTGAGCTGCCCATTTAACTTGACTTAGGTCGATACCGTCTTTGTGCATGTCCCACAACGGCGATAATTCTCTTAACTTGCCTACGGCTTCGCGTGTCTTTTCGATAGCAAAGTCTATCTCTTCTTCGGTCGTAAATCGGCCGATCGTCATTCTCAGCGAGCTATGGGCCAATTCGTCGTTCAGACCAATGGCGCGCAGAACATAGGAAGGCTCCAGGCTCGCCGATGTGCAGGCTGAACCCGAGGAGACGGCCAGATCACGAAGCGCCATCATCAGAGATTCCCCCTCAACAAAGTTGAAGCTGATATTCAGGTTGCCGGCAACGCGATGGTCTGCATCACCGTTCACAAACACTTCTTCCATATCCTTGAAGCCCTCAAGCAGGCGATTACGCAGGGCCAATACTCGGGCATTCTCCGCATGCATCTCTTCTTTCGCAATGCGGTAGGCTTCGCCCATACCTACAATCTGGTGTGTAGCTAGTGTGCCGGAACGCATACCACGCTCATGACCGCCACCGTGCATCTGCGGCTCAATGCGAACACGGGGCTTACGCCGCACATACAGAGCGCCAATACCCTTGGGCCCATAGGTTTTATGTGCTGTGAGCGACATTAGATCGACTTGCATTTCTTCCATATCGATGTCGATCTTTCCTGTGCTCTGCGCCGCATCGACATGAAAAATAACCTTATGCTCACGAGTAACCTTGCCAATCGCGGCGATGTCATTGATCACTCCAATCTCGTTGTTTACGTGCATTAGAGAAACAAGGATGGTATCGGGACGAATTGCGGCAGCTACCGCTTCCGGTGTAATTAATCCTGCCTCGGTCGGATCAAGATAAGTCACTTCGTAACCCTCTCGCTCCAATTGGCGACAGCTATCGAGCACGGCCTTGTGCTCAATTTTGGAAGTAATGATGTGCTTGCCTTTCTTCACGTAAAAATGAGCAGCGCCCTTTATGGCCAGGTTGTCTGCCTCGGTAGCCCCGGAAGTCCAGACGATTTCTCGAGGATCACAATTGATCAAATCGGCTACCTGGCGACGCGCTGTTTCGACAGCTTCTTCTGCCTTCCAGCCAAACATATGCGACCGCGATGCAGGGTTGCCGAAATTGGCTTCAAGGGTAAGACACTCTGCCATTTTTGCAGCGACTCGCGGATCGACCGGAGTAGTTGCTGAATAATCTAAATAAATTGGAAATTGCATTGATTGCTCCACTACTGTTACTTCTCTACAAGCTTGGGGCCAAGACCCGAATGTCTTCTACACTCTCGCTGACAATTAAGTGTTTTCGGTCTTGGTGCTGCGAAATTCGTTTTACTTCATTCTTTGCTACCAAATCTGCAAGGCTAATACCCTCCAGAAAGGCATGAATCTGTTGACTTAAATCTTCCCACAGATAATGGGTTAAGCAGGTCTCACCACCCTGGCAGTCCCCTTTCCCTTGGCACTTGGTCGTATCAACCGACTCATTAACCGCATCTACTATCTCAGCGATATAAATTGCCTCAGCACCCCGTTGCAGTTCATAGCCGCCACCCGGGCCTCGAACACTGCTCACCAGCGAGCCGCGTCTGAGTTTGGCAAATAATTGCTCCAAATAAGAGAGTGATATTGCCTGCCGCTGAGATATATCCGCAAGACTCACCGGCCCCTGATTCTTATGCAGAGCCAAGTCCAGCATTGCTGTTACCGCGTATCTACCCTTTGTGGTCAAACGCATAGGAAGTCTTCTCGATGCCTAGTAAACACTGGAGATTATCGAATACCTAAGTAAAATAGTCAAGTATATGGCACAGCTATCGAAGTAGGCGAAAAGACAGGGTTTGAGATCTATGCGCGTTCGTAGACTAGGGTAGAGGCTGCCTTGCCGAAATCGTCATCCAGTGGATAACCGAAGGCCTTGGCCTGGAGAGCGATAATGGCAAGATGGTGGATACTGTGGGTTATCAGACCCATCATCTCGCGCTCTACAGTGCTGCTAATCTCAACCGCGGGGCAGGAAGGCAGGACAGACTCCTTGACCGTTATTAGATCCTTTGCAAATGGAGTCTGCTTGAACTGCTCAACTCTTCTGGCAATAGTTGCCAGAGCGAAGCATGCTGCCTCTAAGTTGTGCTCAATCTCCTTGTCACGTTTGCGCGCATCGTAGTCGATTGCAGCGGCCGGCAATCCAAAGAAGAAGCTGTTGAAGCGGTCGAGGATATGGCGAATATGGGCAGCAATCGAAGAACTGCCCCGCGAAGTGCCGACATAGACCTCTTGGGACACCATTCCCAGGATTTGTTCGCACTGTTCGATGCACTGGATGCACCCGTCGATCAGGAGCGACTCTGAGCTGGGATCTGCTAGCCCGGCGACTCTTTGTTCTACTTTGCTGTGCGTCATTAGTTTACTATTACCGCTCATTTTGAAACTGCCGACCAAAATCTATGAATAACGATGTCGAGTCGAGTAGCTTTGTAAATATAGCATAGCGGCCATGGGGCTACCATGGAGCCTGCAGGACCGCTGGCTCGCATGAGTTCAAATTTAAGGCCATGTTGAGGGCTATTTTATTGCAGCGCCTTGATCTATATCGGTATTCGCCCTATAAACCACAGCCACTGCCCAGCCGGCTGCACCTCAAGAGTAACGCACGAAGATGAAAGTCGATTTACACTGTCATAGTTATTTCTCAGACGGCAAGCAGTCCCCTTCCTTCCTTTTGCAACGAGCAAGAGAGAAGCAGTTGACTCATCTAGCACTCACCGACCATGACTGTGTAGATGGCCTGGACCTGCTGCGCTCTGAAGCAGAAGGAATAAACATCATCAACGGTGTAGAACTATCCTGCCTATGGGGTAGCAGCGAGATCCATATTGTCGGACTACTAATCGATTCTGACCATGATCACATAGAAAAGCTGTTAGCATCTCAACAAGCAGAAAGAGAAAAACGCGCGCTGATTATCGATGAAAAACTACAGAAACTTGGCATCGATGGACTCATGCCCTATCTGCGCTCATTACCCTGCACCGCCTATACGCGCAGCCATATTGCCGACTTCCTCGTAGACGAGAAGATTTGCAAGAACCGTCAGAAGGCCTTCAAATCCCACCTAGGAAAGCGAGGAAAAGTCTACGCTGCAGCGACTTGCTGTAGCATGAGTGAAGGAGTGACTGCTATTCGAAATGCCGGAGGCATTGCCGTTGTTGCGCACCCTGGCCGGTATCCATTGAGCAAGGGCAAATTGAGCGCACTGTTAGACGATTTTAAGGAATGCGGAGGCGAAGCGATCGAGGGAAGTTACTCCAACATAGACCCCCACACGCAATCTTACCTGGCTCGCTTGGCCGAAGAAAAATCGCTCTATCTTTCAGCAGGCTCAGATTTCCACGACGCCGCAGCTACCTGGACGGACATAGGAAAATTCCCAAACCTCGATCAGCGCGCAATAAAAAATGCCATTTGGTTACATCCCAAATGGCATTCTTCACAATCGTAAACTGCAGCTATCTCAATATTGCCGACGCTGCTTGATGCCGCCAACTCAAGACCGCGGCGAAACCATTACTTCTGCCGTCTCTTAATCTTGGCAACGGCATCACGAAATACATCTAGCAAGGTTTCGTGTTTGTAGTCGGTGAATTCACCAGCATCCATAAACACGCCGTGCTCTTCACATGCCTCATATTCCAGATGTGTCTGCTTCGAGTCGTTCAGCTTAGTCATGTTCTTGCCGCATCGTGGGCACTGAATATCACGAACTGTGTTGTAAGTCTTACCAACCTCACGATCGCCGCTGTCAGCAAAATCCGCCATCCAGTCGCCCTTCAGTTGTTCTGCCTCGCCATTGTCGAACCACAGACCTTTGCAGCTATTACACTTATCTATTATTACCTGACCATGCAGTGTCTCTATCTTTAGCTCCTGCATTTCAGAATTGCATTTAGGACAGTCCATTTGGTTCTCCTTAAATATGCCTTTTTATTTTTAGGGACTTACTCTTACTAAGCCATCTTGGTGCGCAGCATCCACCACCTATGTAGAGAGAACATATTATAAGGAATTTTCATCTCAGACCAAGCCAAAAATCGGAATTGGCACGAATCTACTGGGCTTGGAGGATATTAAGTCCGTGTTCACATTAGCAGAGGTAGTATTTGAGAACTTTCGACACAGTTTGAACGCGACTATGTGCCGCAATAGTGCAACGAAGCAAAACTGAAACAGGAGACAACACATGAGATATGCTCGATTGCTAGCCCTTTCACTATTGCTGAGCTTTTCTCCCGCGCTATTCGCCCGAGAAGGCTCTGCTAATGTGAGCAGCGCCTGTGCAACGCTGGAATTTATGGCGAAAATGGTTTCGCTGAACGCCATGCTACCCGCCGACTTTGATGATGTGGGTGAGATGAATATCATGGTCGATGCACTGGCCGAGCTGAATCAATTAGCTTGCCAGCCGGTGATTCTAACTGGCTATAGGCGCGGCAATAGCTACTATGGAAATGGGTCATTGATCTCCAACGACCTCTACCATAAGGCATGGTATTTCCCAAACGGGCAGCTGTTCATGACCGAACCGGGGGTAGATACAACCATCTACTACCCAAACGGCAGGATAATGGCCTATCACTGGATGCACGGTGATCAGGCCTTATTCTGGCCGAATGGCGCTATGGCAACCAACTATTTCCGAGCATACGATGAGACCTGGTACTACCCGGATGGCAATATTATTACCTATGAGGCTGGCTATGCTGGCGGCAGGTGGTTCTACCCATTCCAACGCCTGGATGGCGGAGTCGGGCAGGAAGTAATCTCGAGTAATTGGGGTATCGAAGACGAGGGTTTCACCTTTCTCAACTTTACAAACCAGGGGCAGCTGTTTACGGCAAGGGAGCGTATACGCCGCAAGCTGATCTTTGATGACATCGACCTGCTAGATGTTCCCGGCGTGCTATTGATTATCACGAGGCTTTATCAGGCTGTAGACACGGCCAAGCAGTTTGCGCCCGCCGATGTGAACATCACCGGCGCTCCGTTCTAATCGAGGCACCGAAACGGCAGATCCTAGTAGCTGTATTGATCCGATCGCTCTCGCAACGTTGCAATCGAAATGTCACCCGTCTGACATTCCAGCAAGTCGACTTTGCTAAAGACATGAATTTTATCAGTACGGCGCTGCTCCTCGCCCTGCTCCCCCAGCCCTGTGAGAATTATTGAAACACGCTCATCAAGAGGTAGTTCGCGCAAGGTCGAACCATAGTCGCACATCGCTCGATAGAGCTTATCCTCGAAGGCTACGACATCTTTTTGCCATTGTAGCGAGTACGCCTGCTCTGCCTGCTCACTGCGCAGTTTTAATTCGGCCGCCTTCGCAACTGCTTGCTCACGCAGGGGCTCTATTTGTGCCACAACGGCATCGAGCTTGCTACGGATCTCTTCATCGATCTGCGACTCGGCAATCGCCTGAGTAGTCGATTCCCTAATCTGTGCTTCAACCTCTCTTAGCCCCTGCATCTTCTGCCCCAGATCTGCGCGCAGGGCCTCGATGTCGCTGCGTAATTGCGCATAGTCACTTTCGTCGACGGAGCCCAGAGAACGTAATGAACGTGCGGATTCGTTCGCCTGAGCAATAGCGTTGTTTACAATCAGGGAATAGTCAACGTTCGCAACTCTTTCCATCATCTCAGAATAGAAACTGGGGGAGTCCGCCGTTTCACTACGCAGCGCCATTACCGGAGACGCCTGTGTCGATGCAGACTGCGCAGTTGCGATTGACTCGAACGGGTTTCCCCGAGATTGCAGAGATTGCATAGCCGTATTTAGGGACGCCAGGTTCAACCGGTTGCGACTATTCGCCAATGGCGTTCGCACATCCAACACCACTCCCTGACCAATAAGATAGGTACTCTCGATGCCGCCAAGACTCAAGCCAAAGAGGCCCTTCACCTCTTCGAAGTCCAGAGCGTCTTCAAGTACACCTGAAAATATATCGATGTTTCTCTGCAAACTCTCTAACTGTTGATCTTGGGCAATCGCCGACACGGCGCTCATCGCTACCATTGCGACGACCAAGTTAAGTCTGATCATTTTCAGCATAGCCAAACCCTCCTATCGAATGTCGCCCTGATAACCCACATAATTTACTAACTGCTGCAGAGATCGAATCGTCTCGTAGTCACTATCCACCAATTGCTCATACCCTGCTCGCATGTCTTGCAGATCCAATAGGCGCTGCTGCTCAAAATAGGCATACATCTGATCAAAGCTATCCGCCGTAGACTGCTGGGTCTGTTCCATAACCGCCTGTAACAATTGCACATTGTTGCTGTCCTGACGGCTTTCGACACGCGCGACGAGCTGCTGCATCTCATCCCTTTGGGCTTGCTCGAACCGAGCCATTGAAGCGCGCAGATCTATATTCGCCCCGGCCGATCCACCGAATGAGACAGAGAAACCGGATTCATTGCTGACTACGTTCACATTAAAAAGTAGCACACAGAGCATGGCCAGAGATGCTGCAGTTGGTAACCACTGCCAACTCAACCAGAGGCGCGACAGCGGACGCTCGGCTCGATGTTCGCGCCGGAACAATTCACGCCCACGGTCCCAGTGCGGAACACTTTGTTCCTGCCATTGCTGCATGTCTCGCTGCACAAGCAATACCGACTCCAGCTCTGCGTTGCAGTGAGCGCAGCCCGATAGATGCCTATCTAATTCATCACGCGCTACCGCTGACAAATCCTCAGAAAAGTATTCATGCAATAGATATTGTGTCTTAGGACAGGACATTTTCTTTCTCCGAAACTACCTTCAATTTCTTTAGCGCACTATAGAAACGCGTCTTTACCGTATTGGCCGATATATCTTGCAGCTCAGCGATCTCATCAAATGTTAGGGATTGAAAAACTTTCAATTCCACTATCGACCGCTGATCCATACTGAGCTCATTCAACATAGTTAATATTCGAGTATTTAATTCTTGAGAGACCAATCTATATTCTGGCTCCAAATTTGTCCGGCCAGGAAATTTTTCAAATTCATCGCCTTCATCTTCACTGGAAAATTTCGGAGATGATGTCATTAGCCGCTTACGGCGATTCATATCCACCGCTTTGTTATGGGCGATTCTGAAGATCCAGCTACTAAATTTCGCATCGCCTCTGAATCTATGAAGGTTTCTATATACCCCCAGAAACACTTCCTGCATTAGGTCCATCGCATCACTGGAATTCCCGGTAAGACGCAATCCATGGTTGTAGATTTTCGACTCATAGCGCTTCACCAGTTTTTCCCATGCATAGGCCGACCCCTTAAGAGCCGCTGCTATTAGCGCTTCGTCTTCGTCTATAAGACTCATGGGGTCCCCATCCTGTTTTTATGCATAAAAACAGGATACTGGTTTTAGAGAGTTAGTCGCAAGCTAAGAGAGAATAGTTTGTGCAGGAATTAAATTACTTATCGGGATAGGCGTGCAAGGAATCGTCGACTAGAATGCTCCACGCTCTATTGAAGGGGTGCACCTTGTCTGTGCTGCCATTGGAATCGATCATCGGATAGCCCTTGTTAGCCCAATCGAACAAGGAGTGCTCTAGATTCAATACCTGGGTGAAGCCAAGCTCTTGGAGATCGGCGGCTATAGCAGCCGACCGGTAACCTACGGAACAATAGACAACGATCTCTGTTTCCTTGCCCAGCCCACGCTGGGCGACCATGCTTGCTATGGCCTGTGCAGTCTCAAGATTAAGCGCATCGCCAAGATGGCTGACACCAAACTCATCCATTTCTCGCACATCGATCACAAGGGGAAGAATTTCGCCGGCCTCTTCATAGCGAGACCGAAGCTGGTCTGTTGAAACCGATTTTACGCTGGGAAATTCTCGCCGAATCTTGTCATCGACTGACTCCCAACTTACGCCGAACAAGCCGAAGAAGAAGGATGATATTGAAGCCGCTGCGATAAAGTTGAGCATGGGAGGTGTCTGCCTGAGGGGCTAGCTTGAGAATGAACTTAACTAATAATTCACTTACGTTACATGAAGAGCAGGACCGCCAACAACAGCAATTTGTTATTGGCAAAGCGCAGGCAGCCAACTCATCTTACCCAGCCTCTCCCAAGAAGGTACCGCCTCGTGAGCAGTCTATCTGGGCTAGACGAGCTGGCTGCTTGTCCTGCGTACTATGCTGGACCTAGACACTTGGAGAGCTAGAAGGCCCTAGGCTGCGGCACGCTGCTCGCTGAGCAGCTCACTGGCCGCCCCCATTAATGCATTGAGCGAAGAGGCGATAATATCCTTGCTAATCGCAACACCGGTGTAACGCCCTCCATCACACTTTAGTTGTATGTAGGTTACCGCTTCTGCATCGGCACCCTGACCAAGCGCATGTTCGCCATACTCCATGATTTCAAAATCGATCTTGATCGCTTCTTTGAGACCAACCACGAAGGCATCCAACACACCATCGCCCTCACCACTGATATCCATCTCATCACCAAAATAATCTATCTTGGCATTGAATGTCTCTCGCCCTGCCGATTTTGAAATACTAAAATCTTCGAGGCTGATCAGCTTATCGCTAGTCAGATAATGCTGGTTAAAAAGGTTCCAGATTTCGTCGGGCTGAATTTCCTGCCCGCTCACCTCGGTCACTTGCTGCACGACTCGACTAAATTCTATTTGTAGCCAGCGCGGCAACTCAAAGCCAAACTTGTTGGCAAGTACATAGGCAATACCACCCTTACCCGACTGACTGTTCACACGGATAACATCCTGGTAGGTGCGACCCAGGTCACGGGGGTCGATTGGAAGATAGGCGATCTCCCATGTCTCACCTTCCTTATAAATATCGAGACATTTCTTAATAGCGTCCTGATGAGAACCCGAGAATGCGGTAAAAACCAGATCGCCAGAATAAGGTTGTCGTGGATGCACATCGATCTGCGTGCACTCCCGAACCACCGAAACAATTTTGTCCATATCACGCAGATCAAGCTGCGGATCGACGCCCTGGCTATAGAGATTCATCGCCATAACTACGATGTCCATATTGCCAGTGCGTTCGCCGTTGCCCAGCAGCGTCCCTTCGACCCTCTGAGCACCACCCATAACGGCTAATTCCGCAGCCGCAACAGCGCAGCCTCGATCGTTATGTGTATGCAAACTAACAATTATCGCTTCTCTGTTTTGTATATTGCGACAGAACCACTCAATCTGATCCGCATACACATTCGGTGTCGACACCTCTACCGTGGAAGGCAGATTAAAAATAATGGGCTTCTCTGCCGTAGGCTTCCAGATGTTAGCCACGGCGTCGCAAACCTCGACCGAAAACTCTATCTCTGTGCCGGTAAAACTCTCCGGGGAATATTGAAACTTCCAATCCGTATCTGGCGCCAGGTCAGCACAGCGCTGGACTTCCTGCGCTCCCGCCACCGCGATATCGATGATGCCCGCCTTGTCGGTACGAAAAACTTTCTCGCGCTGAACTGTGGACGTCGAGTTGTAGACATGAAGAATCGCTTTCTTTGCCCCTTTCAAGGATTCGAAGGTTCGCTGAATCAATGCAGGTCGTGCCTGAGTGAGAACCTGAATAGTTACGTCATCTGGAATTTTGTTCTCTTCAATAAGACTGCGAACAAAATCGAAGTCCGGCTGCGAAGCAGCAGGAAAACCGACCTCAATCTCCTTAAAGCCAACAGAAACGAGAAGCTCGAACATCTTCTTTTTCTGCGCCACTGACATAGGCTCGATCAGCGCCTGATTTCCATCGCGCAGGTCCACGCTACACCAGGTAGGTGCCTCGGTGATGACCTGGTTCGGCCAAGTTCTATCTTGTATGTCGATAGTCTGAAACGGTTTGTATTTCTTATGATCGAACACGGATACTTCCTCACTCATTAAATTTAGTTTGAAACCTGGTTCGGTCTTTCTCAATAACTCGATTCGCTACGTCCTTTTGAGACTCTGAATCTTGACGATCAGCCTGTTTAGCTAGTCACCCGAACTTTGAGGCTGCCTAGAATAGGGCAAGTCCCTTGGCATTTCTACGACTAAATTGCCTCATAATTCGCCTATATTGGCGATATTAGCTATTTAAATACATATTTTTGTTTATTTATGCCAATATCTAGAATAACATCGATTTTACTCACTCAGATCATTAGAAATACAGGGCGCGACCATGCGGCTGGACAAGCTAGACAAGCGGATTTTGCAGGAACTACAACACAATGGGGCGATCACCAATCTGGAGCTTGCAGAGAAGATCGGCCTCTCTCCCTCCCCCTGCGCGCGTCGTGTCAAACAACTGCAAGACAGTGGAATCATCAAACACCAGGTCACCCTGCTCGACGCCTCTAAGCTGGAGCTTAAACTTATCGCCCTCATTCAGATCAGCATGGATCGCCACACCCCCGATCGCTTTGAAATCTTCGAAGAGAAGGTGCGCAGCTTTCCCGAGGTTACAGAATGCCTGCTAATCACGGGCCAGTCGGCGGACTATCAGCTAAAGGTCTTCGTACCGGATATGGAGTACTACCAGGAATTCCTGTTGAACAAGATAACCAAGATCGAAGGCGTCACCGACGTACACTCCAGTTTTATCCTGCGAGAAGTTCTTAGCACGACCGAACTTCCCCTCACCCATATTCAAAGTTAAATTTTCGGAGAAATAACCGTGACTAAAACTATAGACTATTACCTGTCACTCATTTCGCCATGGTCTTATCTGGGTCATGAGAGGCTCATAAAAATGGCCCAGAACAGCGACGCTATTATCACTGTATGGCCAGTGGATTTTAGCGTGATCTTCCCCAGCACTGGTGGCATACCCCTGCCGAAACGATCGGGTCAGCGCAAAGACTATCGAATGCAGGAGCTACGTCGTTGGCGCGAGCACTTGAGCGTGCAATTGAATTTGGAACCAAAATATTTCCCTGTCAGCGACAAGCTTGCCGCCACCATAGTCGTGAATCTTCGAGAAATCGATACGAATGCAGCCGTACAGTTTGCCGGGGCCTGTCTCAAGGCATGCTGGTTAGAGGAGCGCGACATCAGCGACCGCGACACACTACTAACCCTTGCCGAAGAAAATAATCTGGACGGGGATGCGCTGCTTAGCAATGGCGAAAGCGCGCTGCAGACCATTGCCGAGGACAGTCAGAGAGCCGTTGAACTTGGCGTGTTTGGCGCGCCGAGCTATCGGCTGGGCGAGCAGTTGTTCTGGGGGCAAGACCGCCTGGAGTTTCTCGAAAGAGCACTGCAGAAATAGGCGCTAGAAGAAGTGCTTAACCTTCTCCTTATAGGAACGGCTCATCTTTAACGATGAGCCGCAACTCAAGGTCAGATGAAACTCTCCGTTGATATGTGACGAAACCTTTTCCACCCTGCGCAGATTCACGATAGTCGATCGATGCACACGCTGAAATATAGCTGGGTCTAACTTCGATTCAAGCTCCTTCATCGTAGTACGCATGATATGCGTCGCTCCGGCAACGTGCACGCACATATAGTCGCCCGCCGCGTCTACCCAGTCGATATCTTTGATTGGCACGAAAGTAATTGATGAGCCGTCCTTGATGGCGAGACGATCTGCGTGCTCCACAGATTGATCCTCCGCCTCTAATAGCTCACTTATCGCAGCAGAGGATTTTCCGGTGAGACTCACTAGCAGGTTCAATAGTCGCTGCTTCTCCCTAGCCGCATCTACCTGTAATTTGTGCTGACGCGCTTTCGTTACCGCCTCCAGCAGCCGCTCATTCTCAACCGGCTTCAGCAAATAATCGATCGCATGTATTTTGAAGGCGTCTACGGCAAACGAATCATAGGCAGTCACGAACACAATCATCGGCAAAATATCAGTCTGAATCTCACTAATCATTTCCAGCCCTGTCTTACCAGGCATTTGAATATCGAGAAAGACGAGATCCGGCTCTAGCTCGGCAATAGCATGCAGCGCCTCCTTCGCATTGGCACAGCTCTTGACAATCTGCACTTTATCTATCGTGCTCAGGCGCATTTCAAGCCCCTGTCTGGCAAGCTCTTCATCATCGACGATGATCGCCTTCAGTAGGTTTGCGTCACTGTCTGTCATAGGGAATTTCAACCGTTACGATTAAGCCGCCAGTCTCGGCATTGCTGAATATTAATTTATGTTCGCCGGAATAGATCTCTTGCAAGCGATTTCTAATATTACTGATTCCCACGCCTTGAGAGAATGCTAAACCATCACTTTCTCCATCAAGCTCTGGCACTCCGGGCCCATCATCTGCCACCTGCACCACCAGCGTGTTGTCTCTCACCTTAGCGCTAATCCGAATAGTACCCCCGCTTTCCGACTGCGAGATTGCATATTTAATGGAATTTTCTATTAAGGGCTGCAGCAACATGGTCGGTACCATAGCACGCTCGGCGCGAGTCTCGATGTCTATGTCCAGTCGCAACCGTTCCGCAAATCTCACCTTCTCGATATCCAGATACAACTTCGATGTCTCCAGCTCATGGGCCAGGTTCACCTTATCCAACGGGGAATGATCGAGGGAGTAACGCAGAAACTTGCTTAGCTTAGTCAGCATCTCATTCGCCCTGTCATTTGCCGATGACAAAACCAAGGTTGAGATAGCGTTGAGAGTATTGAATAGAAAATGCGGATTAAGCTGGTAACGCAACATCAACAGCTGCGCTTCGTGAGCTAGAGATTCAGAGCGCAGGCTCTTCTCTTTCTCGGCCTGAAACAGCTGATAGTACTTGATAATAAAATACAGACCACTCCACAGCAGAAGCAGGGGAAAGGAACTGCTAAATAAATTGTCGAAGAGAACTTCGGCACTGGCATCACTCAGGCTCAACACCTCTCCAAACGGAATAAAAGAGATGTAGTTCCTGATTGGCTGCCAAATTAAGGCGCCCATTAAGGAACCAAACCAGGCAACCAGGAAGCGCACTACAAACCCGCGCTCCCAGACCAGTTTGTAGAGAGAGCGCATGCCTGCTGTTAAAACCATCGCAGGTATTGCACTGGCACCGGAAACGAGTGCGCGGGAGAAAATATATTCGGGGGGCACGACGATAATATCACGCAACACCGACATCACCACCCACGTAGACCACCCCAGCAGCTGGAATACCCAGAACTGCTTGCTACGGATTAGGTCTAGAGTATTGCTGCTCATTGCGCGCATCCACGAGTGAGAGTACCCAGAACGAAAACAGCGCCGGCTTCAGTTAATAGTTAAGCAGACGCTGCCCAGTAATAGCCTTAGCAAGATTCTCAAATTAGCTTTAGAGAGAACCTCGAGCCGGCTGCCCTATTTTAGCCTTATATCAAATGAGCAAACTTCCAACTAGGGAAGCAAGCTCGCAACACCATCGCGCTCTTCTTTGAGTTCTGTTTCTGACTTATCCATCAGCGACTGACTCACATCACTAATCTCAAGCCCCTGAACGATTTTGTAGTCGCCGCCCTCACAGACCACTGGAAAGGAGTAAATAAGGCCCTTCTCGACACCATAGCTACCATCACTGTGAATGCCCATGCTTACAGTTTTACCGGAAGTGCCCAGAGCCCAATCTCGCATATGCTCGATAGCTGCGTTCGCGGCAGAGGCAGCGCTAGAAAGGCCACGCGCCTTAATAATAGCCGCTCCACGCTGTTGAACCGTAGGAATAAACTCGTCTAATGTCCAAGCCTCGTCGACTAACTCCGTCGCCTTGCTACCAGCGACAGTGGCGTGATTAATGTCTGGATACTGAGTTGCTGAGTGGTTGCCCCAGATAATCAGACCGTCTACATCAGTATTGTGCTTGTCAGTCTTGTTGGCTAACTGAGCAATCGCACGATTGTGATCCAGACGAGTCATTGCCGTAAATTGGCCCGGCTGCAGATCCGGGGCATTGCGGTAGGCAATGAGTGCATTGGTATTTGCAGGATTGCCGACAACCAGCACCTTTATAGATGAGCTAGCGTTGTCATTGATAGCCTTGCCCTGCACAGAGAATATTGCAGCATTCGCCTCTAACAAGTCTTTTCTCTCCATGCCCGGACCGCGAGGCCGCGCACCAACCAGCAGACAATAGTCCGCATCTTTGAAAGCAATGTTTGGGTCATCTGACTGAGTGATCCCTGCAACTAATGGAAATGCACAGTCTTCTATTTCCATAACTGTGCCCGCCAAAGCCTCAAGGGCAGGCGTAATCTCAAGCAGCTGCAATATGACAGGCTGGTCTTTGCCCAGCATTTCGCCAGAGGCAATTCGGAATAAGAGAGAATAACTAATTTGTCCTGCTGCTCCTGTAACAGCGACTCGTACGGGTGCTTTCATTTTTTGGTTCAATCCTTTTAGTTTAGTAAAGTTGTGGGTCAATAGTTGGGCAATAGTTTAGTAAAAGTGGATAGAGAAAATTAATGGCAAAATACCAATATCCAAGCTATTCGGGCCGCGAAGTATATCAGAAACTGCCGAAATAGGAGAGTTCGGCGCGGCACACTAGGACTGTGCCAATCCTCCTGAGTGGTAGATAAACATGGCATCGCCATAGCTGTAGAAGCGGTACTTCTGCGCAACGGCTTCTCGGTACGCGTCAAGCAGCATAGTCTTCTCCGAGAACGCGCTCACCAGCATCAGTAAGGTCGATTCAGATAGATGGAAGTTGGTCACCATCGCATCCACGATTTGAAACTCATAACCCGGGTAGATAAAGATATCCGTTTCGCCATGAAACGGGGCCAGCCGGGAATCTTTAGCGGCACTCTCCAGGCTACGCACCGTTGTGGTGCCTACCGCAATGACACGACCCCCTCTGGCTCTGCAGGCGTCGACCTGACGGCAAACCTCTGCATCGATATCCACCAATTCCTTATGCATTTGATGGTCTAACACATTGTCGACGCGAATCGGCTGAAAGGTGCCGGCGCCAACATGCAGAGTAAGATAGGCCATGTCCACACCTTTACTGCTTAGTGCCGCCATTAATTCTGCATCAAAATGCAGCCCGGCGGTGGGAGCCGCCACGGCCCCCTCCTTTTCTGCATAGATGGTCTGGTAGCGCTCGGCATCGACCCTTTCATCTCTTCGTCTTATGTAAGGAGGCAGAGGCATATGCCCTTCCCGGGTCAGCAGGCCTGGAAGGTCGACATCTTCATCAAACTGAAGAAGAAAAAACTCGTTCTCTCGCCCCTGAACAACAGCGCCAGGGATTGAATCTCCATCCGCAGGAAAAACTAAGCGCACGCCAGGCTTTGGAGATTTACTGGCACGCAACTGCGCCATAACCTTGTTTTCATCCAAGACTCGCTCGATCAATATCTCTACTTTCCCGCCAGATTCCTTCTGCGCAAAGAGACGAGCCGGTATTACCCGCGTGTTGTTGAAGACCAGCAGATCCTCAGGCTCCACCAAATCCAGAAGTTCAGTGAACTTTTGATGCCGGATTTTCCCGGTAGAGGCGTCCAGACTCAATAATCTACTGGCACTGCGCTTTGCCGCCGGATAATTGGCAATGAGCTCCTCGGGGAGGTCGTAATGAAAATCACGAATCTGCATTTCTTTGAACAACTTTCCGATCGAATTGGGAGGATGGCAAGCCTATATAATATTCTTCCCTAGGGAAAGAGTTAGCCATGCCGCCTGGCGAATTGATAAAAGGCCTTAAGCCGCGCAGAGACAGCAATTGCAGGATCAAGCGCAATTGGTATAATGCCCGGCTTGTTTGGACTAGAGCCGTTTCTCATCTATTTACGGTATACCTAAAATTTTAGGGATATACTGCGAACAGGGAAGAACGGAAGAGGCTTCGCAGCTGACGTCTTATTCGCTAATTCAACCAAGCACAGCTCGATTAATGCCAGTGTGGTGGAATTGGTAGACACGCCGGATTCAAAATCCGGTTCCTTCACGGGAGTGACGGTTCGAGCCCGTCCACTGGTACCAATCGACTAAGTGCGGCTATAACAGCGGCCTGAAGCACAGGCAGAAGTTGCCGATATAGCGAGTAGAAGCGCTGAGATCAGTGATTTCAGGCCTATTTTGTCGAAAATAAGAGCGACAATACTCGGCTAGCCACGAGTAAAATTGCGAAAAGGCCAATATTGGCACTTTTCATCAAGGGGGAGACAATGAGTTTCGATGAAGAAAACCATGAGACTGATGAGGGCGAGAAGCCTAAAACGTTTTTCGGCCTGGAATTGGGTGACGGTCTCGTATATGGCGTTGTTATCATTCTTACTCTGATTTTTATTCGCCAGGTTTCTGTCGTAGTCGCCGCGCTAAATTAGACGCGACTACAAGTCCTGCCTGCATATCGTCACTGCAGTTCCACTGCAACGAGCCCTCCAATCTAGATTCCATCCCTACAGACTGCACAATACCTTGTCCGACAAAAGGGCAGCATGGTAAATTACGCGCCTCTTAGAGTTAGAGCCGTCAGTCAGCCTGGGAAAAGTTCTGCCTGTCGACTTCGATCACATTAAACTAAATCGATATTCCCTGGGGTGCTGACCCAGAGACTATCCGGCAAGGAATAAACATGACCGCATACAAGATTGCACTATTGGATGGAGATGGAATTGGCCCGGAGATTATGGCCGAAGCGGTTAAAATTCTAGACCTGGTCGGCAAGCGCAACAACATAGAATTCGACTTACAGCATGGCGCGTTTGGCGCGCATGCCTATTTCGACCACGGCCATTCATTTCCCGAAGCAACCAAACAACTCTGCGATTCAGCAGACGCCATCTTAAAGGGGCCTATAGGACTCAGCCACGAAGAATCAAAGAAGATTCCAGTGGATATGCAGCCGGAACGTGGCGCATTGCTACCTCTGCGACGCCGCTATAATACCTTCGCTAACATCAGACCTGTCTTTCTACCCAAGAGTCTTGCTCATTTCTCCCCGCTCAAGCCGGAAATCATTGGCGAGGGTATCGACTTCATCATTATCCGCGAGCTCGTTGGCGGCTTGTACTTTGGCAAGAAAGAGTCTGGCATCAATGCTCAGGGCAAGCGTTATGTCAACGAGTCCTTAGAGTATGACGAAGACCAGATTGCGAATATCGCGAAGGTAGCCTTCGAAACATCTATGAAGCGCAAGAAGGTTCTGCACAATATTCACAAATCGAATGTCCTGAAGTCTAGCGTTTTGTGGAACGAAGTACTCGAAGAGGTCGGCCAAGACTACCCCGAAGTTGAAATAAAGCATATTTTGGTTGATGCCGCTGCCACCTACCTCTGCCTAAACCCCGGGCAATTCGACGTGATGGTGATGGAAAATATGTTCGGCGATATATTGAGCGATCAGGGCGGCGGCATTCTTGGCTCGCTAGGTCTAATGCCTTCAGCCTGCCTTGGACCCGAGAAAGCCTATTATGAACCGTCTCATGGTTCTGCCCCCGATATCGCGGGCCAGAACATAGCAAACCCCTACTCGATGATTGGGTCTGTAGCCATGATGCTAGAAATGAGTTTTGGCCTAGAGGCTGAGGCGCGCAATGTGTGGCATGCCATGCAGAGTGTTTTTGCTCAAGGAAACTCAACACCCGATCTTTCCAAGCCGGGTGAAGGAGTCAAGATGATAAGCACTCAGGCTTTCGGAGACTTGGTCGTAGAAGAGTTAGACAAGACCCCTGTTAGCAGCTCCTAAACGGAGCTGCCTAGCTAGGCGTCAGCCTGCATGCGAAGGTTGATCATGCGCATGGCCGCTTTAACGCCGGCGAGCACCTGATTCGAGTCTACCCCTCTGGTCTTGAACTCTTGTTCTTGCCACTCCCAGGTAATGATACATTCCGTCAACGCATCTATGTTGCCACCGCGAGGGATATGGACTTCGTAGTCCAAAAGCGCCGGCATCTCAAAGTCTCTTTCCTTTAATAGCTTCTCTATTGCATCGAAGAAGGCGGCAAAACCGCCGTTTCCTGAGCCTGAACCCTGCAACTCCTTGCCTTCCAACTCGACACGAATGCTCGCGGTACTTTCAACGTTTAAGCCGCTATTGATATAGCAGTTGAGAAGCGTGATGCTATGAAAATCTCGACTCTGCATCACATCGGCTATGATAAAAGGCAGATCTTCGGAGGTAATGATATGTTTCGAATCACCCAGCTTAACGATTCTTTCCAGAACCTTGGCCTGATCGTCTTTTGACAGGCTAATGCCCAGCTCATCCAAATTATTGATCAACGATGCCTTGCCGCTCATCTTACCCAGGGCATAGACTCGCTTACGTGCAAAACGCTCGGGACTTAGCTCGGTTACATACAGATCCCCTTTCAAGTCTCCATCGGCGTGTATGCCCGCCGTCTGCGTAAACACATCGGCTCCAACTACAGGCGTATTTGCCGCAATCCATTTACCGGAAAAATTTTCAACCATTCGGCTGAGCAAACCGATACGGGTCTCATCGATAGACAGCTGCATGCCCATCTTGTCTTTCAGCGCGACGGCAACTTCAGCCAGAGATGCATTTCCCGCACGCTCACCCAGACAGTTGATGGTGCAGTGAATCGTATTGATACCAGCATTCACGGCCGCCATTACGTTCGCCGTCGCCAGGCCATAGTCATTGTGCGGGTGAAAATCGAATTCCAATTCTGGAAAACGTTCCATCATGTCATTTAGTGAAGTGGCAACCTCATCCGGCGACATCAGCCCTAGTGTGTCTGGCAAGAGGTAGTGGCCTATCCCAAAATTTTTCGTGCCCTCTACCAGACCCATTACATAGTCTCTGCTGTCCGCATAGCCATTGGACCAGTCTTCCAGGTACATGTTTACACGCAGGCCCTGTTCCTTCGCGTAGATAACCGTTTTTTCAATATCGGCAACGTGCGCCTCGAGTGTCTTGCCCAATTGTTCGCGGCAATGCTTCTCACTGCCCTTGGCCAGCAGGTTAATAACCTTGCCACCAGCACTAACAATCCAATCGACGCTTCGCTTGTGATCGACAAATCCAAGCACCTCAACTCGATCTGCCAGCCCCACCGTATCCGCCCACTCGGTAATCTGAGACACGGCAAGCTTTTCGCCGTCTGATACGCAGGCGGACGCGACTTCAATGCGATCCACCTTGAGGGACTGCAGAAGTGCACGGGCTATATTCACCTTCTCATTGACTGAAAAGGAAACTCCCTGAGTTTGTTCCCCGTCTCGAAGAGTTGTATCTAGCAAACTAATATGACGGGATTGCTGCTGGGCAGTCATGCTGAAATCCTGATGCAAGTTAAAAACGAAACGTCCGCAGACATTCTGAATATGGGCCATAGAATCTGGCGGGGCTGGGATTCTAGCAAAATCTAAGGGTATAGATAAGCCGAAAACTGATTAAATACGCTAACTTGCACTTGATGGAGATCGTTATATACTGCGCCCTTCATGGGAAATTGAACATCCGAGGTTCCGTATGACGATCAAAATCTGTGTGCCCAAAGAGGTCCGCGAAGGCGAGCAGCGGGTCGCGCTAGTGCCTGATATAGCTAAGCGACTGGCACAGCAGGATATCCAAATATCTCTGGAATCCGGCGCCGGGGAACTAGCCGGCTATACCGACAGCTATTATGAGAATGTAGAGATTGCCTCCTCTTCCGCGGAATTGCTCGCCATAGCGGATATCTGTCTAATGGTGAACCCTCCCACGGACGAACAGATCGACCAGCTCAGGGAAGGGTCGATCTTAGTCGGCTACCTCAATCCCCATTCCGATTTTGAGCGCTTCAACAGACTCAAAGCGAAGAATATCAGTGCGTTCTCGGTAGAGCTCATCCCCAGAATATCCAGAGCGCAAGCCATGGATGCCCTTTCCTCACAGGCTTCGATTGCAGGCTACAAGGCAGTTCTGCTGGCGAGCAACCTGCTAGGCAAATTCTTCCCCATGCTAACCACCGCAGCCGGAACGATACGGCCATCTAAGGTCTTGATCATCGGTGCGGGTGTAGCAGGCCTGCAGGCGATCGCCACGGCCAGACGCCTTGGCGCTATCGTGGAAGGCTACGATGTACGCGCCGCAGCGAAGGAACAGGTTGAGTCCTTGGGTGCGAAATTCGTCGATATCGAGATCAAAGCCGAAGGCAGTGGCGGCTACGCACGGGAACTAACCGATGAGGAGCGCCAACAGCAGCAGGCGATACTCGCCAAACACGTTGCTGCCGCTGACGTAGTAGTCAGCACCGCAGCAATACCAGGGCGCCCCTCTCCGAGAATCATTAGCACCGAAATGGTCGAGGGCATGCGCGGCGGCTCTGTTATTGTGGATCTCGCCGCCGAGGGCGGAGGTAACTGCGAACTCACCCAGGCCGATGAGACTATTCTGCACAAGGGTGTAAAAATCTACGGCCCGGTCAATGTACCGAGCATGGTTAGCATTCATGCAAGCGAATTGTATGCGAAGAACCTGTTTAACTTTTTGGAGCTATTAATACAGGACGGCGCCATCAACATAGATCTCGAAGACGAGATTCTACAGGGAAGTCTGATCACCCATGGTGGCGAGATTCTCAATGCCGGCATTAAAGAACAGCTAGAAGGAGCATCGTCATGATCGAAGGTCTCGCCGCTATCTACATCTTCATGCTTGCCGGATTCACCGGCTATGAAATCATCAGCAAGGTGCCCGTCATTCTGCACACGCCTCTGATGTCTGGGTCTAATTTCGTTCACGGCATCGTCCTGGTTGGCGCGATGGTCGCACTGGGCATAGCCGAGACTACTACAGAGCAAATAATTGGCTTCATTGCCGTGCTACTGGGTGCTGGTAACGCGGTGGGTGGCTATGTGGTTACCGAACGCATGCTGGAAATGTTTAAACCCAGCGAAAAGAAAAACAATGGCGAGGGCTCTTAGATGGAAACTCTAATCCAGGTAGCCTATCTAATAGCGGCTGCTCTATTCATTTTAGGCCTAAAGCAAATGAGTTCGCCGGTTACCGCCAGGCGCGGCATACTCTGGGCCGGCGCCGGCATGGTACTGGCGACACTAGCCACTTTCATGGCTCCGCAGATACTCGACAGCGATCAGGTCAGTACCAATATTATCCTCATTCTTATCGCTATTGCCCTCGGTGGTGGCTACGCCTGGTATAGCGGCAAGAAAGTCGCCATGACCGATATGCCACAGATGATTGCCATGTATAACGGCATGGGTGGTGGCGCAGCCGCTGCGATTGCCGCCGTGGAACTGTTGAAGGCCAGTAACGAGGCAGCTCACGATGTCACTGGTACAGCGACCGTTGCCGATATGCTTGGCGCCGACGTGGCCATCCTCGCTATTCTGGGCGCAATTATTGGCACTATCTCATTCAGCGGTAGCATCATCGCCTGGGCCAAACTCGATGGTCGCCTGAACCGCAGCAAGCTGCTACCGATGCAACATGTGATCAACGCCTTACTCGCCGTGGTGACCGCAGGCTTCGCTGCTGCAATTTACTTCACCAATAGTATCGACACGATCATCGTGTTCTACGTTCTTGCCCTGGTGTTAGGTATTTTTATCACCGTGCCAGTCGGTGGCGCAGACATGCCCGTCATCATCTCACTATTTAACGCCCTAACCGGACTCGCGGTGGGTTTTGAAGGCTACGTGCTGGGCAATGCGGCGATGATTATCGCCGGTATTGTAGTTGGCTCGGCCGGCTCCTTGCTCACACAGCTGATGGCGAAGGCGATGAACCGTTCAGTTGCGAATGTATTCTTCGCTGGCGTCGGCACAGATACAGCTGGAGCGAGCGCGGACGGCAGCGAAGGTGTCATGAAAGAGATTCAGGCCCAGGATGCCGGCATTCTCATGGCTTTCGCCAGTCAGGTTGTCATTATCCCTGGTTACGGCATGGCGGTCGCTCAAGCCCAGCATAAAATTTGGGAGCTCACACAAATCCTGACGGAGAAAGGCGTCAGCGTGAAATTCGCAATCCACCCTGTAGCCGGCCGCATGCCCGGACACATGAATGTGCTGCTCGCAGAAGCGGGCGTACCCTATGACATGATTTATGACATGGAAGACATAAATGCAGACTTCAAGAACACGACCGTAGCCTTGGTAATCGGCGCGAACGATGTCGTTAATCCCTCGGCTAAAACCGATAGCAGCAGCCCCTTGTTCGGCATGCCGATTCTCGATGCTATCGATTCGGAAAATGTCATCGTTATCAAGCGCGGACGCGGCACCGGATTCTCTGGAGTAGAAAACCCACTGTTCTTTGCCGACAATACGAAGATGTTATTCGGAGACGGCCAGAAGGCAGCGTCAGAACTGATACAAGCCGCAAAAGAGCTCTAAAACACTTGAGATTCTTCAGCCTTTGACCGAGTCAGAACAAAAAGATCCTCAAGCATCCGGCCCCTTTCCAAGAGCGGGCCTGATGCGTCGCATGGCAGCCCTGCTCTACGACGGCTTCCTGGTGGCGGCAATCTGGATGGTGCTTGGCTTCGTCCTGCAGCTCTTCGTCGGACCCGAAACGAATCAACTGGTCGATGGCGTGGTACAAACCGACCCTGTTCTGGACGCTATCCTTTTCGCACTGATGATACTTAGCAGCAGTGGTTTCTATATCTGGTTCTGGAGCAGAAGTGGCCAGACTCTGGGCATGATCGCCTGGCGCATAAAAGTCGAAACCCTGGACGGCGGCAGAATTAACCTCAAGCAGGGCTTGATACGTTTCTTCGCGGCCTGGCCTGCATTCTTCCTCTTTGGACTGGGCTATCTTTCACTCTATCTGGATGCCAATGGCGATGCTATTCACGACAAGATGTCCCAGACCAAGGTTGTTCTCCTGCCCAAGTCGCACCGACCCTTCGATTGATGCCGCAGGCGGCTGACCGTCTTAGCAACTCTCTACTCGTTTCCATCTCCGGTTTTTAATCCAGACTGATTTCAAGATCCGTCCACTAACAGCATTCTGCTTGTAGTCGATCGCTGCCTGATCGCAAATAACGCCTGCGCTTCGGGATCAGCCAGAAACTCTTTGGCATTGTCCCTGGAGGGGAATTCGATCACTACCAGTCTTTCGGGTTTCCAGTCGCCTTCCAGCACCGTTGGTATTTGCCCCTGAACTGCATATTTACCTCCATGATTCGAAATTACAGCAGGAATTTTTTCCACATACTCTGCAAAACTCTCCATCTCGTGAATCGTAAGGTCTAACACTAAGTAAGCATTCATCAGTAAATCGTTGTCCTTGTGTGACTATTTGTCTGGATGATTCGATGGTATTTTAATTTGGCGATCTGGCGATTAGCGAACGCGCCGCATCAAGGTAAGGCCCAGCGCGGCACAGAAGAGAATTGGCGTCAGCACCGCAAGCAACGGGCTAATACCATAGAGCAAACTCGCTGGCTCCATTAGCCGCTGTATGATCGTAAAACCCAAGCCAATACCCATCGCGACAAAAACCCTGAAACCCATGGTCGATTCGCGCAGCGGTCCGAAGACGAAGGAGATTGCCAGAATCACCAGCACTAGCGTCGCAACTGGCTGCAAGAGTTTCTTCCAGAAGGCAAGGTGGTAAGTTGCCGCATTCAGACCCTCGGATTCGAAGAACTGCGCAAATCTATACAGCCCCGTTATCGATTGGCGGTCTGGCTCTATAAGTAATACCGAGAGTAGCTCGGGAGAGAGATCGACCAGCCAGTCCTCCTGAAAATACTCTTGCGCTATGATCGCCCCCGGAGTGAAGCTACTCTGTCGCACGTTGCTCAACTGCCAATAGCTTGAGTCTTCCCTATCCACATAGCGGGCAGACTCCGCAAAACTACTCGCTACGATATTGCGATTGCTACCTATCTCATAACGCGTTACGCCATAGAGCAATTCGCCACCTGGCGCGATGGCATTGATATGAATATATTCGTCGCCTACCTTGCGCCATGTCCCCTGCTCCGAGCTTATTGATTCATTCGCGCTTTGCTGAACCGCCTTATTACTCTGCGCCAGTTGCTCGAGGGGAGGTGCAATATACTCGCCCAGTAATAGGCTGAACAGCATGATCAAACTGGTTGGCTTCAACACCGACCAGACTATGCGCCAAACGCTGACGCCGGCAGCCTGCATTATCACCAGCTCATTGTTAGAGGCCAAGATGCCCAGCCCAACCAAGGCGCCGCCCAGAGCGATAAAGGGCAGGAGTTCATAAATTCTAGTGGGCAGGGTAAAGGCTATAAAAGCCAGCGCGTTCATCATCGAATAGTGTTCATCGGTATCGCCAATCTCATCCGCCAAGGCAAATACCACATCGACCGAGCTAATGAGCATCACTACAACCAGCATAGCCAGTAGCACAGTGTTGCGAATATGTTTGTCGATCTTCACCATGACGAGGCTCTACGCTCTACTGCGCTGCTGATTGTTCGATGTCATTTGGACGCACCCAGGGCGAACAGACTTCCAACATTGGGAAAGCGATAACAAACAAACGCTATACTAATAAACAGCGCATGTACCCACCACATCCCCACAAGGGCAGGAATACTCTCTTGTGCAATCATGTCCTTACTAAATTGCAGCAGCACGAAGTACGTCGCATACAGAAGCGCCGCTGGCACCAGCTTGCTATAGCGTCCCTGTCGCGGGTCGACCTTGCTAAGCGGCACGGCGATGAGGGTAATTATGGGAATGAGCAACACTATCGATATTCGCCACTGTAGCTCCGCTTTGTGCTCGGGCAGGCTCGAACCGACTAACTCGATGGTAGTCAGATACTGTTCCTCAAGTACGGGCTCTATACTAGCCGTGTCGGGCAGGAGGATAGACTGCACATCGAACTGGCCAATGCTAAATTCTAAAGCGCCAGGAGCCCCATCATATTGCAGAACATTCTCCAAACGCATGAAACGAGCTCCGCTTACCGCATCAATCTCTGGTCGCGCCGATTCTGCGACTATTATTCTAGGACTGCTTCTCCCGGACTCGTCGGCTACACCACTTACCGCAACAAAGACATTCTGCAGCTGTCGTTCACCCGAAGCTGAAGAATTAATACGCTCTGCATAGGTCACTCTATTACCTTCGCCAAAACTTTGAAATTGCCCGGCAACTATGAGGTCCAGCTCGGTGAGCTGATCCGCACTCTGCTTTAGCTGTTCCGTGTTGCGCATTCCCCAGGGCGCCACCTGCAGACTAAGTATCGCCACCACGACTAACACGATAGATGACGTTCCCATAGTGACCAGAAGCAGCCGTCGCTGGCTAAATCCGCTACCGATGAGGATCACCATCTCATTCTCTGCATACATACGGCCATAGGCCAATAGAATTCCCAGGAAGAGAGATAGCGGGAGAATAACTAACAGGAAGTCGGGCAAGCGGTAGAGAATTAGCAGAAACAAGGTGTCCGACGCCAACTCTCCGGCGACAGCCTGAGAAAGATATTGGATAAAGCGACTAGTGAGTGCCACCACCAAGAGAATTAGAGTGACAGCCGCCATGACCTGCAGAATTTGCTTACTAAGGTAGCGGAATATGATCAAGCTGGGGCTGTATCCGTGTCTTGGAGGAAGCCACAGTTTACTCGAAAAGGCGCGGTAAAGTCAGGTAGGAAGCGCCGAATCAAGCGACCTGCGATTCCTGGTGCCCGAGAAGGGCCTTGAAGGCTAGCGGCACCTCGATTATCTGGTGTTTATCGAAGTCGAAGAACACGACTCCCATCTTGCCATTACAGACAACCGTTTCGAGTGCACTATTGGTTACCTGCAGACCAATGTCGAAGCCATAGCGATTAAAACCGCTGACACCAACATCGATGAGCAGCATGTCATTGGCGAAGGATTCTGAGCGGTATTCAACAGCCAGGTCGGTAACCACCATGCCGAGGCCGAAGATGTTTCCCTCGGTAAAGCCCAGGCTCGCTAGAAACTGCAGTCTCGCCTCATGCAAAATTTTCACCATCGCAATACTATCGAGGTGTTTTGCATAATTTACATCACTAATACCGACACGACGCTCCATGCTGAACAAAAATTGATCAGGTTGGGCTACCTTGACTCTAGGCATGACTACTCCTTTACACGTTACTACACCAATCACTACTGAGACAGGCATGTGCTAATTTGGTTCAAAGATTTTAGTCAATTTATCTAAAAAAAGTGAAGCTTTTTGCGATAGACCTTAATCTTATTTTTCTGCGGACACGCCATTGTTGCTTAAGTGTCTGAATATCTTTAGGATTATCGATCCACAGAATTCAAGCCGAATTATCGGCCCTAGCAGGGGTTCATCCAAACATGAAGTATTCAATAAAAGCCGGTGCCGTTGACACTATTAATGCCGACTGCATCGCGGTTGTAGTCTGGAACAAGGGCAGCTTAAGCGAAGAAGCGCAACTAGCTGACAAGGCCTGTAATAAGGGAATTAGCAAGATTGTCCGCTCAGAAGACTTCACCGGAAAACTGGGCGAAACGCAAATCGTCCACAATCCAGTGGGTTTAAAAAGTAAACGCCTGCTACTGCTCGGTGGCGGGGAAAGCAAGAAACTGGATAGCAAGAATGCCACGAAGATGCTCTGCTCCGGGCTTAAGGCTATCTTTAGATCGAACGCGACTAGCGTGCACTTTGCCCTGGCCAGTATCGAGGTCAAAGGTGAATCGGCTAGCTGGCTAAGTCAGCGACTCGCCCAGGAAGCAGAGTGTGAAAGCTACAAATACGATGAGACCAAGAGCAAGAAGAGCAAGGCCGTCAGCACCAAGCTGATTAGCATCTGCGGTGCTAAGACGGCTCGTAGGAAGACTCTGGAAATCGCCCTGAACAGTGGCGCCGCCATCGGTGCCGGCATCAATCGTGCCCGCCACCTGGGCAATCTGCCCGGCAATATCTGCACACCAAGCTACCTTGCCAGCGAGGCCGTCGCCCTGGGTAAGAAGCACAGCGCTCTCACGGTAAAGGTTCTCAGTGAGAAACAGATGGCGCGCCTGAAAATGGGCTCCTTGCTGTCTGTATCCGCAGGCTCTGCCGAGGAAGCGAAGCTGATCGTAATGGAATATAAAGGCGCGAAGGCCGACAGCAAGCCTCACGTCCTGGTCGGCAAGGGTGTCACCTTCGACACCGGTGGCATTAGCCTGAAGGCCGGCGCTGCTATGGACGAAATGAAGTTCGATATGTGCGGCGCGGCGAGTGTTATTGGCACCATGGCCACGGTCGCTCAGTTGAAGCTTCCAATCAACATAGTCGGCCTGGTTGGCGCTGTAGAAAATATGCCTAGCAGCACAGCGACCAAGCCTGGCGACGTAGTGACCAGCATGGCCGGTAAGACTATTGAGGTCCTCAATACCGACGCCGAAGGCCGTCTCGTCCTCTGCGATGTGCTTACCTATGCAGAACGCTACAAGCCGCGCAGTGTCATCGATATTGCCACACTTACCGGCGCCGCCGTTGCGACATTCGGCTCACATGTGAGCGCTCTTCTTAGCAACGATGACAAATTGGCGGCATCTTTGATCCAATGTGGACAGAACAGCCTCGATCGCGTCTGGCAGTTACCGCTTTGGGAGGAATATCAGCCCTTGCTGGATAGTAACTTCGCCGACATAGCGAATATTGGCGGGCCTAGGGCAGGCACTATCACTGCCGCCTGCTTTCTCTCCAGGTTCGCGGAGAAGTTCAAGTGGGCACATCTGGACATCGCAGGCAGTGCCTGGAATTCTGGCGCTCAAAAGGGTGCCACCGGTCGTCCTGTGGCGCTTCTAGTTGAATACCTGAGTCAGCAGAAGGCCTAGTACAGCTGACCATGACCCAGGTTAATTTTTATACACTACCCAGCCCTGAACTGCAGCCACGCCTGCAGTTCGTCTGCCGGCTGACCGAGAAAGCCTACTCGCTGGGGCATCGTATCCATATACTCACCGACTCTCAGCAGCAGTCGAAAGCGCTGGATGACATGCTCTGGCAATATTCCGCGAGCAGTTTCGTGCCCCATCGCCTGCTGGATAGCGGCAGCGACAACGGCGAACCGGTAACACTGGGCACGGAATTGGCAGCCGCCACACATGCCGATGTGCTGATTAATCTTAGCGCGCAGCCCTGCGCTAGCGAGGGTCAGTTCAGCCGCATAAACGAAGTTATTAGCGCCGACAACGAGAGCCTGGAACAGGGCCGTGTCCGCTATCGCTTCTATAAAGAAAAAGCGATGCAAATCGAGACCTTCAAGCTCTGAACCTAAGATTTTCCGCTGAAACTTTTCAAACTGCATCGCCGGTGTAAGCCCGCGGTAGCGCGGATCTTTCCAGCGAACAATCAGGACCGAGGGTCCGTGAGCAGGTAAGATCCGCGCTACCGCGGGCGAAGAGATATCTTGTGCTCAATGCCGTTAGATCCAGCAAATTCGCGCCTGATCATGTATACTTGCGCCTTTTTAAGCATGGCGACTCTACATCAGTATGGACAAGACCTACCAACCAAAACAGCTGGAAAATCAGTGGTATAAGACTTGGGAAGAGCGCGGCTATTTCGCCCCTCAAGGAGACGGCGACCCCTATTGCATCGTCATCCCTCCGCCCAATGTAACTGGCCGACTCCACATGGGCCACGGGTTTCAGAATGCCATCATGGATGCCCTCATCCGTTACCATCGAATGCTTGGTCGTTCCGCGCTATGGCAAGTTGGAACCGACCATGCCGGCATCGCTACACAGATGGTCGTCGAGAGGCAGCTCAACGCCGCAGGTAGCTCGCGAGCGGAGCTTGGCCGCGAGGAATTTGTAAAGAAGGTATGGGATTGGAAGGAAGAGTCTGGCGGTATTATTACCGAACAGATACGCCGTCTCGGCTCCTCACTGGATTGGACTCGCGAACGCTTTACCATGGACGAGCAACTCTCTTCCGTTGTAGAAAAAGTATTCATCGAGCTGTTTGATGAAGGCCTGATCTACCGGGGCAATCGTCTGGTGAATTGGGACCCTCAACTGAATACCGCCGTATCAGACTTGGAGGTCATTTCCGAGGAAGAGAATGGTTTCCTGTGGCATTTTCGCTACCCCTTGGCGGAAGATCCTACTCGCCACATTGTTATTGCCACGACTAGACCCGAAACCTTATTGGGCGATAGCGCAATCGCTGTTAATCCAGATGATGAGCGCTATAAAGATCTAGTCGGAAAGTTTGTTGAACTTCCGCTCTGTAACCGGCAGATACCCATAATAGCCGATGACTATGCAGACCCGGAGTTTGGTACTGGCTGTGTGAAAATCACTCCAGCCCATGACTTCAATGACTACGAAGTCGGCAAGCGCAATGATCTTGAGATTATCAATATCCTCACGAACAATGCCTGTATAAACGAGAATGCACCTGAAATTTATCAAGGCCTGGACCGCTTCGATGCGCGCAAGAAAATCGTCGAAGACATGGAGGCGCTGGGCTTAGTCGATAAGATCGAGCCGCATAAATTAAAAGTACCTCGCGGCGACCGCAGCGGCGTAGTTATCGAGCCCTATCTCACTCACCAATGGTATGTTGCCGTTCAGTCACTAGCCGACCCGGCGATCAAAGCCGTCGAAGATGGCGACATAGAATTTGCACCCAAGAATTGGGAAAACACCTACTTCGCCTGGATGCGAAATATTCAGGATTGGTGTATCAGCCGCCAACTCTGGTGGGGACATCGCATACCCGCGTGGTATGACGCGGAAGGTAAAGTTTACGTGGGCAAATCTGAAGCTGAGATTCGCGCCAAGCACAATCTGGGCGATGAGGTAGCACTGCGCCAGGATGAAGATGTGCTGGACACCTGGTTCTCCTCTGCACTGTGGACCTTCTCGACACTGGGTTGGCCCAATGAGAGAGAATTCTTCGACAAGTTCCACCCAACCGATGTACTGGTAACCGGTTTCGACATTATATTTTTCTGGGTCGCCAGAATGATAATGATGACTCTGAAATTTACCGGCGAGATTCCTTTTAAGAAGGTGTACATCACGGGCCTGGTTCGCGATGAGCAAGGACAGAAGATGTCCAAGTCGAAGGGGAACATTCTAGACCCGATCGATCTGATCGACGGAATAGAGATCGAAGAGCTGGTGCAGAAGCGTACCGCCGATATGATGCAGCCGCAATTAAAGCAGAAGATTGAGAAACATACTCGAGACGCCTTCCCTGAAGGCATAACCGGCTATGGCACGGACGCGCTACGCTTCACTTTTTATTCTCTGGCATCAACAGGCCGAGACATTAAATTCGATCTGGGACGCACCGAAGGCTATAGAAACTTCTGTAACAAGATATGGAACGCTGCGCGCTATGTCCTCATGAATAGTGAAGAGCAAGTGCTCGTCGATGGATCCACAATTTCGACCGAACACTTCTCTATTGCCGACAAATGGATTAGCAGCCGCTTCGAACAGACCGCGAGAAGCATCGAAGAGTCCATGGCTAATTACCGATTCGATCTCGCCTCTCAGGCCTTACAAGAATTTATCTGGAACGAGTACTGCGATTGGTATGTCGAACTTTCCAAGCCCGTACTATGGGACGAAGAGAACAACCCGCAGCAGGCACAGGCTACACGCTGGATGTTGCTGAACATCATGGAGAAGAGCCTACGCCTCTTACACCCCTTCATGCCTTTTATCACCGAAGAAATTTGGCAGCGCATAGCCCCGCTTCTCAACATCGAGGGTGAGAGCATAATGTTGCAGCCCTATCCACAACCCGATGCTGGAAACGTCGACGAAAATGCCGAGCAGAGCATCGAATGGATCAAAGGCATTATCATCGCTATACGAAACATTCGCGGCGAGATGGACATCTCGCCAGCAAAGGCTATCCCGGTATATCTGAACAAGGGAGATGAGAGCGACAGAGCGAGACTTAAACAGTATCACCACTATCTAGAGAAGCTGGCGAAGCTAGAATCTATTCAGTGGCTCGATGATGGGCAGGAACTACCTGCCGCCGCCACTCAACTGCACGGCAATATCGAGATCCTAGTTCCAATGGCAGGTCTAATCGATGTCGATGCAGAACGCGCACGACTAGAGAAAGAAATTGCGAAGCTCGAATCCGGTATGAAGGCTGTTTCTGCGAAATTGAATAACAAGAAGTTTATGGACAATGCGCCAGACGCTGTCGTAGAAAAAGAACGCAGTAAGGCCGAGCAGATGTCCGCCGCGTTGAGCGCCTTACAGGAAAAGCTGGAACAGTTGTTGGCTATGTAATCGGGGCTGAGGGGAATTCGCGCCAGCGGCTTTAACTTTAACTACGCAGCTCACGAGGCATGCTGAAGACGATGTTCTCCTCAACCCCCTTCAACTCTTCTGGCTCTTGATGGCAGATCACGCGCAATCGATCTACCACTTGCCGCACCAAAACCTCAGGAGCTGATGCGCCAGCTGTAATACCAAATTTAAATTTGCCATCGAACCATTCCGAATCGATGTCATCCACACTATCGATCAGATAGGATTCGCAGCCCAATCTTTCTGCCAACTCTTTTAGCCGATTCGAGTTTGAACTGTTTGGAGAACCCACCACCAATAACAGCTCGCACTCCAGGGCAAGTTGTTTTACTGCATCCTGGCGATTCTGCGTGGCGTAACATATATCTTTCTTGCGCGGCCCCCTAATCGAGGGAAACCTTTCGCGGAGCGCATCGATGACCTTCGATGTATCATCCATGGACAGCGTAGTCTGAGTGACATAACTCAGATTCTCCGGGTTATTCACCTGCAGCTTGTTCGCATCCTCTACCGACTCAACCAGATAGATTTGCCCTCCGGCAGATTTGTCGTATTGACCCATGGTACCTTCAACTTCCGGATGAAATTGATGCCCAATCAACACACACTCCCTACCGTCCTGGCTAAATTTGGTAACCTCTAAATGTACCTTGGTCACTAGCGGACAGGTTGCGTCGAATACTTTAAAACCCTTATTCCGCGCCTCGTCTTTTACGGCTAGCGACACACCATGCGCACTAAAGATAACAATCGACGAACGCCCTCGTTCATCAATATTAGGTATATCTTCCAATTCATCGACAAAAATGGCCCCGCGCTTACGCAAAGTATCGACAACAAATTTATTGTGTACCACCTCATGACGCACATAGATGGGAGCGCCAAATATATCCAACGCGCGATTCACAATGTCTATCGCACGATCTACTCCCGCACAGAAGCCGCGCGGATTTGCCAGGCGAATAGATGTTGTTGCGGAATCTTTAGAAACCTGAATATTCACAATGACCTCAAGCTAGAATTACCTAGACTCTAATTTCTACGGCTTCGACATCTGCATCGATTACCGAAATTATTCGCGCAGTGAAGACGATATCCTTTCCAGCAAGAGGATGATTGAAGTCCACGACTACCGTCGATGCTGTAATATCTGCGATCACTCCTGGCAGATCGTTGCCGCCGGCATCTTTAAAAGAGACCACTGAGCCAACCTCGGTAGGAATCAAATCATCTTCCAGTAAATTCTGGAATTTGGCAATGGGGAATCGGTGTACGTTAGCCGGATTGATTTCTCCGAAAGCCTGCTCAGGAGCCAGCTTGGCCTCAATCTCATCACCCGCGCTAGAGCCTAGTATTTTCTCCTCGAAGCCAGGCAACATACTGCCATCACCCAAACGAAAGCTCGCCGCTTTTTTGTCGAAATTGCCGTCGACCAACTCCCCGCTACTGAGCGCAAGGGAGAAGTGTAGACTGACGAGAGAGCCAGCCTGTATTTTTTGCTTTGGTTCGCGAGTCATAGCTAGGTCCGAAGAAAGTAGTCTGCCAAGCCCTTACTAGACTCTCGTTCTATACAAAGTCACGAGGCTCGCCTTGTCCGTCGACGTTCACGACGCAGCGCTGACATAGTGTGGGGTGAGCGGCACTCTGACCGATGTCCTCTGTGTGATGCCAGCAGCGCTCACACTTCTCATGGCTAGAAGCACTAACCTGTAGTTTTACAGTGTCCAGGTCTGTAGGACTCACCGTGGAGGGTGCATCAGTCAAAGCATGCACCTTCGCACTGCTCACGATCAATGCAAATCTAAGCTCTGATTTCAGGGAATTTAGTTGCTTGGCCAGCGCATCGTCACAATAGATATCAACTTCAGCACTAAGGCTAGCACCGACTTCTTTAGCGGCCCGTTTCGCTTCCAGCTCCTTGTTTACCGCTGTCTTCACTAGCAAGATCTGTTGCCAGAAAACATCTGGGAACGCGTCGAGCTCAGCGAAGTCTGCAACTGAATCTGAAAAATTCGAAAGAAACACTGACTCTTCTCTGGAGCCCGGGATATTCTGCCAGATCTCATCGGCGGTAAAGCTAAGTATAGGTGCTATCAAGCGACTAAACATTTCAAGAATATTGTACAGCGCGGTTTGTGCCGAGCGACGGGCGACACTGTCGGCCTGAGTCGTATACTGCCGATCTTTGATAACGTCGAGATAGAAACCGCCCAACTCGACAACGCAGAGGTTATGAATTTTCTGATACACATTCAGAAAATTGTAGTTGTCATAGTGCTCGATGACCTCTTTCTGCATCTGCTGACACTGGCGCGTTATCCAATAGTCTACGGCTATCATTTCTTCAGGTTTGAGCTGATCCTTCTCTGGATCGAAGCCACTCAAATTTGACAGCATAAAGCGTGCGGTATTTCTAATTCTGCGATAAGAGTCGGCGACGCGCTTGAAGATCTCATCCGACACGGTCATCTCACCACGATAGTCTGTGGCAGCAACCCACAGGCGCAGAATATCGGCTCCGTACTGCTTGAATATCAAATCGGGTGCCACCGTATTACCCAGCGACTTGGACATCTTCTTACCATCGGCGTCGACGAAGAAACCGTGGGTCAACACTTCTTTATACGGAGCCGACCCATTCATCGCCACCGCCGTTTTTAATGACGATTGAAACCAGCCGCGATGCTGATCGGAGCCTTCCAGATAGAGATCGGCAGGATAGCTTAGCTCATCGCGCTTACCGATGACCGAATAGTGACTCACACCCGAATCGAACCAGACATCGAGGGTATCTGTGACTTTTTCATAGTTGGCCGCATCTTCGCCAAGTAATTCTTCGGCTTCCAGTTCGAACCAGGCCTCGATACCCCGCTTCTCTATTAGCTGTGCGACCTGCTCTATCAACTCGCCGGTACGTGGGTGCAGAGCCTGCGTTTCCTTGTTAACAAACAGAGTAATCGGCACGCCCCAGGTACGTTGTCGTGAGATGCACCAGTCTGGGCTGCCCTTCAACATGAGTTCGATACGCGCCTTGCCCCAATCTGGAATCCACTTAACTCCATCTACAGCGGCTAACGACTTACCAAGCAGATCATTCTCGCTCATGCTGATAAACCACTGTGGAGTGGCACGGTAGATCAGTGGTGTCTTCGTACGCCAGCAATGTGCATAGCTGTGATTTATCTTATCCAGTGCAACCAGCGCCTTTACCTCGCGCAGTTTGGCGATTATGTCTTCATCAACCTTATAGACATGCCCGCCGGCGAAATCGCCCGCAGCTGAAGTAAAGACACCGTTCTCGTCGACGAGATTTAGGGTGCCTATGCCATAGGTTGCGCCAACATTGAAATCATCTACACCGTGATCGGGAGCAGTATGCACGGCTCCGGTACCCGCTTCGGTAGTGACATGCACACCTAATATCAGTGGCACCTGCCTGTCTACGAAGGGGTGCAGCAGAATCTGGTTTTCCAGTTGCGAGCCTGTCGCCTCGGCGACAATCTCAAATGACTCGCAGTTGTAGCGACTCATGATTCTCTCGACCATGTCCGTTGCTACCACTATTAGCTCAGACCCTTGATCCAGCTCACAGCGCAGCAGGGCATAGCTCAATTCCCCGTGCAGACAGACCGCCTGATTCGAAGGCAGTGTCCAGGGCGTAGTTGTCCATATAACGACAGAAACAGGCTCATCGGCAGCAGCCGTGGCTGAAAACAGCCCTAGAAACGTATCTCTATCCTGCGGTGCGAAACGCACGTCTATCGCGAAGGAATCCTTATCCTGATATTCGACTTCAGCCTCTGCCAAGGCCGAGGCTCCAACCACACTCCAGTAGACCGGCTTATAGCCTTTTACCAGGTGGCCATTTTCAACAATTTTCCCCAATGAGCGCACGATATCGGCCTCTGTCTCGAAGGCCATCGTCAGATAAGGATTTTCCCAATCGCCCAATACCCCTAAGCGAATAAAGCCGTTGCGCTGGATGTCGACCTGCTTCGCCGCATATTCCCGACAGGCTTTACGAAACTCGGCGTGGGAGATTTTCTGGCCGGCTTTTCCCTTCTTCTTCTCTACATTGTGCTCGATAGGCAAGCCATGACAGTCCCAGCCCGGAATATAAGGTGCGTCAAAGCCATTCAGAGATTTCGCCTTGACGACGAAGTCTTTTAGCGACTTATTGATCGCATGACCAAGGTGCAGCTCTCCATTCGCGTAAGGAGGGCCGTCGTGCAAGATGAATTTGGGCTTACCGCTATTCTTTTGGGCTATGCGCTTGTAGAGATCGAGCTTCTGCCATTGCTGCAAAATACCCGGTTCCCGCTGCGCCAGATTGGCCTTCATCGGAAATTCGGTATGCGGTAGGTTTAATGTATCTTTATAATCACTCATAGCTAGATCTATACGTTGTCTTAGTGGCTTCTGTTATGTATCTGTTAGTAGCTAAATATTCTTAGTTAGTAATGCCAAAAATTTCTCTTACCTGCTCCACATCGGCACTTATCTGACTTTTTAGCTCGTCGAGGCCAGAGAACTTAAGTTCCTCGCGGATTTTCTGTCTAAAGATGACTTCGATCGTCTTGCCGTAGAGATCCTCATTAAAGTCCAGAATATGAGCCTCCAACAACGCCTCGCCCGATTCGGTTACCGTAGGCCGGTAGCCAATGTTCACCGCAGCCGGCCGATAGCGATCCACCAGGCGCACCTCACAGGCATAGACTCCATGCAGAGGGATACGCAGGCGCTGCGGATTGATATTGCAGGTTGGGAAACCCAGATCGGCCCCTAACTGCGCACCTTGCACTACCTCACCCTTAATCGAATACGGCCTACCCAACAACTGCTCTACGAGAGTGAAATCTGCATTTGCCAACTGTGCACGGATGAAAGTACTACTAATTCGATGGCCATTACGTTCGTAGGCCGCAGTTTCGACTACTTCAAAACCAAACTGCTCGCCAGCTTCTTGCAGCAGCGAGAAATCGCCCTTGCGCTGATGACCAAATCTGAAATCATTACCCACGATAAAGCTTTTCACCCCTAGCCCTTTGACGAGTATATCCGCTATATAGTCTTGTGCGCTCAACTCGCTTAGCGCCTTATCAAACTGCAGCTGAAACACAAAGTCGATGCCGAAGCTTTCCAGTAACTCCAGCTTTTCCTTCAATATCGTCAATCTTGCCGGGCAGCTGCGAGCATCACTGGCAAAGAATTCTTCGGGGTGCGGTTCAACTAGAATGACCAGTGAGGGCAGGTCGAATTGCTCCGCCTTCTGGTTTAGCTGATCCAGGATAAGCTGGTGACCTAAGTGCACACCATCAAATTTGCCAATGGTGGCTACACAGCTTTCCTGAAGCTGAGAGAAGCGGTTCGTGTCTTCGAAGATTATCATTGGCAGAGGCTACTACTCGGAAAAGCGCGGAATTATACTCCTTTATGCCCAAACTTTGCAGATTTATGGACAAATCCACCTCATGCCCTGGGCTGCGTGCCGGCCAGGCTCTTGTCTGGCTCGTGCACAGGGGCTGTCTAGGCCTCCGCATCGGGGTTCGTGGCAGGCTTCCCCTGTTTTAGTCCTGCCAGGCCTTTCCTGAAGAGAATGCGAGCTAACACCAGCAGGCAGACGATAAGCACGCCCTGCCCTACCAGCGTATTGACCACTGAAATAGTCTCTGGCCGTGTCGAGATGAAGATCAGATTGACCAGAGTAGCAATGGCCGCCAGTGAAACTCCAGCTGATCCGACTAGTTGAATGATGGCGATAATTTTGTTCATCTATTTGTCTCTAAGTAGCCCCTGGAAAGTCACTAGGCAGTATCTTGTAGTTTGTGAAAGTTCATGAAGTGCTCATAGCCATCGGCGCCAAGAAATCGGCTTAGAGTCTTCGCATCAGTCTTGCGAGCATCGACGATAATAAGACCTTCGAGAGAGTCATTAAAATTTGGGTGTATGTTAAAGCAAACCAGCTTACCGTTCACCGAGAGATAATGCCTCAACAAAACGGGAACAGCCTTCCCAGGATCGCAGCGTCCAATTAATTTCCCCAACATCTTTACATTAGACAATTCGGCTAGCATCTCGCTAGTCCAGACACGGTTCATAATCTTATGCGGCGTTATTGGTTTGACGAGTTGATCGTACTCGCTTGCCTTAAAATTAGTCAGCATAGTATCGGCAATAAGAGCGCGCGCAAGATCACTATACTCCCTCGATATGCTCACAGACCCGAACAAAGTGTGATACCTGGGTCTTTCTACGAGGATTCTACCGATTCCACGCCATAGTAAGTTAAGCGATACCGGCTTCTTCTGATAATCGGGATGAATAAAACTCCGCCCCATCTCGATCGCCAAACCCAGCTGATTGATGAAGGATTCATCGTACTTATACAGGGAACGACTATACAATCCCTTAACACCATGAGCTGCAACTATCTCATCCACGAGCCCTACCCTATAGGCTCCTGCAATCCTGAGGGCCGTCTTATCCCAGAGAAATAGATGCAGATAATGTGGATCGAATTCATCGGAATCTTTGGACAGCCCCGTACCCTCACCCACGGAACGAAACGTCAGCTCTCTCGCGATTGCGATCTGCTCCATGATGGGCCCAAGGCTTTCGAATGGCGCGCAGTAGACGTCGAACTCCTCGTGTTCGATTAGCCGAAATTTTTCGAGGCTCTCAATCGTTTCAAGCAATTCGTGGGGGCCTATGGTCGAGCTGCCATCCGCTACCGATTGATGCTTCGAGTCAGTCGATCGCAGCGGCTCTCGCACCAGGGCATCGGTGCTCACTCGCAGATAATCGGTTATCGCTCTGGGGCTCTGAAGAAGCCTGAGCTCTGCCGCAGGAATGGGCCGACCGAAGCGCAGCGGCAGATTAAAGCTCTGCTTGTTAGCCAATTGGCGCGGCAGTAGTGCCGTGCGCAATCGAGGGTGGACCATGCCAGCCGCATAGAATAGCCGGCTGTTAGCTCCCCCCACATGAACAGGCAAACAGGTGGCCTGATAACGCTTCAATAGCTGTCCGGCCAAGCGGTTCCATGTGCGATCCTGAATCCTGCGATGACTGTGTTCATAGGCTGACACCATACCCGCCGGAAAAATCAACATGGCCCCATCGTTTTTCAGATGCTTGTGAACCTGCTTTATACTCGCCACATTGCTAGCAGCCGCATCGCTAGACAAGACATCCACACCGATAAAAATATCGGCTAGTTCCGGTATCCTGCGCAGCAATTCATTAGTCAGGACCTTGAGGTCGGGGCGAATATCCGCAATCACCTTCGCTATCGCCACGCCTTCCAAGCCACCGAGAGGATGATTCGCCACGATGAGCACCGGGCCCGTCCGGGGCAACCCATCGAGGATTGCACCGTTGATCAACTCCAGGCTTACCCCAAGGGCGTCGAGGGTATATTGAAGAAACTCGTGGGGCGTGCAGCCCTGAGGCCGCGCATCATATATCGCACCAAGTTGGTCTAATCCAAGCGCTTTCTCGAGAACGGCAGATAGGATTCGTGGCTTGAAGGGCAGTCTGCAGGGGTTAGTCATTTTGGGGATACTGCTTCACTAGATTATTTTCAAAGCGCCAGGCTCGGTAGAGAGCCATCAGGCCTGGGGGTTTGTTGCCCCTCTTGCGGCTAATATGACCAATTTTAAACAGCGTATGGTATTGCTGCAACAGGGTTCTCACCGCCTTGCTCAGATCCGCGTTTCTATCCCATATATTAATGGATTCAGAGCTCGCTCCGTTAATCTCTATAATATTGAAATCCAACCCTGCGCTCAGATTCTCTACATTTTTAAACTTCACATCCAGACGTCCATAATAGAAACCCGGAATATCGGCAAATATCCTATCCAGTGCCTGCGATAGCCTCTGGTCGATTAATTCCTCGGCATCCCGGAACACAGCGCCGCGGCAATGACTGGCTGAAAATACCAGCCTATAGGGCTCTCCCTGTGGGATAACGTCATTCCAACGCGCACCGTGCCTAGTCTCATAGAGATGCAACAGCTCGCCCGCACGGGGATCATCGGCAACCAGTTCTCTTAGCCGCTTCGTTCCATCGCCTACCACATAGGGGGTGTACTTCAGCGTGAGGGACGTGACTTGCCCGCGCCCCTGCTCGGGGTTACGCACATAGAATACGCCAGCCTCAGCATCCCACTGACTCAACTTCTGAAACTGAATACAGCCACCTACGGGAAAACCTCTAAGGTATGCCTGCAGCTCCTGCTCATTGGCGAGTAACTTCACCCCCGCGCCGCGACACCCAATATTAGGTTTACCGACGACGGGATAAGCCAATCCGGCCGCGACCAAGGACTCTCTGGCCTTTGTTAACTGCTCCTCAATCGGAGTCTCGTCGACATCGATGAGTATCCATGGAAGTATCCATTGCCGCGCATGTTCTCCAGCCAGATCGAACACCGCCGACTTCGACACACCTACCATTCCCGACAAGGGCACTCCAGGGTTCGCGATCAGTGGAAGACTCAGGCTGCGATATCGAATAGAGAGAAGCAGCCACTGAATCGCTACCGGCACATAAATCAACCACATCGGCCAGAATTCGAAGAATGAGGTTGCACGATCCGAGTTGTCGAGTGCCGGCATTCCTGCAGGCACGTAGGGTTTGGGATCTGTGGCTGATTCTTTCACAATGTCTAGAGACTTCCTTTAATACTCGTGGAGCAGACCGGCCAGATTCGAACTTGTTTCAACGAGCTATTGTCAGCACGGCTAGCATGAGAGCCTATCCCTGGCGAGAGTATCGCATCCGCTTGGGAAACCCTCAATCACACTAGCCTTGAGCCCATTAATTGAGAAACTAGTGACGAAGCCTATTTTTTCAGTAGTTGCCCGCGGGACTGCCGATAGCAGATACAGTAGCGAAGCTGTCTATGCCACTGCTATTATCAAATCTGACAAGCCTTTGGAAAAACCAGCACCATGCTCGGAAAAATACTACTAACTCTTGCGGTAATAGTAATAGCCTTCTTTTTTGTTCGCCAACGCGATATGAAGAACAAGACAGGCTCGGCAAGGCCCAAAACCCGCACTGCGCTTCCAAACACCGTCGAAGCACAAGAGGAGAATACCCTATCAGCAGATTTAAGGCTTGGCGCTTATATGTTCCTGGTCCTGGTAATCGGCATAGGAATCGCCTTGTACTATTTCCAATGGCAGGACGACCATTCAATCTTGACCGTGCGCCTGCATAGCGAGGGACAGGCGCGGCCGATAGAATATCAGATTTATAAATATCAGCTAGCCGAGCGCTCCTTTACAACACTCGATGGTATTCTAGTCACGGTAGCAAGCAGTGAGCGCATGGAGGTTGAGGGTTTATAACAAACTCTCTAGGAAAATAGCATTAGCAAAAAATCCAACAAAGCGGTAACCGGGGGCGGCTTCAAGGCCATGCAGTATGTGATGTCCTGCGCGCAGAAAGTTGGCACCCGGAAACTGGCGGCCGCGGTAAGATCAAAAAACACCTGCAAGGCCTGCGCCTTTGGCACCGGCGGCCAGCGCGGCGGCTTACACAATGAATACAGCAAGCGAGTTGAGGTCTGTAATAAGAATATTCAGGCGCAAATGAGTGATATTCGTGACCCGATACCGCCCCAGATATTTGAGCAGAATAGCATCGCCGAACTTGGGGAGCTGAGCGCGAAGCAACTCGAAGATTTAGGCCGCCTTTCAGTGCCTCTGCATAAGTCTGCGGGCTCCGATCGCTATGAGGCCATCAGCTACGAGCAAGCCTATGCGCTCATCATAGAACGACTAAAACAGAGTGATCCTCAGCGCAGCTTCTTCTATGCCTCTGGCAGGTCATCGAATGAGGCCGCTTTTATTCTGCAATTATTCGCGCGCCTATATGGCTGCAATCACATCAATAACTGCTCCTACTACTGCCATCAAGCCTCCGGTGTAGGCCTGGGAAATAGCATTGGCAACGGAACAGCGACCATACAATATGGCGATCTGCACAAGGCAGACTTGATATTTGTATTCGGTGCAAATCCCGCATCGAACCACCCGCGTTTCGTCAAGGTCTTGCTAGAGTGCCGACAACGTGGCGGACAGGTTGTCATAGTCAATCCGGCGCGTGAGGCCGGCCTGGTTCGTTTTGCTTCGCCTAGCAATTTCAAGTCTATGATAAGTGGCGGTGGTGAAGTAGCGTCACATTATATACAACCCCATGTGGGCAGTGACGTTGCTCTGATTAGCGGAATGGCAAAACACCTTATAGCCACCGGCTTGGTAGATCAGCACTATATAGACTCTTACTGTGAGCACTATGATTCCTACGCCAATTTCATAGCAGGCCTGGGATGGGATGATATTGAGAATGATTGCGGCATCGAACGATCTCAGATCGAAGCCTTGGCCGACATCTATGCAAAAAGCGATAGAACCGTTTTTTCCTGGGGGATGGGGCTAACCCATCACCACAATGGTAGCGACAACATCGAAGCCATCGCGAGTCTAGCCCTATTGCGCGGCATGATAGGCGGCGAGGGAAAGGGACTGTTGCCACTGCGCGGCCATAGCAACGTTCAGGGTGTAGGCTCGATGGGAGTCACTCCCGCACTTAAAGCCGAGGTGTTCGCTGCAATCGAAAAGGAGTTTTCGGTAAAACTGCCGAACTACTCGGGCATGGACACCCTCGCCTGCGTCCAGGCGGCCGCAAAGGGTAAGATTGACTTCGCCTTCTTGCTTGGAGGCAATCTGTTTTCAGCCAACCCGGACACGGCCTACTCAGGGCAAGCACTAAACAGCATCCCTTTCAAAGTCATGGTCAATTCCACGCTAAATCAGACGCATCTAAACGGAGTCGACGGCGAGAATCTCGTCTTGCCTATTCGAGTGCGCGACGAAGAGATACAGGCCACGACTCAGGAATCTATGTTTAATTACCTGCGCATGAGCGATGGCGGATTCGAGCGTATCGAAGCACTGCAATCGGAAGTTCAGATAATCAGCGCTATGGCCTCTGGGGTCATCGATAAAGAAATTTTAGATTTTCAGGAATTCGAACGCCACGAATCTATTCGCAAGGCAATCGCCAAGTTGATTCCCGGATTCGCCGGGCTCGCCGACATCGACCAGACCAAGGCCGAATTCCATATCGAGGGGCGGCATCTAGATCAACCCAAGTTCGCGACCAAATCTGGCAGAGCGAGTTTCTGCGTGCCCACGCAGAGCGAATTGAATCTCAGACCTGCCTCGGCACAGAATGATGGACAGCGCTTCACCCTCACCTCCGTGCGCAGCGAAGGCCAGTTCAATACAATTATTTACAGCGAGGAAGACATCTACAGAAGACAGTCTCACCGGGAGGTGCTTTTCATCAGCGCCGAAGACCTAGACGCGCTGGAATTAACAGCCGAAGACAAGGTCGATGTGATGAACGATACCGGCGCAATGAGGGGCCTGAGCATTGCGGTCTATGATATTAAGCCTGGAAACGTGATGTGCTACTTTCCAGAGGCCAACGTACTCGTTCCTCAATCTGTCGACCAGAGGAGTCGAACGCCCGCGTTTAAATCAGTATCCGTAGCGATTCTCAAATGCGCCACCGGGATTCGATAGCGCCTTAGCCAGCCTCACTGCGGTGCCTTTGGCCCGAGGCGGGTCGCAAAGCAAACTCGATCATGCGATTCAGGTCGCCATCGACATTGATCAATACCAGCTCGTCATTTCCCAGTACGAATACAGACACCGCATCCAGGGAATCACGCTCCAGGTCCATTCCAACTAAAACCCAGACCTGCTCATCTTCCTTACGTACTCTTACTATAGTTTCCCAGTGCAGATTTTCACCGCGCGAGCGTAATGTTTCCGCAAAATCCAGATCCTTGAAGTCTATTTTCTTTCCGCCTCCCGCTACGTTATAGACAGCAACTTGCACATGATCCAAATCAGATATGTTGGCCTCATCGAGAGTAACTACGTTCAAGAAACCGAGCAGCCCGCTACCTAGAGACAGAGCGAACTCTTTCTTTAGGCTAATCTCAGGTACCTGCTCCACTATCGAGTTGCGTGTAGAGCGGAATGATCTATCGCTAAATGACATGCAGGCTGTCAATTGCACTAGCACTACAAGTATTAGGATTTTTCTCATGGTCGCGATCTCATTGACTTATCAATTCTATCCATTACTGACCGGCAACTTCGATATCTACAAGCTCATCAAGCTCGAAGCGACGACCCAGGGCACTAATATCATCTGTACTGATATTGCCAACGATATTTACCAGAACGGTCTCTCCAGGCTCGGCCACCATAATAGCGATACCGTAGATAACGTCAGCATCTTCAGCTAGTCTGAAATAGATATCCACATGGTTGCCGTCTTCACGGACCCGAACCACACGCTCCCATCCTTCGCTGTCTAGATCTTCCGCCATGACCGACATAGTTGAAGCAACTTCGTCGACATCGATGTTATCGCTTTCAAAAACATTCACGGTAACTCGCAGCAGCTTGGAAATGAAATCAGCCGCCTCTTCGTCTTCGCTACGAATAAGGTTCGTAATCATGTTAAGCAACGGCCCCTTAAGGCTAATCTCGACACTGGGCTCTGTTGCTGCTATTTCCGTTAGGGCCGAAAAATCCACAAAGCCTGGATGATTCTGCACATCGGAGTCTGCCGCCATGACTACTGGGATGAGACTTAGGCAGAATAGAGGCGCCAATACCTTCTTAAAAATTTTCATACACCTACCTCGCTATTAAATATTCTGAATTCAAGTAAACTTCGATTCGTAAAGTAAAAATCTATATAGGCCCATTATCTAATGGGTTGTTCTCTCTTATCCCCGCCTTCTGAAACGAGGCATTTATAGAATCCTGTATAGGGCTCACCAGGAAGCGATCGCCGATCATCACCTCGGTACGCTGACTTAGCCGATTCAGGTAGTCGATAGCCACGTTCAACTCGTCCAAGGCCTGAGAAATATCTTCCGGGCTATACTGCTCGACCGACTCGCTCGCAACTAATGGCTCAACACTACCGACAGGCGATGTGATGTTAGTGCCAATCACCATGGCGACCACAGCAACAGCCGCGGCAGGAAAGCCATAACGAAAGTAGGCTGGAACAGAATTTAATAACTCCCAGATCTGTGAGGATAATGGCTCTGAGCGCACGCCTACAGCTGGCTGCATTTCGGCTGCACTTAGACGATGGATTGGCTCTAGCACCGAATCGGCACACGACATCTGTGGCAACTCCAGTACGGCATCCTGAATAGTCTGTGCATACCGAAACTCACTCGCACAACCCGAACAATCCTGGACATGAGACATGAATACGCCGCATTGCGCTTCACTCAAATCACCGTCGAGATAGCCGTCTATCTGCAACTGAATAAAATAGCACTGTGATTCAGTATTACTTGGCATGACCTTTACCTTTGTCATTATTGCCCGCTAGGGCCCGCTTGTTTAACTTCCGACTTCTCGCTTAACTGATTTTCGAACAGCTGACGCAGCTGTGTATTCTCTCTTAATTTGCGCCTGCCGCGATGCAGGTACACCTTGACCTGGCTAGCACTCAACTCGAGACAGACCTGAATCTCTTCATAACTCATCCCCTGAATGTCTCGCATAATCACGATGCTGCGAAAAGGATCTTCCAGGGACTTAATAGCTGCCTGCAGCTGACTCTTGAACCCATCCTCATCCAGGCTCCCCTCCTCGCTTTCCTGCGCAACCTGCTCCTCCACGTCGGCATAGTGATCCACGTTTGCCTGCTGTGGGCGCTGTTTTCGCACATGATCGATAACCGAGTTATGGGCGACCCGCATCAACCATCCCCCAAGTTTCTCGTGATCGATCTTTTGCCAGTGCTGCCAGAGCTTGATGAACACTTCCTGGGTAACATCCTCGGCATCTTCCTTAATCCGCAGGCTATAGTGGGCAAAGGAAAAAATCCTATGCCTGTGCTGATCTATGGCCTGTTGATAAAGTGCTCGCATTTGTTAGTAAAGACGCTAGTTGTGGAAAAAAGTTACAGTAATGTATTCAGGGCCTGCCCGAAAGCCTTCTTTTAAGTAAAATCAACGGCTTAAATAGTTATTCTGTCGCATCTTACGCCGTCGCTAAAGCAATGATTGCTATACTCTCGGCCTGTCTCAATTCACCTATAGCGGCTCGAACATGACTCTGCGGCGACTATTTCTGCTTATTCTCCTGATTCTTCTACCTCCAGGCATGCTATTTGCCGCGGAGCAGAATGTGGAGCTTCAGAATGGCAGCACGGTGAAGCTTTTCTTCTTTGAACCCCATAGCGAAGGCGAGCCACCCCCTCTGGCGATTTTTATCGCAGGAGGCTCAAACAATGAGTTCATGGCGAAGGCCCAGTTCTGGCTTGGAAAGGAGTTCGTAGACCGCGGCTGGGCGATTGCAGTCCCTATGTCAGCCGACGGTTCGCGCTTCTCTTCAGCCGATGACTCCCCGATTGAGCAGATTATCGGACAGCTACACGCCTCCCACACACTGCAAGAATCCAAACCCTTATTGGTAGGTATGTCCAGTGGCGGCAGTGAAGCCATGGCCATTGCCGCACTAAATCCCCATGCCTACCGGGGAGTTGTAGCTACACCAGGGCGCATCAAGACCGACATGGCTCTGCAGGAACTGGATAGGCTGCCCTTTTATATACGGGTGGGGGAGAAAGATGACTTCAAGTGGGATCGTATCCTGGAATCGATGACTCAACGTCTGCGTCTAGCTGGCGCAGAGGTAGATTCGGCTATCGTGCAGGATGCCAGGCATGTCTTCCAGATAGACTGGGAAAGCCTGGAGAGGTGGCTAGGAAAATTGAAGTAGCCCGAGCGCATGCTGCCTGGCCAGGCTACTTCATGGCGATGCTAGAACCTGTCTTCTTCGATCCAGTAATTTGTCACTAAGCCATCTGTAAACTCGATGGATAGCGTCTCGGTGCGTTCCTCCTCAATATCCACCGAGAAGACAAGAAACAATCCAACCTCGGTGTCTTTCTCCGAGCGGTTCCTGTACTTCCATATCTCGGTACCGTCGGCATAGCTTAACTTAGTAATCGGGTTGCCAAACGAGGTGCTCACCCAATCTTGATTACTTTCGCCGAGCTGCAGCCTCGAAACATCAGACTCATTCCAAACCGTCTGCAGCGGACGCGAATCCGAGTCGACGGTAACAAGACATCCAGTCAACACGACGCTCATTACTAGTAATAGAGCTTTCTTAATCATTGATCATTCCCCGTTTGAATTAAAATTATTTTACAGATCCACTCTCTTCTATTGGCACTCTTCCCCGCCTCGTTCATTCGACCCATTGAGAATGCTCCCCCAAAGTGTAGAATCTCACGGCGCGGGCACGTAGATGCAGAACAAATAGAGCATGTATAGTTTTAGACGCAACAGGACTAAAAATGTTACAGACTCAGACATGCCATAGTAGAGAATCGTGCTGAATCCAAGCTGAACATGTATTTTGCTAACAAGAATTAGAGAAATAGGCTGAAGTGATCGATTCATCCTCAGTACTCGCAAGAACTACGCCATCAATCTTTCCCAGACCCTGTGAGATAAAGCATGCTTACCCGATTCAATAGCCTATTCCCCCTCTGGGCGCTGCTGATTTCGCTAATCGCCTTCATAGCAAATGCTCCCTTCGCCGCATTGAGCGGTGCCATCGTCCCCTTGCTATCTTGCGTGATGTTTATGATGGGCCTCACATTGACGAAAGAGGATGTAGCACGTATTGCTAAAGACCCAAAGCCAGTCTTGATAGGCGTGGTACTGCAGTTCTTACTAATGCCGATACTCGCCCTCACATTTTCTAAGATGCTACAGCTATCAAACCAGCTCACTATCGGCATGGTTTTGGTTGGCAGCTGTGCTGGAGGAACGGCGTCCAACGTTGTTTGCTATCTGGCCAAGGGAGATGTGGCACTCTCTATTAGCATGACCATGGTCTCTACGATCGTAGGAGTCATAGCAACCCCCCTTCTCTGCTCTTTCTATCTCTCCGCAACGATTAGCGTAGATACCTGGGCACTGTTGCTTAGCATTGTTCAAATGGTATTTATTCCGGTAATGCTGGGGTTCACCTGTAAGTATTTTCTGGAAGGCGTAACCGAGGTAGTGGAGCCGCTTATTCCTACTCTCTCGGTTCTCCTCATTCTTCTCATTATCGCAATCGTAGTGGCACTCAATGCCGAAAGGCTGCTTGATGTAGGTCTGATCACGCTGATCGCCGTCGTTCTTCA
>CALTDI010000008.1 GCA_943842505.1 uncultured Pseudomonadales bacterium | reverse complement strand
CTTTCAGGGCTTGCCGGGGGATTCTATGTGAGCCGCCTGTTCGGTTTGGATATAAAACAGAGCCAGACCATTGCCATCGAGGTAGGCATGCAGAATTCCGGTCTAGGAGTTGCTCTTGCCACCCAATTTTTCTCGGCGACTGCAGCGCTACCGGGCGCGCTCTTTAGTGTTTGGCACAATATCAGCGGGTCGCTGCTGGCATCGCTATGGGGCAGAAAGAGAACTTCGCTTGAATACATATTGCGAGATCAAGAAAGCAGCCCCCCTCCCGAGTAGTTGAGTTTCAATCCCCAGCGATGGAATGTTTTACTAAGTTATCCCAATTTTTATTAATACTAGTAAAATTTCTCCGCTACGCTTGACTTATTTTTTAAGGAGATTAGAATCCGCGCATTCAAATTTCTAATTTTTAAATATTTGTGAAGCAAATGAACATTCAAACGATTCTCAGCACGATGCCAGCGACTATGACCATTTTAGGTCATCAGTTCTGTTCACGCGTGGTGAAGAATTGGGAGACCTGCCTGGAGTGAATTTCTGACAAATAAGCGATTAACAATCGATTTAAAGAAAAGACCTCTAAGTTCCAAAACCTAGGGGTCTTTTTTTTTGCTCTAACTTTTATGAATGCTCACAGCGATGTGGGCACTGGGGAACTATTGTGCACAAAAAATTGCACAGAAACATAAACGTCATCTACGGACTCGCCTTCTTTCAAAGTTTCATGGTGATTGTTCCAGTGATCGTGCCTTTCTTCATCGCAAAGGGGCTTAGCCTCGCCGATATTTTCTACCTGCAGGCGGTTTTTGCCACTGCTATTGTAGTGTTTGAGGCGCCCTCAGGATATTTCGCAGACGTGTTTGGCCGCAAGAGCGCACTAGTGATTGGCAGCGTCATCCACGGTGCCGGTTACTTCTATCTGAATTTTGCGGACGAATTAACGAGTCTGATTATTTTTGAGATCAGCGTAGGAATCGCCGCGAGTCTTTTGTCAGGCGCAGACTTGGCCTTACTGTATGACACACAAAAAACCTTGCAAGATGAAGCCGAGATTGAGCATAGCAAAGCTATTTCTCAATTAGGTTTCTTCAGGAGCAGTTCAGAAGGATTGGGGGCCTTGCTAGGAGGCGCTTTGGCACTGTGGTCATTCGAAGTAATGGTAATCGTTCAATCGGCGGCGGCATGGATGTGCCTCATACTTGCCTTACTAATTATTGAACCACCATCCAAGAAGTCCAAAGAGGGAGTTAATCGCATCCAGATCGGAGCAGTATTACGCCACTTATTCAAGAGCGATCCTGTGCTAAGAAATGTAGTTATTGCTATTCCACTCTATAGCCTGGCAACGTTTCATGTCGCCTGGCTGATGCAACCCTACTGGGAGGCGCAGGGAATCTCTCTAGCGATGTTTGGTCTGCTCTGGTTCTCACAAAGTATTGTGGTAGCCGTAGCTGCTCGGTTTGGATTTGTAATTGAGCGCCGCTATGGCCCGATTAGTTCACTAGTACTGATGGGCCTATTACCCATAGTCGGTCATTTCGGTATGGCATGGGCGCAAGGCTGGCAGGGGATATTCATAGGTTTGCTTCTATTTGCCTGCAGAGGACTGAACCAAGTCATTCTGGTGAATGCAATGAACCGACGCATACCGAGTGAATTTAGGGCCACAGCAAATTCATTCACTAGCTTTCTGTTTCGCCTGGCTTTTATTGGTAGCGGACCGTTCGTCGGTTACTTAGCGCAGACTGAGGGTCTGGCTATGACGCTGAACGTTCTGGGCTTGACCTCAATCATGCTGTTTGTATTTGTAATGTTGCCACTAATTCAATCGGTGAAAGCAATTGAGCGGCCAGTTGCTGCATAAGTAGTCCCTCCCCCTAGGGGGTAATCGCTCACAAATCCCCCCCGTGAGTGATTGCCCCCACTTTTTTATAAAGCGATCGAAATAATGCACCAATAAGGGTCATTTTTTCGGAATCCGGGGTGCTAACTTTCCTTCGCGCACCAGAATGAATTACATCGTAAAATCACTATTGAAAATACTGCTTCTAATTGGTGCTTTCTGAATTGGCATGGTAAAGTTTTGTGACTGCTGGTAGCTTTTTATTTTAAGAAAAGAAGATTGTAGCCCCCATCTTCGTTGAGTGAACAAAGAAGCAGTTATTCGATCAAGCATAGAGCCATCAGAATTTAGCAGCATTAAAAAAAGAACCAGAATTGCGCAAAATTCGCCTCTTTGAAATTCGGCGGCGACTCAAAATGATGCAGGAGAAAAATAATGAAACTTATTACAGCAATTATTAAGCCCTTCAAGGCTGATGATGTTCGAGAGGCATTATCGGAGCTAGGGGTCAGCGGTATGACCATGACTGAGGTTAAAGGCTTCGGTCGCCAGAAAGGACATACAGAACTCTATCGAGGAGCGGAATATGTCATCGACTTCCTGCCTAAAGTAAAACTCGAGATTGCAGTCTCGGACGAGCTTTGCGACCAGGCAGTTGATGCAATCTGCAAATCCGCAAATAGCGGACAAATAGGGGATGGCAAGATATTCGTAAGCAGCCTGGAGCAGACTGTGAGAATTAGAACCGGAGAAACTGGCAACGACGCGCTATAAGGATCGCAAGCAATGATGAATAAAATTCCAAGAATAAAAATTTTGGCAGCCACCCTCCTTCTGCTGCTGCCAAGTGTGGCCGCCGCTCAGGATGCATTGAGTGGGGCAAATACAGCGTGGATCTTGACCTCCACTGCTCTCGTACTCTTCATGACCCTGCCAGGGCTCGCTCTATTCTATGGCGGTCTCGTTAGAACGCGGAATGTACTTTCGGTGCTCATGCAATGCTTCGCCATTGCCGTCGTCGTTTCGATTCTCTGGCTAGTAGTTGGCTACAGTATCGCCTTTGGACCCTCAGAATCAGCCTATTGGGGTGGCCTAAGCAAAGTTATGTTTAGTGGCGTCGTCGTCGACTCACTCTCCGGCGACATACCCGAAACAGTCTTCGCCTCTTTTCAGATGACCTTTGCGATCATCACTCCAGCGCTAATCGTAGGCGCCTTCGCAGAGAGAATTAAGTTCTCAGCCATGCTGCTATTCTCGGCTCTGTGGACACTCATCGTCTACTTCCCCGTAGCGAATTGGGTCTGGGGCGGTGGCTGGCTAGGCCAGATGGGGCTGATCGACTTCGCTGGCGGCACGGTAGTGCACGTAACCGCGGGTGTCGGCGCCTTGGTATTTGCAATAGTCATCGGACAGCGTGAGGGGTTTCCAACAACACCCATGATGCCGCACAATTTGACCATGAGCTTCACCGGTGCCGGCATGCTCTGGGTGGGATGGTTCGGATTCAATGCTGGAAGCGCATTGGCAGCCGATGGTAGCGCCGGCATGGCTATGTTTGTCACCCATATATCCGCCGCCACAGGGGCTTTGACCTGGATGGCCATCGAATGGGTAAAGCATGGAAAGCCCAGTGGCCTAGGCGCTATAACAGGCATGGTGGCCGGCCTTGCAACGATCACTCCTGCATCCGGGTCAGTGGGCCCTGCCGGCGCACTAATCGTCGGCCTTAGCGGCGGCGTTATCTGCTACTTCGCCACCACTTACCTGAAACAGAAAATTAAGATCGACGACTCCCTCGACGTCTTTCCGGTTCACGGAGTCGGCGGCATAGTCGGCACTCTTTTAGCCGGTATCTTAGTGTCGGGGAACTTGGGCATCTTTAGCGGAAATGGCCTTGCCGAGGGGATGACCGTAGGTTCGCAGCTTGTAGTACAGATAATAGGCGTTCTATCGGTAGCAGCCTATACCGGCATTCTTACCTTCCTGCTGCTCAAACTGGTAGGAGCAGTTACATCGGGAATCCGTGTGACGCAGGAGGAAGAACAGATGGGTCTGGACATCACTGACCACGACGAGAAAGGCTACTCTATGTAGTCAGCTGCTCAATAAAAAAGGCTAGCCGGAGCAATCCGACTAGCCTTTTTTATTGAGCAGAATAATTGAATAAGCTGGGTATTCTCTCTTTAGTTACTCTTACGCAGCGTTGTAATCGCGTAAACCAGTTTATTGCCTTCCATGTCAGTGAAGTGTGTAGCCACTAGACATGTACTACGCCCATCCTTTATCAACTCGCCCCTAAGCAAGAATCTTGGGCCCAGCACAGGAGCAAAATAGTCTATGCGCATATTCACTGTGGCAGACCACTTAAATTCTTCCTGGCTTTTAAACAGAGTCCGCACAGTAAAAATCGAGATCATATCGACATAGGTGCCGGTAAAACCGCCAAACAGCTGATCTCTGGGGTTCAAAAGATGTGCGGGTAGATGAGCATCAACCTCTACTAAGCCATGTTCCTGGCGAAGAATCTTCCATTTACTGGACTCTACGAGATCGCCGGCGTTATGCCCCGGCTTCAAAAATATTGGCACATCAACATCTAACTCATCTGTCATGAACTATTCCTTCGGCGGACTCAAATAGCTGCCCTAGCGCTTTGAAAGTGCCCGAGAATGCAGCAAAAGCTTACGCTGGTCAAATCCGCGCAGCCTCATCTATACTGAACCCTGTTGTGCAAGCCACTTCACTCAATAACACATAATAATAATTCGGAGTCAGTCTATGAATAATCTCCACCCCCTTATCAAGCGAGCCGCGTTAGGGCTGCTAGCTCTGCCACTGTTTATGCTTAGCAACATTGCCCAGGCAAACGATTTCCCTACCGCCGCACCTGAAGAGGTGGGCGTCTCATCGGATCGATTGCAGCGACTCTCCAATACTATGCAGCGCTATATCGATTCAAATATGCTCGCGGGAACGGTCTCTCTCGTCTCGCGCAATGGCAAGGTGATTCACGTCGAGTCACAGGGATGGAAGAACAAGGAAACGGGCGAGCAGATGACGGATGACTCCATCTTCGTAATCATGTCGATGACCAAACCCATAGTATCTGCTGCACTGATGATGCTCTACGAAGAAGGCCACTTTCTGCTGACCGACCCAATTACCGATTGGATTCCCGAGCTTGAGGGCAAACAGGTTGTTATCGAAGAGAATGGCGTGAACTACCGTATGTCTGCCCACCGACCCATTACATTTCGCCACGTACTTTCACATACGGCAGGCGTCGACCCGAGTCGCGAAGTGTTGACCGAAGAAGAGCTGGCCCTGCTTCCACGAAAAGCAACGCTGGAAGAAACCCTTATCAATCGTGCATCTCTGCCTCTGAGTTTTCATCCGGGTGACGATTGGCAATACGGCAGCTCAACTGACTACGTGGCTCTCCTGGTGGAGCGTATTTCCGGGCTGCCTCTAGTCGACTTTCTTCAAGAGAAAATACTCAACCCACTGCAGATGCATGACACGTCTTACATCGTCCCCAAGGACAAGATCGATCGAGTTGCAGCTGTCTATAGCCCTAGCGGCCCAGACCAAACCATAGAGCTTTTCCGAGCACCTGAGTTTAGAGAGACAACTTACTTCGGGGGCGTAGCAGGGCTCTCCTCCACGGTTTCAGACTACTGGCGTTTTAGCCAGATGCTACTGAACGGTGGCGAGTTAGATGGCGTACGACTACTGAGCCCCAAGACCGTAAATCTAATGATCTCCAACCATAGTGGTGATCACGATGTGTATATTCGAGGGCCAGGCTATACCTTCGGTCTTGGCTTCGGCCTGGTGAGCGATGCCGGTACGGCAAGAGACCCGCTTACACCTGGCACATTTAGCTGGGGCGGTGCCTGGGGCACTATCTTCTGGGTTGATCCGGTTGAGAATATGATCGGCATCATGATGACTCAGATCACGTCCTACCGTCACCTGACTGTACGGCAGGACGTTGGGGTGACTGCGATGCAAGCCATTATTGATAGCTATAGCAACAAGCCCTACTCCGTCGCTCCCTACGCCAGACTGGACTAATTGACGCAGCATGGAGCAGGCACAAAAAAGGGGTTCAATCGAACCCCTTTTTTATTCTCGAAGCGCTCAGCTATTGATCGAGGAGTTGGTAAATCCGACGTATCGCTCGAGGATCGACACCGGCGCCTCGTATCTGCGCAAAGTTTTGACTGTGGTTGGTCATGTCTATCTGCTGCGCCGCCTGATCGGCACTGACGCCACGACTGTGCATTTGTGAAGTCTTGGCCCACAGGTCTCGCAGATATGCCTGAAAGTTCCCTACAGGCTCCTTAGTGCGCATTACCGGGCCATGCCCTGGCAACCAGGTATCGAAGTCTAGTGTTAGCAGACCGTCTAACGTAGCTGGCCACTCATCCACATGACCATCACCCATATAGGCGAGCCCTGGCAGCATCATATCGCCAGTAAATACCACCTTATCCTGAGGCAGATAGATCACCACGTCTCCGCCGGTGTGCGCGCGGCCAAAATGGTGAAGCTGAATCTCGCGGCTGCCATCATCGACTACCTGAAACAGGGTCATCTTTGTTTCGAGAGTTATGTTGGGAGGCGTTGGCTGAACTTCCCCAATCGCATTCAGGTAGTCGCTTTGCACCCGATGCCGCTCTTGTAACTGCGCCTTACGTGCCGGATCTGTTTCGGCAGCCGCCTGCCGCTGAAGATTCGCGACAGTTGCAGGTACCGGGTCGGAGAAACTCTTAAAGGTAGATTCCTCCAATACATTTCCTAGCTCACCGTTCAATTTCTTGCGCGTAAATTCGTGCCCAATTATTTCTATTCCCTCAGGAAAAGACTGGTTACCGTGGGCATGATCGAAGTGATAATGACTATTTACCAGATAGCGAATAGGCTTGTCAGTAATTACCGGGATCGAGTCGAGCAGAGCGCGAGAGGCCGCAGGAGTCACATGGGAATCGACCACCAGGGTATCGAAGGCACCAACCAGTACCATGGCATTACTCATGGTATAGACCGAGCCCGTGCCTGTAACCAGCCAGACGCCATCTGCGACTTCTTCGAAACGATGACTGTCTGACTCGATCACTCTACCCTGCGCTAAAAGCAGGGCCGGCATTAGCAGAAGAATTGAAAAGGCCGCTATTGTTTTTCTAATGTTCATACTGAATTCCTTCATAGGACTGTTTTAATAGTATTCGAATTCTCTATATCGCCGCCGCCAGACAGCCTGACAACTACTCCATAACTTTCTCAACTGCCTCAAACGCTGTCGAAAAAAAACCGAAACAGTTCGTAACCTAATCATAGCTGGCCTCGTCTAAGACCATAATGTGCGAGTGTCGGTGAAAGCTTGTGAACATTAGCGCATGGGCATAATCCTGTAAAGAATCGACGATTGCGGCGATACGCACCACTTACAGTGGTGAAAATGACCAAAAGCCGAAGCGGGCAGAGACCAGGAATCAACATAAGTTATTGTTTTTATTATTTAATTAATATTGGCGCGCATTTTGCAAACTTATACGGCATGGCGCAATAGCCACTCAAAATAAGCAATAAGAACGAAAGGAGACGATTCATGAAAGAAGTAAGCCATACAATGAAATTAAGCGCGGCTACTATGTTGGCCATGCTGCTTGGTAGCTACCTCTATTCCTCATCAGTCGATGCGGCCGAACTTCGAGACATATCGAAGGTAAACGGCGGCATTCGAGTGTCTGCCGACGAGCAGGTGGGGGACATTTCCTCAGTCAATGGCGGCATCGATTTAGGCAGTGGCGCCAGTGCGGATCTACTCGATACGGTTAATGGTGGCATTGAGCTCGATGAGCGCGTCGAAATCACAGGGGCGGAAACGGTCAATGGCGGCATTCGAGTTAGCTCAGATGTAACCGTACACGGGTCGCTGTCGACAGTGAATGGCGGTATTCAGACTAATCCCGGCACTGAAATTGAGAGGCGAGTCAGCACCGTGAATGGAAAAATCAGACTAAGAGATACGCGTGTCGGAGAGAACGTCCAAACCAGCAATGGTGATATTTTCCTAACCGATGGCAGCATCATCGAAGGCGACATTGTAGTAAAGGGCCGGCGATCCTGGCTCAATCGAATCTTTGGCTTCGAAGGCAGAACCTCCAAGATCATTATCGATTCCAACTCTGCCGTAAAGGGCGATATCCATCTGTATCGCGAAGTCGACCTCGACATTGCCGATGGAGCCGAAGTCGGAGACGTGATCGAACATTTCTGACCCGCCCGTCTTCTTATTTTATTGTCCAAAAAAAACGGGTCAAATGACCCGTTTTTTAATTCCGATATTGCCCGGGCTACTTCTTAACTGCATAGCCAACCTGCTCAGCCTTCTCACGCAGTAGATATTTCTGCACCTTCCCGGTCGATGTTTTCTCTATGGGACCGAATACCACCTTCTTTGGAATCTTAAAACCCGCTAGCTCTTCCCGGCAATAGGCGATTAGCTCATCGACTCCCATTTCCTGACCTGATTTGAGAGAAACGAATGCGCAAGGTACCTCCCCCCACTTCTCATCAGTACTGGCCACAACGGCAGCCTCGAGTATCTTCGGATGCTTAAACAGCACCGACTCAACCTCGAGCGAAGATATATTCTCGCCGCCTGAGATAATAATATCTTTAGACCGATCCTTTATCTGCGTGTAGCCGTCTTCGTACCAGACAGCCAGGTCGCCGGAATGGAACCAACCGCCCTCGAATGACTCCTGGGTTGTCTTCGGGTTCTTCAGATACCCCTTCATGACCAGATTGCCGCGCATGAAGATTTCCCCCATGGTCTTTCCGTCCTTGGGAACCGGCTCAAGCGTCTGGGGATCTGCTACCATCAATTCATCCTGTAGCGGCGCTCTGACACCCTGCCTGGCCAGAAGCTCAGCCCTATCGTCGATAGACAAGTCAGCCCAATCATCTTGAGGTGCGCAGACCACACAGGGGCCATAAGTCTCGGTTAGGCCATAGACATGGGTTACTTCGAAGCCCATGTTTTCCATGCTCGCTATAACCGCAGCCGGTGGGGCCGCTCCTGCAGTCATCGCCTTAATTCCTTTTGCCAAACCAACTTTCAGACTCTCATCGGCATTGACGATCGTATTCAACACAACCGGAGCGCCGCAGAAGTGGGTAACGCCATGCTCCTTCATCGATTCGAAGATCGCCGCGTCGCGAACATGACGGAGACAGACGCTAGTGCCCGCTGCCGCAGCCAAGCCCCAGGGGAAACACCAGCCGTTGCAGTGAAACATCGGAAGAGTCCACAAATACACGGGATGGGCAGTCATATCCCAACACATATTATTTGATATAGCGTTTAGATAGGCCCCACGATGGTGAAACACAACACCCTTAGGATCGCCCGTTGTTCCCGACGTGTAGTTCAAGGAAATTGCCTGCCACTCATCATCAATCTGAAAGCAGCTATAGCTATCATCCCCCTGGCCTATGAAGTCTTCATAGTTCTGCGAACCTAACAGCTCTCCTCCGGAGAAAGAGGGATCATCAATATCGATTACCAATATATCGTTTGGTAAAAGCTCCAGGACCGCCTTAATCGTCTCGCTGTACTCCCTGTCGGTAAACAATACCTTGGCCTCGGCATGCTCCAAGATGAATGCAATTGCTTTCGCATCCAAACGCACATTCAATGCATTCAGCACTGCGCCAGACATGGGAACGCCAAAGTGCCCTTCAAATGTCTCCGGGGTATTTGCCCCCATGAATGCGACCGTATCGCCCTTGCCTATACCTATCTTCAACAGAGCCGAAGCCAGAAGACAACAGCGCTTGTATGTCTCAGCCCAGGTATATGTTTTATCACCATGAATGAGAGAAACTTTCTTTGGATATACACTAGAACAACGCTCTATAAAACTCAGCGGAGTTAGATGTGCGAAATTGGCTTGATTCTGATCGAGATCGATCTCATAAATATTTCTACTATTCATGGTCGCAGATATTCCTGTTTTACTATTCAGATTTAGTGTTTTGTTTATTATTTTTTCAGTCAAGCGACTTACTTTTTTACAGCGAATCGAGGCTCGGCGCCCTCGTTAGACTAGCGCCTCAGACAGCATCTTTCTATATAAAATCCATATCCCCTGCCGTCAACCACCAAGCGCCGTTGAGCAGCTCGGCACTAGGCCCAGGGTTCCAGCTATTACAGGGTATCTCAATACCCAATTCATTCACAATCGCATCGCCAGTTAAGGCCTTATCTACACCCGAGCGAGTGAGCCACAGGCGTAACTCACTGCTGTCTTCATCCTTGCTAAGCTGCTGATTTAAAATAGTAATTGCATTTTTCATAAGCGCCACAGGGCAGATTAGGTCCATTATTAGCTTGCCGCCGGCGTGGTCCTTCAAGACGGCGAAGGCGACTGGCTTGGCCGTGGCATTTTCTCTTAAGAATACGCAGCGATACTGATTCGTCTTCGAGAAGGGATGGCTAATATAACGATGTGCGATGTAGTCGGCATCTCGAACTCCGACAATACCTTTCTCGTAGTCACCCTTCATCGATTCCCAGAGCTGGTCCAGGTCGCTTCGAGAGGCAAGGATCCTCTGCGTTGTATTCCTCCAGACAATAGCGTGTCTGCTCTGCAGACGTATCTACTTTGCCGTAGACGATCTCCACGAAGTCATCGGTTTTTTCATACAGGCCGAGGCGCTTGGAGATATTCATAGTCTTCTGATTGGGAAATCCAAATCCCAATAGGTGGCTCACGGTATTACCAATTTCTCGTTCCAGAAAAGTAGCGGCTACTTCAAAAAAAAGACTGCCCTTACCGTATTGCTTTCGAATACTGGGATGCACCATCACATCGCAGGGCTGAATCGCCATAGATTCTTCACCGAAGTAAATAATCTTGCGTGGTGCGCCGCCATAGTGAGCAACGATGTGGCTCTGCTTGTCTAGTCTGGCCACAACGCATTTGCCATCTCCCTGGCCATATTTCCAATTCCAGAGATCCTCATCGAAGTCGACCTTAAAACTTTCTTCGAAAAGCTCTCGCAACCTCTCGCGGTTCGAAAGATTGAATATCCCCGAACTGTGCATTCGCCCATTCGTTCGCACTGCTCAAATCGCGCTGCAATGAAAGCAGTCGAAAGCCTCGCCTGCCTGACGCATACTCTCCCTGCATCTTTTCGAATTCTAACTCCATGTCAGCCAGATCGACTTGATCGCAGACACCCTCTTCCACGAGTTTCTTCCCATGGATATCAATAAGTGGCCGAACTCGCTCTAGCGTTTTCATAGCACTGGCAGAAAGGTCCAGGTTCTCAAGTGGTACAAAACCCAGGCGCCTGGAAAGTTGATCGAATGAACTGAAGTTTGGCAGTGCTGAATATTCGATCTGCGAATCATCGTGGAGAAATTCGCCAAACAGAATGAGCCGACCGGATTCTCCCAGCACATCACGACTCTTGCTCAGAATCGCCATCTGATCCAGATAGCGAATTGATCCCTCATGAATCAAAACATCGGCAGATGCCGCAGGCGCGTATGCTACAAAGTCCTCAGCCACGTGGCGAAAACTCGTTGGCGCATCTTCACCCGCATCTAGCAATTTTTCCGACCCGATCCAGAGTATCGAATGATCGGCCCCGGCCAGTTCTCTGGCCAGGGAAAGCAGAGTATCACCAACGACGAGGATATCGGCGCCGGAATTAGTCTTCCCCAGCAGTTCTACCAGCCTGGCTGCAAATCGATGCTGGGCATCGAGAAGCTCTGCAGCGGGCTCGAGATTCGTAGCTTTTGAGTCTGTGAAAAGGCCATAGTGCTGCAAGTAAAGTTCACCAAACTCAAGTTCGAGAATTCTGCTTAGCAAATTCAGAGTTGTTAGTTTGGAGCTACCTGTCATAACGGAGTCGCGGGATAGAGTCTTCTGGTTTTTCTGAGTAATTTCCTCTTGGCGATGCAATATAACCCGCCCATGCGCCATTGCATAGCCCAGTTCTGCGCGCCCCAATGCCTGCGGCATATTGTCTCAATTACCCTGGCTGGCTTGGTTCAGCCTGCCATTGGGGTAGAATAGCGAAATGATGGCACAATCTAAATTTTCAGAGTTCCTGAGCTTCTTCATCTTAATCTCCTCCGATGGAGCGAGCCTGGGTCGGCAGGGTTTACAGCGACTCTTGTTGCTACGCACCTTCGTTACTGCATCCAGCGTGATTGCGGTGCTAGCGCTTCATGTTTTATCCGAGATAGAGATTCCGGTTATATTCATCGTCTATCTAATTAGCGGAATCGTAGTCTCCGTGCTCTTTGGGTACTGGCGCCTCGCAACCTCGAAATTTGTTAGCAACTTCGAACTGTTCTGCCACATCCTAGTTGACGTGTTCTTCTTGATTGTTTTGCTACTCAATACTGGCGGGGCAAGTAATCCCCTCATCTCCTACTTGCTTGTCTTACTTGCACTAACAGCAACCTTGTTACCGCAATCTTATGTGAATGTTTTTTCGGTGGGCGGCATTCTGATCTATACCTCGTTTCTGCTTCTGGACCTGACCTCAGACAACAATATGGCGATGTCTCCAGAGAATGAAGTCATGACATTCCAGCTTCACCTCGTGGGCATGTGGGTGATATTTCTAGTGAGCGCAATTCTCATCTCCGTGCTGATCACGCGCATGGCGAAGGCAATCAAGGTTCGTGAACTAAATCTCGCCGAGGCGCGCGAGAATGAACTACGTAATGAGCAACTGGTCGCTATCGGAACACTCGCCGCTGGCACAGCCCATGCCCTGGGCACTCCACTCTCCACCATGGCCGTATTACTCACCGAGTTAGATAATCTGGATGCCGAATCACTCAGGGCCAGCGATATCAAGAGCGACATATCACTACTCAGACAACAGGTGACCCGCTGCAAGAATTCACTCACCCAACTTATTCGTTACTACAACAAGGATAATCCCGAAGAAGTAGAAGAGATCCCCCTGAAGGCCTTCGTGGAGGATATTCAGGATTATATCGTGAATATTCATCCTGCCAGCGCCATCGATTTCCGCTTCGATAACAACACTAACGAAGTTGTGACGTCGAACCTAAGTGTTAAGCATGCCGTGATTAACATCATCGAGAATGCTATCAAGGCTGCCCATAGCAAGGTGAATGTCAGCTTCCATGTTACAACTGACACTCCCTCACTTTTCGAAATCGCCATCAAAGATGATGGCCCTGGAATTCCCAGCGAAGTAATGGAAAAGCTGGGCGATCCGTTCATTTCAAGCCGCAAAGAGAGTATGGGTCTCGGAATATTTCTCGCGAACGCTGCAATAGAACGTCTTCACGGCTCTATCGAAATGGTAAACATAAAGGAAGGTGGAGCACTCAGCATCATTCGCCTTCCCCAAACCACTCAATAGATGTAAATAAAGTCACGACACTAGCCAAGAAGAGAACTAACAATGGATAGGGAGCACATTCTGCTGGTAGAGGACGACGAGGTTTTTGCGCGAGTAATGAGCCGAGCCTTCTTACATCGCGGCTATGAGATCTCTCACGCAGCCAACGAAGAAGATGCCTTGCAGCTCATCAGGAGTTCGCATTTTAACTATGCCATTCTGGATCTGAACCTGGGCGGTCACACCTCGCTGGGCTTGATCGCTCCACTCAAACGAAGCAATCCAGATAGTCGCATTCTTATACTCACCGGTTACGCGAGTATCACCACTGCCGTTGAGGCGATTAAGCTGGGCGCAGACAACTATCTAGCGAAACCTGCGGACGCAGATGAAATACTAGGCGCGCTGTTGAACAACGAACAATCGAGCACGCCTGTCGATTCTGAAGCCGCTCATCTCGAGCCCATGTCTGTTCGCCGTCTCGAGTGGGAACATATACAGAAAATTCTCAATGAGAATGACGGCAATATCTCAGAAACAGCAAGACAACTAAAAATGCACCGTCGCACTCTGCAGAGGAAGTTGCAGAAAAGACCCGTTGCAAAATAGCGCCAGTTTTCAGGAAGAGAAACTTAACAGGCTACCGACGACCTAGAGGAGTCATAGTCAGATGTCTCCCTCCATCTACAATTAGCGTTTCACCAGTCACAACCTGTGGCCCGCTAATAAAATGCAAAATAGCATCCGCTACTGTATCCGGTGTTGCTGTGACACCTAGTGGAGAGTTTTTACGATGAAAGTCCATCAGCTCCTCGTACTTCTCATCGCCAAGCCCCTCGCGAAGCCAATCGCCCTCGATAAAACCCGGACACACTGCATTGATTCTTAATTTTGGCCCCAGCGCTCTCGCCAGAGACAGAGTCATAGTCACCAGTGCACCCTTCGATGCCGCATAGGCCACCGAGCTTCCGATCCCGGTAACTGCAGCCGTGGAAGCGACATTTACCACGGCGCCGCCACCCTCCTGAGCCTTCATCTGCTCGCTCACGGCACGAATCATCTGGTAGCTGCCTATGACATTCACCGCGTAGATACGCTGAAAATCATCGCTGCTTAGTCCATCGAGGTCGGAGTGATCGACAAATTTGGTGGTACCTGCGTTGTTGACGAGAATATCGACACGCCCCCACTTCTCGATAGCCTCTGTAGCCATCGCGACACAGTTTGCGTCCTCGGCAACACTGCCGCCAAAAACCAGGCACTCTACCCCCATAGCCCGACATTCCTCGGCTACAGCCTGTGCTCCGGCTGCATTAGAATTATAATTGATGAGCACATGGCAGCCCTGGCCAGCTAGCAGCTTTGCAGTTGCGGCGCCTACTCCACTACTTGATCCGGTGATAATCGCAACTGAGTTCTTCAAATCTTTCACAGCTATTGGTCCTCGCTAAATTAAAATCCTTACCTAGGGTGAAATTAGCACAGTTTCGTAGTGATTCCAGCCAAATCTTATAGCCCGGAAAAATGCGCTAAAGGCTCGAATTTAAAGGACAAATGCATTGCACTTGGCTTTTGAATGGTTACAATACGAAACACTTTTACGCCATGACCGCCAGGCAGTTAGCTAATACCAAAAAACTCAGCTAACTTGAGGGTTTTAACAACAAGGATGATCAACCCAAATATCGACTTGGCAGCCATTTTACTCGGCGCAATATCTACGTTCGTCGCTCAGGCAAAGCGATGGGGCACGATTCCTGATACCGAACAACAGAATCTATAGATCACATCATCGGAGATTGCAGTGAAGAATCAACACATCGTTTCAGCAGGTATATTGGTTACAGTAGTACTTTGGATGGTTATCCCCCAGAGTGCCGAAGAACCCGATGAGAGCAATATGCCGACTGCCAGCGTCGTATTCGCCTTGCCTGAAGGCGAGTCGCTGGGCGAGAACCCAGGTAACTTCATCGTTCGCGCCGCCAGAATTGGTGAGCAGACCTATGCCGAGACGGTACGTGTGCGCGGCAGGACACAGGCTTTTCGCCATGTCGAGGTTCGCTCCGAACAGGCAGGCCGAATCGTAAGTGAGCCTATCCCCCGTGGCGCGCGCGTGCGCAAGGGCGACCTGCTCTGTGAAATCGCTACCGATGATCGTGATTCCAATTTGCTGGAAGCGGTAAGCAGGCAAGAACAGGCAGAATTTGAGTACGCAGCTTCGCGAGATTTACAGAGCAGAGGCCTGCAGTCCGACGTGATCGTTGCCCAGCTTAAGAGCGCCCTTGAATCTTCCAAGGCGGCCGTTGCGCGAGCCGAACTCGCATTACAGCGAACCAAGATTGTCGCCCCCTTCGATGGCATCGCTGAAACTCGTACCGTCGAGTTGGGCGATCTATTAAATGCCGGCGCCGTGTGCGCGTCGGTGCTTGACGATAGTCCTATGCTATTAGTTGGCGTCGTTCCAGAGCAGGATATAGGCAGCTTGCGCGTTGGTGCGAAAGTTAATGCCGAGCTGCTCACGGGTCAGCAGGTGACCGGCTCAGTGAGTTATTTGGCGCGGGCAGCGGACAATATCTCCAGGAGTTATCGAATAGAGGTAGAAGTCGATCCGGCTTTTACAGACATTCGCCAGGGCATCACAGCAGAAATCCTAGTAAATTCGGCCGACATTCAGGCGCATCTGATTCCCTCTTCTTCGTTGACCCTAGACGATAGCGGCAGAATCGGCGTTAAGACTATCGGTGCAAATAACATGGTGGAATTTCACAACGTGACAATCGTTGGGGATAACACCAGTGCAATCAACCCAGGCGTTTGGGTCACCGGCCTGAGCGGCAACATTAACCTTATAACTCTGGGCCAGGAAGTTGTCTTTCCCGGGCAACAAGTAGAAAGCAATTTCGACTGGTCCCGCTAGCCCTACCCCTAATTCGCAGTATTGAAGAGAGCTACCTTCATGAAAAATTATATTGATGCCGCCGTTTCAAGAGCACGAACTACCTTAAGTGTGTTCGTGGCCATAATGATAACTGGCTTCGTTTGTTATCTAGCGATTCCGGCAGAGCTAAACCCCGACGTCGAAGTGCCTATAGTTATCACCACGATAATACATCAAGGCATTTCTCCAGAGGATGCCGAACGTCTGCTGGCAAAACCGTCCGAACTAGAGCTAAAGACAGTAGATGGCATCACTTCTGTCAGCTCCTTCTCTAGTGAGAATGCGGCTACTATAATCACTGAGTTCGACATCGACTTCGAATCTCAATTTGCATTAAGCGAAGTTCGCGAAGCGATCAATAGAGCCAAGGCACGCTTTCCTGCAGACACAGAGGAACCACTGATTCAGGAAGTGTCGGCGGCAACATTACCGGTAGTCCAAATCGCGATAGGCGGTAATGGGGTTCCCGAGAGAGTTCTATTGCAGGTAGCTGAAGAACTGCAGCGGGAGATAGAGATTCTGCCTACTATCTTGGAAGCCGAGATGGTTGGTAACCGCGAACAGCTGTTAGAGGCCGTTATTGACCCGGCTAAACTTGAGACCTACGGAATATCCAATGCGTCAATAATACAAACGGTAACCAGCAACAACCGGCTTATTCCTGCGGGTCAGGTAGATACTGGTCAGGGTAGTTTCTCCATTAAAGTCCCAGGATTAATCGAGAATGCCGACGACTTATTTAATCTGCCCCTATCATCGAATGCCGATGGCGTTTTGACCGTATCGGATATTGCAGATGTAAGACGCACTTTTAAAGACGCTACACGCTACTCCTATGCAAATGGTTCAGCCTCAATCTCATTAAACGTAATGAAGCGCAAGGGCACTAGTGTTACTGAGGCTATGGAACAGGTCGATATCGTAGTAGCAGAAATGCGCCCCAGTCTACCGCCCGCTGTCAGCCTCTCTTATATCAATAATACTGCGCCTCTGGTTATTGAACAGAATATGGGCCTGCAGGGTAATATGGCTACCGCTATGGTGCTTGTGCTAATTGTGGTGATAGCCTCTGTAGGCGTTAGGTCAGGGCTTTTGGTTACTCTTGCAGTCCCTTTCTCTTTCTTCTTCGCCTTCATCGTTATTCGCTTACTGGGATTCACCTACAATTTTATGGTGATGTTCGGATTACTACTCGGCCTGGGTATGCTTATCGATGGCGCTATAGTGATGGTCGAGTATGCAGATCGTAAGATGGCAGAAGGTCTCAATGCTCGAGATGCCTACAGAGCCGCCGTAGACCGTATGTACTGGCCTATCCTCGCATCGACAGCAACTACCCTTGCTGCGTTCTTGCCGATTATGTTTTGGCCTGGGGTTTCCGGACAGTTCATGAGCTACCTGCCTATCACGGTGTTCGCCGTTTTAATCGGCTCACTGTTCTACGCGCTTTTATTTGCCCCAACCATAGGCGCATTGATAGGAAAATCCAGCGCCGCCGATCAGGCCTACCTGCAAAATTTGGAAGATGGCGATCCGCTTAAGACCGGCGGCATCACGGCTGTCTATGCCAAGATTCTAGGCTTTGCAGTCCGCTCTCCTCTGGCTGTATTTTTCACCAGCATCGCCAGTCTAGTAATTATCGTCATGGCCTATGGTCAGTACGGTAAAGGCGTTGAATTCTTCACGGGCGTAGAGCCAAGTCAGACCCAAATTCAAGTCTTCGCTAGAGGCAACTCCTCTCCGGCCGAGCTGCGAGATGTCATGCTAGATGCAGAGGCTCGCATCCGCGAAGTCGGTCATTTCAAGGGCATCGTTACTCAGTCCGGTGCAGGTCAGCAGCTAGGAGGCGGTCAACAGGCGGCTCCAGATCTTATTGGCACAATCTTTCTCGAGATGACGGATCGCCGCGATAGAGATATCGATGGCTTCGAAGTGGAAAACCGCTACCGAGACGCTATCGCCAATTTGCCTGGCGCAAGAGCAGAAGTAGTTACTATTGAACAAGGCCCACCAGTTGGAAAAGCGGTGCAGCTGGAACTGTCCGGCGACGATCTAGAAGTACTCTTCGCCGAGGCTGCTCGTATTCGCAATCATATGGAAAACGAGATGACGGGGCTGATCGATGTCGACGACACAGCACCGGTACCGGGCATAGAGTGGGAAATCGTCGTTGATCGCGCCAGAGCCGCCATGTTTGGCGCCAACATGACCGAGATCGGAACAGCCATTCAATTAATGACCAATGGCGTGTTCATGGGTGACTACCGACCAACGGACAGCGAAGAAGAAGTCGATATCCGAGTGCGTTACCCGGCGGAATATCGCGGTCTTGAGCAGATGGACACGATTCGCATTAACACGGCGAGTGGTGATCTGGTTCCGATAAGCAGCTTCGTCACCAAAGTAGCGAAACCCGCAGTGAGCTCCATTCAGCGCGTCGACGGAGAGAGGGTTGTCTATATTCGAGCGAACCCAATGCCTGGCGTTGTTGCAGACAATAAGGTGCAAGAATTAGAACAGTACATGGAAGAGACACCAACCGCGCCGGGGGTAACTTATCTATTTAGAGGCGCAAATGAAGAGCAGGAAGACTCGGCTGCCTTCTTGTCTTCTGCTTTCGCCCTCGCTATGGCATTGATGGCGATATTGCTGGTTACTCAGTTCAATAGCTACTATCAGGCACTACTGATACTCTCCTCTGTATTGTTATCTACTGCAGGAGTATTGCTGGGACTACTCATCACAGGCCAGACATTCAGCATAATACTGACAGGCATAGGCATCGTTGCCCTGGCCGGAATTATTGTGAACAACAATATCGTTCTGATCGACACCTTCAATCATCTGAGGGAACAACACAAGGACTGGTCGCTCAGGGATATTATCGTTCACACCGGCGTACAAAGGCTACGCCCGGTTTTTCTTACAACCTTTACCACAGGCTTTGGCTTGCTCCCATTAGCCATGCATGTGTCAGTTGACTTAATCGGCGCCGAGATCGAAGTTGGCGGCCCGATAACATCACAGTGGGTAAGCCTGGCCTCGGCAATCGTATTTGGCCTGTCTTTCGGCACGATTCTGACACTGGTGGTGACTCCGGCCATGCTCGCTCTACCAGACCGTCTTCGCTCATTGTTGGGCAATCTGCCTGGTATCCGAAAGCCTGAGCCTAGCCTTAGCCACTAGACTCAGCGGGGTTCTCACTTCTGCGCTGCGGCTGATTCTGCCACGGGTTTTGGCCGCCAAATTCACTGTACGCGGATTTGCGTTCGTGTGAGAATACAGCCTTGTTCTCAACCGAAATGGTTCATTGATGGGGCTTTTAGTCACATTCTTCGCTGCCAGCATCTTCTTTTCTTTCCTCTGTTCGATCCTAGAAGCAGTATTGCTTAGCATCACCCCTGCCTATGTAGCAGCGCAGGACAGAGACGGCACGGCCATATCCAAAAAACTCTCCCGTTTCAAAGAAGATATAGACCGCCCACTTGCCGCTATCCTCACCTTGAACACTATCGCTCACACTGCCGGGGCAATAGGCGTAGGCGCTCAAGCGGCTGTTATCTTCGGCGCAACCAAGATCGAAATTTTCGGTTTAACAATTATCAGCTGGGAGGGGTTTATCGCAGGAGCGATGACTCTAGCAATTTTGATATTCTCGGAAGTAATTCCGAAGACCCTGGGCGCGAACAACTGGCAGGCCTTAACCCCTCTATCCGTCAGGCTTATAAATTTACTTATGCTAGTTCTTGCCCCAATGATCTGGCTGAGCCAGCTCATTACAAAGAATCTAAAGAAAGACAAAGATAAGCCCGTTCTGAGCAGAAGCGACTTCCTGCTAATGACCGAGCTCGGCAAAGAAATTGGTATCCTGAAGGAGAGCGAACAGAAGGTAATCAAGAACCTGCTGCGCTTTAGCCGGATATTAGTCAAAGATGTGATGACACCGCGTATCGTAGTTGTTACCGAGAATGGCACTACCACCATCCAGGATTTTCATGACCGTAACGCGGAGCTGCCCGTCTCACGAATTCCCATCTATCAGGATAGCAACGACAAGGTTACCGGTTATATTCTTAAGGACGAATTACTGCTCAGTCTTGTAGAGGGCAAAGGAGATCAGGAGCTGAATTCCTTGCGCCGCGACATAATCATTACCCATAGCGCCAGCCCGATACCCGACCTGCTCGACAAATTCATTCTGGAGAATGAACACATCGCGCTAGTCGTCGATGAATATGGTGGCACAGAAGGCATTGTAACCATGGAAGACATCATAGAAACCCTGTTAGGCATCGAGATAGTCGATGAGATGGACAACGCCGAGGATATGCGTGCTCTCGCAAGGAAAAACTGGGAGGTCCGGGCTCACAAGATGGGTCTGCTACCAACGGCTAAAGAAAAAAATGCGAAGCCTTAGTCTGCACAGGGCAGCGCAGACCTAGTGCCAGCATCAAATCACCTTAGCCACTGAGCTGCTGAATTACCAGTGACACATTTTACTACCAAGCGCTCGCTCGGTTTTTCCCTAGCGAACTCTACCAGTAATTCAAAGAAAAACCGATCGAACGTTCAGTAACAGGCTAATGCGCTAGGCATTGTGACAAATTGTAACCCCTTAGTTACTCTCGAAGGGTCTGTGATAATATTTTTCCACTTTACGATTTAGCGCTATAAGGGATATATCGCAGGGTCTGTAAAGAGCTAAAGCTTGGAACTTGGGAGTTTTTCTTTGTTCCCCCCTTTTCTTATAGCATTGAGTAGCTTTCAAGTTTCCACTTTAGCGCCTTAACCTTTCCCTGTTGCCAAGCTTATTCTCTATTCGAGCGCAACGCGCAACTCCCAGCATCAATACATCTCGTTCGAATAATCGAAGGCAATCGATCTGCTTTGAGTCGAATCCTTAGGATAGAACTTAGGGAAGTGAGATTGCTAGTCTACGCTGACGAAGACTCTACCCTTGCTCTCACTATAGCTGGGTCTACGAGGATTTGAATCTACCGGCTGTTGCGGGTGTCGACGTCGCATTTCGCGGTTGAGATCGGATGCGAGAAAAAGCTCCCTCTCACAGATTTTTATATTCTTCTCCAGCATCGAAAAACGAGGGTCTCCAAGTGACAGAGTATTTTCCGCCACCCGCATCCTAAGCTTAAACAGCTTGTTGGCTTTCTGCAGATGCTGAATGCGATTTCCATCAAGATTCACATTAAACGCGGTGATATGCCAATTACTTATCTTCTTAAGCCCCTGCTCGAGACGTAGGTCGTCAGTGGCATAGAGCCGCAGGTAGAGATGCTCCTGGTAGGCATAATAATTATTCACTTCTTCCCAATTCTTCAGGGCAACTTCGGAGGAAATAATACTATCGATGATAGAAATCTGAGATTCGTGATAAAGCCCTCTATTTACCCTCGCTACATGCAAAGCCTGCTTAAAGAAGGATAAGGCTTGCTGAAACTCGCCAGCCGATTGGCTCCGCCTGCCGAGGTCTTGAAGCGGCTCTATCTGGCGTTGATCGTAGGCTCCAAAGTCCGTATCGAGTTCTGTGATTACCCTTGAAATGGGATCCACAGACGGCACCAAGTCCTCGGTCATAATGACTGACAGCCCCTGAGCGAATGTGTTATTGGAAAAAAGTGCAATACTTAGCGATGCGATCAGCGTCGCTAGCAGTTGAGGATTGAATGAATAATCTGTTGGATTCAGTTGCTCTATTTTCATCATGACTCTGCGCCACTAATGAAAATACTATGGCGCAAAAAAATGCAATGTTCAATCAGATTCGGCACTTATTTTACAAAGTCGCAAAAGTTTTTTGATAAAAATAAATTATAAATCCTTTAATAACAAAGAGTTAAAAAAGGCTTCGAATATAGAGGGGTTTTGCGCTTAACGGTAGGTGCGATTGGCAATCAGCGATTCTGCAAGAATTAGAAGCATAACCAGGCATAAAACCCACCACCAAACTCGTTGCGGCCGCTCCAATTCTTCTATCAGCTGTGCCGTTCTTACCTCTCGAGATTGATTCGGCTCGGTATCGGGATTGATGATCTGGTCATACAAGTTCGCGACCGGAGTACGACTGAAATTCGATTCCTCGGGTATGCCATTTACCGCGAAGCTGACCAAATTACCGTCAATTCTCGCATTGATCATACCTGGGGTAGTCGCCGTGGTTACAAAATTATTGTTGGCGAATTGAATAGCGCTTCCGGCTGCGTCAGTAGCCTCGATAGATTGAGCCACTCCCAAGGGGTCTAGATCTAGGCTATCCCCAATCTGATAGGCTCGCTGCTTTGGGTTCTGCTGCACCAAGTGTCTGAGCGTTTCATGCACGAAGGGCAGGAACAGTCCCTGTAGCGCCAGGTTATTCCACTCCAGGTCCAGTGATGAGGCAAACAGGATCACCTTACCCTGGCCCGCACTACGCTCTAGAAGAGCTGGTTCGGTATTATCGAACTGCATTAGCACATCGGCGTCTTCATCGGCTAACAACGACCAGTGATTCTGAAACCGGGCTGACCAGTCACTGCCAAGAGGGCTCAGTATTGGATGACGACGATCAAAATCCGCTATAACCAGATAATCATCAAGCCCAAGCTGCCCTCTGCTTTGAATGATAGCAGGCGCTATCTCGGCAAATTGTCGATTGAAAACCTCAGGCGTTACTCTGTCTGCTGGCGCCAATAGCAGACTACCGCCCTCTCGAACATAGCTAGTGAGCGCTGCCGCCTGACCGCCGCTAAGATCACCAACATTCAGTAGTACCGCAACATCGTTCTGTCGCAAATTAGCCATGCTAAGCTCGCCAGGCTCAATTGTCTGTAACACGAAAGGTGACTGCGACGCACTGCTCACAGCGAGACCAAACCAATGCCCTTCATCATCGAACCAATCGTCTGATGCCTCACCGTTGACTAACAACACGCGGATCTTCGGCAAGACATCAACTGTGAAGAAATAGGAATTGTCGACAGCAAAATTATCGCCACTCACCCGCACCTCACCCGTGTGCGTTCCCTGTGCGTCAAAGCTGGCAGAGAAAGTGACTACTTGCTCGGAACGATCTGCCAGATCGACAGGCACCCGCTCGATTAAGTCCCCATCAACATAGAGGCTAACATCGCCCTGCTCTAAGTACAGAGTGCCGGTAGAGCGCACTCGAGCTAAAATTTGCTGCTCGGCCGCATCTTCCAGGAGTTGTTCGGGGGATCTCACATCGGTTAGCACGAGGTTGCTACTCTCCAGCGCCGCTACATCTATGGTATTAAAAGCAGTGCCCGGAGAAAGCTTCCAGCCCTCCTCAGAATCATTCATAGCGATATCCTGAAAATCACTAATCAGATAGACGGCGCGATTTTCATAGCGCGAGGTTTCAAGCAGTTGATCGGCTAGACGTAGATTAGGCATATAACGCGTAGTGCCATAGCCTGGCTCGTCGAAGCTATTGATAAGTGATCTGACGCTATCGATATCAGTACTCAACTCGCGCACCACGTCGGCAGAGTTCGAGAACGCTATCAAGGCAACTTCATCACCGGAGGTCATTCCAGCAAGCAGGTCGATAGCCTCCTGTTTTGCCTGATCAAAATTATCCTCATAGCGCATGCTCATCGAGAGATCGAGCATGATCACCGCGGACATGGGGTCTGCATCAAGCAGTCGCGCCACCGTCTGATCAAACAGTGGCCTCGCGAAGGCGAATACCAACAAGGCGATAACCGCCGATCTGAGTGCTAACAACAACCACTGTTGGATATGTTGAAAGAGGATCAATTTCTTGGAGGTTTTCTTAAGGAAACGAATTGTACTGAACATCACCTTTGGCGGTTTTTCCTTGCGAATAAGATGAATCGCTACAGGAATCAGCGCCGCCAACAGACCAAGTAGAAATAGAGGAGTCAGAAATACCATTTAGAAGCTCTTCGCTCGTTTGCTCATATAGGCTGACAGGGCCGCATCTAGAGGCTCGGACGTGTTCATGAGACAGTAGTCAACACCGCTACGCTGACACTGCTTCTTACAGAAGGCGAGAAACTCATTGAGGTTCTCAAGATAGGCTTTGCGGATGGCTGCCGGCGTAGTGATGAAACTCTCATCGCTTTCCATATCCACAAACTCTGATGCCTCGTTGAAAGTAAAATTCAGCTCAGCATCGTCCATCACATGAAAAACTATGACGTCGTTACCCATTCCGCGCAGATTCTGTAGAGTTTTTATCAGCCGGTCCTCGTCATCGAGCATATCCGTAATCAGAATGACCATACTCTTTTTATTTAGCGAGGCTGCCAGGTCAATCAAGGGCTTCACTGAGTCGGTTTTCTTTCCCGGCTTAATTTGAGCGAGGGTTCGCAATATTTGCATCAAATGTGGCTGCCTACATTTCGCAGGAATATAGTTGTTAACCTTATCATCGAAAGTAATCAAACCGACTGCGTCGCGTTGCCTATTGATAAAATAGGCTAAGGCTGAGGCCAGTGTAATGCCATAGTCCAGCTTACTCGTTTCTCCCGAGGAATAAGACATAGAAGCACTGGTATCCAGTACAACCATACAGCGAACATTCGTCTCGTCCTCATACTGCTTGATATAAAACTTTTCGCTTCGTGCATATAGCTTCCAGTCTATATGCCGCATATCGTCGCCACGGTAGTAGTGACGATAGTCATTAAATTCCGGGCTAAAGCCTCGATTTGGGCTTCTGTGCAGGCCCGAAAGGAAACCTTCTACGACCACTCTAGCTCTAAGCTCGAGATTATCGAGCCCGGCGAGGACTGAAGGGTCTAGAAAATTTAGCGAGTCAGACATTACTGTTCCGTTTTTCGATGATCAATCAAGGCAATTATAGATTCGAACTCGGCTCGGGCACTTCATCGAGCAGGCGCTTGACCACATCGTCGGTTGTAATTCGTTCTGCCTCGGCATGAAAATTCAGTAAGACCCTATGGCGCAACACAGAGGGGGCTAGTGCGCGCACATCGCCGTAGGACACATTATAGCGACCGAGTAACAGAGCCCTTACCTTGCCCGCCAGAATGAGATTCTGAGAAGCACGAATACCTGCCCCCCAACTCACCCAGTCTTTTATGAACTGTGGCGCGTTCTCGGACTGCGGCCGGGTCGCATGCACTAGCCTGACCGCGTATTGAATAACGGCCTCAGCGGCTGGAACCTGTCGCGCTATACGCTGAAATTCGAGGATATCCTCCCCACTTAACGGATGGCTCAGAGCCGTGTCATTCGTCTGCGTGGTGCTACTCACCACTTTCACCTCGTCTTCTTCCGTGAGATATCCAAGTTCAATCTTAAACATGAAGCGGTCGAGTTGAGCCTCGGGCAGCGGATAGGTTCCCTCTAGCTCTATCGGATTCTGCGTGGCTAGTACGAAAAATGGTGCCGACATAGGATGAGTGACCCCGGCAGCCGTGACCTGTCGTTCTTCCATCGCCTCCAACAGCGAGGACTGCGTCTTCGGTGGCGTTCTGTTGATCTCATCCGCTAGAAGAATGTTGGTAAAGATTGGACCTTTGACGAACTTGAGAACACGGTTACCGTCCTTCTCCTCAACGATCTCCGCACCCACCACGTCAGCCGGCATCAGGTCCGGCGTGAACTGTATCCTACTGAAATCGACCTGAAGAATATCGGCGACGGTCTTGATCAGAAGCGTCTTTGCCAGACCGGGAACACCGGTGATCAGGCAGTGACCTCCAGCGAACAGGGCGATTAACAATTCATCGATAACATCTACCTGACCGATAATAACCTTCTGAATCTCGGCGACGATCTGATCGCGACCATCCTGCATCTTCTTAACCAGGGTCAGGTCATCTGCAGTGTCGATTGGAGCGGCCTCGATGGAGTCTGTTACTGTTTCTTCAATGTCTGTCATGTCTAAGTCCTGTCTTCCGATTGTTCTATTTATATTAATATTTATATTTGCGATTACAGTTAACTTTATAACTACTTCTATTTTGCGACCGTTGCGTCAGATCAATACCCTGTAAATGACTAATGGCTAAACGCGTAGATTAGAAAATTGATACCTATCTTGTAAGCATCGTTCGTAGACTTTGTCGGGTAACCCTTATAGAAGGTATGCTCCCAACCGTCACCGAGGTCGGTATTATAATTTGCCACCATCATGACACGGCCGTCATCGTCCAAGACCGCATAGACTTCCGGTGGATAGCTGGGGTCATCGAGCTTCATAAAACCGCCGAAATCCCAGGTCACCATGCGACCGGGAACCTGAGCCACTTCGTCTATATCGAAGAACACATGAAATATCTCATGTGTATTATTTAGTTTAATAATCTCGCGCTCAGGAAATATCTTGCCCATCTCCATAAACATATCATCGAGATGGGGCTGACCCCAGAAGTCGTCAACCATGACGAAGCCACCACGAAACATGAATTCACGCAGTGCCTCGATCTCCTCTGGCGCAAAATTAGGACCGCTATAGGACGAACCTATAGGTACCCTCTTCCAGTTCATGTAGAGAAAAATATTCTCGAACAACTCGGGATCGGTAAGCTCGATAAACTTGTGATTACCTGGATTCGTATCGACATTGGTGTAGCGCTGTACGCCACGCAAAAAATTCTCATCGGAATCGGGATAGTCTGTATCCCACCATCCACCGCGACGACGCATGCCGTAACCACCTCTGGCTCCGCCCGCGTGATTTGTGTACTGGCCGCGTATCCACTGAAAATCGGTTATCTCGTCGCCATAGATAGCAGGATCCTCATCATTGCCAAAATCGAATACCTGAGCAACTGCAGCCGACTGGGCAATTAGGAGAACACCAGATACAAGCAATGAGAGTGGCTTAAGATTCGTCAATTTAATCCGAGTCCCCGTCGATAGATTGCAGCAGTATTCTCTGCGCACGCTGATAACTAGGCGCAGTTTCCAGCGCCCGCAGGACGTTTTCCTTCGCCTCCAGGGTCTGTCCGTTCCGCAGATAAGCCTCCGCGAGGTTTGTCTGCGCCTCTGCCGGATCGTTTATCTCAAGTTTAAGGAGCACCTCATACTCGGTAACGGCCAACTGACTATCGCCAATGGTCTCGGCGTAGCTGGCCTTCAACTGATGCACATCTGCGCGATAGGGATCTACCTGAATTGCGCGATCGATATAGTATTCGGCACGCTCGAAATCTCCGCCTTCCAATGCCGATTCAGCCAAGAGCACAGCGGAACCGTAATCGTGTTGCAGATTCTCCAGCAATATTTCCAATTGCCCTAGCTGCGCCTCACGATTGCCTTCTTGCTCATAGATCTGAGACAACACCAGAGGAGGACTGGGATAGCCGGTATAGGATGGAAGCAATTCATAGGCCTGATTCAAGTACTGCTTTGCCTCGAAGAAATTTTCTTCTTTAAACAGAACAATGCCCAACTGTAGGTAGGCTTGAAAATCCCTGTCGTTCTCTTCGATGCGAGCCCGCATATGTTGCTTCAGTGATGCGTTGTTATAGAGTTCTGCCAGAATCGCACTGGAATTTTCACGCACCCCATGGCCGTGACCATCGCCTTCATCTGGCACATCTTCTTTATGCACATAGACATTGATCTCAGCGACACGGTGATCAATCCAACTTCTGAAGCCATCGTCGAACTGATCAAGGCTTAGATCGAATACCTCGTCGAAACGCTCGTCATCTTCTTTAATAAACCCATATTGATCGACCAGTTCGACCAGTTTCTCGAAGCCGTATTCGTCGGCGATATAGTCGACCACCAGGTAGGCCTGAAAATAGGCAAAACCCAGATCGGCGCTGTTGCGGGCGCCGGAGAATCCCGAATTAAGATCAGCTACATGGAGTAATTTGTCTTGCTCTGCGGCACGAACCAGGTCCAGCCCCTGACTTCGGCCCCAGTAGGGTCGTCCTTCACGCTCTTCATAGACCGAGATGCCTTCGGAGAGCCAACGCGGCATGCGATTACCTGTCATCTGCAGAGTAATTACATGCATGAACTCATGCCAGACGATCTCCTGCCAATTGGCTGACAGGGTGTCAGGCGATATCAGTGTAATCACCTTGCCGAAACAGATTCCTACCAGAGGCCCAATATCCGGCAGCCCCACAGAGCGCACGGCAAAGTCTTCCGATTTTTCGAATACTTCAATAAGGATAGGCCCTTCGGGCTCGAAGCCGTATTTAGCCGTTAACGTGTCCCAGCCTTCCTCTAACAGAGGTTCTAGATAGGGCCAGAGAATGTCTGCATCGTTCTGGCTCATGTGAACCTTGAAGTGCGCACTCTCCTGCGTCGTATAGGTTTCCAGAGTATCGAAAACTTTCAACATGTTGGAAGTCATAACGTTGAAAGGATCATTCTCGTAACCGATCTCGAGATTGGCTTTACCCTCTTCCTCTTCGCCCAGACGAATCAGGTTACTTCCAAGGAGAGTGTATCCCTGCCAGTACTGAGAATCGGCCGCGATAGCCGCCCGCGCAAATTCAACAGCCTCGTCGAACAGGTAGTTGTTGCCGAAGGTATCTGCGACGTTGCCCAGAAATATTGGGTTGTTAGGACTGAAAGCCTCTACCTGCGCAAGATAGTCCGCATACGCATCGCTGCGCTCTTCCAGCGCCGCCTTCGATGCCAGCACGCTCAGCGTCTTCAATGACTCCGGATTAAGCGCAAGCACACGCTCGAAATAGTCCATCGCTTCATCTTCTCTTCCATTGAGCATCAACAACTGGCCGTAGGTCTCCATGGCCGGAATAGAATTTGGGTTTATCGCTAGAGCACGCTGCAGCGCTCGTTCGTCACCAACAACGTTAGCGATGCCAACAAGAGCTGGCACATAACGGCCATTTACATCCAGGGCCTCCTGATAAGAGCGTTCTGCATCGGAGGCATTGTATTTTTCGAGGAAGAGATCGCCCCATAGCGTGTGGGCTTCCAGATTGTTCGGGTTAGCTCGTGTAGCTTCGCTAAACAGACTATTCGCATCATGGAAATTCCCCATCAGCCAACTTGCCAGCGCCACCATGCCAACGTCTTCCGAGGCGAACACCAACCCATTGTTATAACGCTGCACTGCCTGATCCAATATAGACACCGCAAGTTGCTTCTGACCTACGAAGTCGAGCAGGCTGCCGTATTGCACCAATGTGCGCACAGGTGGGTCCGCTAGATCGAGGACTACTACCTCTAATATCCGCAGCGCCTCTTGCGACTCGCCTACCGCACGCTTGATTTCGGCGAGCTGTGTGCTGAGCAATGGAAAACGTGCATAGTCGTCATCTTCTATAGCAGCTTCTACAACGCTCATGGCCTCCTGATAGTTACCCATCATCGCGAAGGCTTTACTTGCTCCCACCAGCCCCTCGTTGCGATCCAGGCCATCCGCCATCTGAAAGATGTCTGTAGCCGCCGCATAGGAGCCTGTCATCAATAATTGTTCCCCGCGAAACAACGGAGACTCACCTGTATTCGTCTGCGGTGAATCCTGTGCCGAGACATTGAAACCCAGCCCCGCCAGCAAGAAAACGGCGGCTATACAATATTTCTTCGCCATATGCTTATCGCTCACTCTGTTCAACCGGATTAACCTGTTCATTGAATTGTCCTGTGGCTCTAGCCAGATCTACAAGCAAGACTTCCAGCTGCTGCCAATAGTCATCTTCCAAGAATTCCGCCTTGCGCCCTCTCAAGATAAAAACCGAACGCTCTAAATCTTGCATGCTACTCTTAAGACGAATCGCCTCGGCTGATAAACCAACCGTGTCGTCTACCAAGTTATCTATATAGGCTATCTCGGCCAGCCTGCCATCGATTTCTGCCGTGGTCGGATTCAGGCTGAACAGCGCATCGCCGTTGTCGTCCAGGCCCGCATGTTCCGACGCCAACCTGCCCTGTTCTTCATAGAATTCTTCGACATTACTCTTCGCGTAGTTAAACGCTTCCAATATCGACACGCGATTATTTTTGTCTCGATCTCCGTTGCGGTTATCCAGGGCTTCGATGAAATAATTCGAGAACACAGGATCAAATTTTTCCGAGGAGGAACGAGTAGAAGAAACAACCACACGACCCTCACCGGATAAGGATGCGGAGAATCCGTAACTCGCCGAGGTCGTGTTGACTATAATCATGTCCTGCTGATCGAAGACATCCAACATCGCACGCAAATTGGATGCCGGTAATATCCGGCCCGACTATATTGAACTTCGATTCCTCATCCGAACCACTTCCGTGACCGATCAGGTAGATTGTAATTTGATCACCGGTTTTCACTACCGATTGCAGGCGCGCCAGCTCTGCCTCAATTCCCTGCAAATCACAGGCAGCATCTATGCGCTCGGCACCTGAGCCTTCAACTTCGCCGCGGTCATACAGCAACGAAATCGTGTCGGAGCTATAACCATAGTCTCTCGCCAAGATGTCGTGCAGCGAGAAAGCCCACTGACGGAACTGTGACTTGTTCTCTTCACCTACCGTGGGACCTGCCAGAATCACTGCATACTTCGTAGACTCCGGTCGGTCCAGGAAGAAATTATTCGCACTGACGTCGGCATCAGCCTGAGCCATGGCGGCGCTGCAGAGAAGCGATCCCAATCCTGCGGCGAGGGTTTTAAGTAAGAGATTCATATTCTTCATGAGTAGGTAACCGCTATGACAGCCCTTTCATTCGTCTGCTTATCCAATCCACGCAAAGTAACAGGACGAGCAAGGCCAGTAACCAAGGTCGATCCCACAGATCTATCTGTACTTCTCGTGAATAGGCGTTCGGTGTGAATTCGATTGCGTTCGCCAATGCATCGGCATCTGCCACGTTAAAATAGCTACCACCACTGAGCTGCGCTATGCGTGCCAGCAAGCCGCTATCGAGCTCGGCATTGGTATATTCGCGCAGCGAAGGTGTGACTACGAAGGCCGCGCGTTTCTCCGCGCTAGAATCATTGGCTTCTCCTGCAGCACTGGCCACATCCACCAGCAAGCTATACACACCTTCTTCATCTGCAATAAAGCTTGCTCTATAGACACCATCTTCTTCTATATCCCATTCCATTGGCGCGTCGATAAATTCTTCCAGAGGGTTCGATGTCTGCATCCACAGCGTCGCATCGTTGTCTGCCTCATATTGATTGTTGAGCACGGTGGCCCTAACATTAACCTCATCACCCACGTTGTAAAACTCACGATCAAATTCGATCGTTATACGTTCGGGTGCCGAGACGGCCAGCCATCTCAAGAGCTGTCTCCAGAGCGTTTCATGGGACTCATCGGCGGCGGGCAACATCATCTGCCAGCGCCAGGTGCTTGCTGTGGTCAGCGACATGCTGCGACCCGACCCGTAGCGCTGAGATGCCAACAAGGGAAGCGCCTGATTCTGATATTGCAGCAACGGGTGTTCGATCAAGACCTCAGCGCCAGGTTTGATACGGCCTGTTACGTAGGTACCCTGCAACTCGGGTAGCTGCCTCCAAAGCGCCTGATTCTCTGCATCGTCCGCAGAAAGGCGTAGCAGCGGAGAGAACTCGCCATTACGAGTTAGTCGCGGATAGAACAGCTCGCCCGTTGGGTGATCGCCACGTCGGATCCCACCGCGTAGATGGCTAGGTAAAAAACCCTCCTCCACAAGCGTAACGGGAAGAATATCGGCAATTGGTGTACCGATAAATTCCTCATCTACCATTCCGCTCATCAGGAAACCACCACCACGCTCGGCGACGAAATCCTCGATCATTTGCAACTGCTCGGCATTGAAAAAACCGAATTCGATATCACCCAATATGAGCGCCTCATACTCAAACAAGGCCTCGCGATCCTCGGGGAAGCCACCGCTAAGTTCAGTTGCTGATTCGATTCCCTGACGGTAATACTTTTCGGGCCCAGTCTGCAGATAGGTTGCCAGTCGCAGCGAACTATCTCCTTCGACTGCACGACGGATGAACTTATACTCATTACGTGGGTGACCTTCCAAATAGAGTATATCCAGCGCTTCTTTCTCGGTGTTATCGACGAGAAAACTGTAGCTATTGTTCCTATCGATGATTTCATCGCTCTGCAACTCGACATTCAAATCGTAGACGATCAATTCCGGTCGTTCCGGTGTTATCTCAAGTTCATAGCGTCTAGTGACACCAGCTGGACCAAGTGTCACCACATCGGAGGCTACTCGTGTCTCGCCATCCATGATGGAAAGTTCTACTTCCTGCCCCTCATAGCCCTGATGGTTTACCGCAACCTGCACGTTGAACACAGAGCCCTCTAAGACTGTCTTTGCAGAACTGACATCAACGATGCCTATGTCCTGTGGAATTTCTTCCTGGCCGACGCCGATTGTAAAAACCGGAATCTGCTTGGCACCAAATTCCTGTGCCGTAGCTAGCGGGTCTCCATCGCTATTGTCCGCACCATCGCTCACCAGCACTACACCACCCAGGGGCAGCCCATTTAACTGATCACCGACATAGCTCAGAGCCTGATCTATAGAAGAAGCCGTGCCAGCCTCACTCAGATCCTCCACACCAACTATTCGCTGGGTCTGATTATCAAATCGAAAGCTGCGAATCTGAAAAGATTCGGAAAGGTTATCGAGCAGCCCATTTTCATAGAGTAATTCTTCGATCGCCTCTTGCCGGGTTTGTCCGCCCGCAAGGTCGGCAATTGCCATACTCTGAGAATCATCGATCAAAACACCGAGATAGGTTTCTTGTGGCGAGACCTGCAAGGTTGTGACCACGGGCCTTAGTAGACAGAAGAGAATCAGGACCAGCACACCAGAGCGTATGCCAATAAAAAATGTTTTCCATGCCGGGCTTAGTTGCCTCGTTGTCTTTCTATAGGTTAGCCATACACCAACAGTGATGAGAATGACCAACACTGCAAATAGCCAAGGACTAATGCCATAGGCGAAGGTAAAACTGCCGTCTTCGAGTGCTGTTAAAAAATTAGGTTGGGAGTATTGCATTGTTACTGATCTGTATTCTCTGATTCCTGATTCTCAGACAATACACGATAGTATTCTTCCACCAGATCTCGGTACTCGTCGGGTATATCTTCATCAACGGTGGCATACAGCTTGTTGTTGATGTTATCCAGCTCTGCTTGTGCGCGCAGGGCTCCTTCGAGTTCTGTGATGGGTTGGAGTAGTTGTCTAAATAATTCTGGTTGATTAAGAAAGTCTTCTATATCTTGCTGCGTCAATTGCTGGCGAATCGATCTTGCATTGCCTATGTTATTCGGCGCGCCCTGAGCACCGACACGACCACCGGTGCCCTGTTGCTGATCACCGTTGCCGCCGCCCTGTCCCTGCTGGCCTTGTTGACCCTGCTGCCCGCCGCCCTGTCCTTGTTGACCCTGTTGACCTTGCTGACCTTGTGACCCTGTTGACCTTGCTGACCCTGCTGGCCTTGCTGCCCGCTTAGCTGACCGCGCTGGCCCGGCTGAGTCCCTCCTGCTCGCGCCTGATCCTGCAGTTGTTGCGTAAGCTGCTGCGCCAATTGTTGCGTCTGTTCCAGTTGTTCACGCATCTCGCGTAGTGAAGGTGCGCCGTCTCCTGGCTCTTGCCCTGCCTCATTAAATGCCAACGCCTGCTGCTCTAGGTCCTCTACCTGCTGACGCAACTGGGCCGCATCGCTGGCTGCCTGCTGCATCTGATCGGACGGGGAATCTGTGCGGGAGGGATTCAATGCCGCCAGGCTCTGCGCGAAGTCCTCGATCGAATCCTCTAACTCGCCCTCGATGTCTACGGAAAGATTTACCATACCGTTACGCAACACGCGATTACTGGTCTGCATCTCTTCACGAATCGGTCGCAGCTCTCGACTGGCGGCCTGCGCCTGGGACATCAGACGCTGATCTTCGTTATCACCGCGGGCAATGATCGCTCGCAGCATATCTTCGATTTCCTTTAGATCTCTTTGCTGTTGCTGCTGGGCTTCGATAAGTGCCGTTAGAGCGGCATCATCGCGAACCGACTGGCGCGTCTGACCCAGACCTTGTTGGCGCGTCGTTTCCTGCAGACTCTCTTGCAGGTCTCTCTGCTGTTGCAGGAGTTGCTGTCCACGCTGACCGAGATTCTGCGCCAGCTGGTTAACAGACCTTTCTGACTGTTGGCTCAGTTCTCGCTGCTGCTCGCGAAGGTTTTCGAGTGCCTTCTGTGATCTTGCGGCTGCGATCGCTGCGGTTTCGCTCTGCGATGCTTCCTGCATCTGTTGAGCGGCACGCTGCAAAGCCGTCTGTGGCTGTTGTTGCTGCTGGCCACCGCTAGCGCTGCCGGATGAAGGCGAACTGCTGCTGGACTGAGATTGTGACTGGGACTGTGACTGGGATTGCGAGGAAGCTTGCTGGCTTTGCTGCTGCGAGCTCGAATTTTGCTGGCCTCGCGATAACTGTTGTGCCAGTTGCTCTACTTCACGACTCAGTTGCTCCTGTTGGCGCATCAGCCGCTCTAGCTCGCGGCGCTTCTGTTCCTCTGTCATCTGCTCTTCACGGCGTGCCAGGTTCCGCTGTGCCCGGGTTAGCCCCTCTTGTCGGCGAGCCAGTTCTTCCAGCTTATTCGCTTCTTCGGTTTGTTGCTGGGAGCCACCACCACCGGCGCTATTAGGTGTCTCATAACGGTTCTCAAGCTGTCCCATCTCCATCTCAAAGAGCTCACGCAGGTCTTCACGCTCTTGCTGAGCGGCACCACCACCGCCACCGCCACCGCCTTGCTGCATGCTGATATTGGTGCGATTGATATTCGCCTCTGCCTTCAATACGTATTGCAATGCGAGCTGCTCTGGCTGCAACGCACTAGTGATCTGCTCCTTGCCAAGCTCATCTGCAGCCTGATTCATTTGATCTATCGCGAGGGAAAGATTTTCAACAGCGGCATCGTAACTCGCATCGGAGAAACTGAGACGCTCGGCAAGACGATCTATAGAGCGCTTGGTCCGCACCGTCGCCTCGCGCTGCGACTCTGAAATAATCTCGGCATCCGAAGCGAAATCCTCCGGCGATACCTTCGACTGTCTGTTCTTAAGCTTCCACGTTGCTGCGATAATATCTTTCTGTATCTGCACTAAGGCGCTGCTATCGGCACCATCACCCTGGCCCCCGCCGGCACCCTGACCGCCGCCACCACCACCGGATCGTCGAAACTCCTGATCCGTAGGAATAACCTGTAGAAAATAGATATCCGATATGACTTCACTGGGGCCCCGCAGGCCATTGTTATCAGCAAGAGTAAGGAAGTAGCTAACGAAATCCCCTGGCTCTACATCGAGGTCTTCAAGGTAAATTAATTCGTCACCGGATACTTCACGCAGGTTCTGCTCCGGCAGAAAGTCTACTTCAACCTCATCCGCACCTACGACGCTGTAATTCAATGTAAACTTACTTAAACCATAATCGTCGCTGGCATCGATCTCGAGCACAACTTCCTCTAAAGGCATGACTTCCTGATCTTGCCCTGGCCGCTTCAAGGCCAATTCGGGCGGAGTATCCTCTATAGAGCGAATGAAATAGTCGAGAGGGTTTTTGCTTTGCAGATCGGAGAAATCCGTCGCTGAAATACGGTAGACACCATCCTGATTCACTGTAAACGTGGCCCGTCCAATATTGCCATCCATCACCAGGTTTATATTCTCGTAGGCAGGCAGTGGGTTTATCTCATCTTCATCGGCACTGTAACTCTCGTCGAATTCGACAAGCGCCGTTGCAATATTCTTGTTAAAGGTAACCACCAGTTCGACTTCGGTTCCTTCGGGAACCACCATATCGCCACTATCTTCTTCGGTGATGTCCTCTATTTCTGTGTAGTCGGGATAGTCCATCGCCAAATCGATCTGCTCGATCTGTGGCAGGTCGAAGAGGTCAATCTGATATTGAGGAGAGCTCTGCTCACCGCGCTCATCGAAGGTGACATAGTAAGTCGTATCTTCTTGCAAAGAGGGAATGAAGTAACTGTAGGTTGCGCTATCGCTGCCGCTGCCGTCGCGATTCATGGTTGCATCGCGCCAGTTAACATTATCATCCTGAAGACGCAGATTGATCGTGCCAGGTATTGCATTGATCACCCGAGCAATGATCGTAACGCTATCGCCGCGCTGCATCTCAAGATCACCGGGCTCAACACTGATTTCGATATCGGGAATCACTTCAACGACAACAACCGGCTCGCTGATCGCAAAGGGCCAGGCCAGGCGGCTAGCCGCATTGAACAGAACATCTGAGCTGAGAAACAGAGCTAAGACTATCGCGGCGACACCCGCGGCTGACGCCATAGACAGATAGGAGGTTCGCGAAGGCGCTACGGTCTCTACCTGCTGTTGCTGAATCTGTACGTGTTCCTGCGCATCCTGCCACAACTGTTGAATAAACTGCTGAGATACCCCGTCCTTGCCGTTCACCAGGTCTTCCTCGGTAAACTCCAAAGACGTTAGTAGCCTCTGCTCCAGATCAGGAATATTTTCTTCTACATAATGTGCGAGCCGACGATCATCCGTTGTCTGTCTTCCCAGCACGTGAATCAAGCGCCACAGCAATAAGCCAATGCTGATTAGTGACAGGGCAAATAAGAAGGTTGTGCCCGACTTGCTAGGCTCTAGGAAGAGTGACAGAGCACTTAGAGACAAAATTAATAGGGAGAAAGCTATGACGAAATAGCTCACCTGCTTCAGGATAAACAGGTTGCTGCGACGACGACGAAGATTCTTCAGGGTTTCGCGAAGACTATCGAATGTGGGAGACGACATAGAGCCTCTTCTGGCTGCTGTGAATAGGAAGACTTACTTGCGCTTGTTGCTCCTCGCTAGGCGACGTCCGAAAGCGACTCAGTCACTGATAATTGACGCGGCAAAAGGGCAAAAGCCTCCTATTAACTGGCCGCAAGCACTGACAGATTGTTTCAGTCGTACGGCTTAACTATCCCATTAACTTGCCCAGAATTGCAAGGGCTTATAGGGAGGAATGCCTAGCAAAATCAGCTAGCCTGAGGATTGGCAGAATGCGGCTTGAAAATGCCTCGTTTTGGCCCAAATTGAGACCTGAATCGAGGTGCAGGAGAAAGCGGCGGCCTGGGCCTAGCAGCCCATTTCCCGCGGTCGATAATAGGACGAGCCCTCGGGGAATACCCGAATTTCCCGCCGATTTGCATCAACTAGCAATTCTTCAAGATTACGGTGCTGCTCGATGTCCTGCAGCGTCACCATTGTCGGCCTTGGCAAGACCCAAGTTTCCGCCTCGGCTTCAGCCAGAGCCTCCCGCGGCGTTATCCAGCGGTGCTCCAGAATTTCATCGTTGTCGACGATTACACTTGCCGGCTCTGTCAGGGGGCAAAGAAAGAACCAGGTGCAAAATCGCCTGGGCAACTTGGGCGGCGTAGTCCAATGTGCCGTATGGATGAGTCTATCGATATCAATATCGATACCCGCCTCTTCCTTGGTCTCGCGAACTGCCGCCCTTAGCGCCGCCCTGTACTCCAAATTATCCTCCGCCGCATCGAAATCTGCGGCATCGACCCGGCCTCCCGGGAATACCCAATGGCCGCCATGGAAGATCAGCTTCGAATTTCGTCTGAGTAACAAGACCTCAAGATCCGTCTTATTCATAGTTTCTCGAACGACGACTACCGTCGCTGCCGGTACCGGCTGTATTTCCGTCATATTGCGTCTCTAACTAGGCTTCTCTATCTAGGTTTGTGCCGGCTATCTGGCAAGTTTCTCTATCATAGCAATGGCATGGTTTTATTTCTCCCGGCTTTTTCGAGCAGCAAGGCCTCATTTATTGCAGCTAGAGCCTCATAAGAATAGAATCCTGCCCACATTTAAAAGAGTCTGCTCTTTGTGCGCACGCAGCACAAAGAGGAAACAAGCAGGCTCAGTCGATTCAGAAATAGCAGGAGAAGTAGTATGAAGATTAATTTCGAAGGTCAGGTCGCTATAGTTACGGGTGCTGGCGGTGGACTAGGCAAGCAGCACGCATTAGAACTGGGTCGACGCGGCGCGAAGGTAGTAGTCAACGATCTCGGTGGCTCTGTCGATGGCAGTGGCGGATCGGCCTCGGCGGCAGAACAGGTTGCACAAGAAATTCGTGATAACGGTGGTACCGCTGTCGCAAACGACGCCTCTGTCACCGACTTTGATGCAGTGCAGGCGATGGTTGATGAGACCGTAGCGAATTGGGGACGAATCGATATCCTGGTAAACAATGCCGGTATCCTGAGAGACAAGACCTTCTCCAAGCTGGAGTTAGAGAACTGGCACGCGGTAATTGATGTCCATCTTACCGGCAGTCTCAATGCGACCAAATGTGTTTGGCCTATCATGGTTGAGCAGGGATATGGCCGCATAGTAATGACAACATCCACATCGGGATTATTTGGAAATTTTGGGCAGAGCAACTATGGCGCTGCCAAATTAGGCCTTGTTGGCTTCATGAACACCCTGCGCTTCGAAGGCGCGAAGTACAATGTATTTACTAATGCGATCGCGCCCATCGCGGCAACGAGAATGACGGTCGAACTGCCGGGCTTCGAAGACAGTGCCGAGAAATTGGCGCCGGAACTGGTTACTCCCGCCGTTGTGTTTCTCTGCTCTGAAAAAGCCCCCAATGGCCGAATCATTCAGGCAGCCGGCGGCCGTTACTACTCCGCCGATGTGAGAGAAAATGTGGGCGTGGACCTGGGTCTAGGCGCCAGCGTCGAAGATATAGAAGAAAATATTGAGACTATTCTGGATATGAGCAGCAATGCGGGCATTCTGGAAAGAACACCCCATCGCTAACTAGACTGGAGCTGCAGGCAGCTCAGGCATTCTTCGCCTGATCTGCCTGCACCTTCTGAATAGATTCGCGCTCATCCATTAGATCCAGCAGCGCCTTAATATTTGGCACTTCCCGCAGCGCATCCCAAGCCAGCGCCTTCTTGCACACTATAGTGGCGAGCCCGACGCTGAACCGGTAGTAAAAATCCGCATAGCTGAGCTCTGCTCCCGCAAGATAGGGGTCAAATTTCGCAAGTTTCTGCAAGGAAGCAAATCCTTTTTCCAACTGCAGCCTCACCTGCTCCTTGAGCTCATCATCGGCAGGCCTGCCGAAGAATACGTCGCCATACAATTTTCGCGCGGGCAGTTCGATATAAAGCTCGAGATGTCTTATTAATTCCTGCACCTTCGCTCGCGCAAAAGGATCTTCCGGATACAATGACGGCCCTATTTGCAGACTATCGACATAGTCGATCATTACGCCTGTTTCGGTTAGAAAACCCTGATCGGTCTCCATGCAAGGCACTTTGCCCATCGGGCTCTTCTGCAGAAACTCTGACTCTTGATTTGGCAGAACATGGACTTCCTCGAACTGCATACCCTTCTCGATCATGATGGCCTTGACCATATTGTAATAGTTACTATAGGCCATGCCGTGTAGTTTAATACTCACTGTCTCTCTCCCTCGCAACACTTCTTGTGATTGCTTGTGTTCTGCCGCTGCAATGGCAGCGGAATAATTCGATTGAGCAAGCTAACCTGTAAGCGAAAAATATGCAAAACTTGCGTATCGAAAATTTCTTGAATGCATGAAAGGCTGTAATGAGTTATAAAATTCTACTGTTGTCTGCCTATGACGCCATGAGCCACACAATCTGGCGCAGGCGTCTGGCGGCTATGTTTCCCGAGCATGAATGGACACAGCTCGCACTGCCACCCAGGCACTTCAATTGGCGCATACGCGGCAATAGCCTGCAGTGGGCGCTCAATGAACAAGACGCGTTAACTCAAGATTACGACCTGCTCATCGCAACCTCCATGGTTGATCTGGCGAGTCTTCGCGGCTTTGTGCCCAGCTTAAGCGAAATTCCCACACTGCTTTACTTTCATGAGAATCAATTCGTCTATCCACCGGGCAGCACGCAAAGAAGCAATAACGTCGAACCGCAGCTGGTGCCGCTGTATTCCGCCTACTGCGCCGACGCTGTGGCCTTCAATAGCAACTACAATCGCTCCACGTTCTTACAGGGGGCTAAAGACTTGCTGGAGAAACTACCGGACCGCTTGCCGGAGGAACTATTGCTGAAATATCAGAAAAGCGAAGTTGTTCCCGTCCCACTCCAGGAAATCGAATGCCTACCCGACACTGACCAGCCTAAGGGAATTCTCGATGTGGTTTGGAATCATCGCTGGGAATACGACAAGGGACCGAAATTATTATTACTGCTTACCGAGCAGATTCTTCAGCAGCGATTGCCGATTCGGCTGCACGTGCTCGGCCAACAATTTAGGTCATCCCCTGAGGAGTTTCAGAAGATTCACGGCCTGTTGCAGCAACATGCGTCTGCACTCGCTATCGATCCGGGTAATTTTGGCTTCATCGAGGATCGCGAGCAATACACCAAACTTCTCAGGCGCTGCGATGTAGTGCTATCTACCGCATTGCATGATTTCCAGGGCCTGTCCTTACAAGAAGCCTGTGCGTTGGGATGCACACCTCTTGCCCCCAATAAATTAGTTTATCCCGAATACCTCGAGAGTCAGTTTCTGTATAACTTTGACGAAAAAAATTCCGACCAGGAAAACTGCCAGGCAGTGTTAGCCCCACTCAAAGCCTGGCAGCAGTTGCAAGATAAAAACACAGCGCTTCCCAAGACTGATCTGGATGAGTATTCACAGAAAAAACTGCGACCTGAATACGCGAGGCTTTTCGATAAGTTGGTGAATGCCAGAGAAGCGTAGTGAGACTATTCAGCTTGCTCTAATAAGGGGAACACGATCTGCTGACCGATTTGTATGCGGTTGAAATCTAACTCAGGATTGTACTGACGTAGCAACCAGATTGGAGTCGAGTAGCGGTTTCTGGCTATAGTACCAATATTATCGTTGCGCTTGATTTGGTATGACTCGACACCCTGAATGCGGTAGTTGCTGAAAAATTCCCCCTGCAGGTTGGAATGAAACGCCCTGCGAGTGCGTTCAAATTCCGCAATATTCACATTGGAAAAATCCAGAGCCAGACGCTTACCAACGATGACCGGATCCTGGAACGCCATATCGTTCAATCTGCGCACGTCCCATGCTCGAATTCCCAACCAATCTGCAAAATGTCCAAGAGTCTCCGAGGCTTGAACCTCCACCGTATTATTGCTCGCCACCGTGTAATCGGACGGGTCGACAGACAAGCTTTCAACGAGTCGCTCATTGCTTTCACTAAGATCGATTACCGGATCCAAGGCCTCTGCCACACTTTCCTCATCGGTAACTGGACCTTCTAATTCCTGATTGTCAGGCAATACAGCGGCGGGGGGAATGCGCAACGCCAGTTGTTCCTCTACCTGCATCACTGGCTCCGAGATGGCCTCGATATCCGGCTCTCTAACTGCTTCTACTTGCACCTGTGCAGGTGGTGTCGGCGCAGCAGTCGTTTCAACAACGGCAACCTGAGCGCTGTCCTTCACATAGCCTGGCATTGTGAGTTTCTGGCCTGGATAAATTCTGTGTGGGTCTTGAAGACCATTGATACCCAATAACGCTTGCTCCGTGACACCATAACGAGCCGCTATCAGAGAAACTGTATCGCCGCGGCGCACGGTATAGGCCCCTTCATCGGAAACTGCGGACGCGATCTGTAGAGGCTCGCTGCTATCCTGAGGCAGCAGAAGACGCTGACCTATCTGGATCCTGTTCCGACTGGGTAACTGATTCAATGCGGCGAGTCTTGTCACCGACGTATTAAAGCGTCTGGCGATGACGGACAGGCTGTCTCCGCGTTCGACGACATAGGCTACATCTGGCGTCTGTACCGAGAATTTGAACTGATTAGGTACCATCGCCAAGATATCACCAGAGGGCACTACCTCTTCACGCACCTTGACGGTAAATCCCGACGGAATTCTCTTGTTTCCCTCCCAGACCACTGGGCGCAGGGCTCTATTGTCGGCGCGCAGCTGCTCCAGGCTAATTCCTACCGAGCTTGCAAAAACTTCTGCATCTATGAAGGAATCCGTAGTGATCTCTCGGAATTGCGGCGCGGGATTAAAACGCACCTCGCCGAAAAATTCATCCGCCCTATTCTCAACCTCAAGCACGGCGAGAAACTGCGCGTAGAAATTACGCGACGCAAAGCCAAATGATCTCCCACGGTAATTCGCGACAATCTTTTCGATATCCGTTGTTTTCGTTTCTCTAACCGCTCTGGCAATTCCACCGGCACCATGATTATAGGCGGTAAGCGCCAAAGGCCAGGTTCCCAACACGCTATAGTTGTACTCAAGTAAACTCATGGCCGCATTGGTTGCAGTATAGGGATCCATCCTCTCGTCGACGATGTGATCGATACGCATGAAGCGTTGCCCGGTGGCGCGGCCAAATTGCCACATGCCCGCGGCCGATGCGCTAGAGAACGCGCCTGGATTAAACGAAGACTCAACATGGGGAAGCACGCCAAGCTCAACCGGCAGCCCCTTCTCACGTACAACACTAACTATATGTTCTCGATAGGCGCCCGATCTTTGTAGGCCACCCAAAAATCTATCAGACTGCCCTAGCTGCCAGCGTACGTTAGAAGCGGCGATGCGCAGGGTCTCGTTACTGACATTGTCCGGCCACAGTGCAAGTATATCGCGCTGGGGACCTGTGAGTTGATCGCGCTTACCCGAAGCCAGCACCCGAAGGTCTTCCTGAATCTGCTTGCGGCGCGCTTCGATCAGGCGTCGATTGAGACGCATGTCGGTGTAGATAACGCTCAGATGCTGAGAGTCGTGCAGGAAGCCACTCTGCGTGTCGACTTCGGTATACACACGAACCCAGAAGTTAACCGCCGGCTCCAATTCTGGCGGTCGGGGGAAGAGTGCAGGGTCTTGGGCCAGAGATTGCAGGGGCAATAATAGAGAGATTTGCAGTAACAGCAGCGAAAACGCAGCGCGCCAGCTAAAGAATGCCTGCTTGCTATGCTGTGATTGTTGTACCGAGTGGGTCAAACTGCACTAGCCTCATGAGCTAAGGATGTTAACCGGCTAAAACATAGCAATAATAGGCTTGATCGCCAAGTGCTAATTGTCGCAGATAGTGGTCTGTTGGGGCCAAAGACTGACGGGCGTGGCCGAAAGGCTAGGGAATATCGTCCAGTTCAGAGCCTTCCTTCACCGGTAGCATCAAGTCTTCCCGCGTCACATTCATATACAGGATGACATTCGAAGCAATATAGATAGAGGAATAGGTTCCGATCACCACACCGATAATAAGCGCAACGGCAAAACCCTGAGTTGATTCGCCCCCAATAAGAAGAATGGAGAAGAGCACCAGCAAGGTGGTTAATGAGGTGATTAATGTTCTGGATAAGGTCTGATTTAGCGAAGTGTTCACCATCTCTATCGGCGTGCCCTTGCGCATGCGACGAAAATTTTCACGAATTCGGTCAGATACCACGATGGTATCGTTCAAGGAATAGCCGATGATCGCCAGTAATGCCGCCAAAGTATTCAAATTAAACTCAATGCGGAACAGGGAAAATATTCCTAGGGTTATTATTAGATCGTGCGCGAGTGCGACCACGGCACCGACGGAAAACTTAAACTGAAAGCGCATGGCGATGTACACCATGATGATCGCCAGGGCTACCAGCATACCGATACCACCGGACTCCACCAGCTCTCCCCCAACCTTCGCGCTCACATAATCGGAGCCTAGCAGGGTGATCTGACTTCCACTGCTGTTCTGCAGCAACTCTGCTATGGACTCACCGACGATAACCGCTTGCGCCGCCTGATCTCCCACCTCGATATTCTCATCGACCGGCAACAAGACTCGAATCTCTCTATCGGAACCGAACGTGACGACTACGGCATCCTCATAGCCATTATCGCGAAGTGTCTGGTTCACCTCTTCAACCACAACCGACTCTGAATAGCTCAGACGAACCGAGGTGCCCGATGTAAAGTCCAAACCAAATTCTAATGAATTGACCGCCAAGGAAATGATGGAAACAATAATTAGAACAATTGAAGCGACGCCCGCTATTTTGCGGTAGCCCATAAAATCGAATTCTTTTTCAGTTAGCATAGTTGTCTAGTTTCCCACCGGCAGGCTTAGGCCGCTTTGGCCTTCTTGCGAAAATTACCTATGGATAGCGTCTTCACCGATTTACCACCATAGATCAGATTCACTATTGCCCTGGTTCCAACGATAGCGGTGAACATTGAAGTGATAATTCCGATCATCAGAGTGATAGCGAAGCCTCTTACCGGTCCGGTACCGATCGTATACAGGACTGCCGCAACCAGAAACGTAGTTAGGTTAGCATCTAGGATCGTGGTAAAGGCGCGATTGTAGCCCGCGTCGATGGCCTGCTGCGGTGGCGCTCCATTGCCCAACTCTTCACGTATTCTCGTGAAGATGAGCACATTCGCGTCAACCGCCATACCAACTGTTAGAACGATACCAACGATACCCGGCAGCGTGAGAGTCGCCGGGATGATCGAAGACATCACCGCCACGATCATGAGGATATTCATTATTAGGGCGGCATTGGCCGCCATACCGAAGGCGCGATAATAGAAGAGCATGAAGATAACCACGAGACCGGCTGCAACCTGCACGCCCAACAAGCCCTGATCGAGGTTTTCCTGACCCATTGACGGCCCAATAACCGACTGCTCTACAATCGTCATAGGGGCAGCCAATGAGCCCGAACGTATTAGCGGAGCCAGATCACTTGCCTCACGCGGCGTCAGACCGGTGATGCTGAACTGCCTGCCTAATGGCTGCAAGATAGTAGCGTGGGTGATTAGCTCTTTGTCTTCATAGAACTCAATCTCTTCTACTTCCTCGCCGTCCTCGTTGACAGTTGTAATGGTGCGAGACTTGGTCTCGATTAGCAGCACATCCATGCGTCGATTCACGTTGTCGCGAGTCGCGCGGTTCATTTGATTGCCACCCTGCGCATCGAGACTCAACAGAACCTGAGGCTGGCTGTTCTGATCGAGTGAATACACGGCGTTGCTAACACGGTCACCCTGCAAGATTACGTCGTTATCTACATTGACTGGAATACCCTCGTATTCATAAGTCTCATAACTGAGACTAGAGGCGCCCAATTCTGCTTCGAGGTGAAATTCCAGTGTAGCGATGCGCTGCAAAATTCTAATCGCCTGAGCTGGATCCTGCATCCCCGGCAGTTCTACGACGATTCTGTCAGACCCCTGCTGCTGCACTGTGGGTTCCGAAACGCCTAACGTATCCACACGATTCAGTAAGGTGGTTCTGTTTGCCTGCAAGGTGTCGTTCTGAATCTGCAGCGCCGTAGCAGGCGTCATACGCATATCCAGGATAAACACCCCTTGCGCCTCCCGATTCTGAAACTGCAGTTCGGGAAAAACATCGACGAGTTCTGACCTAGCCTGACTGCGATCATCCGTGTCCGCGAAGCGAACTTCTATATGGGAATTCGAGATCAAATTCAGACCACGACTTCGAATCCTCTGCTCTCTTAAGATGGTTCTGACATTACTCAGATTGTCTTCCATGCGCCGCGTTAGCGCAGCGTCCATGTCAACTTCCATTAGGAAATGCACACCGCCCTGTAAGTCCAGGCCCAGGTTCATCTTGCCCGCGCCAATGGCCTGCAGCCAACCCGGCGTAGTAGGCGCGAGATTGAGGGCTACGATATAACTATCACCCAGAGCCTCTTCGATCGCCGTCTTTGCACGCAATTGGTCGTCCAGGTTATTCAAGCGAATAAGAATACTCTGGCTATCCACTTCCTCACCGAAGAACTGAACCTCGGCCGCTTCCAGAGCCGACATGATGGTGGGTAAGTCTCCCTGACTTAACTCTGTAAGCTCATGGGATATCTGTAAGGCAGGGTCATCTGGATAGAGGTTAGGCAGGGAATACATGAAACCCCAGATAACCACTAAGAGAATGAGAATATTTTTCCAGGCCGGGTATTTATTCAACATATTGAGTTACCAGCTAGATCTTGTTCGTCGGTTTGTAAACGGTTGTTTCCAAAGTCCGGCGTGACTAGATCTGATTGATTGTTCCTTTTGGCAGGACCGCTGCGACTGAAGATCTCTGCAACTTGAGCTCTACATTCGGCGCAACTTCCACGGCAATATAGTCATCGTTCACCTTAGTAACCTTGCCCATAAGCCCGCCCGAGGTCATCACTTCATCACCCTTGGAGACACTGGAAATAAGCTCTTTATGTTCCTTGGCACGCTTCGATTGCGGGCGCCACAGAATCAGATAGAAGAGGACGAACATACCGCCGAATAGAATTAGGTTGTACGTCATAGACGGTTGCCCCGCCGCTTCCTGGGCATAGGCTGTAGGGAAGATAAAATTCATGAATGACTCTCTCAGGGAAATAGTAAAACCGTTCAGGCAAATGTAGACGAGGATTGTACCCCGCTTCAATGCACTACTTATAATGCTAATTTTAGTTAGCCAACTTTATATCGATGTTATATCGACGCTCATGGCCACTCACTCTTGCGGGCCGTTTTCTGCAGCGTCTGGCTATTGGCTGCAGACCCGGGATCGACCTGCTTTACGATCCACCTTCTCAGTAACTTGGGATTATTGCTTTATTTTCAAGTGCCTAGAACGAATAATCAGGTCAATTTTTGCTGATCTTCTTCAAACTGGCTGACAAAGGCGCTCAATCCACCCTGTTCTATTGCCCCACGCAAACCGGTCATCAGGGTCTGATAGTAGTGCAAATTGTGAATCGTATTGAGCTGCGCTCCAAGCATCTCGCGGCATTTGTCGAGATGATGCAGGTAGGCTCGGCTGAAATTCTGGCAGGTGTAGCAGCTGCAATTAGCGTCCAGAGCGGCGGTGTCGTTACGGTATCGACTATTGCGTAGTCTGAGCAATCCCTGAGAGGTAAAAATATGGGCATTACGTGCGTTTCGTGTGGGCATGACACAGTCGAACATATCGATCCCCTCACTGACGGCATGGACGATATCGGCAGGTGTCCCTACCCCCATCAGGTAACGCGGCTTTTCTGCGGGCAGTCTTTGTCCACAGAACTCAACGATTTTGCGCATCTCTTCCTTGGGCTCTCCGACGGAAAGCCCACCCAGTGCGTAGCCATCGAAACCAAGCTCCATAAGGCCCGCGAGTGACTCCTCACGGAGTTTCTCGAACATGCCACCCTGAACGATGCCAAACAGGGCAGATTTATTGTCACCGTGGGCCGCTACACAGCGCGCGGCCCAGCGCATCGACAGCTGCATGGAGTCTCGTGCTTCCGTTTCCGTGGCTGGGTAGGGGGTACACTCATCAAACACCATAATGATGTCCGAACCTAGTTGATGCTGAATCTCTATGGCATTTTCGGGCCCCAGGAAAATCTCTACGCCGTCGACCGGCGACTTAAACTTTACCCCCTGCTCTGAAATCTTGCGCATCTCACCCAGACTAAATACCTGAAAGCCACCTGAGTCGGTTAAGATTGGCCGGCTCCAGCCAGTAAAGTCGTGCAGATCACCGTGATTCATGATGACTTCGGTGCCCGGTCGCAGCATCAGATGAAAGGTATTGCCGAGGATAATATCGGCCCCGGTATCGCGAACCTGCTGCGGACTCAGCCCCTTCACACTGCCATAGGTACCGACAGGCATGAAGGCAGGCGTAGCAACTTCGCCCCGCGGAAACAGCATGGCGCCAGTTCTGGCCTTGCCGTCTGTGGCATCTATCTGAAATTGCATATGACAGTTGGACATTATTAAAGCTTTCTTAAGTTCTCTTATTCAGCTATCGGTCAGTGTTCACGAGTTGCACGGAATTCTATATCCGGCCAACGTTCTTCCATTAGACTGAGGTTCACTCTGGTGGGCGCAAGATAGGTCAGATATCCCCCGCCATCTATAGACAGATTCTCATGCGCCTTCTTCTTGAATTCTTCCAGCTTGGCCTTGTTCTGGGAGCCTACCCATCTGGCAACATGGACCGTAACTGGCTCGTAGATACAGTCGACCTTGTATTCATCTTTTAATCTAAAGGCCACCACTTCAAATTGGAGGACACCTACGGCGCCGACTATCAGATCGTTGTTGCGCAGCGGCAAGAACACCTGTGTTGAGCCCTCTTCGGAAAGTTGGGTGAGCCCCTTCTGCAACTGCTTCATCTTAAGCGGATCTTGTAGTCGTATCCGCCTAAACAGTTCTGGAGCGAAATGGGGGATACCGCGAAACTTCAGTTCCTCGCCAGTTGTGAAGGTATCTCCAATCTGGATCGTGCCGTGATTATGCAGGCCTATAATATCGCCCGACACAGCAGACTCTGCCTGCTCTCTGTCGCCGGCCAGAAAAGTAACCGCGTCCGCTACTTTCACATCCTTGCCAATGCGCGTGTGCCGCATCTTCATACCCTTAGTATACTCTCCGGAACAGATTCTCATGAACGCGATTCTGTCACGATGCTTCGGATCCATATTCGCCTGAATCTTGAAGACGAAGCCGCTAAAATCCTTCTCCTTCGCACTTACGACGCGCGTCTCGGTCTCTCTGTCCTGAGGCTGGGGCGCCCAGTCTACAAAATCCTCGAGCATCTCTTTTACACTAAAATTTCCCAGAGCCGTACCAAAATAAACAGGAGTCAAGTCACCCTTTAAATACGCCTCTCTATCGAAATCATGACTGGCACCGCGCACCAGCTCTATCTCGTCTTTAAAATCTTGCGCATAGCTTCCGAGAAGCTCTTTCGTCTCAGGGCTGTCCAGACCATCGATGACAACCTCGTCGGGAATTTTATTTCCCTGGCCTTGTTGATAGACGTGAATCTTGTCTTCATACAGGTTATAGACGCCCTTAAATTCCTTACCCATACCTAGCGGCCAGTTTATCGGCGCACACTTTATGTTGAGCACCGTCTCGATTTCATCGAGAATCTCAATAGGGTCACGAATATCTCTGTCTAGCTTATTGACGAAAGTGAAGATCGGGGTGTCGCGTAGCCTGCAGACATCCATCAACTTGATCGTTCTCTCTTCTACACCTTTTGCTCCATCGACAACCATGAGGGCGGAGTCTACAGCGGTCAGAACGCGGTAAGTGTCTTCGGAGAAATCTTCATGACCGGGTGTATCCAGCAGATTCACCATGCGCCCCTTATACGGGAACTGCATCACCGATGAGGTCACCGAGATACCACGCTGCTGCTCCATCGCCATCCAGTCCGATGTCGCGTGACGATCGGATTTCTTACTCTTTACCGAGCCTGCCACCTGAATCAGGTTGCCGAATAGCAGCAGTTTTTCCGTGATGGTGGTCTTACCAGCATCGGGATGCGAAATAATAGCCATAACGCGGCGGCGCCCTATTTCGTCGTTCAGTGCTTCAATACCCATGCTGATATGCCGTGTTGTGATCTTAGAGAGTGCAGTACAAGCTCTCGATGCCAGAGTGCAGAAGTAGTAGATCGTCTGCCCATTCAAATCGGGCGCGATTATAGCAGCAGGGAGCAAGACTAGGGAAACCGATCGCTAGCACTGGCCTACAGCTGAGCTGCCGGTTACTCTACACTATAGAGAAACACGACCGAGTAACTCAGCACAGGAATCGCCGATATGGATTTCACCCTATCCGACCAGCAAGTAGCGCTCAAGCAGTCGGTGCAGAAGTTTGCCCAGAAAGAACTGCCCGATATCGCCAGACAGATAGAAGAGTCTGACGAACCCCCAGGCATCGAATTACGCAAGCGCTACGCCGAACTGGGCTATCTTGGCGTTAATCTCGACGAGAAATACGGTGGCGCAGGAATGTCCCACCTCGACGCCGTGATAGTCCTCGAGGAGATCGCCAAGGTCTCCATTGCGGTGGCCTTTCCCATCTTCGAATCCTGCTTTGGCCCTAGCCTTGCGATCGCACATTTTGGCAGCGACCGGCTACGCGAGAAAATACTGCCAAGAGTGTGCTCCGGCGAGATTGTAGTCGCGGTCTCCATGTCCGAGCCCGACGCCGGGTCAGCGCTTACCGACCTGACAACCCAGGCCAGGGTCGAAGTCTGACCGCCTGGTTGTTAATGGGAATAAGCGCTGGTGTTCTGGCGCCGGTCATTCCGAGGCCTATGTTGTCTACTGCCGCATGGACGATATCCCCGGAGCGAAAGGCATCGGGGCGGTAGTCATAGAGAAAGGCAGCGAAGGGTTCAGCTTTGGCAAGCGCGACCACCACATGGGGTTCCGCGGAGTGGCTAGCGCCGATATGTATTTCGACGACGTGGAAGTTCCCAAGGAAAACGTGCTCGTCGCTGCGGGAGGCTTCGGCAAACTCATGGACGCATTCGACCTGGAACGTTGCGGCAACACAACCATGTCTCTCGCCGTTGCGCAGTCGGCATTCGACTACGTTCTGCAATACTCTCAGGAGCGCCGGCAATTCGGGAAGTCACTGATTGATTTCCAGGCTGTGCAATTACAGATTGCCGAGATGAAAATGCGGCTAGAAGCGGCACGACTTCTGCTGTATCGAGCCGTAGTCAACGCCGAGAAAGGCCTGCCCTCTATCGCCGAAAGCTCGGTCGCCAAATGTTTCGCCAATGAAGCTGCGCGCGAGGTGACAGGCAAAGCCATGCAACTCATGGGCGGCTATGGCTATTCGAAGGAGTATCCCCTGGAGCAGAAGTTGAGAGATGCCTGGGGATGGGGTATTGCTGGCGGTGCCATCGACATTCAAAAGGTCAATATAGCAGCAGCTCTGGTCGGCAGACGCTTCAATCAGCGCGCGAAGTAGTAGATGCCTGGTGAGAAAGTCACCAGGCAAAGTCATCTAAAAACAGATGAGTGCAGTACTGCGCTTTCCGGCTTGGCTTTGCTCTCCGCAAATTCCGGATGCAAGACGTCGCCGCGTTTCGCTAGCAGCAAATCGTGCCTGGCAAGTCTATCGTACTCATCGGTGGCACAGACATCGATGTCTTCCAACAAAACACAGACCACGTCATCGTCTTCAATGTCGACCACGATGCAGGGTTTGAATCCGACGATCGTATTCAGTGAAGCAAGCGCACCAACTTCGCAGCTGTGAACGCAGGGTACAAACTATTGGACTCTTTCAATAAGCCATAGGAAGTGAAGGCAACGCCGAACCCGGCTGCCGCGACAATATGAATAATCTCGATGATGGCAGGGTCGGTTAGATCGATCCGGACCGTGTCGGATATCAACTGGTTATTTGCCAGTTGTCTCTGATTGACCAACTTCAAGAACAGACTGATGTCTTCTTGATTCCATTCGAGAGTCTCTTCTTTCTCTGAGCGACTGCTATCGGATGACAGGCTGAGGACACTGGTCTCAATAGTAAGGTCTTTAACTTCAGTTTCCGGGGGGCAAGGAACTACCATGGCAACAGAGCAATAGCCTTCGCTACTCTCGGCGCTCAAGCGCCATAGAAATGGAATGTCAGCGGTTAACTCAATCATAGTCTAATGCTATACAGCTAGTAGTGGGTGCAAACATAGCACATTCCATTGGTCGGTTTAATCTGAATCTCAATCGCGGCCTGTCAGCTGGATTGGGCGCAATTTTAAACTAGCCACTTAGCGCACACTGCTGAAGCGCTCTCAAGCAAGCTTGCTTAAGCCATTGAGGAACTTGAAAAATTCGACTTACAGATGGTAATTATTTTTTCCACAGATTCTGTGGATAACTCAGTGCATAAATCGCCAAGAATAGCTTCAAGCCTCGGAATTACGCTCGCATGGCACAAATTGATCAAATTTTAGCCAATGAGCTTAAACCTATATTATTCAGTCACTTGCGAGTTTTGGAATTTACAATCTAAAATAAAACCTGCTTATTTTTAGTGTTTTATGACAGGAGCTTCATTTTTGTGCATAAATTAGCGCGGCAAACGCAATTTCGCAAATGTAAGAGTTCCTTTATCACTGTTTTTATTGAAGTTTTTCAGTCTATAGTACCGTTCGTTCTTGCAGCTAAATATTCAGGTTTTACCCAATCACCATGATCAATATCCGACCGAAGCTTACCGTTGTCGTCTGCCTAGCTCTAATCGCAGTTATCTCAATAATGGTATGGACAATCCTGCGCACGAATCGACTCGAATCGGCGGCTCAAGAATTGGCTATAACGGTATCTGAGGAAAGTTTTACAGCTGACTATCCCGCCGCCCTGATCGACAATTTGCACCCCGACTATCTGGCGCAGATTTCACAGAGAAGCCTGCTGCGCTATCTGAATAACGCGACACAAAGACTGGGGCCATTAGATTCTCTGGTAAGTATCAGCGGCAACTTGGACATTCCCCTAATGGCAATAGGAACTAGACCTACCTCGGCGAATTATGAAGTCGAGCTCAGCTTTCGCAATACACCCGCAAGCCTTCAGCTCGAAATGCTACTTACTAACAACCAATGGCTAATATCCAAATTCGACATAGTAGCCGATGTGCTTGCCAACTAGGCGGCTGCGTTAGCGCACTATAAGCTGATACACGGACGGTACCAGGAGCGTCGCACACACCAGCGCCAGTAAGCACATCGCGGTCTAAGGTGGTACTGCAGCAGCGTTGCATCGGGCAGATTAATGGCAAAAACGCCGAGTATCACGATGACTAAAAAGATGACGTTCTTGCTCAGCAACATGCCCGCTACCACAAACGCAATAGAAAAAGCGAAGAGGTAATTATTCTCCAGCCCAAAGCGGGCCAGAATTTCATTCGCTATAGCTATCCCCAAGGTAATGAAAACTACTGAACAATAAACAAGCGGCTGAATAAACTGTCTTTGTCGTTCCATACTAAAACCTCTCAAGCTAATCACTTTTAGTGAACTTGAAAAAGACTATAGAACAAGCGATGGGCTTAGGGGTGGTCAATGGCCCATAATATGAACTGGTTCAAACCCTAGTTGTGCGCCAACCGTCACTTTCTCTGTAATATCCACGCTCAGGACTTTAGGGAGGGGACAAAAGCTGCAAAAACCCGGAATTTCGGCGGGAAAATACGGAATAAGAGCTTTCTCGTTAAAGAAGGATTCTTGGAACCTGAAAATGGTGCCGGCGGGAGGGATTCTTTCCACCGGCTTATCTGGCAAGCTTATTAAACGATTTTATTCCGCAACAACACGCAGTAGTTGCTGATAGTCAGTGAGGCCCTGAAATATTTTAGCGATGCCATCCTGCTTCATGGTCTGCATGCCATCCTTAAGTGCCTGCGCGCGAATCGTGTCAAGCTCAGCCTTCTGATAGATCATTGCCTGCAGTTCATTCGTTCCCAACAGCAATTCGTGAATACCGGTTCGCCCTTTATAGCCAGTTCCACCGCAGTCATCACAGCCAACCGGCCCCTGCAACTCGATACTGTCCATATCCATCTCAAGCTCCTTGAATTCCTCACGGCCGTAAGCATCGATGAGATGGTTCAATTCTTTTTCATCAGGCTTATAGGGCTGCTTACACTTGCCACATAGCGTTCTCATCAAACGCTGGGCTAGCACACCCAGTAAGGCATCGGAGAAGTTAACGGGATCGAGGCCAAGATCGAGAAGATGGGTAATCGTCTCCGGCGCTGAGTTGGTGTGCAGGGTCGATAGCACCAGGTGACCGGTGAGCGAGGCCTCAACACCGATACTGGCTGTCTCATGGTCACGCATCTCACCAATCAGAATAACGTCAGGGTCGGCACGTAAGAAGGCGCGCATAGCTGTAGCGAAGGTGAAGTCGATCTTCGGCAGCATCTGAACCTGCTGCAGCCCAGGCTGGGTAATCTCCACAGGATCTTCCGCCGTCCAGATCTTTCTATCCGGCTTGTTAATATGCCCCAAAACGGCGTGCAGGGTAGTCGTCTTACCAGAACCGGTTGGCCCCACTACCAGAAACAATCCGTGCGGATGAGCGGAAAGGTCGATGATCTTCGCATGGTTCTTGGCACTCAGGTTCAGCTTGTCCAACGGCATCGCACTACCCGCCGCAAGAATACGCAGCACAGCACTCTCGCCCTGCACCGTCGGCACAGTGGCCACACGCAGCTCTAGCTTCTTTGCCCTCTAACCTTCAACTTACACTTGCCGTCTTGGGGCAGACGCCGCTCGGCAATATTCAACCTGGAAATAACCTTGATACGCGCTATCAATGCAGCGCACAGTGTTCCTCTCGGTACCTTTAACAACTCTCTGCAGATGCCGTCGACGCGAATCCGCACACCGCCGGGCGCATCATCCTTCCCCGGTTCGATATGAATATCCGAAGCGCCCAGCCTTTCTGATTCGGTAATGATTCGATTCACCAGCTGGATGATGCCCGAGGTAGCCGCCAGGCCTTCATCTTCGTCGTCGTCATCACCCCCGTCAATCTCAATGACCATCTTCGCCACCGAGCGCATCGAATACGTCATCGAAGCCGGCTTCCATATCGGCGTCTGCATCACCGCGCAAGAACTGCTGTATATGTTCGGGAAGACCTACGCGAAACACATAGTTTCTGGCGTTAACAACTACCTGGATTTCCATGATGCGCTGATAGTCGGAGGGATCATCAATAAGAATAACAGCCTCTTCCTTATCGCCCGCAACTGGCAACCACAGATTGCTGCGCAAATAGCTCACACCAGTATTTTCTAGGAGGTCGACGGGTAGCTCGTGATCCGAGTCGTATTTCATATAGGGAACGCGGTAGTAATGCTCTAGTGACTTACCTACATCGTCTGCCTCTATATTGAATTCTTCCATCAGGCTACGCGTAACAGAGCCGCCGTATAGCGAGACATTGTTCTGCAATTCGGCTAGCTCGACCCCAGATATCTTGCTCTTCTGAACCAGGTAGTCGAAGGGGCCCTGTGTGCTTTGTAAAGAGGAACGGAATTGTTTAGCCAACATCTGGCTAACCATCATCGCGTGTTTCAGATCCGTCTTGGTGAATTCTCGGTCACCCTCAAAATTGATCAGCTGCATAACTCCCAGCAGGATTTCATCCTTGATGGGAACGATGATCATAGATTTCACGTTCCAGCCCTTGGCTTCGCTGAAACGTTTATCAAATTGTAAGCGCGGGTGGATGTCGATCAGCTCATCGCTGTTCAAGACATTTTTAATAACCAGGGCTCTTTGGCTTAACGCCACGTAACCGGCCAAGGAGGTCGGGCTGAACGGAACCCTGATCTCTATCGAATCATCATCGTCAGGATCGCCACCTTTGAAGCTGGCTAGAATTTCCTTGCCGTTATCCACGCTCTGATAGATCGTGAACAGTTTGACATCCAGCAAGCCGAGCAGGTCTTTTTCGACCTCCTTCATGGCGGTCTTTAATTTCTTGCTGTACTTGAGACGTTGGTAGATCTTTGACAAATTGGCGACAAATTCGTCCTGCTGATCCACAACCTGCGGCGGTTGGGCTTCTATCTCTATATCTGAACTAGGTGTCTCGGTCATTGCTTCTCTTTTAGCTTCGGCATCTATTCCGAAATAATTTTGACTGTTCTGGGCCTTGCTGGGCGAGGCTAGCTTTCTTGATCAAGCCCCGAGCCTCTGCACCTCGATTTAACAAAAACCTTGTCTACTCCCGCGTATTCTGGGGTTTTGGCCGATAATATGGCTTATCATGCTATTTCCATCGTCAACGTGGCAACAACGACTCTAAATGCCAGCTATTTCAATCAGTTTCAATAGATTTTTACTCTTATTGTTTCTGCAGACCCCAGTAGTTCCGGCGGCTTGGGGCCAATTGCCGGAATTCGATCAGCAGCAGATGAGCTGGCTGGGTGATCGAATTTTTGCTAATGAGTGCAATAGAAATTTTTCCTGTCTTACAAGTTGGAATGAAGGTGAAGACTTTCCGTCACTGGGTATTGGCCATTTCATCTGGTACGCAGCCGAACAACAAGAGCGCTTCGAAGAAACGTTTCCCGACCTTTTGAACTACTACAAACAAAACGGCTATGAGCTGCCTCCTGGCTAGGGTCACTGCCCACCCCCGATTCACCCTGGCATAATAGAGAGCAGTTTCTGGCCGAAAGCGATAGCGAAAACATGCGCCAGCTACGCCGGTTCCTCGCCGCGACCACAGAACTGCAAGTCATGTTCATCGTAGAGCGCCTGCATAACTCTACTGGAGAGCTGTTTGCCCAGCTGGATCCCTCACGCAGAGCCGCGCTGCAGGCTAGCTTCTATGACATCGCAAACGCAGAGACTCCCTATGGGCTCTATGCTCTCATCGACTACGTACATTTTAAGGGAACCGGCCTAGCTGCGAGCGAGCGTTATCAGGGAGAAGGCTGGGGCCTGTTCCAGGTATTGGTGGAGCTGCAGTCTGTAGAGGCAAATCTCGATAACTTTGTCATCGCGGCCACCCGTGTACTGGAGCGGCGAGTAGCCAACGCGCCTGTCGAGCGCCGAGAACAGCGCTGGATCGCCGGCTGGAAGAACCGATTACAGACCTATTTGCCCGACTAGTAGAATTACTGCGCAGGACTAGATACGCTAGACTCGAACGCGGTAAAGCATTAATCTTTGCACCCTGCCGTTTGCAGATGAATCGAATCATTCCGCTCATCTAATTCTCTAGAGCCATTCAACCACTTAAGAACCGCAAGTATGTCTTTCGAACGTCAAAATATTGAGAAGATGCAGGGCTATGCACCAGGTGAACAAACTGGCACAGCTGATACTATCAAGCTCAACACGAATGAGAATCCCTATCCTCCAAGTCCTGAAGTCGCTGCCGCGCTTAAGGAAATCGACGTAGCAGCTCTGAGGCGCTATCCAACACCGATGGCGGACTCGTTTCGCGAAGCGGCCAGCCGGCTTCACAATATTTCAATGGAGCAGATTATTGCCACTAATGGCGGCGATGAATTATTGCGGCTAGTGCTAACAACTTATATCGAGCAACAAGACACGATTGCGGTGTGCAAACCCAGCTATTCACTGTATCCGGTTCTCGCCCAGATACAGGGATGTCGATTCGAAGAGATCCCTCTCAACGACGACTGGAGCATGCCTGAAGATTTTATCGAGCAGCTGCAAAAATCAGCGGCCAAGCTAGTAATTATTGTGAACCCAAACGCCCCCACTGGCATGCTGCTGCCAGCGGCCTATCTTGCGAAGATAGCGGAAAGCTTCTCGGGACTGCTGCTTATCGATGAGGCCTATGTCGATTTCGTTGACCCAGAGCTTAATTACGATTCGATTTCATTGATTCACGAGCACGAGAATATTTTGATACTCAGAACGTTAAGCAAGGCCTATTCTCTGGCGGGCCTCCGTTTTGGCTATGGCATTGGCGCAAGCTCACTAATCGCACCGATGATGTATAAGACACGTGATAGTTACAATACAGACCATATTTCGCAGAAGCTGGCGACTGCGGCTATTGAATCCTTTGAATACGCGCAAGAAAACTGCAATCGAATTCGAGAGAGCCGCAATCGTCTTCGTGAGGATCTGAATGAACTAGGATTAAGTGCCGCCGAGAGCCAGAGTAATTTCATCCTGTGCCAGGTGCCGCAGGCTATCGGCGCACAGAATCTCTATCGCCACCTGAAACAAAAAAACATTCTGGTTCGCTATTTCGATCAGGATCGACTGCGCGACAAACTACGAATTTCTATTGGCAGCGATACTGAAAACGCCACGCTAGTAGCCGCGATAAAAGAAGCCCTGTCGAAATAAGAGCCTCTCTCTCAGGCTGGTAGCCGCTGCACTGACCCCTTGCTTCTGCTACCATAAACGAGGCACCTTAGCTTATTGAGCAGATCAATGCCCGCTACTGCTCTGACGAACCGGCCATGGCTGAAATCGAAAACAACAACAAAAGCGAACGGCTGCACTATTGTCCTCGATGCAAAAAGTCCCTGCGCAGGATTCAGGGAAAGATGGGGCCATTCTGGGGCTGCACCGGCTTTCCAGACTGCCGCACATCGTTCAATGACGTAGACGGCGTACCTTCCGAAGACATCGATGAGCACTACCGCTGCCCGCTGTGCACACGTCGTTTAATCAAAGCCGATAAAGCAAAAGGGGACTATTGGTTTTGTAGTGGGTACTCTAAGGGCTGCAAGGTAACACTGCCGGATCAAGATGGCGTGCCTGAGGCCGCCTATCAGTGTCAAAAATGCAGCCAATTGCTAGTAAAGCGCCGCGGCAAGAATGGTGTATTCTGGGGTTGCAGCGATTACCCAAGCTGTAGTGCTAGCTATAACGACGACAACAACAGGCCAAAGTTTTGATTTTTTCACTGCTGAAGATACGCAAGAAAACCGCAGCGGTATTAGTTGGTATCGCCTGTGGTCTGGCCTGCGTATGGGTAGTCGCGTCTTGGCAAGAATTAAGCCTGGAAGATATTCTTAATATGCTGCTAGGCAGCGTCTTGCTATTGCTTGGCATAATGCTTGTAGCGGCATGCCTCGTCGCAGTTTTTACACTGCTCAAGAAATTACTACAAAGAATTAGTGGCTCTCAATAGTACGGCTAAGTCCATTATCGGGTTGTTCTCAGGGAAGCGGCAACTCGCGTGACATTATCAGGGCATCTTCTCTATCACCCTTTCCCGGGTAGTAGTTCTTTCGCTCCCCTATCTGCATAAAACCCATAGAACGGTATAGTTTAATTGCGCCCTCATTCGAGCGGCGCACTTCGAGAAAGCAAGTTTGTGCATCGAGCTTAACGGCACGATCCAACAACAACTGGAAAAGCTTTCTACCATAACCAAGGCGCTGATACTCTGGCCGCACACAGAGTGTTAGCAGGTGACATTCACCAATGGCAACCGACATGACGCCGTGAGCGACTATTTGCTGTTTATTGGCTAACACCCAGCTTTGATACCCAGCCCGAAGACAATCGACGAAGATACGCTTGGTCCATGGGTGAACATAAGCAGCCGCCTCATTCTGCGCAACTAAGTCAACATCACTTGTACGCATGGTTCGGGCAAAAAAATCAGTCTGAGGGTTATTTTCAGGAAGCATAAACTATTGCTATTGGCTTACAGCTGACCCATGAAGTAAATACAAGGCTCTAGCTCGAACCGTCGATTCGCTTTCGAAGTGGCTGTAAATGTTGCCATACATCTCTCTTTAAAGTGGGAACTGCCAGCATCGAGGCTAGGCTGTGGGTTACGCTAATATGATAGCCTTTGCTACTCTCAAAATCCCGTGCGGTTTTGTCCGGCGCGTTCTGCAGAAATAAGTCCTCAACCTGCCCGGCAAAGATCAGCAGATTCGTAAATCCATCGGTCTCTTGCCGCATCTGTAGAAACCCCGATATTGCCTTCGCCGCTTCTACTTCCGGAGAATTTTTCACGGAATATCCACTCTGTACTGGCCAGCTAAACTCCTCAACTTGCATTGAAAATTCGGCACTAGAGCAACCCAAGGACTTCAGTATCGCCTGCATCAATTTGTGCGACTCCCGGCTAAGTTGTTCAGACCCCTGCGAAGGCACTTCATCGAGCACCACGAGTCTGTCGTTTATACGGTAATAACGAAGTGTAAACCGCCGCGTGCTTTCTTGCTCTTCGACCGCCGGAGAATCAGGTCCCTCGGCTACTTCTCTATTCTGTTGCCGGATCGGTGTCACCGTTGCTTTTCGAGCAGACTCCGAGGTCGAGCGCAATTCATCTATAGCCGCCAGACCAGCGCCGCGGATACTCTGCTTGGCCTGCTCTATATTTGCAGTTTTTTCCGGCTTTGCAACGACCGCTTGAGCTATGGGAATATCATAATGTGGCGAGGATTTGGCACCCGGCAGCACCTTCCGCGGAAAATACGGCTGAATATCCATGGCCTGCAAATAGGCCTGCCTTTGTAGTTCGTTCATTGTGGGATGCATTGCAGAAAAGTCACTGTGTAAATATACGCGTTTGCAGTGGCCACAACAATACAATCGCGACTACTGAAGCGAACAAACTCAGAATTCCTGGATTAATTGAAGTAGAGCCCTATTCATGATTGAATCCGCCTTCGTTGTGAACGAGGTAAACCGATGAAAGCGATAGTTTGTAAGTCTTATGGCCCACCAGAAAACCTAGTATTGGAAGATATCGACGACCCCGTCGCTTCCGAAAACGAGGCTATTGTAAAAGTCTATTCAGCATCGCTGAATTTTCCAGATGGCTTGCAGATTCAAGGAAAATACCAATTCCAACCACCCATGCCCTTCACACCTGGCTCGGAAGTTGGCGGAATTATTACCTCCGTTGGAGCCGGGTTGCAGGGATTCTCTGTAGGCGACAGGGTCATGGCAACACCTGGTATCGGTGGCCTGGCCGAGCAAGTCGCTGTCAAAGCCGATGGACTGCGCAAGATTCCAGATAGCATGGATTTCAAGACCGCCGCTGGCTTCGCCATGATCTACACCACCTCCTACTACGCACTGAAGCAACGTGCACAGCTAAAGCCAGATGAAACCTTACTCGTACTTGGCGCCAGTGGCGGTGTCGGCCTGGCTGCCGTTGAGTTAGGCAAGGTCATGGGCGCACGGGTGATAGCCGCCGCAAGCTCCGAGGAGAAACTCGAGTTCGTCAATCGCCTGCATCCGGATGCACTACTCAACTATGGTGACGGGGAATTAAAGGAACGTGTTAAAGACCTCACGAAAGGCAGAGGCGCCGATGTTATTTATGATCCGGTTGGTGGCGACCTGTTCGATCAGAGCTGTCGCTGTATAAACTGGAATGGAAGACTCCTGGTTATTGGGTTTGCCAGCGGACGCATACCCGAATACAAGGCAAATCTCGCGCTGCTAAAAGGCGCCTCCATGGTAGGCGTATTCCTGGGTCGCTTTAGAAAAGAAGAACCCCAAGAGTATGAGAATAACTTCGCCGAACTGCTACAGATGTACGACGAAGGCAAACTCAAGCCGATCGTCACCGAATCTTTTGCCATGAGCGATTTTGTAGACGCCTTTAATGTGTTTACCGAGCGTAAAGTCATGGGCAAAGTCACCTTGGAGATCAGCAAAGAGTGACTCTAGAAGCCAACAAACTTTCCGAGCAGCAAATAAGCGATGATTTGGCCAAGCTCAAAACCATTGCAGCTGCACATAAGGCCCCAGGGGCGCCATTGGCGACAGAAACCATCAGCATCGATGGTCAAGAGCTAGATGTATTCGCCAACGTTCCTGCAAACCTTCACGAACTCTACCAACTAGGGCTGGAGGCTGCGGATCAGACATTCCTCGTCTATCAGGAAGAACGGTTTAGTTTCTCGGAGAGTCTAGATCTCGCCCTGCGCATGGCGAGAGTCTTAAAAGAAAAATACGCGATCGAATTAGGCGATAGGGTCGCCGTCTGTGCGCGCAACTCCCCCGAATGGTGCATTGCCTATATGGCCATCACAGCCATGGGCGCAATTGCAGTCCCCATGAATTCCTGGTGGAAGGGGCCGGAACTGAAATTTGGTCTCACCGACAGCGACAGCAAGCTAATATTCCTAGACCCTGCGCGCCTGAATCTGGTCAAACCGTTCATCGAAGACCTTGATGTGCAGGTCGTGATGATCAAGCCCGAAGAGGACTCCTCCTACGGCGAGTTTTATCAATTAGCGCGGGCAGTGCAGCCACTATCTAAGGAAGAACTTGCGCAGATCCAGGTGCTTCCCGAAGACAAAGCCTCGATCATGTACACATCTGGCTCAACAGGCATGCCCAAAGGCGTGCTCTCCACTCATAGAAATATTATTAATGCTCTGTACACCTGGAAGTTTGTTAAGGAAATAACAGAGATTCTTCGTCCTGAGCTAGTAGACGAAAACCCGGAGTATCCACCAGCCTTACTCGCGAATGTACCTCTATTTCATGTGACTGGAAGTCATGCCCAGTTTCTGGCGAGTTTCATCTACCTGCGCAAGTTTGTGATGATGTACAAGTGGGATGCAGACGTAGCATTGCAACTGATAGAACAAGAGAGAATCTCAGTATTCCACGGCGTACCTACCATGGCCTGGGAAATCATGCAGTCTCCGAAATTCGCTGCGACAGACCTGAGTAGTCTGCGTGCTGTGCAGAGTGGTGGCGCACCTCGCCCTCCCGAACACCTCAATATGATCATGCAGAAGTTCCCTGATGCTGCGGTTCCAGGGTTGGGCTATGGCCTGACCGAGACCAATGCAATAGGCGCTATTATCTCTGGAAAATTTTACGCTAGCCGACCGAATAGCACGGGAAGGCCGACGCCACCTGTCACCAGTGTGAAGATAGTCGACGAGTCTGGAAAGACGCTAGAGGAAGGCCAGGTAGGAGAGATCTGCATTAAGGGCCCAACCGTCATGAAGGGCTACTGGAACAACCCCGAGGCCACCGCCGAAGTCATTAAAGACGGCTGGTTCCACAGTGGCGACATCGGCATGCTGGACGAGCTCGGCTTCCTTATCATTCTGGATCGCGCGAAAGACATAGTGATTCGCGGTGGCGAAAATATTGGCTGCGCAGAGGTCGAATATGCCATCAGTGAACACCCCGAAGTCAACGAAGTTTCTGTCTATGGCATCCCTGACGAGAGACTTGGCGAGATGCCCTGTGCATCTATCATGCTGCAAGAAGGAAGTACCCTCAGCGACGAACAATTGACCAGCTTTCTTAGCTCCCGCATCGCGGGTTTTAAGATACCCGAGCGCTTCTACTTTCAATACGAGCAACTCCCAAGAATTGCGACCGGCAAGATTGCCAAGAAAGAGTTACGCCAAAAAACGATTGATCTGCTCCACCCTGGCACCTAGTCAGCCCCCTCTTCATCCGAGTAATTTGCTGTTTTTATTAGCCTTTCTCTAACTCATTCTCTAGCGCTCTGCCAGGAGCTTCCCGCCGCCTAAAAATTCTTAAAATATTCTTTGATTTTTTCATGATTTTTATTGAAGATTCGCGCCAGAACAAACGATAAGTTTACCTAGGAGCGAGTGCTCTCAGTTAAACACCGTTTATGTAGACACAGTGGTGATAACCATGAAAGAAACCCAATGGGATGACTCAATCGACGACTCGAAAGAGTTTTTTGATTCTGCTGCCATATTACCGATCGATGATACAGATGATATTGACGACGCCGTTGCTGCTACTGATGGTGATGGTGATGACGAAGCGGTAAAAGCAGCCTCCTCCAAGACACAGCTAACCGAGTTGCGTAGGCGCATCGAAGAACGTTTGGAGAGCAAGCGTATCGAACACGAATTCGACTACGGCGATGACTTCGGCTACGATGATCTGGATGGCCTGCTAGACTCCATGCGCTAAGCATATTATGTCGATAGAAGACCCTGTAGAGGCCATTTTTAGAGGCCCTGTGGCTACAGTTCGCTTCAAATAAAACCCGTTATATTCGTGGAACTTTCCCTCCGAAATTCTTAAAAAACCGCTACCCAGCTACCAGCATAGTTAGTATGATTGTTCGCCTGATTTTCTAGAATTAAAACAAAATGACTTATTGTGTAGCAGTATCCGTGGACGGAGGCATGATCTTTTGCTCCGATTCACTCACTAACGCCGGTATAGATCAGGTGTCCACTTACAGTAAAATGTTTCGCTTTGGCATCGATGGAGAGCGTCAGTTCGTCATCCTCAGCGCCGGTAACCTGGCCACATCTCAAGCCACCATCGCTACCATAAAGTCCGATATCCGAAAAAATGCAGACGTAAATCTCCTCAATATTGGCAGCCTCGAAGAGGCGGCCGATTACATCGGTGATATCTCAAGGGAACAACAGGAAAAACGCACAGTCGAAGGCAAGAAGTTCGAGGCTAGCTTTATCATTGGCGGCCAGATCGGCACTGCCAAGCATGAAACTATTCTGGTCTATCCGGAAGGAAACCACATCACGACTTCCAAGGACACGACCTATCTGCAGATCGGCGAGAGTAAATATGGCAAGCCTATACTCGACCGTATTCTGACACCTGAGCTTGATCTGGATACTTGCGCTATGTGCGCACTCGTTTCCATGGACTCAACGCTGCGCAGTAACCTGAGCGTGGGACCACCGATTGAAATGCTAATCTACAAAACAGGCTCTCTCACCGCGACGAATTATCATCGCTTCGACGAAGACAGCGAATTTCTTCGCGATCTAAAAAAATCCTGGGATCAACTACTCAAGGATGCCTTCCTGCGTATGCCGCCCCTAACCTGGGCAACTAACTGGGATAAATTAGGCCATGAACGAAACGGAGCTTCCTAAGCGATAGCTGTGAGAGTACAAACGGATAGGCATCTTCCAGCCCCATACTGCGGTTCAGCGAATTCAATAGCAGCGTCAAATCTGCCCACTTAGCCAGAGTATTATCGATATCGTCAAACTGTGCCGAGCTCTGTCTTACGCGATACTGGTTCGCCGTCTCGAGAGTATCTATCATGTGCAGGTAATGCGCCCAGACTTCCGCCCAATCCTCCCAAGGATGAGACTGTGCATAATGGCTGATCATAGTCGGGTCATGGGGTGTGACGAAGTTATTCTCATAATAGGCCTTCAGAGCCGCAGAGTAATCCACCGTATAGTCGCCGAATAATGCCTTAAATTGCTCTTTCCTCTGGTCGGTATCGATCAACTTAAGAAAGTAATAGTGTCCGCTCTCGTGGCGGAAATGGCCAAGCAGGGTGCGATACAATTCCCTGGTATATTGCCTGGCGATTTCGCTCTTCACCCGATCCGCTTCGGCGATATTAATGGTAATCATGCCATCGAGGTGACCGGTATTAACATGGGATTCGAAGACTTCCGGGTTTGTCCTCTTGTCCTCCATAAACTTGAAAGCCAGGCCCATGGGATCTTTGCGTTTACTTACTACAGGCAAGTTAAGACTCAGCAGCGAGTAGACCAGTCGGCGCTTGGCATACTCCAGACTCTTCCACCACGCGCGTCTATTCTCATCGAGCAAATTAGGAATCGTGTGGTTTAGCTCGCAGGAGAGACAGTATTCCTCCGCAGGATCACTGACCAGCCAATTACACACATCATAGTCGATATTATTCTTGCAGCGATGCAGCGGAGACTTTCTCGATGCGATCTGGGGGTTGCTCAAGCTCGCCTCGGCAACTCGGCGCATCTTCATGGTATGGGGGTCGAAGCCCACACTAAACCCGCAACTGAGGCACTTGGTATTCTCGAAGAAGAGCACCTGCCCGCATTTACATTTATAATTTTTCATCTATTTGTGAGGAAGGAACCAGGTGTCCGCGATACTTTGATGTATCTTTGCAATTTCAATTTGTAAGCCATCAAGATATTTAAACAATCCCGAGTCTAGTAACTTGTTGATGTTGGCCTTCTGAATAATAAGAAGTGTCTTGTCCACCTGCTTGGCTGCTTCGCTACTCTTAGGCAGGTGCTTCAATACCTTCGTTATTGTCGTCAGTGCATGGGTCGCCGCACGAGGAAAGTCATCATCCTGAAGAAGAAACCTTACGACATCTTCACCGTTAACTCGGTGCTTCACGTGTTGGCGATACATCTGATAAGCAGTTAGTGAGCGCAAAATGTTCATCCAGAGCGTGTTCTCATAGGGCTCATTCGATTCCGCCTGCCTCTTCCCCGTACCTATATCAGGCAACAAATTGCCGGAACCAACATCGATAATACGAGTTGCCATATCGGCTCGCTCCAGCGATCTACCAAGACGAACAAAACTGTATGCCGCTCCCCTGCTCATAGTGCCCGCCATCAAACCGGAGATTTCATGACAATTAGAGATAATTTCTTCGAGAAATTTGTGCCTAGAACCGCCGGAAAGAGAAGCGACCGCGTTGTCTTTCGCATAATGATAGAGGTCATTGATCTGCTCAAATGCCTCTAGCGGCATTATCTCTCTAGTGGTTCGGGCATTCTCTCGAGTATTCGCTAAGGTCGCTAGAAGCGAACTGCTTCCCCCATCTAGCATCAGAAAGCGCATAACATTGCGTTCGTTCGCCTGCTTGTACTTCGCATCGAAGGCGATCTCATTGCCGGTGATCTCCACAAGAGACCTCCACCCCAGCTTAGTACCTGGGGGCAGGTCTAGAAGCAGGGTAGAAAAAACATTGAGAAGACGCGCGGTGTTCTCCGCGCGTTCCAAATAGCGCGCCTGCCAGTATATTCGTTCAGCAACTCGTGAAAGCATAAGGTTTATTTATCTCCCACTATCCAGGTGTCTTTACTACCGCCACCCTGTGATGAATTAACCACGAAAGATCCCTTCACCATCGCTACTCGAGTGAGACCGCCAGCAGTTACGTGCGTCTTGTCAGCCTGCAGTATGAAGGGACGCAGGTCCACGTGCCTTGGCTCCACGCTGTGCTCGCCTAGTATGGGCACGGTGGACAGTGAGATGAGCGGCTGCGCCATGTAATTTCTCGGGTCGGCCTTAATTCTTCGGGCAAACTCCGCTAATTCCCGCTTGCTAGCCTGAGGGCCAATGAGCATGCCATAGCCTCCTGACTCATTTGCAGGCTTGATCACTAATTTGTCCAGGTTCTGAAGCACATGCTGCCGCTGTACTTTATCGACACAAAGAAAACTCGGTACATTTGGCAGCAGCGGCTCCTCACCAAGATAATATTTAATCATAGCGGGAACGTAGGTGTAGATAATTTTGTCGTCAGCCACGCCCGCTCCTGGAGCGTTGGCAAGGGCTACATTGCCTTTAACCCAAGATTGAAACAGCCCTGGAACACCCAATGCGGAGTCTTTATTGAAAACTTTTGGGTCGAGAAACATATCATCGATTCTTCGATAGATGACATCCACCTGCGACAGACCATCTATAGTGCGCATGTAGACCTTGTCTTTCTCGACTACAAGATCTCCACCCTCAACCAACTCGGCCCCCATACGCTGTGCTAGGAAGGAGTGTTCGAAGTATGCGGAGTTATAGACTCCAGGGGTGAGGACGACAACCTCGGGGTAGTCTGACTGCCTAGGGGAGATCGCCGCCAGCGTGTCGAACAACTGCGCCGGATATTCTGTGATAGGACGTATGCTATGGTTTTCGAAAAGTTCCGGGAAAACGCGCTTCGTCACTCGCCGATTTTCCAACATATAGGAAACACCAGAAGGAACTCGAAGATTATCCTCTAAGACATAAAACTGACCATCATCACCCTTGATCAGATCGGTACCGCAGATATGAGCCCAGACACCAAAGCGCGGGTTGATCCCCATACACTGCTTTCTAAAATTGGTGGAATCCAGAACAAGTTCTTTGGGAATTACCTTGTCCTTAAAAATCTTCTGATCGTTATAGGTATCGTTGATGAAGCAGTTTAGGGCGCGCAGACGCTGCTGCAGACCCAGACTGGTTTGATCCCATTCTTTCTCTGCAATGATGCGCGGAATGATGTCATAGGGCCACTCGCGATCGATATTTCCAGCATCGCTGTAGATGGTAAAGGAAATGCCCATCGTCTTGATTGCCAGATCGGCGGCGCGCTTCTTCTCAAGCAACTCAGCGTGAGTCAGAGAAGCAAGATAACTCGCTAGGCGGCGTGCTGGCTTACGGGCAAAACCTGGAGTGCTGATGATCTCATCAAAAAATTTGCCGGAATTATAAGTCTTCCAATTGACACGCATAGGAACCGCCCAAACGATGATAAAGCCTGTAACTTATAGCATTCTGACCTTACTAGCAATCACACTTAAGCCATGCAAAGTTTGAATCTAGAGGGGCCAAACTATAAGCAAAAGTGGAAGAGCAACGATGACTATGACGATCTCCAATGGCAAACCCATGCGCCAGTAGTCACCAAATTTATAGCCACCAGGCCCCATTATGAGCGCATTGTTCTGATGACCAATCGGCGTTAGGAATGCGCATGATGCACCTACGGCGACGGCCATCAAGAAGGCGTCCGGATTAAGATTGAGCGACAACGCTATATTGAATGCTATTGGCGCCATCAGGATCGCTGTCGCGGCATTGTTGAGAACGTCGGATACCGACATAGTAATAATTAGTATCATTGCGATCAGAAACACAGGAGACATATCGCCGGCTACGGCTAGTATGCCGTTAACTAACAGTGTCGTTGTCCCTGTCGTTTCCAATGCTGCCCCAAGCGGAATCATCGCACCCAACAAAACGACTACAGCCCAATCGACGCCTTCGTAGAACTCTCTGACCGGCACTATATTTAGCAACACCATGGCCACCGTTGCAAAGCCCAAGGCCAGCTGAATAGTTACCAGACCACTTGCCGCTGCGACAATAGCGATAATAAATGTGACCATGGCAGGCACTGCCTTCTTGCTCCTGCCCAGACCCAGAACTCGACTCGCCAGTGGATAACAGTTCAACTTTATTATCACCTCCTCGATTTCGTCTTCCGCACCATGCAACAATAGAACATCTCCAATCTCAAACTTGAAGTCTCTTAACCTCTCCTTGTGCGGAGTCCCCGATCTCGATGCGGCCAGCAAATTGACTGAATATTTCCTATTAAACCTAATCTGGCTAACCGTTCTACCCACTATGGGTGAGTTAGGCGTCACTACCACTTCTGCAACCTTCGAATCCTCCGAATGCAAGACCTCCTTCTGCGCATTCTCCGCAGACACCATTAGTAGCCCGTTTGCACTTGCAAATTGCGCTATATCGTCATGAGATCCCTGCAACATTAAAAGATCATTCGGCAAAATCATCTGGCGCCTATAGACCATGGGAAGCTTCTCTCGTCGATGCACCATCGATAGAACCGATAACTTCTGTTCGGCGAGGGCATCCCTCAGCTCGCCAGCCTTCTTATTCGCAAATACGGATTCCTCTGTCACCTTGAGTTCGAAGAGGTACTTCTCCACGTCGAAAAGATCCAAGCCAGTAGTCTGTTTGCGCACCCTCACCAACTTCCAACCAATTAGAAGCATGAAAAATATCCCACAGATCGCTATGCCCCCACCTACAGGCGCAAAATCAAACATGGTGAATGCCTCGCCCGTCATCTGCTGACGATAATTCGCGATCAGAATATTCGGAGGCGTACCAATCAAGGTTACGAGACCGCCAAGAATAGAGCCGAAGGAAAGCGGCATCAGCACCGTAGCCGGTGACCGTCCCGCCATGGTAGTCGATTTAATAGCGATAGGCATAAGCAGCGCGAGAGCACCGACGTTGTTCATAAACATCGAGAGGAATGCAGCGAGAAATGTTAATACCGCAATATGCAGATACGGTGTGGACGAGATAGGCTCGATCGCATCGGCTATAAATTCTACAGCCCCGGATTTAGTCAGACCGAAACTCACTATTAACACCATAACGACAGTTATAGTTGCAGGATTACCAAAGCCGGCGAACAATTCTGTCTGCGGCACCAAGCCGAAGATACTAGCAGTAAACAGCGCTCCCAGAGCGACAATATCGTAACGCCAGCGCCCCCAAACCAGCAGCACTAACAGAACGAACAGTATTAAGAGTAGAACAACTTGATCAGTACTCATAGATAACGGATCTGCCTATACTATCTTGAAGTCCAGAGATCCAATACCCGCCACCGAAGCAGTGATACGGTCACCCTTGATTACAGCAGTCACACCCGAAGGCGTTCCGGTATAGATAATATCTCCGGGTTTTAGCTCGAAGAATTTTGATAGCTCGCAGATTATTTCAGGAACCGACCAAATCATATCGCTAAGCTGTGCCTGCTGACGCATTTCACCGTTAACCTTAAGCGAAATCTCAGCATCGCTAAGCTGTGAAACCTCACTCGCCGGCAGAATCGCCGAAATCGGCGCAGACTGATCAAATCCCTTGGCAACGTCCCAGGGCCGGCCCTTGTCCTTGGCGATCGCTTGTAGATCGCGCCGGGTGAAATCGATACCAACACCGTAGCCATACACGCAGTCCATCGCAGAGCCCGGCGAAATATCTTTGCCACCAGATTTTAGGGCAACGACCAGCTCCACCTCATGGTGCAATTCCTTGGTGGCCTGCGGATAGGCTACATCCTGATTGAATGTGACACAGGCGCTTGCCGGCTTACTAAAAAATACTGGCGGCTCTTCCTTGGGATCTCCCCCCATCTCCTTTACATGCTCGCCATAGTTTCTGCCAACACAATAGATACGATGTACTGGAAACTGCGGGCTCTGCTCGGAGACTTCCGTATCGGGGCTTGTCCGCACGGGAACGGTAATCGTTTCTTGTTGCTCTATTACGAATTGCATAGATGGTTATTCTCTTTAGTTTCTAATTCGCGTTTTTATTCTGTTACGCTACCGTATTCCACGCTTCAATAACGTGAGTTCAGGGCACGCAGCCCAATTGTGCATGAAGAGTATCAGTAAAGTCATTCCCTCGCTGCGGAAACAAGTCGAGTCCCGACCGCCCCTCCACAACTTCTATAGTACTTAGCTGATCACAGAAATTCACATGCTGCTGAACATCACTACTAAAAATGAAAGCACTCATCGCATAGCCGGCACTTATGACTTTGAAATAGGCCGAGGGGCTTATCAGCGCATCATCGCCAGCCTTCCCCCGATCATTATAGATAGGGCCGGTGACGACGAAGACTTCGCCGGTCTTATGCGCTAAGGCATTGATCGCCTGATCGAGCCGAGACCAACTTCCTGTTCGCAGCTCGAAAGGAAGAGCTGCCATATTGCTAAGAAAGTTCAGCTCCGACCAATAGGGAGTGCCGGCAAAGCTGCTCATCGGCACCAGCCGCCCCTGATCCTCGGATAAGATATTGATTTCATTCAACTGATAGCTGCGCTCTTCCGCGTCTATCGGTAGTGCTTGCACGAACTGCCGCCCGTCATCGATGACATCAGCAGAGGCAACATTGAGAGATACCAATGAATCTTCATACCAGACGCGCGGCAAGAGGGAGGCGACACCAACGCTGTCGGCAAGCACTCTATAGGCCTGCCAATCTGAAAGGCCAGTGCGACTGTTGATGGAGGCGACAAACAGCTGCCGCACGATAAGCTCGCTATCGTCGGGCTGAATACCGCCATCATTTACAGGGCAACCAGCCATACAATGTGCGATATGCACTGTCTGTGCGCTGAGCTGTGTCACGGACGCTAGCGTTACAGCTAAGAGACCGGTAGCACTAGCCCATCGGATAAAGGATTTGCTTATGAACTTCATCGCACTGCTTCATTGTCTCATCGCTTAATTTTACATCGAGTGCTGCCAGCGAATCCTTTAGCTGATCCGCAGTACGCGCTCCAATAATGGTCGATGCAACGAAATCGAAATTCATACTCCAGGCTGTGGCCAGCGTAACAGGCGACATGCCCGCCTGTTTGGCTATTTCCATATATTTTGCGGTAGACGCCAGAGTCCCCTCGTTCACAAAACGACTCGCCATGGCTCGCTGTCGCGGATCGTCATCACCATACTCACCAAAGCGAGAATTTTTAGGTACTTCTGGCTGATTATATTTACCACTTAGCACACCTCCCCCAATCGGAGAGTAAGGCAGGAGTGACACATGCTCTCTTCGACATACTTCAGCCAACTCATCCAGAAACCGACGATTTAGAAGAGAAAAATTATTCTGTATTGACTGAAAACGGGCGAATCCCTCGTATTCTGCAATCGTGTTGGCCTTGGTCAATCCATAGGCGTTTTCGTTGGAGGTGCCTACATAGCGAACCTTGCCCGCCTGCACTAGTCTGTCCAATGCCTCCATAGACTCATCTATGGGTACGATAGGATCGGGCCAGTGCACCTGGTAGAGATCGATATAATCGATATGCATTCTACGCAGAGAACCTTCTACGGCAGTTTCGATATGAAACCTATCTATGGCCGTCAGACCGTGGCGGATAGGTGGAACAAACCAGCCCGCGGCCGCACCCGCAACCTTCGTTGCTATGATCAGAGAATCTCTAGGCTTGGTTTTAACCCATTCGCCAAATATTTGCTCAGTTACACCTACAGTTTCTGCCGACGGGGGAACCGGGTACACCTCGGCTGTATCGAAAAAGTTAATTCCACGTTCATAAGACTCTTCAAGAATTTTGAAGGACTCTTTCTTATCACTCCAACTGCCGAAACTCATCGTTCCCATACAGATTGGGCTGACTCTCAAACCACTCTTTCCTATATACCGATGTTCCATACTACTCCCTCGAAATTAAACGTATGCAATATTCCAAGCAACAGCGCCTAGGCTGGGGCGCTGCAATCATCACCAAGGTACCCACCGCCGCCGCAATAGACAGCATCCTGCACCTGAATCCGAATTCCATCGGGGTCTGAGAAATAGACCTCAGGCGTGCCACCTTCAATACCGCCACGATTAGGCATACGCATGCTAATCCAGTGCACCATAGGCGGTGTATTATCCGCACTCTGCCGGGCAGTAAAACCATAGTCTTCCAGTTTTGCTATGACGCCATCCACATCGAAATCATCGATACTGAGGCACACATGATCCACTCTCCCTGGCTGCACCGGTGCTCCCGCCTGATCTCCACCTACATACATTAGGAACTGTATTCCGTCGCCAACACCGACTATGGGTGATGCAGGGCCTTGGTAGGCCTGAAAGCCCAGCCCGAAAATGCGCGTGTAGAATTCATTGGCCCGATCTTTATTAGCGAGGAAATTTGTAAAGTGACTAACATCAATGGAGCGAAACAATCCAGAAGTAGCTGCCTCTTCCACTCGCTCACATACGGCACCGTCGTCACCGGCACCGCCGCAGTGATCTGATCCAGAGAGTTGATATATCAAGCCCTCGATATCTGCGAAAAACAGCTCCTCGGTGCCAGACGCCGATCCGCCCTCGCGCTGTCCACGTGTGGTAGTCCAGGACTGCATTGCCACATCGAGAGAGGCCTGATTAGGGCCTGGCTGCTCTGCGCCGGGAAATGCCAAACGTGTCCAACTGATCGCGCACTGACTCCAGATCGAAGTTCTCCACACTGAGACCTATGTGGCTAAATCCGGGCTGCTCGCCAGTTTGCACTGGTGTCAAAGAGAAGAATCTGGGGCCATCACCAATCCGCAGACAGACTGTGTCTCCCTGCCTCGACTGAATCGCTGCACCGAATATGTCCTGATAGAATCGCAGCGACCGCTCCATGTTGGAGACGCGCATGCCAAAACTGTGTAATTTGCGCACCGCAATCGGTGACATCGATTGTGCAAGCAGTGTGGGGCTTAGGGTAAGTGCTGGAATTGTTTTGAGTACTGCGCGTCGGCTGAAAACTGCCGAGTTGCCAATCATATTGGATTTGGTCGTCATAGCCACTATCCTCGCGCCTTTTATTGGTCGCGACATCATAGCTAGAGTCCTGTGCTAGCGTCTACCTTAGGCTAAATTTAATTCAGCTGCGCCTCGCCACCATCCTTCAACCACTGCTCCATACCACCCTGAAGATGCGTAATATTCTCCACTCCCATGGCCTGCAGCGATTGGGCCGCCAGTGCGGATCGCCAACCTTTGTTGCAGTAAAGGATCAGCTCCTCGGCCTTATCGAATTCGGCCCTGTAGTAGGGGCTATCGGGGTCAATCCAGAACTCAAGCATGCCACGGGGAATGTGCAAGGCCCCTGGAATCTTCCCTTCGCGCTTAAGCTCACGCACGTCTCTGAGGTCGATAAGCAGCAGCGTTTCATCTAAGCCCTGCAACTTAGCGTTTAGCTCAGCCGAATCAATGGCTTGCAGGTTTTTTTCGGCCTCTTCAACTAACTGCTTATATCCCTTTTGAATCTGCATTATCTGTAATCCCTCGAATGTTATTTACTGCACGCGCCTTGAAATTTATCGTTTGTTGCTCGAAGCTACTATTATTAGGTATAAGCTGGTGAACAGAAATCAAACATTGAGGAGTGCGCACAGCGCACTGGGTTGATCGACATGAATGAAAGAGACTTCCAACTCATAGTCCGTGCCAAGCGTCAGATTCACCGCGAGGCAGCACTGCGATCTTTCCTCATCTTCGGGCTGCTGTTTTCGGCGGCACTACGGCTGTTAGGTGTAGAGCTCCCCTTCCTCTATCTGATGTTATTCGTTTCCCTATTTGTATCGCTTATTCTCAGCTCCGACCTGATCGCGAACTATGGCCAGGTATCCAAGGGCGATCTCATCAACGTTATCGAGAAACAACTACACAGTGATCCCGAAATGCTCACGCGCTATGCGAACTCGAGAAGCAGAGGCTAGGCTATCGGCGTGATGATTTCACCAGCGAGCCGCCGCCAGACACTACCGCACCGAATACATTGCCCGCCGAGTCCACAGCCACACCCTCGGGGTTCGAGCCCTCGGGGTAATCTTCAACAGTTCCATCGATAAAATAATCGACAATGCCGTCCAGCAAGCTACCCACCCGAATACCTGCATGCCAGCCAGGGTTTCGTTCTTCATCAAACTCGGACTCCGAATCTGCAACATAGATCGTATCGTCGGCAGTAATATAGATTCCACTAGGTCGACTAAAGGACCTAAATTCGCCTATGTAGTTGCCATCCAGATCAAATATCTGCAATCGGTTATTGCCTCTATCGCCTACAATCAATCTATTGCGCGAATCGATATCCAAGGCATGGGGTGTCTTCAGCTTACCCGCATCCGAACCCCAGCCACCCCAATACTTGATCAGATTGCCATTGCGATCGAACTTGACGATGCGCGCAACAGTCTCGGCCGTCGCATCGGTATTCTGGCCGCTGTGGCCATCGCCTACATAAATATTGCCGTCGGCATCGGTAACCACATCACAGGGCGTTTCCAGCAAGGCATCCGTCCCATCACCGGCGACTCCCGGCTGACCAAGAGTCAGTAGCACTTCACCTTCGGGGCTTAACTTGTACACTGCGTGCCCCATGCCCGTGGTTGCCGGATCGTTGGCACGTGGACCCTGACCATCGGTTACCCAGATATTGCCATCACGATCTACGTGCAGCCCATGGGGAAACAACATCAAGCCACCCCCCATCGATGCGACGACATTCCCGTTCGGATCAATCTTCACAATGGGGTCGACGCTAGAGCCGATGCAGCTATTAGCACCACAGCGATCGATAGCCCAAAGATGGCGTCCGTCCGGATCCATGTCGACACCCGCTGTCGAGCCCCATTCACGACCATCGGGCAGAGTCGCCCAATTGTCCACACTGGAAAAAGGGTTCGGCCTTTCATTGATTGGCTCTAGCTGCGCCGATAGCGAGCCAGAGCAGAGAATAAGCACGAGGCCAAGAACGGGACGCAGGCACAGAGTAATGAGGCTAGGCTGCACTGCTTGAGCGAACAAAGAATCTTGTTTACCAGACACGGAGACGGTGATCACTTTTAATCCCTCCTGGGGAGAGTGGCTAAATACAATTCATAGTAACTGGCTAACAGGCGGCAACCTCGAACGATATCATCCATAGACTTTCTGAGCAGCGCGCCTCACTAGAACAGATTAAATCAGGAATCTGGTGAAAGCAATGCGCTACATCACAGCTGACAGCGCACTAGACATCAGCTGCGAGAAATTTTCTTGCCGTTAAGCCTGCGCCCATGAAGATAGCCGCTAGAACGAATAGAAATATCTGGCTGAAACCGAACATGCCGCCGGCGGGCAAGGCTAAGGTCAGCCCAGACAGGCCAATGAAGATTCTCACGAACATCCCCATGCTCCCCTTCCCCAGATGTCCGATACCGATCAGGTAGCCCTGAAGGGCGGCAGAGACTAGAGCCACACCAACAAGAGCAGTCGATACCGCCTGTAGGTTCTCCATAGCACTGCCCTGCAACAGCAGCGCAGGATTAAAAACGAAGAAGAAGGGAACAAAATAGATAATCGCACCCAGGCGCATAGCCGCAAGACCCGCTCGCATCGGCGACACATGGGCGACAGAGGCCGCCGCGAATGCCGCCAGGGCTACGGGAGGCGTAATAAAACTTAGCATCCCCCAGTACATAACGAACATATGACTCGCTAATGGATTTAGCCCCGAGTTAGTCAAGGCAGGAACCAGAACGATAGCGAGAAAAATATAGGCCGCCGTTACCGTCATGCCAATACCCAAGATAAAACTGGTCAGCGCGCCCATCAATAGCAGCACCAGGGTATTTTCGCCGGCTAGATAGACCAGGTCATTCGCGATCGTCCCCGCGATGCCTGTAACCGCAAGCCCACCGATGATGAGACCTATCGCGGCAAGAATACCAGCAAGTTCCGCCAGCAGCTTACCCATGGTAGCGACTAGCTGCATAAACTTGTCTAGCGACAGACGATGACTGGTAAATTGATTAATAACCAACAGAAGCGCTGTCGCGTAGAAAGGCGCTACCGCCTCACGCTGCAGGAAGACCAGCATCCAAATCAGGGCGGCAAATACCGCGAGGAAATACCAGCCATCCTTAAATACCTGTCCAATCTTAGGCAGCTCCTCACGCGGCAGCCCAGCCAGATTTTCCCGCGCCGCATAGGCATCTATCTGCATGAACAGGCCAAAGAAATACAGCACCGAGGGCACGATCGCGGCGATAGCGACTGTTACATAACTTATGTTCAGAAAGCTCGCCATAACAAAGGCCGTAGCTCCCATTATCGGCGGCATGAATACGCCACCCGTGGAGGCACAGGCTTCGACACCAGCCGCATATTCCTTCGAAAAACCTACTCGGCGCATAGCAGGTATGGAAAGTGGGCCCGTAGTCAGCACGTTACTGATTGGCCCACCACTCATAGAACCCATCAGGCCGCTAGAGAAGATGGACACCTTGGCGGGACCGCCTCGCTTGTGACCCAGCAAGGCAAAGGCGAGATTAATAAAGAAGGGGCCGCCACCTGTATATTGCAGCGATATTCCGAAGACAAGAAAACCAAACACCAGTTGCGCGAAGACACGCATCGGAATTCCGAAAAGGCTCTCTTCACCTAACACATGAAATATGGCAGCATCCTGAACTGGGATACTAAGCGCGGCGATCACATTGGGCAACGAATCTGCAAAGGTTGGATAGAAGGAGAACACTACCACGATGAAAAACACCGGCCAGCCACCGGCGCGACGACCTCCCTCCAACACGATCGCCCAGGTAATCATTGCCAGCCAGATGCCTAAAGGCGGTGCCGAGTATTCCCACGCCTCCAGAACGATACGCTCTGCATAGAAGGCGAAATAGGAGAATATCACAGCGATGATCAGCATGATTGCCACGTCATACCAGGGAACATGCCTAGGACTTCTTTTGTTAGCAGGAAAGGTAATAAAGACCATGCTCAGCATGATCCCGGTGATCAGGTACATATAGCGGCTATCGAGCATCACATAGCCGACGAAGAACCCGAGGTTAAATATCTGATTGATAGCCAGCGCAATAGAACAGGCGGTCATTGCTGCCATCACCATCTGCCAGCGGAACGATAGATCTCTGTAGCGCAGCTTCGCCGCCTCTGTCTCGGCCAGATCCTTCGCCTCTATCTCTACACTCGACTTCTCGCTCATACGCTTGCTACAACCCTTCGCCCAGTGTTATCAAACCTTCAGCCTCGAGCGCACTATTCCTGGCCTGCATCCAGGCCGCCTCAAATTCAGCATAGCCCTGAGGCGCTGTTGGAAAGAACGCAGCCCAGGCATCCATGAGAACACGCTGTCGATTTAGATTGAGTGAATTCTGCGCTTCCGCCGCCGCATTCCATGCACCAATTTCCTTGTAGTAACGAATAGCACCAGGATGAAACGGTATAAAGGCCTGATCGAATTTTTGTCTCTCCAGCAACCAACCCGTTGCACCGGGTGCATTGTCCTTATACTCGTCGAAATGCTGGTGCATGATCCTTACCATGCTATACACCATCGTCTCTTCGGATGTATCCATGCCTACCAACAGGGGATAGGCGGAGGAGAACACCTCCAGACCTTCCTCTGGCAGGGTTGGCCCCTCATAGGCAATATGCGGTACATACCAGGGCAACCTTGACCGCACTCTAGCTACCGCATCCGGATCGTCATGGGGCAAGGCCGGAAAGGTGAGCCCTCTTGGGGACGCTTCGATGCGCAGGAACGGCGGCGAATTGCAGGCACCACCGACAACGTCTGCCCGATTATTCAACACGGCGTCTATAGAAGCATTGTAGCCACCCACCTCTACGGGAGTCACATCATCCCAGGTCAGGTTTGCGTAGGACAGTAATGCTGCTGTCGCATTATTCAGCGAGGGAGCACCCTGAACAAATGTCACCCGCTTACCCTTTACATCCGCGACACTATTTATTTCCGCATCACTTGCTGTGGCAAAGGTAAAGGAGCAGCTATCGGAGTAGTTGGACATTAGGGCGCGTATTGGTTGTGGACCCCAAATTTTTGAAGCGAAATTTAATATACCTTCCTGGGCATAGACTGCCTCGGAACCGCCTGCAGAAAAATGCACTCGGTTCGCGCGCAGAGTCGCCAGCCGGGACACATCATTACGACCAGGAATAACCCGAAGATTTACTCGATATTGACGCTGCAAGATGCTGCCAATAGCGACGGCTTGGCTATAACCACCCGTGCCGGTCGGATAGGCCGACCAGGCGATAGTCTTGGGCAAATCGATGCCCTCAGCAGCGAAAGCAGAAGGCATTAATGCCAAGCAGATCAAGAATGCAGAAGCCTTCTTAACAAATGAGAACACAGAAAAAGGACTGAATAGTTGAGTGATTCTAGAGCACGCTAGCATTGCAATGCTGCCTTCAATAAGTTGATCACGAGCATAACCTAGCCTATTAGACTTTGCTAGAAGAGCCTATGCCCAGCCTCCCCACTCTGGGCTGAGCAGAGAGGAAGTAGTAATAGAAAGGCACTCTCACTGAAGAATTCGGCGAGTAATTCGACGTACAGAATAGATAGACGCCCATATAACAGGCAATGGTTTTATCCACACTCAACAGCAGAAGACCGTAACGCGCCGTTAGCGCGTTACGGTAACGTTGATATTCTGATAGGTAAAAAGTGAACCGTCACTGGCTATACCACGCAACACGTATTCACCCGGTTCGTCGAAGACAACCTCTGCAGCCCAACGTCCATCTTCTGGAGGCTGCGGAATCTCAAACGGTGGTGCCCAGGGTGAGTTTGCATACATTCGGGTATCGGTGTAAGTCTTAAACTGTGTGGGGGTAAAGCTCGCCTTCGCTGCCGGGCCGCGATATACGGTCCAGGAGAAACGCAAACCTGGGCCGCTCATAGCCACTATCGAAGAAGGTGGTCTGTATAACTGGTCTATCCCCTGACTACGCGGGCGGTCGCGACGCGCGGGCAGGTTATCGGGATCGCTTGCACGCACGGCGAGACTAAGAGGCTGCCCTACTCGCACCGATCGAAAGCTCTCTCCTTCGACGCGAAGCTCTGGAGGAATATTGGTTCGCAGCGAATCACTAAGGCTGCCGTAATTGCCGCCCACTTCTGTGGAGATAACCTGCGGATCAATACGGTAATCGGCCTTCAATGTGCCATAGGCTCGATTCGTTTGCCCTTGAGTCTTTAGTGTCCACACCAGCTCTCTTTCACCAAAATCTGCCGGGACATCGATGGTAAACAGAAAAGGATTTCGCCTTGGATAGAAGTGCGTAGGCTGCCCCATATCCGCCGAAGAAAAATCGAAACCATCCAGGCTCAGATCATCTAGCTCACCCGGCTCGACCTCGGAAAAATAATTTTCCGGACTGATAGGTATATCAAATTGCTGATCCCAGTTGGTGTTCATGTAGCCAAAGAACAACTTGTAGGATCCGTCTTCATTTGGCCACCAACCTTCATAAGCCGGCGAAGTGATCTGACCACGCAGCTGCATGAACCTGGTCTGCGCATTCGCCGATTGATTTATCAGCAAGGCGATGAGCAACAGGCTAGCCAGCCATGAAAACTTATTCGCTACTGCCTTCATGACTAATCATTCCCTTGTGCAAGCGACTGATCTACGGGCTCCGGCGCCCAACACAGGGGGCAAGACACATCGTAGTCATTTCGATCTTTCATGTTTGCCCTTCTAACCGCCATCTCTTCCTGAAATTGCTCTTCAGTAAGCGATACCGAATAACCCAGATCGATAAACATATTAGACACGGAGCGACGTCCGCCACCTGCCCAATTCCTGGCGTCGGCCAGGTTGGGGTTTGCTCTGGTAGTGTCTAGGAAGCCTATAGTGTGCAAGATAGTACCTTTAGGTAGCAGTGGAGCAGCATCATCTTCGTACACATACTGCTTAACCCAGTTGTGGTCATAACCGACACAGTTTAACGTGAATTGATTGTGACCCCAGATCGCCTCCATGCACATACGCACACCCGGGGCATGCAAATGAGGCTCGAACGCCATGATCTTGGTGTGCTCTTGCAATACTACATAGTTGTGAAATTCCTGATTCGCCTTGTTAGGCACCACATCGATATCGATGCCATTACCCGTGCGCGGTCCGCGACGACTGTATTGAGGCTCGTAGCCTACGGGAAAGAATTTGATGCCGAATTCCACATAGGCCGATGTTTCGCGGCCGTTGGAATGCATATGCGTCGCCTCTAGATGCAAGGCCGAATTCGCGGGTAGCAAACGCCCTGCCTTCTCGGAGAAAATATCCGCGTTGCGCCCTACCTCATGGATAGGCCAGCTAACCGTATCGCCAACAACCTCGGTACCATCTTCGCTGAGCACGCCGCTGTTATAGGTCATGTGGTGAACAATATAGCGACCACCCACCGTACCGGTATCTCCATCGGCAGGGATGTCGTTGACCTCACGCACCTGAATGGCGGAAACATAGCGGTCTTCGGTGAGACCCGTTGGCACTAAGCCAATGTCGCCCCACCAGTCTGGACCCACAGCAGGTCGAGAGAAATCTCCAGAGCGCAAGATAAGGTCCGGCTCGCCTATGCTCCACTCGTTACCATCACCAAATGCCAACATCGGCGGCTCATTTTCAGGATTACCGCGGGGCGCGCCATTGTCTGCCCAAGCCTGAATCATCGCCAACTCTTCATCAGACAGTGAGTAGTCGTCTTTGAATTCGGTGATACCGATATCCTTTTCCAGGAAATAAGGGGGCATCGCGCCCATGCGGTCGCGTATCGCGGTGCGATACTTGATGATAGGAGCCCAGGGCCTGACTTCTTCGTAGGTCATAAGAACCATGGGGCCACCACCGCCAGGACGATGACAGTTCTGACAACTGCGCTGCAAGATCGGCGCAATATGATCCGCGAAGGTCACCGAATCCGGATCGATTCCAAAATCTTCCACATCGTAATAATGCGGTTGGTGATTAGCTACACTGGCATCGTGGGCTTGCGCTACTAGTGAGGATGAAAATAGTAGTGCAAGAAGAGAAGAAGCTATAGCAAGAAGCGCTCTGGCAGTCATGTCCGTTCCCCTGAGTCGCGCCCTGACCTTAGCCGGGCGCTTATTTTTAATGATTGATTAATTCACTTGTTATGAGTCTATGGCTAGCACCAGTCCAGCGGCTACGCCCCTTTATTACAAATTGATTACAACTTGGTATCCGACTTCCGATAATAAAATTTTTCGCCTGAATAGTCTATGCTAGCGCTCGGGTAGAGCAAATGCAGTCAGGGTGGTTCCCGAGGGAATCAGGACATATTGACGACCATCGAGGAGGTGGGTCATCGCCCCTGCCCCCCAAATTCGCGAGCCTGTCTGATAGTGCCACAGGTTCTCACCACTTACCGCATCGAAGGCCATGAAATTTCCCTCGTGATCGCCGGCAAACACTAGCCCTGCTGCGGTCGTCAGCACACCGCCGAAGGTGGGCGATGGGTAGGTAAATTCCCAGCGCAATTCGCCGGTCTGCACATCCAGTGCTCGCAAGGCGCCGGAGCCCTGTTCGGGGTCGATGAATATAACCCCGCCAAATGAAGCCTGCCCGGGTACCAGACTAGGCTCCTCGGGCACAAACGTGGCACAGGTTTCTCGCGCCGTGAGATAGAACAGCCCTAACTCTGGATAGAACGAAGGCGGCATGAAATTAGTGCTTCCCCAGGGATCGGGAACACAGCCCTTACTGCCGTCGTTCAAGACGATTGGACGGCCGTCTGCCCCAATTTCGCGGGCCCAGGTGGTTCCCGTGAAAGGCTTACCGAGCAGGAATTCCCCTGATACACGATCGAGCACATAGAAGAAGCCATTGCGATTGCCTACCATAACCACCTTGCGCTGCTGCCCCTGCCACTCGATGTCGGCCAGCACCGGCATGTGGTTGGAGTCCCAGTCATTCAGGTCATGGGGCGTAAATTGATAGTGCCACTGAAGTTCTCCAGTATCGGCATCGAGAGCGACTAGCGAGTTGGAGTAAAGATTGTCTCCGGGCCTGCTATCGCCGTAGTAATCCGGGTTAGGGTTGCCCACACCCCAGTAAATGAGGTTAAGCTCGGGGTCGTAGCTGCCGTTCATCCAGGTGCCACCGCCACCTCTGGCCAGTATTTCCGGGTCGTTCGGCCATGTTTCACTACCCGGCTCACCGGGCCCTGGAATCGTATTGAAGCGCCAGAGCCGCTCGCCTGTAGTCGGATCATAGGCATCGATAAAGCCGCGAGTAGCATACTCGCCGCCGGACACACCGGTGATAACCATGCCATCGAGAACCAGCGGAGCACCGGTAGCCGCATAACCGACGCGGTAGTCGGCGAGCTCAACATCCCAGAGAATATCACCGTTGCGTCTGTCAAAAGCCAGCAGATGCGCATCCAGCGTCACCATAAACAAACTATTACCGAGCATGCCGAAGCCCCGATTAACCGGGGCGCTGGCACCGTAAGTCAGATCCTCTGGGAGATTACGTCGATATTGCCAGAAACGGCGCCCGGTTCGCGCATCGATCGCCCAGGCATAATTATTCGACCCGGTGACGTATAAAACACCGTCGTCGACCAATGGCGTCGTTTCGAAGCCGCGACCGCGGGTTGTAGTGCCCGTCTGAAAGGTCCATACGGGCCTTAGAGAAGCTACGTTCTCGGTATTTATCTGAGTTAATGGACTATGCCGTTTGCCGCTGTAGTCGCCGGAATAGGTCAGCCAACGGGAGGGATCCGAAAACCCCTGCAGGATATCTCCGTAATTGGGGCCGGAATCGTCCTGTGCCACTGCAACCATGGCAGGAAAAATAAACAGAAACGCCGCGAAAAACGGCTTATTGAACATTTCACCAAGAATTAGCTGCAGTTTTCGCTTATGTGTCATTTGCGTCTCAGGTTTCATTGCTGTTGATGAAGATAATTCAAAATATCGTCAAGCTGAGTCTCATTCAGTTGACGCTCTGCGAAGGCGGGCATGAGGGACGCAATGGCTCGGTCCGATGAAATCAACTCAGATTTCGAGAAGGCACGCAGCCGCTGATCGCTGTCCAATATCTGAATAGAGAAGGCGTCCTCGCTCTTTATCACTCCAAGCACGGTGTCGCCACCGACTGTCGTCAGTGAGATTGGCTTGTAGCCCCTGTCAATGGTCGAATTCGGATCGCGTACCGAACTGCGCAGCGCTGCCTGTGTCCGACGCAAGGTAATACGCCCAAGGTTTGGGCCAAGACTGCCCCCTTCTCTACCGACACGGTGACAATCGGCACAAAAATCGGCGAACAGCCCAGCGCCATTTTCGGTATTCCCCCTAAACTCTTCCGTAGCGCCCGAAACAGCGACGCTGCGCAGATAACTCACAAGCATCCAAATTTCGGTATCGGGAAAATCATGTGATGGCATGATGCTGCCCTGCACGCCCCCTTGTATGCGCGAGAAAACGCGATTCTCGCTCATCCCGGGCTGGGTCCACATCAGCGTCAGGTCAGGTGCATCAATGCTGCTTATGCCCTTCGCATCCGCACCATGACAAGTGGCGCATTGCGCACGAAAGATAACGCCGCCCGCAGCTGCGGCTCTGGGATCAGAGGCTAGAGGATTGGTCTGCTGCGCGAGCACAGCTCGAGGGGTATATCGCTGCACCGCCAGTAACAGACATAGCGCCGAATAGACCAGAATGGGTGACGCTTGACCGGAAAGGCCTCTGTGATGTTGCGCTTCTTGGCTCATCGTACTTCTTATTGTCTTAGTATCTTATTGTTCTAGTATCTTATTGTTTTACTATCTTACCGTTCTAATTATGCTTGATAGCCCGGTGACCGCGATCTAGCCTTGCTGAGTTTGAGAAAGAATACCACCATCCCCCACATCGGGCTATCCAAGGTTTTGTTGACTTTGATTCGGCATTGTTTAACTCTATAGAGGCTAAGAGCCAATACAATCTGGAGAGTAAAATGGGCCACAACAACGATAACCAGAAGAAGACTTCAACCCTACAAATTTTCACATCGGTCTGCGCAGCACTCGTACTAGGCTGGCTGGTACTGGGCACGCAGGCAAATCAAACCTCGGCACAACAAAGCAATTTCATGGGCGGATCACCCCGCGTCGCAGACAGCGATGATGTGAGCACATTGCGACTAATTTTCCCTGCGGGAGTGCGTTCTAATTGGCACAGCCATAGTTGGGGCCAACTACTCATGGTTGAGGAAGGCCGAGGCCTAACTCAGGACCGAGGTGGCCCACTTCTGGAAATGCACCCAGGTGAACCTTGGTGGACCCCTGCCGGCCGCGAGCATTGGCATGGCGCCCATCCCGATGAAGACGTTTTGCAGATGACAATTTACGAAGGCGAAGTGAATTGGTTAGAAGGCGTAACAGACTCAGTCTATAACGCCGCACGCACACGCCCCTAATAGAAAGTCTCTATTAAAAGTCGCAGGAACACAGATGGGTGGCTCGTTTTCGAGCCACCCATTTTTCATTGCGCTAGCTGTAGCCCTCACATGTTTACTCACTAAGAGAAAGAATCATATACTCAGTCACCGAGAGCGCGCCTATCGATAACGAAACTAGCGCCATGGGGAAATATGGGACCAACATGAAGAATCGAATCCTACAAGTCTTTGCAATCACGAGCACCATGGCTGTGCTCATCAGTTGTGGCAGCGAAGAATCCGCTATGCCCGAGCTTAGTTTCGAAGAAGCGTTACAGGAACAACTAATTCAGGCTCAATCCGGTGATGTTATTTCTATTCCGGCGGGCGTGCATGAGATTACTCGCAGCCTCTCTTTAAATGTCTCTGGGGTAACCATCGCCGGCGAAGGCATGGATGCATCGATACTGTCGTTTAAGAATCAGGTGCAGGGTGCGGAAGGCATTCTAGTTAGTGCAAACGATTTCGTCATTCGTGATCTGGCGATCGAGGACACGATTGGCGATGCCCTGAAGATCAATGAGAGCAATAACGTACAAATATTACGCGTGCGTACTCAATGGACAGGTGGCCCGCTTAGCACGAACGGTGCCTATGGAATCTATCCTGTGCAGTCGAACAATGTGCTTATCGATGAAGCTGTCGCAATAGGCGCATCCGACGCCGGCATCTATGTCGGGCAGTCCTCGCAGATCATCGTTAGAAATTCCCGTGCCGAATACAATGTGGCGGGAATAGAGATCGAAAATTCAACATTTGCCGATGTCCACGATAACGTCGCTACAAATAACACCGGCGGTATTTTGGTTTTCGATCTACCCAATTTGCCAGTCCAAGGCGGACGTAATACGCGCGTCTATGCCAATCAAATTTTTGCTAACAACACCGGCAATTTCGCACCCGAAGGCAATATTGTAGCCGGCGTTCCCGCTGGTACTGGCCTGATGATCATGGCTAATGACAATATCGAAGTATTCGAAAATAATTTTGAAAATAATGACAGCGCGAACATACTCATCGTAAGCTATTTGATCAACGAACTGCCCATTGACGATGCGAACTACGACCCGTTCCCTGAAGCCATCTATATTCATAACAATCAATACCAGGGCGGTGGCGAAACACCCGATTCCGAACCACTTGCCCTACTTCAGGCCGCTACCGGACAGCCGATACCGGATATCGTTTGGGATGGCATGTTAGCAGAAGGCAAAACGGCGTCGGATGCCCTGTGCTTCGCCGAGGCCGATGACACAAGTTTTGTAAGCCTGGATGCTAGCAACGGCTTTGCACAACCCTCTTTCGATACCACCGCACATGATTGTGCGCTGGATCGTCTTTCCCCGATCTCTATGAGCACAAGTAGTCAATGACAGACTTTAATCTGCGCTCGGCATTATTGAGCGCTTGCCTACTCCTTGCCGCGTGTTCGGAGGCCCCTCCTGTCTTTCATGAGACAGAACGACCGCTGCGACTCTCGGATTGGCAACTCTTCGCCGTGGATGCAGAAGAACTCGTGCCCAGTGAGTCCAGCGTGGTATTTCGGCCAAACAATCCATTGTTCACAGATTATGCGCATAAATTGCGCACCCTGTGGATTCCCTCCGGCTTGCAGGCTGACATTAGTCAGGGAGAAATAGACTATCCGGTGGGTACCATACTGAGTAAAACCTTCTACTATCCCCGCGCTGAGAATGCCACACTGGCAAAAGTTGCTGACACAGGGAAGCAGACGGTGAGCCTTAGTGACAACCAATTAATAGAGACTAGACTGCTGGTGCGCAAAAGCGGCGGCTGGGATGCCTTTCCCTATGTCTGGAATGATGAACAGACCGAAGCGTTTCTGCGCGTCGCCGGTGCGAGCAAAGCCGTCTCCCTGAGCACTCAGACAGAGCCCAGAGACAATCGATTTCACCTATTTCGTTCCTAACGAGAATCAATGTGCCGGGTGTCACACTACGGCTCACCCCGACGGCGACATGCACCCACTAGGCGCCACCTTCAGCCAACTCAATGCACAGGCTATTGCGCCCGACATGGACAAACCCACACAGCTGGCGCAGATGCAGGCACGGGGATGGCTAAGTAGCGACGAGAATTTTCCCGAGCTCAGCTGCCTGGCAGGACCCTTCCGCCCCGCTGCAAGAACGTGCGCTGGCCTATCTGAATATGCAATGTGGGCACTGCCATAACCCAGAGGGTGCGGCAGACACCTCAGGTCTCATCCTCGACAACTCGCAGACACTAGCCATCAACCGCGGGGTGTGTAAACCACCTGTTGCTGCCGGTGGTGGCGCTGGCGACCTACGCTACGCAATAGTGCCCGGGCAGCCGCAGCAATCCATCTTGCTCTATAGAATGGGGTCGGAGAAACCGGATGAGATGATGCCGGAATTAGGCAGGTCCCTGATTCACAAGGAAGGCATAGACCTGGTAAGTCGCTGGATAAGCGAGATGCCAGGCAACTGCTGAGCAGTAGCTGCAATAGCCAGTCACTCTTTGCGAAAGAATGTGTGCAAGACATCGTCTAGCAAAGGGCCCCAGTTATCCCAATCATGCCCCTCATTCACCTCACGGTAAGTCAGATCGTATTCCTGAAATTTGAGCGTCTCCATGAATTGCTGGCCCGCCTGGGTATTGTCGTTGACAGTACCAACGCTCATGAAAATTTTAAGCGGTAATTTTTCCTGCGCCATATACTGGAAGCGAAGTTCGTCTACCATCTCGCTGTTTGCCGGTGACTGCATCGCAATTCCGGCGAAGCTTTCATGGGCCATTAAACCGAAGCAGGCACTGTTACGAGCGCCGAAGGATAGCCCCAGAATAACTCTTCCATCACGAGTCCCAGCGGTCGGATATTCCCTGTCTATGGCAGGCAGCAGCTCTTCGGTGAAAAAATCGACATAACGCGGATTGCAGAAAAATTGTTGGTTGCGTCGATTCTGCTGCAGCCTATCGGGATTGCGACTATCGACAAACACGACTAGAAGCGGATCGATATTACCCGCCGCTATTTCTGCATCGAGTAGTTTAGGAAGCTCACCACGGGAGATATACCACTGACCATCGGTAATATAGAGTGTCGGCAGTTTCGCATTTCTGCGCGTACCCTCGGGCTCATAGACTCTGTATTGCAGGTCGTAACCCAGAGCCTCACTGGAGAAACGAATATTATCGCTCAAGTCACCATCGGCGAAAACCAGAGAGCTACAACTCAAACTAAGTAGACCAATTAGGCACCTCACGACCGCCCCTCACTCCTCATCAACTTCTTCCTCAGGGGCGGCTGCAATCTGACTCGCCACATTCAAGCCCATTATCAGGCGCCATAACATGCGAAATCTGAATGTCTGGTAGATTAGAACTGCATTGGCGAGGACCAGGGCCAGCACAGGAAGCCAGGTCTGGTTCTGGGTCATATCAATCGCAAGACCCATTACGACAAGAATGAGCACTATCGTTATTGCTGGCCAAAAGTCGCGCAGGGTCGCAGGCTTCCTGTTACCGAAGAAGTCGTCATTCTCTGGGTCCTGACGCGCACGCTTGAAACTACTATGGGACACCCAGTTACCCGATATGAAAATTGAGCCGAGCACGTAAAGCCACAGGGTAGTAAACTCCTCACCAATTAGTGCGATCAACATGAATTGTTGAATGCCAATTATGAAAGGCACGATGGAATCTCTGAGTTGGGGCTGCCAGATAAAACCCATTACCATGGTCGAGTACATCACCCATATCTGCAGTATTCCCAAGAACGCGGCGATCACCATGCCCCAACCTATCAAAGCCTGAAAATCTAATACCAAGAGCCAATCGCTATCTACGATTTTCGACCACATTAACTCCAGGGCCAAGGCTTGAATAATACTGATAAGGGTTAACAGTACTGTGGGGAAATGCATCTGCGCTCTTGTTCTTATCTTACTCATAGCGTTGCCAATTCTTATTTAATCGGAAAATCGAAGTAGGTATCTGGAAAGGGTTCGTCTGCGAGCATAAAATGCCACCACTCTGTTCGTATCGCCCTGAACCCATGCTTGGTCATGGCTGCGGCCAACAGACTCCTATTAGCCCGCGCCTGTGCAGTTAGGTTCAGATTACTTGGCCAGGATACTGGATCGAAAAAATCCCATGGACTACCCATATCGAGCTCCTCCCCCGTATCCCCATCGACCAGCGTCAGATCGATAGTACTCCCTCTAGTGTGACCCGAGCGCGCCGAGATATACCCTTCACTGAACAGGATGTCCTTTGCCACAGCGGGGTAGAAAACTGCCTTCATCTTGGTATCGTCCAAGTCTTGAGCCCAACGCACGAAATGATCCACCGCCTGTTGCGGGCGATAGGCATCGAACACCTTCAAACCAAGACCAAAGGCCGTAACTTCCGCCTGCACCTTGGCGAGTGCTTCGGCGGCCTCTCTGGTCATGAAGACCCGCTCGGCATGATAGCCATCGACTACGCTGCCTACGAAATTGTTCGCGCTGAAATAACGCAGTTCAACCTGAATACCTGGTATGAATGCCTGAAGTTCTACAAATTCCTCTGGAACCTGAGCATCGCCATTCTGGGCAATTGCTCGCTGCCCTCCCTGCAGAATGCACAACACTAGCAGCAGGCCGAAAATGCTCTTTACTGACCTCAACTTATTGTATTTTATGTATATTTTTAAATTCATGAACGCTCGCCTCCAGCACTGCCCATCAGTTTAATCTATCCTCGGCTTGAAAACTCTGGTAATTCTGGTGCCTTCAAGTATTTCGGAATAGAATAGGCGCCCTTTCCAAGGTCATTCCTTGACAGTATACCTAGAAAAACAAACTAATTAGCGCCGGCGATATATAGTTAGAAGTGGCACTTAGTAATTATTGACAGTTAACCCTGCACCTTCAGACTACAATAATGAACCCTGAACAACCGAAGAATCAATAGGCAGGCTGATGAGAGCTAAACAAAAAACAATCGGCCTGTTGGGCGGCATGAGCTGGGAATCCACGGCCAGCTACTACCGTGATCTTAACGAGGGCATCAAGGCCGAACTCGGAGGATTACATTCGGCAAAAGTTTGCCTGGTGAGCGTCGACTTCGAGGAGATCGAGAAATTACAACATATTGACGATTGGGACGGAACGGCTGTCATTTTGGCCGAGGCTGCTATGGCTATCGAGAAGGCTGGTGCCGATTTCCTTTTAATCTGCACCAACACTATGCACAAGGTAGCTCCACAGATTCAACAGAAGATATCCATACCCATCCTCCACATTGCGGATGCGACCGCCGAACGCCTCAGTGCTGACGGCATTAAGAAAGTAGGTCTGCTGGGCACGCGCTTCACCATGGAGCAAGACTTCTACAAGAAGCGGATATCCGAGAACTATGACATCGAAGTTTTGGTGCCCGAAGAAGCCGATCGTGCCGATATACATGATGTTATCTATAAGGAACTCTGCCTGGGCATCATCGATGAAGAATCCCGTAGCAGATATTTGAAGATTATAGATAGCCTCGCACAGAGCGGCGCAGAAGCTGTTATTTTAGGCTGCACCGAGATAGCGTTACTGGTTCAGCAGGAACACACGGCTATACCGCTCTACGACACCACAGCCATACACGCCGAACGGGCAATAAAAGAAGCGCTGTCGCATTAGAATCACAGCGACTACAAACGAGATACAGAATTAAAAGACTATGGATGAAGTAATAATAGAGACCGCAACCGTTGCCATGGCAACCTTCTTCGCCACCATCGGTCCGCTCGATGTGGCTGCCGTCTATGCCGGTCTCACAGCTACGGAAACACCCAAGCGCCGTCGCAGCATGGCAATTCGGGGAACGCTAATCGCGACCGGCATTCTAGTATTATTTGCCCTCATCGGAGAATATCTACTCGCCGGTCTCGGCATCTCCCTCGCAGCCCTGCGCACTGGCGGCGGGATCTTGCTCCTGTTAATCGGTATCGACATGGTTTTCGCGCGCACATCTGGCAGCACCTCCACCACCGAAGAAGAAGAACAGGAGGCTTTGGGCAAACGCGATATCGCTGTGTTCCCCCTGGCCACGCCGCTAATTGCTGGGCCAGGGGCCATGGGAGCCGTAATCCTGCTCATGGCTAACAGCGAAGGCGATCTCGTACTGCAGTTCACCGTGGTAGCCTCTCTACTCGCGATCATACTACTTACCTTCATCATGCTATTACTTGCCTCAAGAATACAGCAACTGTTTGGGGTAACCGGCATGCATGTTGTAACGCGCGTATTCGGTGTATTGCTATCGGCGCTCGCCGTACAGTTTATTTTTGACGGCATCGCACAGAGCGGCCTGTTGTCCGGCTCTTGAGATTCGGTGTACTAAAAAACGAACCGCCGTATACCCAAAAAATATCCGATGCCCCAGCTCAGTGAAGAAGTGAAATCCTAGAATGAAATAGAGGAGCACCTCATGCAAGTCAAAATCGCCGAAAGCCTGGAGGAACTAAGACTCATAGCGCCGGTGTTGCTGCAACTTAGACCACAGTATTCTTCAGACAGCCTCATCGCGCAGATTCAATCACAGCAGAAAGATGGCTACCGCATTGCCTACGTCCAAGAGGGTGCAGATGTCCTCTGCGTAGCCGGTTTTCTGCTTGGACAGAAGCTTGCCTGGAAGAAACATATCTATGTCGATGACCTCGTCACCTGCGAGGCACATCGCTCCAGCGGCGCAGGGAAAGTCCTTGTCGACTGGCTCAAACAACATGCCAAAGAGAATGGCTGCCAACAACTTCACCTGGACTCCGGCGTCACACGCTACGGGGCTCACAAGTTCTACCTAAGAGAAGGCTTCGATATTACCAGCCATCATTTTGCGGTTGTGCAACTCGATGCTTATTAGGGAAGAAACTAAAGATGACTTTGCCCACATCGAAGCCATCCATCTGGCTGCGTTTCCCGGCGCTGGCGAGAGTCAGTTAGTTGCTGCGCTGCGTAAAAACGCAAAGACTCTACTCTCTCTTGTCGCGGTAGTAGATGGCCGGCCGGTAGGTCATATTCTTTTCTCGCCAGTCACCCTGGACTCTACTGCCTCATTAAGACTAATGGGATTGGCACCAATGGCAGTCCTTCCAGAATTGCAAAGAAAGGGTATCGGTAGCGCCTTGGTTGAAGCCGGGCTCAAGCTGTGCCGGAAATCGAACATTGGTGCCGTAGCTGTTCTTGGGCATCCTGAATACTACCCTAAATTTGGATTCGAGAATTCTAGAAAGTTTAATCTCAAATCTGACTACGATGTGCCAGAGGATGTATTCATGATTGCAGAACTAGAAAATGGCTTTCTAGAAAATCGCAGTGGCACGATCTCCTATCACGAAGAATTTAATAAATTGTAAGAGCGCTCCATCGATATCCCAAATAGCTTAAACGACAGACCCAGCAACACCATTGAGCTTTTCTTCCCGCTGTCATAGAGTCAGGCATTGGTCTATTCCGGATTGATCCATACGATTACCTAAGGAGAACTAACGCGTGCTATTTAAAAGTAAACATCCAGATCTGGAAATTCCAGACTCAGACCTCTGCTCTGTGGTTCTTACTCGCGCCAAAGAGTTGGGAGACAAGCCTGCCCTCGTCGATGGCTCAACAGGAAGGACGCTCAGTTATACGCAACTGACAAAGCAGATCCAGCACTTTGCCGCCGGGCTTGATCAGCGCGACTTTAAGAAAGGCGACGTCTTCGCTACATTCATCCCAAATGCGCCCGAATATGCCGTGGCGTTTCTCGGTGTCGCTGCCGTAGGCGGGATCAACACCACCGTAAATTCCCTGTATTCGACTAGCGACCTGATCCATCAGTTCACCGATTCCGGCGCACGTTTCCTGCTCACTATTCCGGAATTCCTAGATCGCGCACTCCCTGCCGCCAGGGAAACTGGCATAGAAGAAATCTTTGTCCTAGGCGACAGCAGCGGCATCGAAGGAGTTACCCCATTCTCCGACCTACTCAATAATACTGGCGATGCGCCCTCCGTCACTATCAACCCCAAAACAGATCTAGTCGCGCTGCCCTATTCCAGCGGCACGACCGGTCTATCGAAGGGAGTCATGCTCACTCACGAGAACCTAATCTCGAATATGATTCTCTCCTGCCAACCAAACCCGATAGATGAAAGCGACAGCATGATTGGCGTGCTCCCCTTCTTTCATATCTACGGCATGGTCTTGATACTCAATCTGTCAATCTATAGGGGAGCCACCCTGGTAACGATGCCTCGATTCGATATCGAACAGTTCTTGCAGATAGTGCAGGACTATAAGATCACCTGCCTCAACCTCGTCCCTCCAATCGTTCTCGCACTGGCGAAACATCCTGTCGTTGATAACTATGATGTTTCGAGCGTTAGAGTTATCGGTTGTGGCGCCGCTCCCCTGGGCGAGGATCTAGAGACGGCCTGTTCGGCCAGACTGAATTGTCAGATCTACCAGGGCTATGGCTTAACGGAAGTGTCTGGCGCATCCCATGTAAACCCTGCCGCCGAGTCAGCCGGGAAGTCCGGTTCAGTGGGCCCAGTATTGCCGAATACGCTTTCCAAAATTATAGATACTGAAACCGGTGCTGAACTGGGCCCTAACGAAAGAGGCGAGGTGTTAATCTATGGCCCCCATGTGATGGCGGGCTATCTAAACAATGAGGAAGCGACTGCGAACACAATCGATGCCGATGGCTGGTTTCATTCTGGCGATATCGGCTATGTCGATGATGATGGTTTTTTCTATATCGTCGATCGCGTGAAGGAGCTTATCAAATACAAAGGCTATCAGGTCGCTCCCGCCGAACTGGAGGCCTTATTACTCAGCCATGAATCTATCGCCGATGCGGCCGTAATTCCAAGCCCTAACGAGGAAGCCGGGGAGATACCCAAGGCCTTTGTCGTCTTAAAGGAAGAGATTTCTCCCGAGGAAATCATGCAATGGGTAGCCGAGCAGGTAGCACCCCATAAAAAGATTCGGCTCCTCGACATCGTCTCTGAAATCCCAAAGGCCGCCTCTGGAAAAATTCTTCGCCGAGTGTTGGTAGAGCAGGAGCGAGTACGGCTGGCAAAAAATGCCTAAGCATTGAGGGATTCACTCATGCCAATTCAATCCTGAATTGGCTATAATCCTGCTCCCAGCAATTATGCAGGCCCTATCTTCCATGTCATCAAGTAACAAAGTCGGCTTCGTCTCTCTAGGATGTCCAAAAGCACTAGTAGATTCCGAGCGCATCCTCACGCAACTAAAATCTGACGGCTACGACATCGTGCCCAGTTACGACGACGCTGACCTTGTAGTGGTGAATACCTGCGGCTTCATCGATAGTGCGAAACAGGAATCTCTGGACGCCATCGGCGAGGCTATTGCCGAGAATGGCAAGGTACTGGTTACCGGTTGCATGGGAGCGCAGAGTGAAATTATCACCAATGCACACCCCAAAGTCTTGGGAGTAACGGGACCGGCCGCCTACGAACAGGTCGTGAATCAGGTGCATAACTTTCTTCCACAGAATAAGTCTCATGATCCCTTTATCGATCTCGTGCCTGCACACGGCATCAAACTAACACCCAGACACTACGCCTACTTGAAAATTTCTGAAGGATGCAATCATCGCTGCAGCTTCTGCATCATCCCTTCGATGCGTGGCGACCTCGTTAGTCGCCCAGTTGGCGATGTACTCGATGAGGCAGAGAGACTAGCCAACGCTGGCGTGCGAGAACTATTGGTCATCTCTCAGGACACCAGCGCCTACGGCGTAGATACCAAATATCAAACCGGTTTCTGGCAGGGACAACCAGTCAAGGCGAGCATGCAGGGACTGTGCGAGGCTCTCGCACAGCTAGGCATCTGGGTTCGTCTGCACTATGTCTATCCCTATCCCCACGTGGACAAAATTATCCCCCTGATGGCCGAAGGGAAAATTTTGCCCTATCTGGATATACCCTTCCAGCACGCGAGCCTGTCCGTACTGAAGGCGATGAAGCGACCCGCCGCAACCGAGAAGACCTTAGACAGGATTCGCACATGGCGCGAACTCTGTCCCGACATCACACTGCGTAGCACCTTCATAGTAGGATTCCCGGGTGAGACCGATGCCGATTTTGAAGAACTCCTGCAATTTCTGCAGATCGCGCAGCTAGATCGGGTAGGCTGCTTTCAATATTCCCCCGTCGAGGGCGCCGCTGCCAATGATCTCGACAATCACGTTCCCGAAGAATTGAAACAGGAACGCTGGGAACGCTTCATGGAAACACAGCAGGAAATTAGTACACAGAAATTACAGGCAAAGATCGGTCAGAAACTGGAAGTATTAGTAGATGAAGCCAATGCGGAAGGTATTGTTGCGCGGTCTGCTGCAGACGCGCCTGAGATCGACGGCAATGTATTCTTGGAGCCCGACCCACGGGTCGAAGCTGGAGACTTTATCCAGGTTAAGATTCATGATGCTGACGAGTACGATCTATATGGCGCTGTTGCTGACTAGTCACTAGGTAAAGAAGCCTGCCAATAGGCCTCAGACCTAGCGAGAACCCGAAAAAGCAAGTAGTCTAAAGATATTACTGTGTGTCAAACGGCTCTAAAAGTTTCCTATGCCTTCACCCCGCCTTCAGATCATTTTTCTGATTTGCCTGTTCTCTGCAAACAGTCTCGCACAGACAAATACTGTTGCCTCTCAGAATGACCCCGCCCCCGAAATCCTCGACAAGAACAAAGCGATTGAAACCTACAGAAGTTCCAAGCCTAGAGATTTAACCGTTCTAGTCGAGACTCTTGCTGCAGAAGAAATAGACAGAGCTGTTCTAAACCGGCTAATGCAAGAGATAAGCAGCGAGCCAGAAAACACGCAGGCCCGTATCGGCCTCAATGCGGATCAGCTGCAGGAGATATTCATTACTATTTCCAATGCCCGCGGCTTTATCAACGGCAGCGAATTACAAAATGTTCAAGCGATGTGCAGCGCGTGGGAGTCGTCTTCAGAACTGGGTGAAGAGCGCATAGTCGAGGCGCTTGCAGCCTATAAGGCACGAGAACAACTTACCAAAAGATTTATTGCCAAGTACTATCGCGTGGTATTGCATGATATCGAATCGCTACTGGATGAAACTTCTCTGTCTCGATTCAACGCCTACATGACCGACAGACGCCGACGATTAGCCAATGCTGGCATAAGATCTGGGGGCGCTCCGGTGCAGAATATCAGCGCCGGTACTGATACTATCGCGTTCCACTGCCGCTAGAACATTAACATTACTATTGGAGTTAAGCTGTGAGTTATAAGTGTTTCGACGTAACCGTTAAGAATAAGATCGCCCATATCGTTCTGAATCGCCCCGAAAAAAGAAATAGTATGATTCCTGAATTTTGGGATGAGTTACCCGACATAGTAAGAGAGCTCGATGGAAATGCACAGGCACGCGTCATCGTTATTTCATCTACTGGGCCTCACTTCACATCTGGCATCGACACAGCGGTATTTAGTAACAATGCCGAACCCAGTGACGACCCAAAAGTTATAGAGAAACAAAACCGGGTTCATGGCGCAAAGCTGTATGACACGGTCAATTACCTGCAACAAACCTTTACCTGTCTCGAGGAATGCAGGGTCCCGGTACTAGCGGCTATACAGGGCGGTGTCATCGGTGGTGGCGTCGATCTAATAACTGCATGCGATATGCGCTACATGACCGCCGACAGTTTCCTGACTATCTTCGAAATCAATATCGGGATGACGGCAGATGTTGGCACCTTCCCGCGTATTACAAAGCTGTTACCAGAAGGTGTGGTCAAAGAACTCGCCTATACAGGTCGCCGCATGTCGGCAGTCGAGGCAAAGTCACTTGGCTTTATAAACGCTATTTTTGCAGATCAAGAATCGCTGCTGCTTGAGGTAATGAAAATCGCCGAACAGATAGCGAACAAAGCACCGCTGGCCATTTATGGCAGCAAACGCATTATCAATTATTCACGGGATCACAGTACGGCAGACGGCCTAGACTATATCGGCATCTGGAATGCGAGCATGTTGCAGAACGCCGAGATAATGGAAGCGATGACCGCGGCTTCCGAGAAACGAGCCGCGGAGTTCGTAGATATTCCGGCGAAGCGAAAGAAGATGGGCACTGGCATTGTCGATTAAGACAGGGCTATTGGCCCAAGCGTAGCTGTCGAACACACAACTCGGCAACATTCCAAAATCAACCGCTGTGATCCAATTACTGTTAATCACTCGTATAAAGGATACAGTTAACAATAACAAAGAGAACGAAGCGTTCCGGAAACCAGCCCATGATTAAACCTATTATCGGCATACTCATAGTTCTAGTAATTAGTGGCGCAATCGCCCTCGCTGGCAGTCAAGGCAGCATAGCGGCTGGTGAGATACCATTATTCCTTGTGTGTGCCAGCGTTGGCTTTATACTGCACTGGATAATCTTCATCCCTTCGTATATCTATCAGACGGAACATTATTTCGATCTGACCGGGTCGATCTCCTACATATCGACCATCGCCGTTGCCCTCATCTTTCACCCAGATATGGATACCCGCAGCCTAGTGGTTTGCACTCTAATTGCTATCTGGGCGATACGGCTAGGCAGTTTCCTGTTTATGCGAGTTAAGAAAGACGGTAAAGATCGACGCTTCGATGAGATCAAAACCAAATTCTTCCGCTACATGTTTACCTGGACACTGGGTGGAGCCTGGGTGTTCATCACCATGGCTGCCGGATTAGCGGCGATAACTGCAGTAACTCAAGTTGCATTGGATGTGTTCTTCTACGCGGGTGTTGCTCTGTGGATACTAGGCTTTGGTATCGAAGTAGTTGCTGACAGACAAAAATCTTTATTCCGGAAAAATCCGGACAATAAGGAAAAATTTATAACAGAAGGTTTGTGGTCGGTTTCTCGTCATCCGAATTACTTCGGTGAGATCATACTCTGGATTGGCATAACCGTAATCGCTCTACCAACATTGATTGGATGGCAATATGTCACACTTATATCGCCAATATTTGTGGCCCTACTGCTGATTAAGATAAGCGGGGTCAAGCTGTTGGAAGAAAGTGGACTGAAGCGTTGGGGAGACAACCCTAACTATGTTGAATATGTCGCCAACACTCCTACACTAGTACCGTTCTTGGGAAAAACTACCGGCGCAAAATAGCAGCACTTGAGGGGCATCTTCACGCCCCTTAATGTTTACAGTCTTAGTCGCTACTCTTCAGCGTCGTCGCCTTCCTCTGCATCCACGACCGCCTTCCTTCGTAGTAAACGGGATATTGTGTCGTCTAAATCGGGCTTCTTTTTTGGCTCGTCGCTTTCAGGCTCTGAGTGTGCTTCGTTATCTTTTTCGTTACCTGTCATATTTTACTACTCCTGATCTATCGCTATTCTGCTACCTAACTCGGAGCTTGTCCTAGTAGATTACTCGCGCGAGCAGAGCACTTTTTCTACGCGTTTGACAAACACAACAGCAATTCGACTGGATATCCAGTAATTTTGAATCACTAAGCCGACAGGAATCTATAGTCCAGTATCGCAGCTTGCACCAGAAGTTGGATTACTCTAAGTTATCGCGGCTAAGGAGAGAACATGAGCTGGCAAGACGAAGTAGATGAATTAAGGCGCCGCGAAAAACTGGCGGCCGCCATGGGCGGCGAAGAACGCATTGCGCGCCAACATGACAACGGGCGACTTACCGTTAGAGAACGCATCGACGCCCTCGCCGACAGCGGCTCATTTCATGAGATTGGCGCATTGGCAGGCAAGGCTAATTACGGCGATGACGGTCAGCTAGAAGATTTTACGCCCTCAAATTTTGTCCTTGGCACAGCCCGAATTAACAGCAGACGGGTAGTCATCGGCGGTGACGACTTCACCGTTCGCGGTGGTGCCGCCGACGCCAAGATTGGCGACAAATCGGGTTATGGGGAGCGCTATGCCCTGGAGATGCGCCTACCTCTGGTTAGACTCATCGATGGCAGCGGCGGTGGCGGCTCCGTGAAGACACTGGAAATGGTTGGTCACTCCTATGTCCCCGCGCTGCATGGCTTCGAGACCACGATGCAGCTCATGGGGAATGTTCCCGTTGTCTGCGCGTGTATGGGCTCGGTAGCTGGCCTTGGCGCGGTACGCACAACCATCTCTCACTTTTCTCTGATGATTAAAGACACTAGCCAGTTGTTTGTAGCTGGCCCTCCCGTCGTTGAACGCGGGTTTGGCAAACCGATAGAGAAGAACGATCTTGGTGGCTCCGCTATTCACGCAAATGGCAGCGGCGCCGTCGATAATGAAGTCGAAACAGAACAGGAGGCATTCGCTACTATTGCGCAGTTCCTCTCCTACTTACCACAGAATGTTTGGCAAGCACCTCCCCGAATAAAAAATTCAGACTCCATAGAGCGCAGAGACGAATCCCTGCTTTCCGCCATACCTAGAGACAGGCGACAGATGTACCAGATAAGGGATATCATCAATTCGGTAGTCGATCTCGATAGCTTCTTTGAGATAAATCCAAACTATGGAGAATCGCTAGCTGTAGGGCTGGCACGCCTGAACGGATATGCCGTCGGTATCATGGCTAATGACACCCATCACCATGGCGGCGCCGTGAATGCCACCGCATCGGAGAAGATGATGCGTTTCGTGGATCTGTGCGATACCTTCCATATCCCCGTTCTCAATCTGGTAGACAATCCAGGTTTCCTGATCGGCAGGAAGGCGGAAGAGGAAGGCACTGTGCGACTGGGCAGTCGCGCCCTGATGGCCTGCTACCAGGCTTCAATACCCTGGGTCTCTGTCATAGTGCGTCGCTGTTATGGTGTCGCTGGCGCCGGGCACGGCAATGCCGACCGACTCAACCTACGCTATGCCTGGCCTTCCGCTGACTGGGGCTCCCTGCCAATAGAGGGCGGTGTCCAGGCGGCATATCGCCGAGATATCGAATCCGCGGACGACCCCGCTGCCCGACGGCGTGAATTAGAAGATATGTTAGAGCAATATCGATCACCCCTTAGGACGGCCGAGGCATTCGGCATCGAAGAAATTATAGACCCGCGAGATACGCGGCCACTGCTATGTGAGTGGATCGAACAGGCTTATGAATTGCTGCCAAGCCAGCTCGGTCCTAAATCCCGTACGCCCCGTCCTTAAACCCACTTTCGACTTTCTCTTCGAGTCAGCTACAAGGGGGTCGGCTTTCTGACATGACTTTATCTAAGCTTTTTTGTGCCTGCTTCGGATTAGCCAGATCCTGAACCTCTAACATTTCGCATTCATCCTCCACCATCTGCTCGATAGTAACCGGATAAAATTTGCAGTCATCTGGACGATCGAGATAGATATCGCAGGTATACCTATCTTGATTCGGCACCTGCCTTAGCCATGGACAACGTCCCATCTGCTCGCCGGTGTCAGGATTCTTCCAAATTTCCCCATCGCGCACATATTCATAGAGGTCGGGCCTGAAGGTCTCCCACAGTTCTAGCTCCGCTTCCGATACAGACAGGCCGTCACCGCCATACTTCGTGCAGCATTTTCCGCACTGATTACATTCTTTCAAGGCTAAGCTTCGCTTCCGATTATGCGTCGATGCAATTGAAGGTTCCCGATCACATCTACGGGGGCAAGAGCTGCTGGCTAACTACAGGGCTCTTCGTGCGTCTGTAATTAGCTGAGGGTATGCATGAGTTCAATAGTGACAACAGCCAGACTAATCTGCCCGCTCGACACGTATCAGGGCACCGTCTTCCTCATCGGTAAGCACGTAGAGGTATCCGTCTGGCCCCTGCATAACATCTCTTACGCGGTGTTTGAGTTCGGTCAACAAACTCTCGCGGCGAATCTCCTGGCCTCTACTATTGAAAACGATGCGCTGCAGATGACCCGTACCTGGAATTCTCCCCTCCATCATAGAGCCTACGAATAGATTCCCCTGCCACTCGGGAAAATGTTCTCCGCTATAAAAAGTCAATGCAGAAGGCGCTATCGAAGGCCACCATACTACCGTGGGGCTCTCGAACTCTTCTCTCCAGGGTGTCTGCGAAACCCAATCGCCCCGATAATTTCGGCTATAGGAGGCCAACGGCCAGCCGTAGTTCTTACCCGGTTCGATTATATTCGCCTCATCGCCACCCTGCGGACCGTTCTCACTAGCCCAGAGCTGACCCGTCTCGGGGTGCAATGCGATACCTAATTGATTGCGATGGCCTACCGAATAAACCTCCGGCAGGAATTCATCCGAGTCGACGAAGGGGTTGTCATCGGGAGCGCTGCCGTCGGCGTTCAGCCGCAATAACTTGCCGTAGTGCACCTCGGGATCCTGGGCGTATTCGCCGGTGCCGAGAAAGACATAGGAGCCGCCCACCGACATCATCAATTTGCCATCGGGAGCGAACATCAATGCCGAGGCGGCGATACCGCTATCCACGCCCTTCGCAACGAAAATTTCTTCCACGTTTTCCAGATTGTCTTCTACCAATCGGCCACGAACCAGGCTCACTGCCTGATTCGGCTCCCCCTCGTGCATGATTGCTTTGGTATAGGTCATGTAGACGATCTGATCGTCGTCGGGATGCACCGCAACCGCCATCAAGCCGGCGCGAAAGACTGCCGAATACACCTCGGGCACGCCAGGTATGTCTCTCTCTAGCAGTTTTCCATCGCGAATCACTCGCAACTTACCGGTATAGCGCTCAGTAATGAGGATATCGCCGTTATCGCGAAACGCCATGGCCCATGGATTAGCGAGCCCTGTCGCAATGGGCACTAATTTCACCTGATCTATCTCAAAGGTTGGCACTAACAGGGGTTCGGTAATAGAGGGCGGTGCGACGAAGGCGCTCTGAGCAAATGCAGATACTCCCCAGACCAGAGAGACAGTAAGCAGAGGCAGCGCTAGAATTTTTCTTATAGTCATAACTTTTCCTATTGTACGAATCTTCTTTTTAACTACTTATCAGTGCCTATGACCCGGCCCATGCTCAGCAGCGACGGCGTCGTAGTGCATGCGAATTAAGTCTCTGCCAAAATCGCCATCGAAGTCACGCCAGACCAGGTGAATATGATTGGCATCGTTCTGAGTATTGTCGTACTCGATTAAGAAGCTGACTCCCTGCACGCGATAATAGTGCGCGTCGCCCCGCTCCATGCCGCCTATCCAGGCAAATTTAACATCGTCTATGCCGTCATCTATTATCTGCTGCATTCTCGCGACTGCAACCGTCTCTGCCTGCGCAGAGGCGACTTCCGAAATAATCTCCAGCAGCATCTCCTGCTGCGCTGACTCCAATAGACCATAGGCTATGCCTAAGTCTTCGAGTGCCACTATTTCCTTCTGTGCAGCGCTAAAAATATCACGGGGAGCGTCGCCAGGAATCAGAGCGGCACGCAATTGAGCTGCGCTCAGAGATTTCACCAGGCGCCTTCCCGCATCTTCTTCTGCCGCCAGCACGCGAGTTCCCAGCTTATCCCCGCTGCGCACCTCGGCCGGATTACTACCAAAGAACTGCGGCGTACTCGCGATGCCACCACCCTCAATGAATGTCCAGTTAAACGCGAGGTGGTGTCCCTCATAGCGAATCCCCCAGGCGCCCTGCATAGCGGGCTCACCGAACACAGTAAGATAGTAAAGATCAGGGTCGCGCACGAACCGACCATTTGGCTCCAACATGGCAAGCACATTTTCCAGGTCACGCACGCTCTCGGTTTTCTGAAATCCTTTGGCACTGAAAAGCGTCTGCAGCAGCTCCCTTGCAGCGACTAGTTGCGCTGCTTCTAATTCATTCAGCGCAATGCCCTGTCGGGCGCGCGGAATAAAATGCCAATTTATGCGTTCTTCAGAGCCAAATTCGTAAGTCGCCTGCTCCCGCTGCGCAGTATCTAGACTCCCTATGAACTGCCTGCTCGCATCGACAATAGCCTCACTCAATTCAAGTTGAGCTTGCTGCGCCACAAGCGGCGAAGTTATGAGAAGAAGCAATGAAACAGTGAACCCAAGAGAAAGGCGTCGTAATTGGGGAAGAAACATGGAGAGACTCCGGCTTTTTATAAATATTGACTACGGCCTGCCACAGAGAATAAACCTGCAACCTGCAACCGTCCAGTGGGCAATTTTTAGGAAGAATAGAGTCGGGAATTGTCAGCGCTGACAATTTCTGCGATAAAGGCTGTTTTTCGCAAGGGAATAACGACATGAAGGCGGTAAGAATCAAGGAGCATGGCGGTTCCGAGGTCATGAGCTACGAAGACGTAGAACAACCACAAGCCACTGCCAGCGAAGTACTCATTAAGGTTGAAGCGGCAGGCATCAACTATATTGACACCTACCAGCGTTCGGGCCTCTATCAGATCTCTTTGCCCGCGACTCTGGGACTCGAGGCGAGTGGCACGGTTGCACAGATCGGCAGTGACGTGAGCCGCTTCCAGGTTGGTGATCGAGTCGCCTATACCAACGTCCTCGGTGCCTATGCAGAATACGCCTCCGTCGATCAGGATAAAGTCGTCAGTATTCCAGACGCGGTCTCATTCGAAGAAGGTGCGGCAGCCATGCTCCAGGGCTGCACGGCGCACTACCTGTCACAATCCACCTACCCGATTAAGCGTGGCGATAGCTGCCTGATTCACGCGGCAGCTGGCGGCGTAGGTTTGATTCTGATCCAGATGGCAAAGAATGCCGGCGCCTACGTTATCGGCACCGTCTCTACCGAAGAGAAAGCCGAATTGGCCAGAGCCGCTGGAGCGGACGAGATCATACTCTATACCCAGACCGACTTCGAAGCCGAAGTTAAGCGTATTACCGATGGCAAGGGTGTGAATGTAGTCTATGACTCGGTTGGAAAAACCACATTCGAAAAGAGCATCGACTGTTTGCAGCGCTTTGGCTACATGGTACTTTACGGCAACGCGAGCGGGCCGGTCACAGAGTTCAATCCAGCCACACTGGGGCCTAAAGGCTCTCTTTTCCTCACACGACCCACGCTATTCGACTACACCGCCGACCGGGAGAGCCTGGAATGGCGAAGTGGTGATGTGTTTAAATGGATAGCCGAAGGCAAGCTAACACTTCGCCTGGAACATTTTTTTGCACTAGCAGATGCACAAGAGGCTCATGATGCCTTAGAGGGCCGCAAGACCGCGGGCAAGATAATTCTCAAACCCTAGACTATTAATCTTCGACACAAAGAATTAGATTTAATTTCACAAAGGTAAATACAATGCAAAGACTTAGAATATTTCTAACTGCCGCAGCACTTGTTTTATTTTCGACAAGTCTGCTTGCTCAAGCTATCGATCTCGGCCGCGGCGAACTGCCGGTAACAGTGCCTGCCAACTACGATGCCGGTACGCCGGCACCGCTTATCGTGTTGCTGCACGGCTACACATCGAGCGGAGCGAGTCAGGACAGATACATGGGCTTCAGCTCCATTGCAGACAAATACGGTTTCCTCCTAGTCGCCCCCGATGGTGACAAGGAAGCTGGCGGCGACGAGAATCGCTTCTGGAATGCCTCTTCGGCGTGCTGCAACTTCTATCAATCAGATGTAGACGATTCCGCCTATGTTCTCGACATCATTCAGACCGTAAAGGCCGACTTCAATGTCGACCCGAATCGCGTCTATCTGGTAGGGCATTCGAATGGAGGCTTCATGTCTTACCGCGCGGCCTATGATCATTCCGAAACTATTGCTGCCATAGCCAGCCTGGCAGGTGCCAGTCATATTGACGACCGGCCCGCACCAGCCAATCCTGTACATGTGCTACAGATTCACGGCACGAATGACGGCACTATCGCCTACAACGGCGACGATATAGCTGGCAATGCATATCCTAGCGCCCATGACACCGTCGCTCAGTGGGCCGAATATAACGGTTGTGAGGCTCAGGCCAATGAGCGCGAGCTACGCGATCTCGTAGCCAACCTGGAGGGTCACGAATCTTCGGTAGAGGTATTCAACCAGGGTTGTAAGACAGGCGGTTCCAGCGAGCTCTGGACGATATCAGATGGCTCTCATGTGCCATCATTTTCAGACAGTTTCGCTGCACAGGTTGTAGAATGGTTGCTAGCTCATCCGAAGAGCTACGGCAGCTTCGCCGACTAAAGCGGCACAAGTCTGCAGTAATCAGAAACCACAGGGCTGCACAGTAGGGCCTTGTGGTTTTTTTATGCCTGACGCAACACCTAAACAGTTCAAGTCTGGCGGGCCGCTGTCGGTTGATTTCAGTTAAAGTGACATTAACTATTTGACGCCGCTACGTTATGCTTGGGAACAGTCACAAATCAAACAGGACAGGAAATGACCAGTAGACGCGCCTTAATCAAAGCCATCGCCGCGACACCGCTTCTCGGGGCATGCAGCACTGGCCCAGTTACCTCGACGCGCAACTTTACGCCCTCCGGGCTACCTCTGCGCAGGGTCAAAGTTTCCGCAGATAGAGTGATCCGAACTATTGCCGGTTCCAGACCGTTTCGCCCGTCCGGCTTCCGACTCGAGGCAGAATCGTTTGGAAGTCAGACCGTCATTCATAACTACGGCCACGGTGGCGGAGGCATAACACTCTCTTGGGGTACCTCGCACCTGGCGATGGAGCTGGCACAGCAAAGTTCTCATCGTCGCTGTGCCGTTCTCGGTGCGGGCGCGGTAGGTCTAGCCTCGGCGCGTCTACTGCAAGATCGCGGATGGGACGTCACTATCTACAGCAAAGACCTGTCTCCCAACACCACTTCGAATATTGCCGGCGGCCAGTGGTCGCCAACATCCGTCTATGATGATGACAAGCTGACGCCACAATTCGAAGCGCAATTCGAATCTGCAATGCGTCATTCCTACCGTTATTTTCAGAACCTCGCCGGAACCAGATATGGCGTTCGCTGGATCAGCAACTACTCGATAGCAGATCAACCGACAACTGATGACAACTTTAACGATCGCTATGCGCAGATGTATCCCCAACTACGCGACCTAGCACCAAACCAGCATCCATTCCCTGCGGATTATGTGCGGCACTACAATACGATGTTGATCGAGCCGGCAATCTACCTTCCTGCCATGATGCAGGACTTTTATGCCGCTGGAGGCAAGATCGTTATCCGAGAGTTTAAGGGACAAGACGATGCCTTAAGCCTCTCCGAGCAGGTGATCATCAACTGCACAGGCCTAGGCTCGAAGAATATTTTTCAGGACGATGAATTGATGCCCATAAAGGGGCAGCTTAGCTTCCTGCTGCCACAGGAAGAAATTGACTATATGACCGTAGGCAACGGCGGTCTGTATATGTTCCCGCGTAAGGATGGAATCCTGCTGGGCGGAACGTTTAAGCGCAACGACTGGACAACTACTCCCGATCCGGAGGACACACAACGCATCATCGCCGGTCATAAAGAGTTTTTTGCAGCGATGGATGACCCCTGGCCTTGAGCTACTATCAGGTTACTCTCTAGACAAATTTCCAGACAAAAAAAACGGCGGCGTCTTCTATCTGTCCGATTGACTGGAAGCAGATGCAGTACACCACCGCATACAAGGGCACATAAAAGCACCTAAGGAGATTGCAAACAAAGGACAGCGGCCCGAATCCCACTACTAAAAGCTAACCGCTGCACAGTGTGTTGCATAACAATGATGCTATCTTAGCCAAGGCTGATAAATAGGTAAAACGAGTAATATCGATAGCATTGATCGAAAAATACGATCACGCTCCTCTTTAGCCAACCCGGGTTTAAGCCCCTTATTTAATAGACTTTTTGTGTTTTTCCCATTAATCTGCTTCAAACAAATCAATAAGAAGAGCACGCTATGAGACCCACTTCTATCTCTGTATTCCTAAAGACGCTAGCAACCCCGGCGGTTGCCACAGGATTCACGACTCTACTTCTGGCCGGCGCGGTTCAGGCACAAGAGTCTGCGCCCACGTTCTATGCTGATGCACTACCGCTTTTTCAGAAGAACTGTGTTGCCTGCCACCAGCCAGACGGCCCCAAAGTCGGCGGTATTACGGCGCCGATGTCACTGATGGATTATGATCAGGCCAAGCTATGGGCTCCGATGATTAAGAATGCCCTGATCACCGGCTACATGCCGCCCTGGGGTGCTCATGAGCGCCACAGAGGCGAGTTTAAGGACGAACGTTACATTGAAGAAAGCGAGATGGCAGTCCTGGTTGCCTGGGTAGATGGCGGCGCACTGGAAGGAAACCCTGCCGATGCTGCCGACAGCACCGGCCTTGTAGCCGAAGCTGGAGCAACAGTCTTGCCCGAATCAGGATGGTGGATTGGCGACCCAGATCTGGTCGTGCAATTCGATAGACCGGTCTATGTTGAGGACGACGTTCTAGATTGGCAGCCTACGGTGCAGATGCCTGTTCCCGAAGGCGCGCACACAGAGCCCAAATGGGTATCCAAGGCAGAGCTTGATCCAGGCGGCCCTTGGGTCCATCACATCGTTTCCAGCCATATGGGTGTTGGCGTCCCAGGTCGCGGACCATTTACCTACCCCGAGGGCTGGGGAGTGTTAATGCCGGAAGATCCATTCATCACCGTAAACATGCATTACCACAAGGATCCTGGTGAGGGCACGGCGGTGACCGATATGACTCGCGCCGGCTTCGTGTTCTATGAGGATGGCACGGTTATCGATCACGTAGTCGAGACCAACCTGCTGCCTCACAACGGCTGGACTATCCCGCCGGGTGATCCCAACTACAAGGTAACTAATACCCACGAGATCGAAGAAGACATCTTCCTGCTTTCGATGGGACCGCATATGCACTACCGCGGCAAGGCGATGCGCTATGAAGTTGAATATCCAGACGGCGAGAGAGAAACGCTGCTGTGGGTGCCCGACTACGACTTCAACTGGCAGTTCCTCTATGAGTATAAGGAGCCCAAGTTTCTTCCAGCAGGCTCGGTGATGCACATGAGCTGGTGGTTCGATAATTCAGATCAGAATCGCTGGAATCCTGATCACACGGCGGCAGTTGAATATGGCCCCGAGACTACCGACGAAATGGCCAACGCCCGCATCTACTTCGCGCCTACTACCAAGCGCGGCATCGTCGTAGGTGGCGAACTTCCTGCCGACATTCTCGAGACCGCGCAGAAAGAAGAACAGACCCGTCGCGAGCGAGCAAATCTGTTGGATCAGAGCAAGGACGACCTGAACTGGTTGACCGAAGACAGCGACTAGCCCAATTAACGCTCTGACGGTCTATCGATCTGCAGAGTGTTGCAAGGCAAAAAAAAACGGACTCACCGCAATCCGCTGAGTCCGTTTTTTATTGCCTTCAAATAATCTACTGCCAGACACCCAAATGAAAACACCTAAGTGAAATCTAGCTAACCGGTTACCGTGACCGGCGTCCAGGTCTTGTGTCGCGCCATTACATCTTCTACCGAATGTTTGCAGACTCCAGCCTTCGTTATCAATTTACTTTCGCAGACATCGCAACGTACGCATTCCTTGAAGTCGATAGCCGGGCCTCTAATCGCTCCGGTGGGGCAACTCTTCTCGCAGACCTTGCACACTTCGCACTGCTGCACACGCTTGATGCGAAAAGGCGAGAGAAAAGAAGTCACGCCTAGAGCCGCGCCCAGTGGGCAGGCGTAACGGCAATAGAAACGACTGATAAAAGTCGAGGCTAACAAGAACAGCGCGAGGATTACCCATAGCAGTGCGGAGCGACTGAAATAGAAGAGTGTGCCGAACGGCTCGAAATATTGAAACAGACTGAGATCACTAAACGTCACTGCGGTAACGACCAGCAACGCCAAGATACCGTATTTAATCCACAGCGCCTTATCATGAATTGCCTGCGGCAACTCACGCTGCCATTTCTTCGGCACGATACGAGTAATAAAGTCCTGCAGCGCGCCAAAGGGACACAGCGAAGAGCAGAATACTCTACCCCAGAAAAGTGTAGTGACGATGGTAAAGACCACGATAAGCAATAGCGGCAAGTCGTTCAAAAACAGAGATGGGCCTAACTTCAAGCCATTGGTGATATGTGAGACGGAGAGAAAGGTGCCGTTATAGAAGCCCAGATAAACCAGAGTATAGGCCAGCGTCACCCAGCGAATAGGTGAACTCTTACGCAGGAAGGCTGTCATCACTAACACGAAGAGTACTAACAGTGCCGCTACCTCGTACCAGGGAGCGCTATTCATGAGCGATGCCCATACACCCTCTTCCTCTTCGAAATCATCGAACTCTGGAAACGGGTTGGCACGCTCAGGCAAGTATTCTGCCGGTACCGGCATTCCCATCGCCAGGGCTAAAGGGACAGGTGGCACCTGATACTCGGTCTGAGCAAGCTCGTCGAAGGTTTCGACTTGTTTTCCAGTGTCATACAGAACCGTAAAAGGCTTGCTCATGTCAATCTCATCAGACAGCACCATGGCACCCGCGAACCTTACCTTGCCAGCAATCTTGCCACTATCGGCGCTACCAACGTAGACGAAGCGCCGACGCTCGATGTTATAGACAGCATCGCCCTGCTTTACCGCCAGGCGCTCTTGCCGAAACGGGGTCGAGGCATTGCCATCGATACCCACCAAAAGCATATTGCCGTCGCTGACTCGGTTGCTCGCCTCTCTGTCCGCTCTGGAATAATCATCGGGGCCAACTAGAAGCTCACCCAGGCTCTCGTTGCCCATAAACGCCAGCGTGAGATTCAACTCGGTTAAATCTTCCAGCAAAATGGGAAAGTCTTTCACTAAACCAGACTCTTTCAACTCCTCCCAAGATTGGGCCTCTAAAATTTGTAGCGCCGTTTCACCACTATTCGCATTCGCTGCGAACTCAGAGTCTGTCAGATAGCTCTGGGCAACACGACGTGCGGCATTGCGTATTCCCCGTGATGTGGCCCAGCTGGTAATCGTCGCGCGAGACACTCCATCGAGATCGCGACCCGGGCGAAAACCATCGGATACCGACATGCCCTCGAACTGATTAGGAAAGCGCTCGGTATTTATAAAGTCACCGCGGATACTCTTATAGGATTCACGGTAATAGAGCACCTTGATACCCGACAAGACTCCTTCGAGGTCCATGCCCACCAAGACCTCGATAGGCGCGCTATAACCGATCTCTTCGGGCGGATAGTCTGGGGTCTCGAATAGGTATCCGATCAGTTCGGGCTCGGCACCCTGATCGGCAGCGGCATAGGCTTTGTATACAGGCGGATCGCCGGCCTTCTCAGAGAAGCTGCTTGCATCGGGCATCACCTCTTTGAGCAAGGCGATATCGGTATCGGTGAGACCGGCCTGTGCAACAACAATAGCTGGCAGCAGCGCAGAGGCGAATAGATAAAGTAAAAAACGTGTCAGTGAGGCTAGCGACAACTTCGAAGAGCGACGGAACTGCATTATTATTATTTTTCCTTTATTGAGTTCTTCTACAAATAAGTTCTACTGCTGAATGTCAGGAACTTTGGGGAACAGCAAGTGCGCCAGGAAACTGCTCGGTATTTAATCAAATAAACACGAGCAGGTACATCACTTAGTGCAGCGCAAACGCAGTAAAATAGCCGACTAAATTAGTAGACATTAAGTCGTAGCCGCAGAAATCCCACACAAAGCTTGATCATCTCAATGGAGCGCTGAGAGTCATCGAGAATGTCGAAGCCATGTACACCCTCTGGATAACGCACCACGCTCACGGGGCTATTGCGCGCGATTGCCTCCGCCTCGAAGGCGTCTATCGACTCATTGAGGCCCGGGAACTCATCCTTGCCTGCGCCAATGATTAGAATGGGTGTATTCTCCGGAAAATCCTGCATACCCCGATTCGGGTTCACAAAGTGGAAGTTAGCCGAGGCCTGGGCTATCAGCTTGCTGTCGGGGGCGTCCAACATGAAGCCGTACAGCAGAACCGCGCAGCGCAGCGAGGCTGCCTCGTTCAACACGTTTATTGCGTTCGGCACATTACCCGAACAGGACCAAAGTGCGACACGCTCGGGATCGATCTGCAACTGGGCCGACTCTGTCTTCAGGTAATCAATCACGGCGAGGGCATCTGCGACAGGCTCGACATTGTTATAGATGACAGCGGCAATGCCATTTGCCGCCAACAGCCTTGCCCAGTCCTTATTGCCCTGAATCTGCATCTGCTTCATGCCGCTTAGCGCTTCAAAGCCTGGATCTGGATATCCCGTCACTAAGACTGCTACGGGAGCAAGACCTTCATTGTTCCGGGGGTAGTAAATATCGAAGACCCTCGCCTCGCTAGCATAGTCGATACCTTCCCTGACTGCGCCGCTATAGGGCAACTGATAGACCAAGGGCTTGATGAACAATGGATTTGCAACGCCGCGATCGTCAGCCATAGCCTATGCCTCGATGAGTATTACCCAAAAAAAAACCCCACTCCGTCAGGAGCGAGGGTTCTCTGATTCTACCTCGGTAGTGCGGTCATGCTAAATCGATTGTTGCGCAAAAATCAATACGAAAGATTAATAGGAAAGATCAGTACACAAATTCAATCGAGGCAGCTGCAGCCTTTTGGAGCGCCCAAAGAGCAGGTTTAGTGCGGCCAGATCGACCGATCTAAAAAACTCAGAAAAAGCTGATAGATGCCCGCCAGAATGGGTAAAAAGACTCTTATTTGCCACAATTTTAGTGGTTTCTGCAGAAAATGCTGCTTTTATATGCAGATAATCGATTTAAGGACACTTATTTAGCCCCAAGTTGGCGAGTTTATTGGACTTTTTGCCCTTAGAATCATATTCTTCGGCTACGCAGTTATTTGCGCGTGCCCCATATGGAGTCGCTTAGGCTATTTCGGGGCAAACGCCTAACCGCTAAGCTTATTAACAGCCCGCTCAAGGGCATAATAACTTTACTTCTATTAAGGGGAAAGTAAATGATAACACGACCCACAATGGCTAAGAGGGTGCTCCCAACAGCCATAGCGCTTGCATTGCTCGCGCCAGCAACCTACACGCCGATGGTATTTGCGCAAGATGACAGTGATGCTCAGCTCGAGCAAATCATCGTAACAGGATCACGAGGCAGACCTAGGACTGTCGCCGATTCGCCAGTACCAATCGACGTATTCAGTGAAGACGACCTCAGGGCTATTTCTTATACTGATACCAATGATATTCTTAAGACTTTGGTGCCGTCGTTCAACCTCGGAAGACAGCCCATCTCTGATGGATCCTCGTTTATCCGGCCCGCAGAACTTCGCGGCCTACCCACAGATAAAACTCTGGTGCTGGTGAACTCCAAACGCCGCCACCGTTCCGCGCTTGTACAAATCGGCGGATCTGGTACCCAGGGACCCGATATAGCCACGATTCCATCCATCGCATTGAAAAACATCGAAGTATTGCGAGATGGTGCTTCGGCACAGTATGGCTCTGACGCCATCGCCGGCGTAATTAACTTCATTCTAAAAGATGCCGACGATGGATTTAGCGTTTCTATCGATAGCGGTGAATTCAGCGAAGGCGATGGTGCCCAGACTACTGTTCAGGCCAATCTCGGATTGCCTCTAGGAAACAGCGGTTTTCTCAACATGTCTGCTGAAATTAATGAAGCGGATGCCACTTCCAGATCAGAGCAGTACTGCGAAAGTTGGTTCTGTGCCGATCCAAACGGTGACAACCCGTACAATATTCGCTCTGGACAAAACGGTGGAGATGCCGCCTTCCTTGCAGGTTTATCCAGCGCTAATATAGGCCAAGACAGTTCTGTGGTCCAACCATGGGGTCAACCAAATGCGGAAGCCGCGCGCTTTTTCTTCAATGCCGGCTACCAGATTGATGCTGATACCGAGGCCTATGCCTTCGGCAACATCTCGGAGAGTGAATCCGATGGTGGCTTTTTCTATCGCTACCCAGGTAATGGAACCATAGAGGACCTGAGAGAAGCCGACGGTGGTATATACAATCCACTAGAGAAATACCCCGGTGGTTTCACGCCAAGATTTTTTGGTGAGGTATCAGATTTTTCCTTATTGGGGGGAATTCGAGGCTCATTCGACAACGGTCTCAACTACGACATAAGTGGACGAACCGGTGAGAGTGAGATCAGATATACTCTGGGTAACACTATCAACCCTTCACAGGGACGAGCTTCTCAGAAGTCCTTCAAGCCTGGGGATTTGATTAACTCGGAAACTCAATTTCAAGCAGATTTCAACTATGAGTTTGAATCCGACTTCGCTAGCCCTTTGCTGCTGGCCTTCGGAACCAGCTACATGGACGAGTCCTATGAAGTGGTGCAAGGGGAACTGAATTCCTATGCGGCAGGCCCACACGCGACGCCGGATCCGTTTGGATTTTGTAGTGCCAATGCTCCAACTGCAGCCGGTGCGGGTGTAATCGCCAATGGTTCAACTCTAAATTGCGCCGACCCAAGTGACCCTGTGTACCAGGTAGTGGGTGTGGGCTCTAATGGGTTCCCAGGATTCTCACCACAGTTCTCTGAAAAATATGAACGTAGCTCAGTTGCTCTGTTCGCTGACCTCAGCACGGACATAACCGATAGCCTCTTCCTGCAAGCTGCTATTCGTTACGAGGACTATGACGATTTCGACTCCGAAACAGTTGTTAAACTCGCCGGCCTCTATCGACTGAGCGATCAATTTGCCATTCGTGGATCCGTCGGTACCGGTTTCCGGGCACCAACACCAGGACAGCAAGGAACGATCAACGTATCTACTCGACTGCCCAACGGCTTCCCGGTAGCGACAGGTCTGTTCCCAGCTGGTGGTCCAGTGGCTCAAGCACTAGGTGCAAGCGCCCTTGAGCCTGAGACATCCACTAACTACACTATTGGCTTCACGGCTAATGTGGGTCAACTAGATCTGACGGTAGATTACTATCAAATCAATCTAGATGACGCTACTAATGCGATATCTACTCGTGACGTGTCTACCGATCCAACTTCTGGTACTGCTTACCAAAACTACCTACTGTTGGATGGTGCCGGAGTTGCCGGTGCCAATTCCATTGGCGGCGTTTTATATTTCGCCAACGGCTACGACATTTCATCCGAGGGAGTTGACATAGTTGCATCTTATCCTCTTGACTTTGATTCCGCAGGCACTACTAATCTGTCTATGGCGTTAAACTATACCAAGAAGGCTTTTGAATCCGATGCAAGTGCATTTCTAAATGAAGAAGCTCGATTTGACTTTGTTAACTTCAATCCAAATTGGCGTGGTGTCTTCACAGCTGCACATGATATCAACGATCTGAGATTGGTAGCGAGAGCAAGCTACTGGGGTGAGAGTGAGAACGCAAACTCTGGTACTAGCCTCCGACAAACTCAGGATTCTACTTGGTTTGTCGATCTCGAAGCTCAATATCAGATCAACGATACCTTCAGAATCGCCGCTGGCGGTCGTAATCTATTCGATGAATACCCTGTAAAAGGTAACGTCGGAGATACTTGCTGTGGACGTATTTACGAGTCTGGTACTGTTGTAGACTGGAACGGTTCGTATTGGTTTGCACGTCTAACTGCTGATTTCTAAATCGGTAACTAGTACTACCCTCTCTTGAGTTAGAGAGGGTAAAATAACGAAAGGGGCGGTAAGCGATTACCGCCCTTTTTTTATGCGGCATGAAAACAAGACATGAAGTTTACTGATTCCTGGGCTCGCCCTTCTTAGATATATGGTTTAACTATGACTGCAATTACAATTTACACCTCGACATACTGCGCCTACTGCACTGCCGCGAAAAACCTTCTACAAAGTCGCGACTACGAGTTTGAAGAGATCAATATGGAAGGCGACCGAGAGCTCATGCTGGAGATCATGCAGAAATCGGGACAGCGCACCGTGCCGCAGATATTTGTCGGCGAGAAGTCTATAGGTGGTTATCAGGAATTATTGGCCAGCACTGCCAGCGGCGAGTTTGATGCCCTAGTCGCTGCATAGTCCCTACTGCTGTGACTTGAAAAACTCGAAGACAGGGATACACTGATCGAAAATGCTAAAATAGTACAAATCTTATTAGAACCTTTCCCTGCGAGTGCGTTTCATGAGAATCCTCAAGTTGGCAATACTTCCTCTGCTCACACTTGCCGCCTGCACCACCGAGCAGCCTCGATTTGCAAACATGAGCGAGATGGAGCTCATACGCTATAACCGCACAGTCCCCTATCTGGACGAGATATATTGCTCAGAGGAGGTAAGCATCGGCAGCCATATCCGCGAACGTAGCTGCAGCACTAAAAGAGACATGATCGAGGGGCGCACAGGCTCATTGGGCACTCCCAGTTCCAGCATTTCTGTGCCCCGCTAATCAAATAGAACAAGCAGGCCGGCTTCCTCGATCGAAGACCTTGCCAAGCCAAACCTGAATCACCAACAGAGTCTATGACGGCCTATGACAACTTGAGCCTCAGCATCCCAACGCTCTAAATACGTTCCATAATTCCCGAAAGCCTCTACAAGCCAAGTAGGCGCGACAATCCAGAAAGGTTTAGGCCGATAGTTTTAATCTCTCCCATAGGCCTGTAAAGTAGAGAATTATGGCTTTTAAGGCGGGATTTGACATCAGCCTGACGCCCCCGGAGAAAACAATGACAAGAAGACACTCCCCCAGAATAATTCTCAGCCTCGCCGGACTCTTAAGCTGCAATACCCTACTATTTGCAGCCGAAGAGCAAACCACAGCATCCTTTACAGAAACTCAGGCCAGCGCCGGCATGGCAGGCTATGCCCTACACTGCGCATCCTGCCACGGTAATGAACTGGAAGGCTTTGGTCTGGTGCCTAGCCTCAGTGGGAGCTTCTTCGCAGGTCGCTGGGGTGATAAGACTGCCGACCAACTGGCAAGCAATGTGAATCGCATGCCACCAGGGGCAGAGAACAGTCTGAATAAGTCGGAATACACACAAATTCTCGCCTATATTTTACAACACAATGGCATTAATGCGAGTGGCGATAGATTGCCCGATGAGCTAGAAGCACTAGCCTCTCTTAACATTCCAAGGTCAGCGCTAGGAGATGAAAACACGCAGACACCCGCCCCGCTACTCTATAACAGCGAAGGCCCCGTGGTCAGTTCCAGCCGTCTCGATAGTCTCAGCCCCGTTACCGATGCCATGCTATTGAACCCACCGGCAGATGATTGGCTGAACTGGCGCCGCACCCGTAATGCCTTTGGTCATAGCCCACTGAATCAAATAGACAAAGACAACGTCGAAGAGCTGCAACTCGCCTGGAGCTGGGCACTACCCCAGGGCGAGAACATGATGACCCCTATCGTGCACGATGGCGTCATGTTTGCCTATAGCTATGGCGATGTATTGCAGGCTATCGATGCGACCACAGGTGAATTGTTATGGAGCTTTCAGCGCGAACTGGAAGACGGCAAGGCACCGGGCATGAAGAAGGGCGCTGCCATCTATGATGACAAGATAGTCATCGCCACATCCGACATCCATCTGATCGCGCTGAATGCCAAGACAGGCATTATAGAATGGGATCATAAGGTCGATGGCGGCGGTGAAGATAGCTTCCTGTTTCGAAGTGCGCCGCTCATTGCTAATGGCAAGGCGATCATCGGGCTTACCGGACGCGTAGCCGTCGAAGGCGGCGACTTCATCTTCGCCGTTGATATGGCCACCGGCGAGGAAGCTTGGCGCTTTTATACTATCGCAAGACCCGACGAACCCGGCGGCAATAGCTGGAACGGCCTTCCTCTGGAGGAGCGCAACGGCGGATCTATCTGGATACCGGGCAGCTTCGATGCCGACCTGAACCTCGTCTACTTCGGACCTGCCCCAACCTACGACACGAATCCCCTGCGCCGACCTCATCCCGATCCGAACATGACTCGGGATGCACTCTATACCAACAGCACCGTTGCGCTGGATGCCGATACCGGGGAACTAGCCTGGCATTATCAACATATCTCTAACGATCAGCTCGATCATGACTGGGCGTTCGAGAGACAGATAATGGATCTGCGTATAGATGGTGTTATGCGCAAGGCTGTGATCACCGGCGGCAAACTAGCAATCTTCGAGGCGCTCGATGCGGCTACGGGTGAGTATCTTTTTTCTTTCGATCTGGACATGCAGAATGTCGTCACCGAGATCGATAGCCGCAGCGGCAGAAAAATCATCAACCCTGCAGCCATACCCGAACTGGATCAGGTCATCAGCCAATACTCCATGCCCGGCATCTGCCCAGACTGGTTAGGCGCGAGAAACATGCAGGCAACCTCGTACAACCCAGACACAAAGATGCTCTACATACCCATATCCGATACCTGCCTGGACGATGAGAGTGGTGAGCGCTGGCAGAAATACCCCGACGACTCAACCGAGGGTAGCTGGGGCATCATCAAGGCTGTAAATCTGCAGACACAAGAAGTCGTCTGGGAACAGCGACAGACTGGGCCACAATCGAGCGCGAATCTAACAACTGATGCCGGACTGCTGTTCATAGGCTCAACTGATCGCTGGTTTAAAGCCCTGGATCAAGATACCGGTGAAGTACTGTGGGAGAGACGGCTGGATAACGCCCTAAACTCTTACCCCATCACCTACAGAGTCGATGGCAGGCAATACGTAGCAGTAGCAACTAATAGTGGCGGCATTCATACACGAACCATGAAGAGCGCAGCTGGTATCACCTTGCCGGTAGCGGGCGCTACCCTGTGGGTATTTGCACTTCCCGAATAGGCCAAGCCACATGCATACAGCCAATACTGGCACTAGCGAAAATTTAGGAGATTGATCATGAGAGCACTGTTTATAGCTCTATTGTTGTTGCTACCCATCACCGCAAGCGCGCAGACCGATCTGCCCACGGCCGACAGCCTCGGGCCTGGTTGGAACACGATAGAGACCGATGGTGTGTGTTCTGCGGGAACCCCCTTTCAGTTCTACTCCAAGTCGTCCGAGCGCAGCGACAATATGCTTATCTACTTCAACGGCGGTGGCGCCTGTTGGTTCGGCCAGGCCTGTGACCTAAACAGCGAGCCCAACATCCACTTCCCCTTCGCCGACATGGATTCCAATAATCCCCGTTTAGCGAAGGGTATTTTCAATTTCGACAATAGCGAAAACCCATTCTCCGATTTCGATGTGATATTCATTCCTTATTGTACGGGGGATGTACATATCGGTAGCGGCGAGAAGACCTACGGCTATGAAGATGCCACAGGAAACGAAGTTAGCTATACCGCACACCACAATGGTTTCGAGAACGCTATGACCTCACTGAACTGGATCTATGAGAATTTCAGCGCGGTTAACAAAGTCGTGGTAGCGGGAAGCAGCGCCGGCGCTATTGGCGCGTCGTTCTACTCGGGCTTTATTGCCGAGCATTATTCGTCTGTGCCGGTGGTGCTAGTAGCCGATGCCGCGGGCGGCTACAGAACCCCTCTGTTGCCAGTGACCCATAGAGCCTGGGATACCGCTGCAATACTTCCCCACTGGGAGGAGTATGCCGGCGAGACAAATGACTCCATTACTTTCGAAGATTTCTACATAGCCAGCGCAAATCACAATTCCAATCTACGCCTGGCGCAATACAATGCCGCCGAGGATGAGACGCAAATCATGTTTACACAGGTAATTGGCGATCCGCCGGACAGCTATAGCCTGCCAATGCGAATGCTCACCAGCTTTCAGGAAATAGAGAGCGCGACCGGTGAATTTTTCAGCTATACCGCAGGTGGCCCGGTGCATACGATACTGCGAGACGATATCTTCTATCAGTACGAAGTAGAAGATATACGTTTTCTAGATTGGGTACAGGACTTGATAGATGGCAAACAGGTGACGGATGTCAGCTGTGTCGATGATGCGGCTGGATGTAATGCAGCGCCCGCTCCTTGAAGAGTTGAGCATTAATTCTAAGAGAAACTCAAAAAAAATAATAAAACTAATTAGAAAATCAGGAAGCCCGAAATGAAAAAGAAAGTAATTCTTGGCAGCATACTCTTCTCTATCTGCACTCTGGCGATTGCACAGACTGCCCTGCCACCGGCTCTTTATATAAAGGCAGACGATATTAATAGTGCCTTGGAAAAGTCAGCCGGCGAGCGAGAAAACATGGCGGTGGGCACCATCAACAATGGTGATGACTACCGCATCAACCTGATCCGGCGCACGGCTGCTGCAGGAGCGATAGTGCATGAAGTAGGCACGGAACTTCACTTCATAACCGAAGGGGCAGGAACCCTGCTTACCGGCGGCATAATCGTTAGGCCCGCTGACGGTGGCAGAGCAAATATCGAGCAAGGGCTGGCACGCAGAGTCACCGTAGGCGATGCCATACTCATTCCCGAAGGCACGCCCCATCAGTACACGGCCGTCGAAGGCGCTATTAGTTATCTCGAAGTGCGCTTCTGAGCTATGCCTGAAAAGTAGTCTGCAAAAGGGCTAATAGTGATTTGCTTTTAATCACTATTGGCCCTTTTTATTCGTTATCATGAATCATGACCACGCAATCCATCATCTCCTTACTGAGTTCTACTGCTAATCCTCGTAGCGGTCATTTTTCGAGTAGTATTCTGGCCGCGCCTGCGCATAGCGCGCATTCGCAGGCGCGCCTTTCCCGAGGCCTGGCAGCAAACCCTGTTAGAAAGATTGCCCTTCGTCGCCAGCATTCCACTCCCAGAACAGGCGCAGTTACAATTTCTCATCAAGGTCTTTCTCGCCGACAAAACCTTCTATGGCTGCGCCGGGCAGAAGATCGACGATAATATCCGCGTGACTGTCGCGGCACAGGCCTGCCTGCTTATTCTGAATCAGAAGCGCACGCCCTATCCCGAACTGGATTCCATTCTTATCTACCCCTCCACCTTCGTCGCGACGCGAGAGGTGGCGAATGAGCTCGGGCTTGTCTCCACGAACCACATCGCCATGCTGGGAGAATCCTGGAGTCAGGGCAAGGTCGTACTCGCCTGGGACAATGTGCAGAAAGGCGTGATGAATCTGCAAGACGGACACAATGTAGTTCTGCACGAATTCGCGCATCAGCTAGATCATGAGTCAGGCTCCACCAACGGCGCCCCGTTGCTCAACACACGAGGCGCCTACAAGAGTTGGGCACATAGTTTCAGCGAAGAATTTGCAGACCTGCAAGAAGATGCCATGCACGGCAGGCATAGCCTAATGGATCACTATGGCGCTACCAACCCCGCTGAATTTTTTGCCGTGGCCACCGAAACCTTCTTCGAGAGGCCCCGTGAGATGGCCAGCCATCATCAGCAGCTGTATCAGCAACTTAGAAATTATTACAAGCTAGATCCTGGAAATTGGTAGATCAAAGAGGTTCAAGTAAACTTTAACAATGGCTAAACTAAGTACTAATATTGCCCTCACTCCGCTTCTCATGCTGATGATGCTGTTCTCATCCCAGGCACAGCCCAGTCTAGCTGAGCATTTGAAAACGGATGCCTTACTGCAGGAGAACACTATAATCTTAATACGCAGCGCACTTGGGGCGCGACCTCAGACCTCGGCCGTAAGGCGCGTAGAATTCCTGCTGGAGATCCAATTCTACATCGACACATACCGTGGTCTGAACAACGCAGACACCCTGACAAATATCCAGAATCGCTACACGGCGGCCAAGGAGGAACTACTGGAACCGAGGCTGCCCGCGACTGTTGGCGAGCTGGTCTCTATCCTGGAGACACTCTAGGAACCAATAGATTCAGGGAATATGCGGCAATTAAAGGGGTAGTAGGGATTAAAATGTAATCCCTACTACCCCTTTTTGGTAATGAGCTGCGCAATTCATTGAATAATGCCGTATTCTGCAGGCTCAAAGCCTAGAATCATGTAGAGGAGAGTACGCGTGGCTAAGCCGAATTATAATTTCGAAAAGCGCCAGAGAGAAATAGCGAAAAAGAAGAAGAAGGAAGAGAAGCGCTTGCAGAAGGCCGGAGTAGACGAAAGCCAGCCACAGCACGCCGAGGCCCTAGCCGGCAACGATGACAAAACAGTTGTAAGCGGCGATTCATAGAATAGTAATCAAAATCAGTTAAATGTAAAACACAAAGGAAGATAAAGTATGAGTTCAGGTACAGTAAAGTGGTTTAATGCAGACAAGGGTTTCGGTTTCATTACTCCAGAAGATGGCAGCAAGGATCTATTCGTTCACCATTCTGAAATTCAAAGTGGCGGTGGATATGCGAGCCTCAATGATGGCCAGAAAGTAGAATTTGAAGTTGGCCAGGGTCAGAAAGGACCTTGTGCGAATAAGGTTGTGGCGGTTTAGTTCTTTGTTGATCTAGACGTTGTGGATGAAAAAGGGAGCCTTTGGCTCCCTTTTTTTGTTTGGCTGGGTCAAAGTGAAATCAAAGGGGTCAGAGTACTTTGATCGATCACGAGAGATTGACTCAGGATTTATCTTAGATAAATCCTTCACCCTTCGGGCAGCCTTCGGCTGTCTGCGGAGCTACGCTCCTTTGATTCAAAATTCAGCTTAGCTGAATTTCTCTCCCCTTCGGTGCGGCGTTCCGCCGTCCTTCGCGCTACGCGCTCGTCGAACTGAGGAGTTCTTTCTTCTGAACATAACAAACTAAAAAGCCCTCCTATGGAGGGCTTTTTAGTTTGACACGCCCAGAGGTGCAAGGGGACACTGACAACTTATCAACTTAGCGGATCAAAAGAAGCATAGTTCTTTGACCGATCACGAGAGATTGATTCGCTATTTGGCTAAGCCAAATACCTCACCCCTCCGGGGCAGCCTTCGGCTGTCTGCGCTGCTTCGCAGCTTTCGAACTGGGGAGTTCTGCATCGATCTAAGCATCGCAAATAAAAAAAGGGAGCCATTGGCTCCCTTTTTTTATTTGGCACGCCCGGAGAGATTCGAACTCCCGACCAACTGGTTCGAAGCCAGTTACTCTATCCAGCTGAGCTATGGGCGCGTGGAATGTCGATTATATACGGTTACATTGAGCGGGTCACTTCATCACTTCTCTAAGGGCACTGTTTGCCACTTCTCCATCGCTGGCATTTACCCCCCTCCCCCTATATGCTTTATCCATCTACGCTATTGTTCAGGTAATCGGGGGATTGCATGTCAGATCTAACTGCAGGTGAAACTACTCCTTCTAAGGGTGGTATGGACTTCTCGGCGGCGCCTATGCCGGCTTTGCGTCGGGGTATGGAGGTTGTCGGTTGGGTATTAGTTGCCCTGCTGGTGTTTACCGGCCTATCGGCTATTTTCGGTCGCACGGGCTTCATGATAGGGGCTCTCTCTGAGCCCATTGCGAACCCTGAGGAGGTGTTTAATGCCTTCGATATTCGCTACTACACCAATGCCATGGCGACGATACTGCATCTGGGGCCTGGCTTCTTCGTGATGGTGCTTGGGCCGCTGCAGTTCATGCGTGGCCTGCGCAAGAAATACATCAGAGCGCATCGCATCAGCGGGCGCATCTTTGTGCTCTGCGGCATTATCGGCGCGTTTTCGGGCATCGCCATTGGTGTGTTCGATCCTTTCATGGGTGTGGGCGATCAGGGCTTTAATGAGTCCATGGCCACAGCCTTCTTCTCTCTCTTTATCTTGCTCTCTCTGGTAATGGCTCTGGTGCGCATCAAGCAGCGCAATTTTGGCCAGCATCGCGAGTGGATGATTCGCGCCTTCGCGCTGATGTTGGCGATCGCTACCGAACGCTTGATGCTGACTGCGCTGATGGCTACTACCGGCATCGAGATCGCGGTGTTGTTTGGCACCACGTTCTGGATGGCTGGGGTGAGCAATATGGCTGCGGCCGAGCTTTGGATTAGTTTTACGCGCACTCCCGGTAACGGCGCCCGACACTGGAAGGACCTGGACGCAAAAGCCGCCAGAGCTTAGTTACTAACAGAAATCACGCGAAGCAAAGAATGGAAGAACTCACCGAAATAGAAACCGTTGCACAGGTCATTCAGCTGGCCGTGGCACCCGTGTTTCTATTAGCGGGTATCGCCGGCTTACTCAACGTCCTCTCGGTGAGGCTGGGCCGCGCCGTGGATAGAGTGCGTGTCGTGGAGACACGACTTGGCAAGGAGCCGCATCCCGAACACGTCGATGTGCTACAGGCTGAAATCGGCGCGCTGTGGAGTCGAATACGCCTGGCGAACTGGTCTATTCGTATGTTTGTCGCCGGGGCGCTGGTGGTTTGTCTGGTTATCGTTTCTTTGTTTTTCAGCGAGCTCGCCGCGATAAACATATCGGCTGCGATCGTGGTGTTCTTTCTAGGCGCCATGTTGCTGCTGATAATGGGCCTTATCTTATTTCTGATTGAGGTGAGCATATCCACGCGCAGCATCGGTACCGGTATCACCGAAATACTCGATGAAGATAAGCCTGCCTAGGGCTAGGCTTATACTGGTACTTTTTTAGTCTGGTACTTTCTTAGCCTGGTACTTTCTTAGCCTGGTACTTTCTTAGCCAGGTTAGCTTGTGCCGCCTTTGCTGCCGCTTCCTTCTTCGCTATCGCCTTCGCCATAGAGGTCTTTATATTGCCATCCAGATTGCGCAGCGTCGGGCTCAACAGATAGAAGGCTGCTACCGTCGCCAGAAGAATCATGCAGGCGCCGAATAGCGCATTCGCCGCGCCAATGTTATCTGCCGCTATCGCCAGCGGGAATACACCGATGGGAGTGAGCGCGAAGGACAGCATCATGAAACTGCTCATGCGCCCTCTTACACTGTCATCTACAAGAATCTGTATCGAGGCATTGTTGATTGTCTGGCTCGCGCTCACACACATATTCGCCAGCAAGAGCGGGAATAGCGCAAGATAGAAGCTGTCAATCTCTACAAATATTGCGAGCAAGACACCGAAGGCTGCGGTGCTACCAAGCATCAGCTTAAGTCGCGAGGCGTTGTCGCCGCGGCGCAGAATCCAGATAGAACCCAACACGCCACCTATGCCGCCTATAGCCATCAGCGTACCTACACCACTTTCGCCCACGCCCCACTGTTGCTCGGCGAGCATGACGAGAATGCTCTGAAAGGGCATGGCCAGTAGCATGGGTACCAGCCCGAATACCAGACACAGCAGCACCGGCCTGTTGCTACGCACATAGCTAAAGCCCTGACCGATATCTGCCAATAATTTTTCCTTCGGCTTGCCGCTGCTATTCGAGTGGCTTCGTTGCACACCAAACATACAGAGAATTGCCGTGCCATAGAGGACGACAGAGAGCATGTACGCGGCGGTAGCCGAATACTGCGCTACGACCAAGCCCATGATCGCCGGGCCTATGACGCGGCTTAGATTCATCACGCCACTAGAGAAGGCGATGCCGCTCTGCAACTTCTCCGGGCCCACCACCGTCGCTGTAATCGCCATACGCGCTGGCATAATAAAGGGAAAGGCGCAGCCCGCCACGAACGCGGTACACAACATATGCCAGAATTCGAGGCGGCCAGTTAACAGCAGGGCCAAAATGAAGATCTCATTTGCCATGATCAAGCATTGCCCGATTATGACCAGCTGCCGGCGCTCCACCCTATCGGTGATTGCACCGCCTAACAGTGAGGCGAAGATCATCGGAATCGCCACCACCAGATTGATATAGGCTAGGGAAGTCGCCTCGCCAGTCAGGTCCCAGGCGATAATCGTGCGGGTTAGCATCTGCCCTTGCATGGCAAAGAAGAAGGCTGCATTCCCGAGGAATAACCAACGGAACTGCGCTATAGAGAATACGGCGAAAGCGCTGGGTTTTGCCGTAACTGATTCTGTAGAGGGGGAAGAAATACTGACGCTCCTAAAGTGTGCGCGCAGTATAGAGCTTGGCCTGCTCAAACAAAAGGTCTGCCCTTCAATCCCATAGAAAAGGCGCGACCAAGCCTCCCGGCCACCGCTGACCCTATCTTGTAAATCTACCTGCCTCTCTCTCAGAACGCCGAGCTGATGAAGTTAAAGGAGATCCGCATTCGGCGAAGAAAAATAAATTATGCGCGATGCTCGACTAAGTTGGTGATCAGGGTTATTTTTCGTCTTCACTAGGCAAATCTGCTTGCAGGGACTACTGTATTTATATACAGTATTTTATATCAAAGGAGTATTACCTATGAGCAATCGTTGCTGGTGGTCTGGCAAAGACCCAGTCTATATCGCCTATCACGACGAGGAGTGGGGAATCCCTGTTCATGACGAGAGGCTGCTCTTTGAATTTCTCTGTCTGGAGGGGCAACAGGCGGGCCTCAGCTGGATTACAGTACTGAAGAAGCGCGATCACTACCGCAAGTGCTTCAAAAATTTCGAGATAGACAAGGTCGCGAGACTGACCGACAAGACTATCGAGAAGCACCTTCTCGATGCGGGGCTTATTCGCAATCGCCTAAAGCTGTATTCTATTCGCAGCAATGCGCTTGCTTTCAAACAGGTGCAGAAGGAATTCGGTAGCTTCGATAGTTATATCTGGTCTTTTACTGGCGGCGGTGTGCTAGACGGCAAGCGCAAGACGGCGAAGAACGTACCCGCTACTACCGATATCAGCGACGCGATGTCGAAAGATCTGAAGAAGCGCGGGTTTAAATTTATTGGCAGCACTATCTGCTACGCCTTCATGCAGGCAGCAGGCTTAGTCAATGATCACACTGCTAATTGTTTTCGCTACAAAGAGCTGCAAAACTCAGAACTATAAAGAAAGCAGCTCCCATCTACGAACGAAGAACCAGAATCACACTAGAGAATTAAACTAGAGAGTAAACCAAGAGAGGCAATACAATGATCGGATACGTAACGGTAGGCACCAACGACATAGAGAAGTCAGCGAAGTTCTATGATGAACTGCTTGCAGGAATGGACGCGAAGCGATTTATGGAGATGGATACCTTTATCGCATGGTCGAATGACCCAGCTGCCTGCGGCTTTTCCATCACTAAACCCTTCGACGGCAACCCGGCCAGCGTTGGCAATGGTGTCATGGTAGCCCTGATGGTAGATAGCAGCGACAAGGTGGACTCTCTTTACGCGAAAGCAATAGAACTGGGTGGTACCGATGAAGGCGCACCCGGTGCCCGTAGTGATAACTTCTATGCAGGTTATTTTCGCGATCTCGATGGCAACAAGCTTAACTTCTTCCACATGACGTAAAGCATGTTGTAGTGCATAAGCAGAAGCGCGAGATTATTAGCCGGGCACCAAGGGTGTCTCGGCTCGCTGCTTCTACACCATCTAATAGGCTGCGCGCCTAGTGGTGTTGCAGCCTTTTTAGAGACTCTGAATCTTTCTTTCTACCTCAAAGGAATTGTCGGTCACGATTCTCTCCAGCACCACGACCCTCTCCTTCAACTGAATAACTTCGTCCTGCAGTTCCTTCGTGGAGTTTAAATCCACCTCCTTACGCAGTTTTCCTAGCTGAGCCTGAGTATTTTTCTTGTACTTAAAATACTCAGTAATGAATACGATAAGGCTTACCGGGAGCATAATTGCCATCATTACTCCGAACAGCTCCAATGCTTCACCCATAGGTTTTCTCCTTTTTGCGCAGAATAACACTCTTATTGACCGAGGGCCTGGAGCTCAGAATCTGAATCAACCCAGGATACTCCTCGATTTAGATTACCAACTAGTAATTGCAATTTCTAAGCCATGATTATTATATATAAATATCAATAACTTAAAACCTTGCCTTCGGATTCCGGGAGGTATTCTTACGAAAAGGTAGCCGCTTTGACCAACAGCCTGCAAGCCCGCTAGTCAGAATCTTCCTGACTCGAAAACTGCGCATAGGCGACAGAGTTGAGCTCTTGTGCGCGATTGCCAAAGACAATCTTGTGCAGGGTATCGGCGATGGAGTCCTGAAAGTCATCCATATGCATATAGGCAGCCACGCTGCCTTCGGTAGGATCCAAGGCTAAGGTCTTCAGGTCACGGCGATGATCTTCAGTAATGATGATTACAGGCGTGGCACTGCGAAACGGGCTGCGTTTTTCCTCACTTCGTAGTCGAAAGAGAAATTGGTCCCGCGGCTTCTTATACGGGATTCCAGCCCGTAACCACGCAAGAGATCTTATTTGTTACCAGCCCGAACATACGATTGTATTGCTGAATCGCCTCAGTCGCGTTTGTTTCGTTGTAGGTATTGATTGTCGTATATAAACCGGTATGACCAATTAGCGCAGCCGCTTCGTCGACTAAGTTATTGTTCAAATCATATAGGAGGATGACTGGCTTAAGGCTCATGATGTTCGAATCTTAACTCTTTCTATTATTATCGTTTATTGTAGGCGCTTAGCTCGATCGAAACACGATGTTAGCAGAGATATCATCACGGGTAGTACGCGTCTCATTAGCTACAACATCAGGGTCTTCATAGCCAAAGCTTATACCGAATAGAATTTTCGTACCATCTTCGATTTGAAATGCCTCACGCACCATATCTGGATAGTTACGCATCGTACCCATAGGGCAGCTATGTAGCCCGAAAGCCACCATAGTCAACATCAGAGACTGTGCGAACATGCCTACATCGATCGCGACTGTCGTTCCAAAGGCTGGATTCATGCCCAGGAAAGCGATATGGGGCGCATCGAAGAATTCGAAGTTGCGCAGCACGGCACGCATGCGGCCCTCTTTGTCACCCCTACTAATACCCATCTTGGAATACAGCGCGACTGCACACTCAACCTGCCTGATTCGATATTCATCTTGAAAATCACCACGGTAGGGATAGTCTGGATTCGGCATCACACCCCCTGCCGTGGCCTCAACCATCTTTCTTCGCAAGCGCTCTTTCAGTTCGCCGGACGCTACATAGACCTTCCAGGGCTGCACATTACAGTTGGAGGGTGCCTGTTGAGCAATCTCAAAGATTCGATTCATCACATCCTGTGGGACTTCCTTCTCCAGATAGCCTCGCACCGAATGGCGCGCATAGATCGAATCAATCAGGCCCATATCTGGATCTATCACCGCGGGGTGATCCACTTGCTTTTCATTTTTCATACTTCATACCATCTTCTATCTAAAATAACGCTGAGCACAATACACTTGCCTAAAGTTCGCTTAACTCAGTATGCGGCCACCATCGACATCGATAGTTGTTCCCGTGACAAAGCCATTCTGCATAACGAATAGAATACCCTGCGCCACTTCCTCAGATGTTCCTGCCCGCTTAATCAGGTGAGTCGACGTCATCGCTTGCAGCTTCTCCTGCTTCTCATCACCCATGAAATCGAACATAGCAGTGTCGACGGTGCCAGGCGAAACCACATTGACACGAACCGGAGCCATCTCAACAGCCAGACAGCGCACCAGATTTTCGACCGACGCACCTACACAGCTCAGGGGAGACTGAGCCGGCTTTATCTTTCTTGCCGGCGAACCGCTAACGAGTGTTATAGCGCCATCTTCGGCGAGATACGGGGCGCCTGTTCGAACAACCTTCGCATAGCCCCACAACTTATCGTAGGCAGCTTTAAACTGATCTTCGGTCTGCTCGAGGAAAGGCTTAAGTGTTCTCTCGCCACCGACTGCCGCAGAAACCAGGTGATCGATAGTGCCAACTTCCTTGAATATCGCCTCCAGGCTGGCAGCGTCGTGAGTGTCGGCCTGTCGTACCTCGAAACTCCCGTTAGCTATCTTCTTTGCCGTCTCGATATGCCCCTCGGAACGTCCTGCCGCCCAGACTTTTGCTCCCGCCGCGGCTGCTGCCTGTGCTGCCGCAAGCCCGATACCCGCAGTGCCACCGATAATTACTACATTCTTGCCAGCTAAAGTATTACTAGTCATTTCCTATCCTCTTAAATGCATTTTCTGGTTAATTCTGTGAATCTATTTATTTGTTTATCAAGCTATCAATCTCAGTATTCGTTCGGCTAAAACTCTTCAGTAGCCTGTCAAAACACCCTGCCCGGATTGAGTATCCCCTGTGGATCGAGAGTCTGCTTCAGCGCCTTCATTAATGCAATCTCAGGCTCGCTCTTGCTATAGGGTAGAAACTGCTTCTTCATCAGGCCTATGCCATGTTCGGCGGAAACGGCACCGCGCAGCTCCTGTATCAAACCATAGATGATTTCATCGATTGGTAAATGCAGGTTGCGTGTCTCGGGCCCCACGTGAATAACGATGTGTACATTGCCATCGCCGATATGACCGAACAGTCCGAGAATCGCATCGGGCCACTCGGCGCGCAACCTTCTCTCTACCTCTTCGCCGAAGTAACCCATGTCGTCGACGTTCAGGCTGACATCATAGGTATGCATGTAGCCGACACCCGGATAAATTTCCGCCGCGGCATCTCGCACCGTCCACAGATTCTTCATCTTGCTATCCGAGTCAGCAACAATAACTTCTTCTATTAGCTTCGCCTCACTCGCCGCCGATAAGACTTCCAGAAATAGGTCGCTGTCTTTGTCCGCATGCGAACCCATACTCTCTACCAACACATAAAACCCAAACCGATCGGGCATGGGAACGGTAGCGTGGGGCACGTGCTGATCGATCAGCTTATAGGTATTGTTCCAGATAACTTCGAAGGCACTAAGATTCGCACCCAGGCCAGCCTGAGCATGAACCAGCAGATCGGCAACCTGCGCAAAGCTGTTCACGGCACACATCGCCACAACCTGACTACTGGGCTTCGGCGACAATTTGAGTACGGCGCGGGTAATAACGCCAAGCGTACCCTCGCTACCTATGAACAGTTGTTTAAGATCGTAGCCGGTATTGTTCTTACGCAGCTTGTGCAGGCCATTGATGATTGTCCCGTCGGCCAATACCGCCTCCAATCCAACCACAAGGTCCCGTGTCATGCCATAGCGGATGACGCGATTGCCGCCGGCGTTAGTGGAGAGATTACCACCTATGGTACAGCTGCCCCTGGCACCGAGATCCAAGGGAAATAATAGATCATGGGCATCGGCCTGTTCCTGAATAGTCTGTAACTCAACACCGGCCTCCACCGTCATGGAACTGGTAAAGGGATCGACTTCAACCACCTTCTTCATGCGTTCGAAGCTGAGGGATATCTCTCCTTCCAGAGGGGCCGCAGCAGAGACCAGGCCAGTCATACCACCTTGTGGCGCTATGGGCTGATTTGCCCCATGACAGAGTTTAAGGATCTCGGACACCTGCTCGGTTGAGCTAGGACGTAACAACAACAGTGGCGGGACTGACCTTGCGCCCATAGCATCCTGATAGTTCTTCGACTCGATATCCGCACCCTCGCGATATCCGGCCGGGCCAACAATAGCCTTCAAGGATTCAATCAGTTCTTCACTTGCGCTAGCAGCCATAACGCTCTCTCAATACAGCCAGAAACGGGTGTGTATGGTAGCACAGGGGTCTAAACTGAGCAGTAGCGAGCTTGCGAGGTATTTGATGGCAGTCTCCCGTAATGCTGCTACCATCGACACTGCGCAGGAGCCCTATTTCTTGAGTTCTTCGAAATCAATACTGCACGGCATCAAGGCAAGCTATGCAAAGAGAGGGTAAATCATGAAAAATTTCTTATTGGTGGCGATCGCCGCAATAGCACTAACTGGCTGCACCTGGGTGCAACTCACCGCCGAGGGTGAGAATGTCAGCCTGGCGGGTGTCGACGTGATCGGCAATTGTGAACGTATCGGTCGAGCCACGGCCAAAACACTGGGCAAAATAGTGGCGGTAGAGCGCGGCGGTGGTCGACTGCAGGAAGAATTGCTCACACTGGCCCGCAACGAAGCAGGACGTTTGGGTGGAAACACCGTGGTGCCGGAATCTCTTATCAATGATGGCGAACAAGATTTCGGCGTCTATAACTGCCCCAAATAGCGGCAATAAAGGCCTATAGCTAGATCGGCCCTCCTCCGGAGGGCTGTATTTCCTTCCGATTAATCAAATTAGCGCTTGATCTTCCTTAGATATTTAGATAATTTTCTAAATATCTAAGGAAATACTATGCAACAAGTTCTCGAAGCCATCTCTGATCCGACCCGTCGCAAGATCCTCGACCTTCTCAAGAAGGGCGAGATGTCCGCGGGCGAGCTAGGCAAGCATTTCGATATTAGCGGCCCCTCTATGTCTCACCATCTCAGCAAGCTCAAGGCGGCCGACCTAGTACTGGCAAACCGTCGCGGTCAGTCTATCCACTACTCCATCAATACATCGGTATTCGACGACGCCGCACAATTCGTCATCAGCTTCTTCCAGGACAAAAAAGAACGCGTAGAAAAGGAGGAAAGTAAATAATGAAGTTCCTACTCAACAATATTCTAAGCTTTGTCTGTCTCGTGGCTATGTGTGCGGTTGGGCTTGTCATGTACCCGGGTCTGCCTGAGTCACTGCCTACACAATATGATCTCAACGGTGTCCCCAGCAACTATCTATCCAAGCAGGCAGTGATACTCATCATGCCACTGGCCTACGCCGCCTCGATCGCTGCAATAAATTTTATGGTGCGCTATTCTCCGGATAAGTTCTCCATGCAGAATAGTCAGCGAGCAATGGACATCATTATTTTTGGTGTCGGCATTCTCTTGTTCTCCCTTCACCTTGGCATTATGACCAGCCTCGGTGATAGCACTATTTTCCAGCGCTACTTCTCGATTGGATTTGCCAGCTTTCTGATTGTAACCGGCAATGTCTTTGGCAAGACCGAGAGAAACTTCATCATCGGCATTCGCATACCCTGGACCCTCGCATCTAAAGAGAACTGGCGCGCCACACACCGCTTCGCCGGCCGATTGATGGTTATTTCCGGTGTATTGCTGCTATTCATCAGTCTCTATACAGCCTCACTGTGGACGACTCTGGGCCTGGGGCTGAGCTGGCTGCTGGTTTCTGCCGTCTACTCGTTCCTGTTCTTCCTAAAAAATGAGAGGACCAGCTAGTGAATAGACGTCGAATGCGCGATAATACGCGGCGAAACATTGCCGCCGTCATTGAACCAGACCTGTATTTGGTTCGACCTATTGAACGTTCAAAACAAATACCCTTTCAAGCGATTCAGACGAGTCTCACTGCTGCGTATCGGCATTTATACTTGTTGAATCTGCGCACCATCACACTACATCTCGGGTTATAGCTATGGAAAAATTTCTACTTTCTCTCAGCGATGCTTTCGGTCAGGCACCCTATCGGGTACTCAAGTTTAAGAACTTTGTTCTTGCCGGTCTGATTGTCATGACTGCAGTTATGGTCTATGGCATCTATACCCGTACGACGTTGGATATGACGACCGACAGCTTTCTCGATGATACCGACCCCGCCGCATTGGCGCTGGATGATTTCCGAGAGCAATTTGGTAGTGACGAATCCATCTTTCTGGTCTACAGGGCAAAAGACGGCAATGTATTCTCAAGAGAATCTCTGGAGGCCGCTCAGCAGCTAACCGACGATCTACGCAACTGGCAGTCGCTGGATCGCAGTGAGTACCCCGAATCGATTAACGGCATTCCACTGGTCTGGGACGAGCTCAGTCATATCCGCCGCGTACAATCTATCGCGAACCTTCGCTACCAGGAAAGCGTAGAAGATAGCCTGCTCTCTAACCGCCTGGTACCTAGTGCCTTACCCGAAGAGAATGCAGAGCTAGGCCAGATCCGCGGCAAGGCCCTCTCATTAGACGACTACCTACTCGCCTTCTATTCCGAGGACGCAGAATACGGTGCCATTTTAATTCAGACAGATTTCGGCACCAAACCAGTCGAAGGGTTCGTATCGGCAGTCGATGCCGCGAACGTATCACTCGATGACAGTTTCGCCAGCTTTGGCGATGCGGATAGCTTTGATCTCGAATTTAGCGAAGATGTAGAAGTACAGGAAATCGAATTTGAAGCAGTAGACATGCTCGGCTACACCTCCTTTCATGTTATGTCGAAAGCCATCTACGAGAAATATGAGACTCAGTTTGAGTTTTTCCCTGTAGGCACGCCGCCGCTGATGGAGTTCATGCTGGAAATGCTTTCCGAGATGCAGGTGCTAGGCATGATCCTGATCTTAATTTTTACACTTCTTTTATGGATACTATTCCGCTCATTCAGCGCGGTACTCTGGCCGCTAGTTACAATACTACTAAGCATAGTCTGGGCCTGGGGCATACCGGCCTGGACTGGCGTCGTACTGACTACCATGATCTCGCTAACAATCATGTTGATCTTTGCCGTGGGGATCGCCGACTGCGTGCACGTGATGAGCGCCTACTTCTCATTCAGACGCGAGGGTGAAGAGCACTATGTCGCCCTCTCCCACGCCTACCGCAAGACCGGCCTGGCTATCTTGGTCACCACGATTACTACCATGTGCGGCGTTATGGCTCTGACCACATCTGACCTCGCGATGATTCAGGTATTCGGCTGGACCTCTGCTGTGGGAGTGTTTCTCGCTTTTTTCTTTACCATCGTGCTACTACCGATACTGCTAGACCTCTGGCATCCAGGAGATCCCGATGCCGACGCGAGCTTCGCAGACAAGCTCGGAAAGCGCTGGCACAGGCTGCAGAGAAATACGAAAACGGCTATTGCCGTGGTTTATTTTGTCGCTGTATTCGCAATACTAGGGCTAGCTATCGGGGCCTATATCGCTGTGGTGACCATTCTCACCTATGTGGTAGTGAACTGGCAGAAACCGATTCTGGGCAGAGTCCCCGCAATCACGGCTCGCCATCCCTACCTCATCATGGCTATCTTCGGCGCCATCTTCGTATCCTGCCTGTATGGTATGAGCAAGATTCGTATCGATAGCAATATGGCGGAGCTCACCCGCGAAGACTCAATCATTCAACGCGCCTACAATGTCGTCGATGAGAATATGGCAGGCTCACAGAGCATGGAGATTGTCATCAACACCAATGCTGTGGACGGCATGATGAATCCGAGGTTACTGCAGGCAGTTGATGAACTGCAGGGACGCATCGAGGCACGTTATCCGAATGAAATCTCGCGCACGAATTCGCTGGCGAATATCGTAAAGGAGACGAACAAGGTCATGAATGATGATGACCCAGCCTACGATCGCATTCCAGATTCGGAACTGATGGTCTCGCAGCTTCTCTACCTGTTTAATAGCTCAAACCCTGAAGACCGCCGCGCCCTGGTATCGGATGACTACAGCAAGTCTCACATCACCATCAGCGCCTACAATGCCGGCTCTTATCAGTACCAGGCATTCTTCACGGAGATGGAACAGGAGATCGAGGAAACCTTCGCCGGACTCGATGCCGAATTCCCGGAGTTACAGGTTACCGTTACCGGCAGCATGGCGATGATGATGCGCATGGCCGACGATCTCGCCCGCTCACAGTACGCTAGCCTCTTGCTGGCCTTGGGAATAATCAGCGTCATCATGATTATCACCCTTGGCTCACTCCAGGGCGGCCTGCTCGCCATGATTCCCAATCTCATTCCAGCCGTCTTGAGCTTTGGCCTCATGGGGCTGCTAGGCCTGCCACTGGATGCCGATACGCTATTAATCGCACCGATCATCATCGGCATCGCCGTAGACGACACCATACACTTCATGACTCACTATCGAATCGATCTGGCTCGCACCGGAAGCATCAGCCAGGCGCTTATCAGCACGATTCGTGACGTGGGCCAGGCGGTGATGTTCACTACCATGGTGATTGCACTCAGCTTTGCCCTATTGAGTTTCTCCGGACATCTGGGAATGGCGAAGATGGGCTTCTTCGGGTCTATCGCAATCTTCTTCGCCCTACTGTGCGATCTGTTCCTGATTCCGGCGATGATCATTACCTTCAAGCCAACATTTGGCGTGAAGAACGCAAACACAGAGATTGATTTCTCGAAGGCCGTGCAGGCCTAACGAGAAAGAAACATAAGAGACAGAAACGTAAGAGAAATACTGAAAGAAATATTGAGAGAAATATTGAAAGAAACAGGAGATACAGATGCGACGTAATATTCTAGGCAAGGGACTAGTCTGCTTGATAGCGGCTGGATTACTGTTCCCGCTGCAGATAATTGCACAAGATCTTAGCGCAAGAGAGATCATGGAGGAGCTTGAAGACAATCGCCGAGCCACATCAAACTCTGCGCTCTCTCGCATGCAATTGTCGACCTGTAAATTTGGCGTACGCGAGGGCAAGATTACCTGTGCCGAACGCCCCCGGGTAAAGTCACTGGAGTCGGTTGGCAAGGGCTATGGAACTGACCTCAGAGACACGCGCTCGGTCGCAATTCTGCTTGAGCCCGCCGCCGAACGCGGCATCGGCATGCTCAGCTTCATCTATGATGACGGCGCCAGAGATAATGAGACCTGGTTATACCTTTCCGCGCTGGGGCGTGTAAAGCGCATTGCTAGCGGCAGCTCCGATGATGAGACAGAGCCGGGCTCACTATTCGGCTCCGAGTTCACAACCGAAGATCAGGACACTGGCAAGCTAGATGAATACGAGATCAACCTCCTCGAGGAGACGGTAGAAGCTGGCAGGGAAGTCTGGAAGATTGAAACGATTCCGAATGAGGAACGCGCACGCAAGTCCCGTTATTCACGTACCGTGCTCTACGTTGACAAGGAGCGATTCGTCGAGCTCAGGATAGAGATGTACGATCAATACGGCAAAGAGATCAAACGCATGTTGGGGTCTAGGGTCGAACAGATGAACGGTATCTGGGTCGCTCGCTCCACGACGATAATGAACCTGGTGACGAACCGGCTCTCGAACATGGCTTTCCTCGAGATGCATACAGGCATCGACGTGCCCGATGAATTTCTAACTCAGCGCACACTAACCGATGCGGCATTTAGAGAGACCGAACTAGAAAAACTACGGGCGCAGATTAACTAGCCGACACAGTGCGAATGAAACTAATTGGAATATTCGCGGGTCTTACTGCGAGCGCCCTGCTCGCAGCATCGAATTCCTCATCGGCTCAGGACGATGTAATGGTACTCGATGACGATGTGCAGTTCGATGCCGATGTCGATTTCGGCTTCGATGATGACTTATTCGGCGCCGCGTTTAATGAAGATAGTTCGGCGTCAAGCGCATCCTGGCTCGATGATTTCACCATCAAGATCACGCAACAGTTCTCGGGCCAGATAAACAATCACAGCGTTGACATACCCTCACTCTTTTCATTTCCCCGCGAAGCAGAACTGGAGACCAATCGCCTCGGCGCTAACATTCGTTACCAGAATGCCTTCGCGCCCGGCTGGCTGTTGCAGGCTAGCGGACAGATCAGAAGCTACTGGAAGGATGATTATGAATACGAGGCCGAGGGCGGCAAGATTGATGTCGAATATCGCGTCAATGAATTCTTCCTGCAGCGCAGTTTCGACCAACACAGCCTGAAGTTTGGTCGGCAGACGGTAGTCTGGGGCGAAACTACGGGTAATTCGGTGTTGGATATTATCAATACAACCGAGTTTCGTGACTTCAACATCATCGACATCGAGGATGCCCGCTTAAATCAGTGGCTATTGGTTTGGGACTATTTTGGTGAGGACTCCAATTTTTCCAGCTTTCTCAATATCTATCCGGAGTTCAATCCTCCTGCTGTGCGCGGCAGCCCCTTCTTCTTCGAGCCTGCGTTCAATCTCACCGACTATGACCGCGACAGCGGCCTGCAATTTGAAGCTGGCACAAAATGGCGCAAGTCTTTCGAGGGCAGCGATATTTCCTTCATGGCTGCCTATCTGTATGAGAACCAGATGCGTTTCGAAGACCCAATTAGCGGCATCGGCGATGCCGTAGCTCAGGTAAATGATTTCTTCTTGCTAGGCTTTAGCGCGAATCGCGCCGTTGGAAAACTATTACTAAACTTCGATCTTGCCTACAGCCATGATGTGCAAGCAGACAGCTTTAGCTTCCCCGGAACCGCCAGCCTGGCCAATCCCGTAAACCTCAAGAAGGACCAGATAGGCACTTCCTTCGGCTTCGAATATGCCATCAGCAATGAGCAGAGTATAAGTCTGGGTATTCAGGCGCAGAAACTATTGGATGAAGACGAGGGCCTGTTGCCGGGGCAATCACTGATAAACGAGGGGGTATTCGGAAGCTGGCTGGTGCGCTATAGCAATACTCTGATGAATAGCGACCTGGTTATCTCTTCTACTCTGCAGGGCGACCTTAAGGCAAACTCGCTACTGGCTCTATTGGGCGTCGACTACACCGTAAACGATAACTGGGCAGTCGGTGGACAGATAATCAGCATTACTTCCAACGACGCATCTCCGCTAATCTTCTTTGACGAGGATGTTAGGCTGGCGGCGACGCTTAGCTATTCGTTCTAATCACACCCGGTAACGAACCCCCTGACTCGAGCTCTTGGCCTAGTATTTGAGTGGTCTTTCAAAGATATCTCTGTCGAATTCATCTTCCCAGTTAGCTACGGCGGTTGAGACCGAGAGGTCCCCTCCAATATTCACTGCCGTGCGCAGCATATCTAACGGCCGGTCGAAAGGTAGGATGAAGCCGATAACGACTGCAATCTGTTCGGGGCTCATGCCAATCGTCTGCATAACTGCCGCAATGAGAAATAGAGAGGCACCGGGTACCGCTGCCGTTCCGACAGACACCAATGTCGTCGAACCTGCAATCAGTGCATAGTCTGTCAGGCTCAGATCGATACCGAAGGCCTGGGCCGCAAACACGGAGACGATACCCACATATAGCGCCGTGCCATCCATATTGATAGTGGCACCAAGGGGCAATACCGTAGAGGCGATCACCGGTTTAATACCCAGATTCTCTTCGGCCACAGACATGGAAACCGGTAGCGTTGCAGAACTGGAAGAGGTAGAGAATGCCACCAGCATGGCATCCCGTGCGCCGCGGAAAAACATGACCGGCGACAGCTTCAAGGTGAGCTTGATGATGATCAGGCCGTGAACTATGACCAGGTGCGCGACAGAACCGATTAACACCGCCAGAGCAAGGGTAATTACGTCAAGCAACGCCGTTACGCCCTGCGTTCCGGAAACCCAGGCAATCAGGGCGAATACACCAAACGGTGCCACCTCCATCACCCAGTGAGTTATACGCAGCATCATCTCGCTACTTGCATCCATCAGGTCTGCAACGGGCTTGCCGCGTTCGCCGATGGTTAGCAGGCTCACGCCACATAACAAGGCGAAGAAGATGATCGCCAGAATATTGCCCTCTGCCAATGCGGCTATCGGGTTAGACGGCACGATACTCATCAGGCGCTCGGAAAGTGGAATGGCTTCCTGAATCTCGCCGGGTACTGCCGCCGAGAAATCGACACCAACACCTGGCTGCATAATTGCCGCCAGAAACAGACCGATGCTTATTGCGGCAAGGGTCGTGGCCATATAGATGGCGAGTGTCTTAACGCCAAGCGAGCCCAGCTTGCTAGGATCACCCATCGACACAACGCCAGAGACCAAGGTCACAAATACCAGGGGCACAACCACCATTCGAATCAGGCGCACAAACAGGTCACCGATCCAGGCAATACTCGCCGAGCCGGGACCCCAAATCATTCCCACGATCGCTCCCAAAACCAGCGCCGCCAGAATGCGTTTCCACAGAGCTATCTCAAACCAGGTCGCGACCATCGTTTATCCACCAATTAGTAATCTTATATTGTTCTGTCTAAATCGGCTGAGAGCCACTGCATCATTGCAAAACTCTCTGTTTATCTAAAGCCTATCTAAATACCGCTTGCTAGGAGACTATAGAAATTCATACCATAGTTCCAGCCCCAAACCCCCATACCCTAGAGAGCCAAGATGGCAGAGTGGATTCAAGGAACCGTAAGCGACAATATTCATTGGACTGAAAACCTCTATTCGCTGAAGATTGATGCCGATGTAGATGACTTCATCGCTGGTCAGTTCACCAGTCTTGCGCTCGATATAGACGGCGAACGCATCGCTAGACCCTATTCGTTTCTTAGCGCGCCTAGCCAGCGCCCACTGGAATTCTTCTTCTATACGGCGACAGGCGGCGTACTCTCCAACGCCATGCTGGAATTAGAGCCCGGTGACCGTATCTGGCTGAAGAAAAAAGCAAACGGCTTCTTCACCCTGGCAGAGGTGCCCGACTCTCGCGATCTATGGCTTTTTGGAACCGGCACAGGCATCGCGCCCTTCTTCTCGATTCTCAAGACGGAGGAACCCTGGCGGCGATTCGAGAAGGTCATACTGGTGCATGGTGTAAGAACCGCCGCCGATCTCAGGTACCACGAACTTATCGATGAAATTCAACAGTACCGAGGGGATAAATTTCAGTTTAAGGCCTTCGTGACGCGAGAAGATATACCTGGCACCTACCATGGGAGAATCCCTGCCGCCATCGCCGATGGAAACTTGGAGAACCTCTGCTCTACCAAATTATCGATCGAAGATTCCCAGATCATGCTCTGCGGTAATCCCGACATGGTGAAAGATGCCGTAGAGATCTTGAAAGAGCGTGGTTTCAGGAAGAACCGTCGACGCACCCCCGGTCAGATTACCGTCGAGAACTACTGGTAGTTATTCACTTAGCCCTAGACGCCTTAGCACTCTACAGCAGTTAAAGAACGACGGCATAGCAGTGAAAAGCGTTTCCCCAGCTCCTGCCAATCTGCCTTTCAGAGCACCTCGCAGCACTACAAAGTAGATACAATCTACTTTGACATGACAATCATTCTCGAAAGCTAGTAAAAAATAAAAATCCTGGCAGCAGTTAACTTAAGTAACTATTAACCTATGTAACTATTAACCTATGTAACTATCAACCTAAGCAACTACCAACCTAAGCAACTACCAACCACGGTAACAATTAACCTAAGTAGCGGAAATGAAGCTCCAGTCGCCAGATGCGACAGACTCATGCGCTATACAGAGTAAACGTTCCTATAGCTATGAAACCCACCCCAGCAACATAATGCAGGTATCTATCATTGATATATTCAGACACAAAACTACCGGCCAGAACGCCCAACCCGGATGCTACGATCAAGGCCGCCGAGGCAGCGAGAAATACGGTAAGCTTGCTAGATTCCTTATCAGCGGCAAACAGCATCGTCGCAAGTTGTGTCTTATCTCCGAGTTCCGCCACGAACACTGACGCGAAAATCAGCCCAAATACTCTCCAATCCATACTTCACCATCTCAGCAAGTAGACACTCAATGCCCTGAATAATAAGATCAGCCGACGCTAACGACTTTCGTGTTAGTTTGATATCTGTATATTATAGTCGTTATCGGGGTCATTTATTAGGTGCCAGTAAAGGTGTCCGGCTAGCGATAATTTTCTGGCAATACACGGGCCTGACTTAGCCGCTCGAATACGGCACCAACATCGATCAGTTCCTGCTCCTGAAAGGGAGGCGCTATCAGAGTCAGACCTATGGGACGACCACCTTCTTCATAGCCCATAGGAATAGTCAGCGCAGGATAATTGGCAAGAGCAGCCATGCCTGCATTGCGATTATTGATAGAGAGCAAAACATCCAGTCCACCGTCCGCGAAGATCTTCTGCAGCTGCATCTGGGCCGAGGACTGCAGCTCATCTCGCAGGGCCTCCAGTTCGGCGGCACCAAGCTCCAACTCCAACTCCACCATCATGTCGACCAGACCCTGCCCATAGGGAGCACGCAACTCTAGGTTTTCAGCATTAAACGCCTGCAGCTCCTCGATATTGGATATGGCCACACTAGCCCCTGCAAAATTTTCTAGATAGTAGGCGAGGTCACGCACCATCTCGCCACCCAGCAACTCTGAGAATCGCGGATTGCGCCCGGCTGCGAGGCCAACAGATACCACATTAGCTCCATCGCCAGTCAATAAGGCAATCGCGCTCTGATAGAAAGGCTCACCCTCAAAGCTTTCGATGATACCCAGGCGCTTTCCTTGCAGGCTTATGTCTCTGTAAACCAGACGACTGTCATCGCTGTTTAGCGGCATCGCGGTATCGTCTGCATCATACCCTGCCATGGCATTAAACAAGGTAACGGCATCCGCGACACTGCGAGTAATCGGCCCCGTCGTGTCCAGTGTCGCTGAGATCGGAACGACGCCGCTGCGACTGAGACTGCCGGTTGTGGGCTTGAGACCTACGGAGGAGTTTGCGCTGGCGGGAGAGAGTATCGAGCCAGAAGTCTCAGAACCCACAGCTACCGTTGCAAGATTGGCGGCCATTGCTGCCCCGCTGCCTGAACTCGAGCCACCAGTACCAAACAATTTTCTCCCATAGGGATTTAGTGTCTGTCCACCCATCGCGCTATAGCCGGAGGGACAGCCCGTGCAAAAGAAATACGCCCACTCGCTGAGATTGGCCTTGCCGAGAATAATGGCGCCATTGTTCAGCAGACGGTCGGTGATGAACGCATTTGCAGCATGATTTTCCGCAAGCGCCAGAGAACCTGCGGTAGTCGGTAGCCCCTCGAAGCCAATATTGTCTTTTAACAAGACCGGTATACCAAACATCGAGTCCGCGGCCACTTTCCTACCCCGCTCACGCAGCTGATCGAGGCGGCGAGCACGGTTAATGGCATCTGGATTGAGGGAAATGACTGCATTGATGTAGCGCGCATTGTCCGTTTCTATTTCGCGAATTCTATAGATGTAGAACGTGCTCAACTCCGCATAGGACATTGCGCCACTGGCAACGCTGGCTTGAATCGAAGCGACATCCTGTTCCAGAATCAGCGGCTTCAGCGACAGATACCTGTCCTCAGAGAAGGCGGCGAGTTCGTCGAGAAACGGTGCCCATAGAGAGTTTTTATCCAGAACTTTAGAGTTGAGCAGCTTGAAATGCATGCTCTGGTTCTCGTGCTCTGCTAGCTGCTGAAGCTCTTCGCTTTCATCAACGCGCTGCCACGCCGAAGAGTCTTCTTCTGCGGCGATAGCAAAAACAGAGAATAATAGAAAGCCGCAAGGAAGTATTAACGGCAATCGATGGTACAGGGTCTTCAGACAGATCTCTAACACGGTGGTCTTTACCTCAATGAAATTACTACTTAGATCATAATCGGAGTAGGAATTAGGCACAATTGAAATGATCGCTACCTTAGGTCATGCGCGAGAAGGGCGGCGTCGCAATAGATTGGAGAGAGCTTTGCCTCGCATCGCCTTGTTCCAGATGAGAAGGCTACTCGTGGCGAAGCGCCTCTACCGGATCCATGTCGGCCGCGCGTATCGACGGATAGATACCGAAGATCACACCGATCAAGGCCGATATGGAGAACGCCAATATCGGCGCGAGCGGAGTAACTATAGTAGTCATCCCCCAGAACGCAGAAATAATGAACGGAATTGCGATACCCAATACAACGCCTATGAGGCCACCGACTCCCGACAGTATCACCGCCTCGATTAGAAACTGCATGATGATGTCTCGGCGCTTCGCACCCAGCGCGCGGCGTATGCCAATCTCTCGAGTTCGCTCCGTTACACTGGCGAGCATGATGTTCATGATGCCTATACCACCTACCAATAGCGAGATGCCGGCTATGGCGCCGGCAACGACCTGATCTCGAAGTGCGCTTTCCTCTGCCTGCCGCAGCAAGGCAAGAGGCACCTCGATGGCGTAGTCGATATCCTTATGCCTACGCTCGAGTATGCTATCGATGATCTCCCCAACCTCGATAACACCGTCCTGATTATCAACCTGAATTATTGCCTCGTGCAGTTCCACGGTTTCAGATTCGACGCCGCCGGCGGTCTGCCGCGTAGTAGTTTCACCGAATCGACTCTTCGAGGAGGTAAAGGGAATAAAGATGCGACTTGACGCCGAATTGGAACTACCCGCCTGGTTCTGACCCAGATTCGAGAAACCTTCCGACTCCATTATTCCAATGACATTGTAGTAGTCGCTATCGATGCGTATCGATTTACCAAGCGGGTTGTCTATGGGAAATAAGCCCTGCGCCACCTCATCGCTCAGCACCACAACATTGGCATGATCACGCATTTCCGACTCACTGAAGAAACGCCCGGCTCTGAGGTTGTAGTTGCGCGACACAGGATAGTCAACAGAAGTCCCCACCACATCAGTGTTCATGTTGAGGCCGCCATTCCACACGTTCTTCTTTACGATGCGAGAGGAAATTACATTGCTGATCCCTGGTATCGAATTACGAATAGCCGTGATGTCGGCGACAGTCAGTCCGTAGACAATTGCCTGGGGTGGACCAAAACCACTGCGGCTACTCTCCTCTACCTCGGCTGGCTTCACACTCTTTAGCAAAATATTGCTGGCACCGAGATCACGAAACTGTTGCTGAGCCTCAAAGCTCGCACCCTCACTCACCGCCAGCATGGCGATCACGGCCGCGACTCCAATGACGATGCCTAATACGGTTAGAAGCGAGCGTAGTCCGTGAGAGTAGATACTCTTGATACCGACTTCGGTGATTTTTTTAAAGCGAAGAAAATTGAAACCGCTGTTGAGTAAAGGGCGTTTACCCGCATGTGATCCCGAACCTGGGGGATTAAGCGTTATGTCTGTCATCGCTTTCCACCATTCCATCACGCAGTCGCACCCAACGCTGCGATCTTTCTGCCAACTCATCTGAGTGGGTAACCATGATCAGAGTCTTACCCTGATCATGCAGCTCATCGAAGAGATTCAAAATTTCTGCACCCGATTTCGAATCGAGATTACCCGTGGGCTCATCGGCCAGAATAATAAGAGGATCAACCGCCAGAGCACGTGCAATTGCCACTCGCTGCTGTTGCCCCCCAGACAGTTCGAACGGTTTGTGATCGACACGATCCTGCAGGCCAACACGGGCAGCAAGCCCCATAGCGATCTCGTGACTATCGGCCTCCGAATAGCCCTGATAGAACAGTGGCATCTCGATATTCTCCAGAACATTGAGCTGCTGAATGAGGTTGTAAGACTGAAAGATAAATCCGAGCCTGGCACCGCGGATAGTCGATAGCTCATCGTCTTCCATCTTGGACGTGTCTTCATCGCCAAGAAAATATTTGCCCTCGGTAGGCTGATCCAGACAGCCTAGGATATTCATCAGCGTCGACTTGCCGCAGCCCGAGGGGCCCATGATGCTAATGTAGTCACCCTGGTAAAAATCGAGGCTAATACCATGCAATACCTCAACGGCTAAGGCACCCATAAAATACGTCTTACGAATAGCATTCAGGCTAGCGACGACTTCCCGCCCTGCAATCAAGGCAGGGTCGCTATTTGTGCTCGTGGATGCATTGGTCTCAAGCATTGCTGGGCTCTTTGCAGCTGGATTTATCTGAGTAATACATAGCGTGGCGAGGTCTAGCCGCCGGACGAATCGTTTAGACTCTGCTGGGGTGGAAGCAACAAGACTTCCTCACCCTCTTCCAGACCACTTGTCACTTCGATAAAAGAATCGGAGAAGGTGCCTACTTCGATCTCGCGACGATCTGGCCTGCCACGATTAGAAACATAGACCACGCGCTTGTCATCAAAATAGGTAACTGCCTGTATTGGAATATAGACAACATCCTCGAGACTGCGCACCAGAATTTCGATCTCCGCGCTCATGCCTGGTCGCAGCCATTCGTGCGTGCCATCGATCTTGATCGTGGTTGGATAAACCTTTAGATCCGGGTTCATAAATGAATTTGCCGAGTCGGCGACCACGGCAACCTTGGTAACTACGCCGGTTAATTCTTCATCGGGAAATGCATCGACCGACACCTTGACCGTCTGCCCTACGGCAACACGCTGCACCGCCGACTCGTGAATGTTCACCTTGACCGCCATCTCGCGCATATCTGGAATAGTCAGAATCGACTGGCGCTCTCTAACCGTTGCGCCTTCCTGAATAGCTTCCTGAGAGTTGCTACGATAGCGCATCGAATTCTGATCGGAGGCTCCGTAGACGACGAGACCGGGCCGCTGCGCACGGATCGTTGCGAGTTCGATCTGCTCGTTCACATCCGCGAGCTTTACCCGCTCCAGGTTATATTTACGCTCGGCAGAACTATAGCGCGCAGCCTCCTGCGCCTTCTCTGCAATATTCTCTTTAACCTGACGCTGGTAACTCATTACCGCGTTCTCATAATCCGATAGCTTTTCTTCTGCGTCTTTGGGAAACGTATATTGAATATAGAGCTTCAACGACGTTTCCTCTTGCTCCATCTTATTCCGAGCCTTGTTTAGATTTAGCTCCTCGGCTTCCAATTCCGTCGGCGTTATGAAACCGCGCGCTTCCAATCTGCGCTGCCCTGCTATTCGATCCTGCGCCAATAACAGTTCTTCTTGGGCTACCTGCAAACCATCTTGCAGACTACGCAGCTGCTGCTTGGCCTCACCATCTTCCAATTTGTTAATGTCGGCATACTGAGTAAAATCGAGCTGATCCCGTATCGCCATATAGCTGTCATCCATCAGCAGGTTCGGTTCGGCATCCAGTGTTCGAGTGCTTGTCGTGCTTGACGCAGCGGCTTGCAGGGATAGAGATAGAGTCTCCGGCTCCCGCACCACAGCAGCGCCAGACTCCACAGGTGGAACTGCTGCCGCGCCGTCGGGCCTGCCACGGCCACCACGGTTGCCGCGAGGCGGTCCGCCCTGGCCAAAGCTTTGCATGCGCTGCAACATTTCAGCGGGAAGAGTGCCGCCATTGTCAGCCATCGCCTGACGAATTCTTTCCTGCATCTGGGGCGGCATGGCATCGAGATCGAAGGGCAGTTCTGCAGACCCGGCAGCCGAATCTGGAACCGCAGCCACATCCAGAGCTGGCTTGTCCTCTAGTTGCGCTGCCTCCAGGTCGGCCTGTTCTGCCAGCGCCAATCTTTCTTCTATCTCTAGTTGCTCGACTATCTCATTGACGATATTGCCACCGAGGTATTTCTCAAAATCCAGTTTCGCGAAACGCACTTCCTGTCGCGCATCGTTAAGGTCCGTCATATTTTGATTTAATTGAATTTCGTATTCTGCTTTGCGCTCTATGTAGCTAGCTTCTGCCGTCTCTACGGCAATCTCCTGATTGAGTTGCTCATCGATCAGTTGTGACTTATCGAGCTCGACCAAAATTTTGCCTGCAGTCACATCTTCCGGAGTAACTCTATAGCCTTCTTCCACTATGTTGAGAATCTTTACCCCTTCACGCCCTTTCACCCGGGATCGAATTTCCTGAGATTGCAGCGCTTCCAGCGAGCCTCCTTCCAATACGGTTATATCCAGATTGCCGCGTCTGGCCTGAAAGGTGATGCTGCCACTGCCGAGATCATCCGAATTTCCACCCATCGAAAACACAAGTAGCACCAAGACTGCCCCCGAACCGGTGATCGCATACTGCGTAGATTTCTTCGCAGCCAGGAATCTGGACTTCAACTGTGCCGCCTTAATTCTTAAGGGCTCTGGGACTCGCTGCCAAAGCTGAGCAACATCGAACTTAGATCCTGCATTTGACTTATCTTGGCTCATTGACGCCTTCCTCCCACTGTCCACTGTCATCGACATATAGCAATCCCAAGTCTCTCCAGAATTCAAGTTTCGCAATATTATGATCTACGATGGAGCTGACTAAACTTGTTTGTGCGGCGGTCAAATCGTTCTGCGAATCGACCGTATCCTGAATATCCCCAAGCCCCAATTCGGCTCGCAACTCGGCCTCTTCGACACGACGTTCGTTTATCTCCACACTGGTCAGGTTGATCTCATAGTTCTTTCTAGCCTGATTCATGCGCCGCCAAAGGTCTACGACATCCAGCTTGATATTGTACATATCGAGCAGATAGTTACGCGTTGCGACCTCATAGTCTATCAGGGAGCGTCGGTAGTTGTTTCTCTCGAACTTGGTATCCAGAGGTATCTCAAAGTCTAGCCCGGTCGTATACAGGGCGTTCTCGAAATCCAGCTCGCCCAGGTTGCCATTGTTAGCATCTGGCACACTCGCCACCACACTTAAATCCAAGCCCGGTTTGAGCTCATTGGCGGCAACTTCAATCTTTCGCGCACGATCCTGAACGCGGTCCAGCCCGTTATACAGGTCCAAACGGGTCTGAACCGCAAGCTCCATTGCCTGCTCAAGACTGAGATCGGGGCTATCCATCCCAGTCTCCGTTATTAGAATCATCTCATTGTCATCGAGGGCGATATTCTCATCCGAGTTCAGTCCCAGCAGTAGCTTGAAATCATCCAGAGATCGCTTATAGCGAGTAATGGATGAGGTCCAGCGTAAGTCTTGCTGCAGAGATGATTGTTCCAATCGCCCTACTTGCAGCAAGGTACGCAGCCCCTCCGCCTGAAACGCTCGCTCACGCTCAAGAGAGAGATTATTGGCGAGTAGACCCGCGTAATTGTTTCTCGCGGTCTCTCTGTTCAGCAATACGGAGTAATAATTAGAGGCCACGCGCACGGCAAAGGTCTTACGAAATCGCGTGAAATCCCGGAGTCTATAGAGCAGGTCGCGCTCCGCCTGTATCAGCGTTTCTGTCTCTATGGCGCTACCGAAGTCTCGCAGCAGCGGCTGTGTAAACGATCCGATTAAGGCGCCTGTTCCGAGCTCACTAATATCGCCTGTTAGAAACCGGGTAAAATTATTTGTCAGATTCACAGCAATCGCGCCACCGCCCTTGAGCAGGTAACGAGCACCAAGACTGGTATTCGCATTCACCGCCTCACTAGTGCTAAGCGTGCTCATCCCGGTCAGGGCCTGCATGTCCGCAACGAACTGGTCTTCGGCATCCCATTGATAGTCTGCGCCGCCTCTTGCTGAAAATACGGGCACGTAGCGGTAGCGATCGAAGGTGAGGGATAGCGCCTCTAGGTACAGCTGTTCTTTCTGCGTCTGATATTCCTGACTGTGTTGAAACGCCAGATCCAGTGCCGCATTCAGGCTCAGAATATGCGCCCCAACCTCACTGGCAGCCTCATTGTCCAGAAACTCGAAGCTGTCCTCATTAGCAGGAAATCCGCTTAAATCGACGATTCTCTCTTCATCGATACCGATATTGGCGCTCATGCCGGGAACGAGGTCTGTCTTGTCAGCTATGGCCTCATAGCTCTCCTGATCCGCATCCTGCCTGTAGTAATTATTGGTACAGCCCAGCAATGCACTCCCGCTGAGGAGAACAATAGAGAACTTAGTCAATAATTTCAGATGCTTAGCTAACATGCAGTAATCTTTTCCCGTGAATAACATCTCAAGCAGAGAATTATACGCTGTATTACGCCGAATCCGTTTATTTTACGCGACCAGACGAGATTTCAGCGCGTGGGATAACAAACTGATTTTTATTCGGTTTTCCGTAAACTCGAAGATAGGTGGCCGCGCAATTCACGCCCCACTTTCATCAACTCAACATATCTGGATAATAACTGGATTGTGCCCGACTACAGCAAAGGACAATAATCGCTGTAGCCAGTGAATAGCGAACGAAGAATGTTTGCCATCCAGAACAGGAATGCAGAGGAATGAAATACGCAGTAGTACCCTTAGGCGCATTGCTACTGCTTGGCATCGTCTGGCTTACAGTCGAGAATCGGCAGCTACGGCAGCAAGTCGACTCGAGCATGAGTTATCAATCTCAGCTTCAGCAACTTTCCGAAAAAAGCGCTCTGCAGCGCCTTCAATTTGAAGACGAAATAGCAGACCTGAATAGACAGCTGGCGAGCGCCGCCTACCAGTTAAGCGGCCTATCGACCACGCTACAGGAGACACGCCTGCAGGTGGACCCCGACTATGCAGCACTGCTGCAACAGGCAAGAGAGGAAGTCTACGCGCAGTCGAGACAAAGCCAACCCCCTGCAGGCGGAACGCCCTTCGCCACGTTTGCCAACCCCGCCAATGCCTCGGCAATGGCAAACGCAAGCATGCCCAAATTGTATGACAGCTACCTGAACGCCCTTGGCATTCCGGGTACCGAGAGGCAGCAGGTAATGGAGGCGCTTATAGACTTCGCCACCCTGCGCTATCAGATGTTAGGCACATTATTCGAAGGAGGCCTGTCTCCGGATGAGGCCGTGTCCGTATTTGGGGCAGATGCTCTAGCGCAGAACCTGCAAGATTCCTTAACCGCTGCGCAGCAAGATGAGCTTCGGCTCTACGATCAGCTCATAAAACAGGACACCTTGCGTGAAGTCTATCAACAGGCCCTGCAGCGCACGGGAAGCGCCATCAGCGGCAGCGTCCAGAATCGGGTGATGACCGCCCTGCTCGACGAAGTCTTATCGCCTCAGACCAATTGGGGCGCACTGGTGGCCGCAGATGGCAGCATGCGCAGCGCGCACCGCGAGCGACTTGCCGCCTTCGATCGCGCTAGAGATACGCTGCAAGGCGATCTCAATGCACAGCAACTGAATCATCTAGATCGCTTTATCGAGGCACAGGGCAATGGAGTGGATATCATTCTGGAAGCATCGACAGACGGCGACGGTAGAGTCTCGATAACCCAGGCTCGCGTAGCCGCTGAAAATCTGCCCCAATAATGCGCTAAGACACATCAGCTCACTTACATTTTTAACTAGAATGACCTACATTAGGGGGCTTGTGGCCCATATTCACGGCCCTCCTCATTTTTATATGTTTATACACTACGGAGTCTAGATATGACTGAATTACGAACAGCTCGGGACTGGACGCTAAAAAGCGTTCTCGCAATCTCCCTGCTGACGTTGGTTGCCTGCAGCGACAATGGAAGCTCTACCAATACTGCGAGCAACACACCCGCCGACAGCAATGCACAGCAATCAGACAATGCTGAACTGGGTTACCGAAGAATCAACTCCAGCAATGAAAACGACCCCCTGGGCGCACAGATATTTGAACTCGATAACGGACTGCGCGTCTATCTCACCGAGAATCACGAAGAACCGAGATTCTATGCCGAGATAGCGGTGCGCGCCGGCAGCAAGCACGACCCCATCGATGGCACAGGGCTCGCCCATTATTTGGAGCACCTGCTGTTTAAAGGCAATCAGAACCTGGGCAGCCTGGACTACGCCCTGGAGAAGCCACACCTGGATCGCATCGTCGAGCTCTACGAAGAGCATCATGAAGAGACAGACCCGGCAAGGCGAGCGGAGATCTATGCCCAGATAAATAGTGAGGCACAATTAGCCGCACAGTATTCGGTGCCCGGAGAACTGGACCGACTCTATAATAATATGGGTGGCACTGCGCTGAATGCCCATACCTGGCACGAAGAGACCGTCTACAAGATTGGCCTCCCCGCGAATCGACTCCAACAATGGGCCGAGGTCGAGTCCGATAGATTCGTCAACCCAGTTTTTCGTCTGTTCCACACCGAACTGGAAACAGTTTACGAGGAGAAGAATCGTTCACTAGATAATAAGGACCGGCTTATCGGCACGGCAATCGACGAGATACTCTATAAGGTTCACCCCTACGGACAGCAACCCACCATAGGTACTGTAGAACACCTGAAGAACCCGTCGCTGGTGTACATCCAAAATTACTACGACACTTACTATGTGCCTAACAATATGGCCATCTTCATTAGTGGCGACATCGATACCGAGGAAACTATCGCGCTAATCAGCGATAAGTTTGCGAAGTGGCAGGCAAAACCAATTCCGGAAGTCGGCCCCTGGGTTGAAGAACCCTTGCAGGGCGCGGAAAGGCAAACCGTACAGTATCCAGGCGAGGAGCAGGTACAACTTGCTTTCCGCACCGCCGGCAATGGCAGCGAAGATAAAGAAGCACTGATCTTGCTGGATATGATTCTGGATAATCGGACTGCTGGCCTGATCAACCTCAATCTCAATCAGCAACAGCTAGTCGCTGGCGCGGGCTCGTCACCCCTGTTTCTAAACGATGCCGGCTCACAGAACCTGTATGGCATTCCAAAACAGGATCAAACCCTGGAAGAGGTTGAGCAACTGCTGCTCGATCAGCTGGAAATTATTAAGGCCGGCGAATTCGAAGACTGGATCATCCTGGCGATCATCAATGACTTCAAGAAGAACGAGAAGGCCAGCCTGGAATTTAACCAGGCTCGCGTGAGTATGATGCGCGACTCATTCATTCAGGGAGCCGAGTGGGATTATCACGTCGCTGAACTGGATCGCATGAGCGAGCTGACCAAGCAGGACGTGGTGAATGTCGCCAATAAATATTTCGGCAATGATTATGTGGCCGTCTACCGCGTCGATGGACAGAACGAGATCCCCGAAGTAGAGAAGCCACAGATCGATCCGGTAAACATCGATTCGTCACAGCAGTCTGAATTTGCGGCTCGCATATTGGCCATGGAATATGACGAGATCGAGCCAACCTTCGTCGAGGCAGACCGCGACTATCGGCTTATCGAGTTCGCCGACGGCGTCCAGCTCTACTATGCACCGAATCCTCTTAACGATCTGTTTTCCTTTTCGATCAATGTAGAGGTAGGCACAGAGGAGAATGAAAAATTAAACCTTGCGGCAGCCTTAATGGATGTAGCAGGCACTACCAGCAGAACGAACGAAGAGCTACAGAAAGAATGGTACCAGATGGGCACCGATTTCCGCTTCGGCGCCGGTGAGAACTCATCGGGCATCTCGATCTCCGGACTCGACGAACAGTTCGAGGCCTCGCTAGCGCTTGCCATGGAGCTGATTAAAAATCCGAGTGCCGAAGAGCAGACACTGGAACAGATGAAAGGCATTCTTCTGAAGTCCAGAGAGGATCAAAAAAGTTCTCCGCCTGCAATCTCACGGGCATTGACTCTGTACAACCGCTACGGTGAAGAATCCCCCATGCTGGAAGCGCTTACGCGCGAAGAGATAATGGCATCGACAGTGGATGAACTACTGCAGCTGCCGGCTGGACTGCTCAACTACAAGCACACCCTCTCCTACACCGGCTCGATGCCTCTGGAAGACCTGGTCGAAGTATTGCGCAGACAGCATCCCATCGCAGGCGAGCTGGAAGATACTCCTGCCTTCCGCTTCCGCACCGCACGCAATCTCGATGAGACAGAAATCTACGTCGTGGACCAGCAGACTGCTCAGGCGCAGGTTCGCATTGAATTTGCAGATGGCCAGTACGCCGAAGAAGATAGCCTCGTGTCCTCTATCTATACCAATTATTTTGGTAGCGGCATGTCCAGCGTTGTCTTTCAGGAACTGCGTGAGGCTCGCGCTCTCGCCTATACGGCAGGTGCCCGTTACTCTCAGGGCAGCAGATTGAATGCCGAGAACATCATGCTCGGCTCTATAGGTACGCAGACCGACAAGACCGTAGACGCCCTTGGCGCCTTTATCGACTTAATCGATAATATGCCAGAGTCTAGCGAGCGTTTTGACACCTCGGTCGAGTCGCTGATGAATCGCTATAGAACCTCGAAGATTACTTTCCGCGAAGTTATAGGCGCCGTCCGCAGTTGGGAGCGCCTCGGCATCAGCGGCGACCCTAGAAGAGAACGCTATCAGGCATTACAAACGGCGAGCCTCGACGACCTGCTTAGCTTTCAACAAGAACACGTAAAAGACAGGCCTAAACTAATCTCAATTGTCGGCGATCTTTCGATTATCGACGAAGAGGAACTAGGAGAGTTTGGCACGGTCAAAGAAATCCAGATAGACGACTTGTTCGTTGACTAGAATGACAGGACTAGCGGTAGCGTTGCTATCGCTAGTTGTCTTGAAGTTTCTCTAGAGCGGCATTGCGTCCTTAGATATTACCTTACCAGCGAGTATCTCCCCGTATGCAAGCCTTATCCGTTACAGGGCTAAACAAGAAGTACGGATCCTTCGCCGTCCTCGATGATCTTAACCTGCAAATCGACAAAGGCTCGATTCATGGCCTGGTCGGCCTGAATGGGTCCGGCAAGACCACAACAATAGAGTGCATACTCGGCCTGCAGGAATTTAATTCAGGCAGCATCACGGCACTAGGATACCCACCACCACAGTTACATCTCAGCAAGGGCAGGCTGGTAGCCATTTTCGACAGCCCAAGCCTGCATCCTAACCTTACAGTTCGACAATGCCTAGAGCACGCTCTGCTGTTATGCGAGAAACCGAAGCGCAGCACAGAGGATGTGGAGACACTCCTGGGTATCAGTCGCTTCCGCGACTTCAAGATTAAGAATCTATCCTTGGGTAATAAACGCCGCGCGTCGATTGCGCAAGCCCTACTTGGAGACCCGGAATTCATCGTACTGGATGAGCCGTTCAATGGCCTCGATGCGGAGGGTGTTGACGATGTGCTCGAGTTAATTCGCACACTAAATCGAGACCAGGGAACGACATTCCTGTTATGTAGCCATCAACTCCCCTATTTGGAACAGATATGCAGCCATATCGCGATACTGCATAAGGGGAAGATTAGCCACAGCGATACCATAAATAATTTGTTAGGAAACACACAAACCATACTGCAATTAAAGACGGCGGAAACGGAAGCTGCGAGCAAGGTATTGGAAACCATCAGCGGCGCAGAATTAATCGATATCGACACAGACGGATACTTGAATATCAGAATCTCTGGCGCCGATTCTATAGCGATAAATCAGGCGATGGTAGAAAACAAGATTCCCGTGGCAGAGCTGATACTCAAACGAGCCTCTCTTGCCGGTTTGTTTCGCGAAATTACCAGTGAGGACGCTTGATGAACGGCCTCCTTATTGCCATTAAGTCTGAAACATTCATCGCCCTGCGAACCTTCGCGAGCAAACTCATCGTTGCCGCTCCGGCCCTGGTCGCTGCAGCCCAACTCTTGCTCGTACGACTTACCGAGGCAGGACAACAGGCACGCGATAGTCTGCTAGGCGGGTCGAATTTTGAAGCGGATGTTGCCAATAATGCCTACGGCTTTTTCGTCGACAGCCTGAGTACCGGCTTAACTATGCTGGGGCTCTTATTGGTTGCACAGGCTGCCTACAGTTATAGCTACGAGCGTGACATAGGAAGTATTAGACACATCTTAATCAGAAGAGTGAGCCGACGTAGCTTGTTGTCAGCCAAGTTGATTCATCTGCATGTACTGGCTTTGCTCTCGGTATTACTCTTGCTCGTCAGCAGCTACCTGCTAAGCGGTATGCTATGGGAATATAGCGCCATTGTAGAAGATGGATTCGAGCTTATTAGTGAGAGCGAGATTCGTGAAGAGATCACACTAGGCATTCAATTGGCATTACTGCCCCTCCCCGCGGCCATTGCCTTTGGACTGCTAATCTCTGTATCGGCTCAGTCGGCGACGCAGGCGGTAAGCACCGCCTTGGGAATTACTCTGGCAATCGATATCTTTAAGGGTCTGCTGGGAGGATCTGGCCCTCTATCTCTATGCGAGTTTCCAGCCTTCCCTGATCGACCAGTCCTATTTACAATCCGTCAGTCGCATAGTGCGCGGCTATTCCGATGTATTGATCGATGACAGAGTGCTACAGCTTAATATGTGGGTACCCTTTCCAGCGCTTCTGGTATTTTTTGCAGCATCCCTTTGGATTGTGCAACGAAGGAAACTATAAGTATGCAAAGCAGCAACCCAAGGCGTGCAATCTCACTACTATTTCTGGCTCAGGTTTTGCTTTTAACGGGCTGTGTGAGTTATGAGCCTGCTATCTTAGTGCCCGCCTTGAATCTTTCCCCTGAAGATATCCAACTTAGTGAGACGGCGGGACCAAGCGATGCGAGAATCGACTTCGGATTGGAGCTGGGCCTGAACGAGAGCGATTCACTAAGCAATATCGAGATACTACCCGGTGTCCGAGTCCGTGGTGTATCCAGCAGCGGAGCTGCAGATTCAGCAGGAATTCAGCTGGGCGATATTATTCTTAGCATAAATGGCACATTGACCAATCATCCAGACGTAGTCGAAGCCTTGCAAACTCAAGCTCTCCAGAATCAGGACTACCTGTTCAACGTACGCAGAAACACCGTAGTGTTTGAGGCCGCCGTGATACCCCAGGTGATCGATAGCAACCCCGCCCCGCGCGAACTCTACCGTGTCGATCCGATTGCGAGTAGAGCCGCCTATCGCACAGAGATGATCAGCATCGCAGAGCAGGCGCCAATGGCTGCCGCGAGGGTTGTTGAGATCTTTGAGAAGAGCCCGCTAGACAATGCAGCGATCGCAGTCGGCGATGTAATTCTGGCTGTCAACAACGTGCCGCTGAACTCGGCACAGGATCTAGTTAGCCGATTTAATTCGGAGTTTGACTTAGGATCGACAGTGACTCTGTCTGTCTACAACGGCCGGAGCATAGATGAGAAAAGGCTCACCCTATGGAACCCGGGACGACGCGTGAGCGCGGTTTCTCTGGGCCCCCTACTACATTACCAATCATCCCTGACCCCGGATACAAACAGCCTCTCGATTTTAGACTTATGGCTATTTTCCTTATATAGCTATAATCGTGTCGACGAAGAGCGATCACACAGCGTTCTTGGCCTGATAAAATTCAGCAGTGATGTAGGCGAGCTGATTGAGGAAGACTAAATTGGCTTACTTCAACCCCATAAAGAACCAACCCTTAGGAATTTCTCTTGCGAGCCTGGCGCTAGGTTTTCTATTGTCCGGGACAGCGATTGCGCAATCGAATTATGTCGCCTTCGAACTGGAGCGAGAAAACAATTGGGAGAGGCAGCTCGCCTTTGAAGATCTAAACGGAGATGAACTGAAGGATATCGTTCATGGCAATTATCAATCGGGTGTTGGCCGAGAGCTGCATGTGTATCACCAGCTCCCTGACGGTAGTTTCTCAACAACGGCGCAGCGCATAGAGATCAAGACCGAAATCATCGCCGTGGGTTTCGCAGATCTGCGCCCAGACCCTGGCAGCGAACTTCTTCTCATATCAAACTCTGGCGTGTTCAGCCTGTCCTCCGCGTTAGAGGGCTATAGCGGCAATATTAAGCAATTGTTCGATTGGGAGCTCATAGCTGCCGTACCCAACCTTGAGAGAGTGCAATTTATCACCAAGGTGCAAGACATCGACGGCGACGGCGAGATCGACCTGTTACTTCCCGGAGATGGCGTCTACGGCTTATTCAAAGGCCGCGGCAACGAGACTTTCGAGCTCGTCTCTACATTTAGCACCGACAACGAAACCCTAGCTGCAGCAAGCAGGGCCGGCGGCAACTCAGGAGTAGATGCCAGAATTGAAATCAATGCTGAACAAGGTGTCGTGATCGAGTTGAATGTAGAGTCAGACTCGTCACTTCGATGACTTCGTGGAGCAATGGGATGCAGACCAAGAGCCTGCCCGCTCTCTGCTGCGTGCCGAAAGCTGGATGCCAACTGCCATCGTCGCCCAACTCAACGCCGATGCACTAGCGGACATCGCCTACGTAAATCAGGGCGCGGACGGCCTCGGTCAATTAAATTTCCACTTTCAAGACCCACAGACAGGCTTTGGGGATACACCGGACTGGACCGGTAGCCTGGACACACGGGGAGATATCCAACTTGTCGATGCCGATAATGATTCGCTGCTGGATCTACTGCGAATTACAGGAGAGGGAAACGATCGCAGCGCCTATTTCTATCGCAATCTGAATGGCAGCTTCGATCTAACGCAGCCCAATCAAGTCATGCGCTTCTCCGGATACGATGTGCGCTTCAACATCATCCCAATCGGGCAAGACACAGATCCCTTGTTAAATGTTAGCTACTACACCATTCCAGTTGTCGACGCGATTCGCAATGCCAGCATCAATCGCACACAGTTATTATTTGGGAGCGACGACGTCGGCGAAAATCAATTTTTCAATCGACGCCCAAATTCGAGATTGGATGAGAGTTTTTCTGCCGCGAATGTTCGAGGCTTATCGGAACAGATGTCACTACAGTATGACATCGATGGCGACGGTCGCAAGGATGCGATCTACGTAACCGAGAACGGCACCCTCGCCGCCAAGAGGATCGATGCTGACCTCAACATAGAGAGCGAACCCTTTTGGGAGTATGTCTCTTCCCGCAGTGTTTTCGAGTTTCAGGTATTGCAACTTAACCCGGATGCGAAACCAGACTTTTTGCTTCGTCACGGCACGGCTACAACCTTCCTGGTGGCTGCGCCATGAGACTTCATTACTCTTTTGCAGCCTGTATTGCAGCCTCTGGCCTACTCATAGGTAATGGACTGGTAGTTGCTGCCGAATTGGATTTCGACCAACAAGACTTTCAATTCACAAAAGACACTGAAAATCTGGTCGTCGCCGATCTCAATGGTGATGGCCTGCGAGAGATTCTGGCAGTGAACGAAACTGGACTGCAGGTCTACTTTCAGGCCGAGAGCGGCTTCGACTTCGCGAGCAATCACATTATCGAATTCCCCGGCCAGGCAGTCGGCTGGGACCTGAGTACGCAATATGACGATTCCGGCAGCGCTTCGGTTATCGCACTCATAGATGGCCAGGAAGTCTTGGTCTGGCGAGTCGCAGACCAGTCGCTGCTCGAACCCGTGTCCATTAAGCGGAATCTGGGCGGCTATATCAGCAAAGGGATTAATCGCCTACATTTTTCCAGAGATATAAACGGCGACGGTATCGATGACTTCTTGATTCCTGGAGCGGGAGTAATCAACCTTTATATCAGCAGTGGGCGCGGGGACGACGGCACCTTAAGCTATCAGGCTCCGCTCAGTGTACGCTCCGAATTACGCATGCGGACCAACTTGAATGAGGGCACTCTGGAAAGGCGAACCGGCCAATCCATTCGTATTCCCATGATGGAACTTAGGGACGTCAACAGCGATGGCTTCGACGATCTAATATCACGCACGGAAGAAGAACTAAAAGTATTCATAGCCGATGCCAGCGCTGATGCTTACTTTCCCAGTGACGCCAACTACGCCCTCGATATTCTGGCCATCGAGGAAAGGCTAGGTGAGTTCGACATCGATAGTCTGGATTTCTCCAATCTCACAGGTCTACTGGCATTAACTCATGAAGAAATTCTCGAAGATGTAGACGGCGATGGAGTAGACGACCTGCTACTTCGGGAAGGCGGCAAGGTATCTCTGTTCGGCGGCAACGACGAGGGCATGGATTTTACCCAGCCGCGACAGGTACTGCGCTCTGGCGGCAATGTTCTCAGCACCTTCTTGCAGGACGAGAATGAGGATGGACTGAAGGATCTGTGGCTGTGGCGCGTAGAAAATATTTCCGTTGGAGATATCTTCGTCTGGCTCGCCCTGTCCGGCAGCATCGCTGTAGAGGCGTTCATCTATCCCAATGACGGCGAACGCTTCGCACGGCGTCCTTCAAGAAAGGTCACCATAGACCTTAAATTTCCGTCTGTGATCAGCCTTACCTCTACCGCTAGAGACATCGAAAAAGAACTCGAGGAGGCTCGCTCGGGCGATACTGTTTTTAGCAGCGTCGCCAACCTGGACGACAACGTCGCTCAGCAAGATCTTATCCTCATGGTAAGCCGCCAGATACAATTCTTTCTGAATAGCATTCAACCCGAAGAAGAGACAGATAACGAATCCGAACTGTTTCTTAGCGCTTTGGACTATTCACGAGAAAGAGACAACTACGAATTCAATATTCGCGATGTTATAGAGAACGTTTCCATCGGTGGTAACCGCTATGTTGACACGGTAGCGGGCAGAACCGCCGACTCTGCGATCGAATTGAATCAGTCTGTGGTCCTCGGAGATATAATTCCGGTCACATTAAACGGCGATGAACGCGATGACCTGATCATTTTCACCGAGAGCGACAGTAGTCACATTCGCGGATTGCTGATACTCTCAAATTGATTCGGTTTACCCCAAACCTTTAGAACCAAGACTTTCTGGACACTTATTATGAAACACGCAGTCTGGATTACCTTGCTAGTAGCACTCGTTGTTGTGAATGTAGCTGCCGAGCTCGCCTTCTACTTCAGTGGTGTCTATATAGGCATGCTCTTCCGTATCGCACTGGTAATGGGGATTACTATTATCGCCTCTGTATTCGTAGGTGCGATGCTTTTGATCGGCACACTGGAAGAAGAGAAGCCACTGTCCGGTCATGTTAGCGATACACTAGGTGCTGACAAGAAATCGGACTAACAATGAAAGTTCTTCTAGGTCTGTGCACGATTGCTATAGGTCTGTTAGGGGCTCTCGCCTATAGCCTGATGCAATAGCAAAGACAGAACTTAACCCCCTCTCCCGGTAGGTTCGGCACAGCCGCTAGACCTGTTTTTCTGGGTAGAGATTAGATTAGATTCGAAACGGCTCCGGACAATTTGCAGCAGTCCAGCTATCGCCTTTAATACCTGCCAACTAATCTATTCTCTCGCCGCTATTTCACCGCGCATTCAAAGGATTCCCAATTGGGCCGGCAGTCAGGTTCTAGCTACTCAGTCTACGTTGTGCTTTTACAGGAAATGTGGTTTCATCGGATGCCGTTCCACGATTGAAAACCTACATATTTTTAATAGTATTTTCAATGGGTTAACAAAGAACATCGACGATAGCAGAGCCTCAATATAATGCTGGGCGTAGTGTCGAAATGGATTGTAAAAGAAGATGAAAAACGTCTCAGCCGTTCTCGTATTATTTATTCTGCTAACTTCATGCAGCGATGAGCTGAATCGCGCCCGCCCCTATGTACTGACTACGGCGACTACAGGTGGAACTTTCTACCCCGTGGGCGTAGCGCTTGCCACCATTGCTCACGCACAGCTGGCAGAAACTGAGGGTATTTCACTTACCGCCATTAGCTCCGCCGGTTCCCTCGAGAATGTGAAGCTGCTGCGCGACAATCAGGTACAGTTCGCCATCCTGCAGGGCCCTTTCGGTGCCTGGTCATGGGCAGGCGAAGGCCCCGTTAGCTCTCCGCAGACTCATATGCGCAGCGTCAGCGCCCTTTGGCAGAACGTGGAGCACTTTGTATTACTCAGTGAGCTTGCCACTACTGGGGAGATTATGGATTTGGATAATCTCGATGGAGAACGCTATGTGCTCGGCGCAAGGAACTCGGGCGCGGAACAGACCGGAAGATTTATTCTGGAAACCCTGGGCATAGACTATGAAGAAAAATTCAATCTTGCCTACATGGGATATGGCCCAACAACCAGCGCCATTCAAGACGGCAATATCGTCGGCATGAATATCCCAGCTGGCGCCCCTGTTAGTTCAATCACTCAGGCTTATGCGCTCTTGGGTGACCGCATGACCATTCTCAATTGGACTCAGGAAACCCTGGATAAGATTAATGCCAAATACCCTTTATGGGATTGGTATGATTTCCCCCCGGGCACCTACCCCAATCAGGACAAACTAATACGGACAATTGGATCGCCCAATGTCTTAGTCACACGCGACGACATATCCGAAGAGGTAGTCTACAACGTAACTAAAGTCATATGGGAAAACCTGGCAACACTGCAAGAGATTCATGGCGCCACTAAAGACATGCGCCTGGAAATTGCTATCGATGGCTTGGGAGCACCACTGCATCCAGGCGCGATTCGCTACTATAGAGAAGTAGGCCTGGAAATACCTGCGCGCCTACTACTAGAAGAATCAAGCCCGACAATAGATCAGGCAGAGGGAGTGTAGACTAGTTCATGAAATCCACCTATCTGCGCTGGGCCGCATTCTTCTTCGCCCTATTCCATATCTATTGCAACGTGTTTGCCAGCATCTCAGAGCTTTGGCTGTCAGCAATTCACTTTGGCGGTTTCTGCGCCATCTGCGCACTCCTCGATAACGAGCGAGAGACTGTACAAGCCAAGTCAGCAACTTACTGGATCAATATTGCGCTTGCGGTAATAGCGGTGGCCACATCCACCTACCTGATTCTGTTTGAGAACGCTCTCTATGCCCGAGAGACCGAGTACATCATCAGCGACTATGTGTTCTCGCTAATCGCCATAGGGCTGGCCATAGAGTTTACGCGACGCACCACTGGCTGGTTTATGCCGATACTGATACTGCTGAGCCTGTCTTATATTTTATTTCTAGGTCGATACATAGGCGGCGTGTTTTCCTTTCCAGGGCTTAGCCTCGAGACCGTGTTATATCGAAGCTTCTTCACCAGTGAGGGCATGTTCGGGCTAACCGCGCAGATTTCTTCAACCTTCGTCTTCATGTTTATTATTTTTGGTTCGTTTCTGCTGCGCTCTGGCGCCGGCGACTTTATCGTTAGATTGGCCCAGTGTCTGGCTGGTAGATATACCGGCGGTGCAGGGCTCGTAGCCGTCGTGGGCTCTGGATTGATGGGCTCGGTATCGGGTTCAGCCGTGGCAAATACTGTTTCTACCGGTGTGATAACCATACCGATGATGAAGAAGTCCGGCTTTCCCGCTAAATTTTCCGCAGGCGTAGTCGCCGCCGCATCGACCGGTGGAGCACTGATGCCTCCGGTGATGGGAGCAGGCGCCTTTGTCTTGGCCAGCTACACACAGATTCCCTATCTTACAATCATTGCTGCCTCTACCCTGCCCGCTATTCTGTATTTCCTCACTGTCTGCTACTTCGTTCGCATCGAGGCGAAACGACTGGGTCTAACTCTTACCGCAAAAGAAGATACTGAAAATGTCTCGGACGTATTGAAGGAAGGCTGGCATTTTATTATTCCAATGATTGTCCTGGTGAGCTTCCTGGTCGCAGGCTGGACCCCAACGACATCAGCTGCCTTCGCCATAATAAGCGTAATTGGCGCGTCATGGATTTCGTCTACCCCCATGCGTCTACCGGATATATTCGATGCGGTAGTCGAGGGCGTGAAGACCATGGTGTCTACCGCGCTGCTGTTGGTAGCCGTTGGCATCATCATCAATGTAGTTACCACAACCGGAGTGGGAAATGCCTTCTCCCTAATGATAGTCGAATGGGCACAGGGCAGCCTCTTCATAACACTCATTCTAGTTGCATTGGCCTCATTGGTGCTCGGCATGGGCTTGCCGGTAACAGCGTCTTATATCGTTCTGGCGACGCTCTCTGCCCCACTCATATTCGATCTGATTTCTCAGTCGCAATTGCTCATCGCCTTACAGGCTGGCGACCTGCCCTCCAACGTCGCTGCGACTTTAGGCCTCTTCGGCGGCGACCCGCTAACGGCATTGCAAGAGATGCCTCTGGAGATGAAACAGCTAATACGACAGGAGATGCTAGACCCTGAATTATTAACCGGCATGTTGCTCAGTGCACATCTGGTGATCTTCTGGCTGTCACAGGACAGCAACGTCACACCACCGGTCTGTCTCGCCTCCTTCGCGGCAGCAGGCATAGCCGGCACCCCGCCCATGGCTACGGGGCTGACGAGTTGGAAGGTGGCAAAGGGGCTGTATTTAGTGCCGGTGTTATTCGCCTACTCACCCCTGATATCGGGTAGCTGGCCGGAGCGAATCGAAGTCTTTATCTGGTCCTGCATGGGCCTGTACGCTCTCGCCGGCATCTTACAGTGGCACCTGGAGACGAAGATCAACGTGTATATCGCCGCCCTGCTATTAGTGAGCGCGGGGCTATTAATGTGGACGCCTTTCCCAATGATCTACCACCTGGTTGGTGCAGCCATCTTATTCGGCATTGTCTACATGCAAAACCGTGCGGCAAAGCCCGCGCAAGCCAGCACAGCCTAGACCGTATAACAGCATCGGCAGATGCAAGCTGAAACTTCGCAAGCTACTAACGACGAGTACATTATGACTAATCATATCGCTAAACAGATACACCTAATCAGTCGCCCCAGTGGCATGCCCAGTCACGAACACTTCAAACTCGTTGAGGTTGAGCTCCCGGCGCCAGATGCTGGAGAGGTTCTGGTCAAGAATCACTACATGTCGGTAGATCCCTATATGCGCGGGCGCATGCGCGAGAATGCAGTCTACGCCGAGGCCTATGCACTGAATTCCGTTATGTACGGTGGCGCGGTAGGCGAAGTTATTGAATCAGCAGACCCCTCGCTGCAGGCCGGAGACATCGTGCTAAATGGCGCCGCCTGGCAGGATAAGTTCGTAGCGAAGGCCAATACCCTGAGCAAACTCGAACCCTTCGACCCCGATCAGCTTTCGCTCTATCTAGGCACATTGGGCATGCCCGGTCTTACCGCCTATGTAGGCCTGTTTAAATTTGGCGAGCCCAAACCTGGCGAGACTGTCTTCGTCTCCGCCGCCTCTGGTGCCGTTGGTGCGAATGTCTGTCAGATCGCCAAGCTCAAAGGCTGCAGAGTTATCGGCAGCGTCGGCAGCGATGCAAAGGCGAAATGGCTATTGGACGAGTGCGGCGTTGACGCCGTTATTAACTATAAAACCTGTGGTGACCTCACTCAGGCCCTGGCAGATGCCGCGCCGGATGGCGTAGACGTCTACTTTGAGAATGTCGGCGGCGACCATCTGCAGGCAGCGCTGAATGTGATGAACCCCTACGGCAGGATCGCTGCCTGTGGCATGATCGCGAGTTACAACAATGCCGAACCGGCACCTGGACCGAACAACCTCATGCTTATTGTCGGCAAGAAGATACGCATCAACGGTTTCATCGTTTCCGATCACGGCGATATGCGCGATCAGTTTCTGTCAGAGATGGTTCCATGGATTCAGGAAGGAAAGATCAAGAGCAGAGAAACCGTCTTCGAGGGAATCGACAATGCCATCGATGCCTTTCTCGGCCTTTTCAGCGGTGAAAATTTCGGCAAAATGGTTGTTAAGCTGGACTAAGTCTTAATCAATCTTTGTGATGGCGCGCCAGATAACGATCAAGCGCGTTAGCAAACTCTCTCTTATCGGTCTCGCTCAGCTGGGCGGGGCCGCCAGTATGAATACCACTGCTGCGCAGTGTATCCATGAAGTCGCGCATATTGAGCTTTGCCTTGATAGTGCTGGGAGAGAAGACTTCACCTCGCGGGCTTAGCGCCTGCGCACCCTTGGTCAGTAATTCATCGGCAAGGGGAATATCACTGGTTATCACCAGATCATCCTGCTGCGCTCTACGCACGATCTCGTTATCAGCCACATCAAAGCCCTGCCCAACCTGAATCGCAGTGATATTTCTAAAAGGGGGCGTCTGCATAGGCTGATTGGCCACCAGACACAGGGCTATGCCGGTTCGCTCCGCCGCTCTAAAGAGAATTGCCTTGATCGGCTTGGGGCAGGCATCTGCGTCGACCCAGATTTTCATAGAATGAAGCCCCCACTATTCTCCTCATTCTCTTCGCGGTGAGCCGCTATGTCTCGCAAAATACTCATGTGTCTACAGGTGCTGGCCCCTGATCTCTTAAATCTTCCACTGCCTGATTGTGGCTTAGATAATTCGCGCCGGAGAGGTTTGCAAACAGGTTCGTCTTAATCAGCTTGTCCATGATCGGGCCCTTAACTTCAGACAGGTGTAGCTTGATACCCAATTCGCTCAGCGTCTGATTGATCTTCTCCAGAGTCTGCAAGGCACTCATATCAATCGCATTGACAGCGGTACACATCAAAACGACGTGTTCTAACCTGGGCTTCTCCGCCATCAGGCTAAAAATTAATTCTTCCAGGAAACGGGTGTTAGCGAAATACAGACTCTCGTCGATGCGTATGGATAGAATATTATCGAAGGTCTCGACCTCATGTCTGTGCACATTTCTGAAGTGTTCGGTGCCGGGAACTCGTCCTATCACCGCCACATGGGGCTGCGAGGTCTTGTAGAGATGCATCAATATCGAGGCCAGAACGCCTGCAGCAATCCCAATCTCCACACCAACTAGCAGTGTAAGAAACAGGGTAATCGACACGGCGGTAAAATCAGCCTTCGAATAGCGCCACGCTTTCCCCAGTGTCGAAAAATCCAATAATGGATAGACCGCCACCACTATTATCGAGGCAAGAGCAACCTTTGGCAGCCAAAACAGAAGCGGCGTAAACAATAATGCTACCAGGGCGATAAGAATCGCCGTAAAGAAACCCGACGCCGGTGATGCAGCGCCCGCATCGAAGTTGACGACAGAGCGTGAGAACCCGCCGCAAACCGGGAAGCCGCCAGAGAAAGAAGTGGCGATGTTGGCAGCACCCAAGCCGACTAATTCCTGATCGAGGTCGATCTTCTCGCGCCGTTTTGCCGACAATGTCTGGGCGACCGAAACCGATTCAACGAAGCCTATAATCGAGAGCAAGACCGCCGACCAGAACAAATTGCGAATAAGCTCTGCCGAAAAGTCGGGCACAGTAAAGCCGGGCAACCCTGCGGGCACATAACCGAGAAGCTCCACGCCGTGTTGATCGAGACGCAAGACATAGCAGAGCAAACCCGATAGCAGTGCGATGAATATTGGCCCAGAACGAGAGATGCTGGTTACGAGCCTGACACTACAATCGCGTTTTCTTAGCCAGAACTTGAGCCCAGTCCTACACCAAATAATAATTATTATGGAGGCGATACCAAGAGCCAGAGTAGGCCAATTTATCTCATCTATGGAGCGACTCAAAGAGGTGAGTAATTCCACAACGTTCTGACCACTAGAGCTGATACCTAGTAAATGCTGCAACTGGCTAAGACCGATAATTATCGCGCTCGCCGTTATGAAGGCACTGATAACAGGGTGCGAGAGGAAGTTTGCCATAAAGCCGAGCCGCAATAGACCCAACATCAATAAAAAGACACCGGATAGAAAGGCCAGAGTCAGGGCGGCGGCAACAACCTGCCCTGGATCATCTAGGCCGAGCTTAGCCAAAGCCGCCGCCGTCATTAGCGAGAGTACTGCAACCGGTCCAACGGAGAGAGAGTTGCTGGTACCAAATAGTGCGTAGACAGAGAGCCCAAAGATGCTTGCATAGAGCCCTGCTTGCGGCGGCAACCCCGCTACCAGAGCATAGGCCAATGCTTGCGGTATCAACATTATCGCAACGATAACGGATGCCATGGAGTCATCGGTTAGCTTAGTCTTATCGTACTGCTTCCCCCATTTGAGAATAGGCAGATACTGGTCTAGAGTAATTGGTCTGTTCAAGTAGTTACTCAATAAAGTTGAATCTAGTTAAGCTTATGCTGCAATGTTTATACTAGAGACTTCCAAGATGGTTTTTCCTTCTTTTCCTGGAGATCAAGCCGGCACACTTTACGCAACCAAAAAGACCAAGGTCTATGGCAATTGTAAGCAACAATGCGATTGCCAGGCCCCATTCAACGGCGAGCATATTCAGCGGCACTGTATAGCCATACTGCGCTAGCGTTTCATCGACAAACTCTTTGTCTGAGTACAGCACAACATGGATCGCAGCTGCCAATGTGCTACCGGACAAAGCATCCCTCTCATTGCGAATACGATTGTACCTATCGACGATATTGCTAATACTCTGCGCATCGCTCTCAAAAACAGCATCGTTGCTCTGACGATAGTAACGAATGAGTTCTTCCAGATCGCCGGAGAAAAGCAGGTCGGCGGTGGACTGAAAGCCACTGATATTCTCGCTGACTTCCTGATAGTGCGCGTCGATGCGTCTGCTGTATTGATCGACAAAGTTAGGCACCTGAATCCCTAATAACAAACCAATGCCAAAAATCAGCAGCCTACTATAGGTTTTTAACAGCGAAAGAATCATGTTGCTTAGGCTCTCTATTCGCGGCGAGCGTCGACTGCGCACAACTCAATGACTCTGCTCATCTTATCCTTGCGAAAGCAGACTTCTCAAATCGATAATCGCGGCATTCGCGCGCGATATGTAATTAGCCATAGTAAGCGAGTGGTTCGCAAACACACCGAAGCCCGAGCCATTCAAGATCATGGGGAAGAATATTGAACGCTGACTGGCTTCGAGTTCACGAATAATTTGACTGAGACTCGCCTGCGCATTCTTGTCACTCAATACATCCTCGAAATCTATTTCCACGGCTCGCAGGAAATGCATCAAGGCCCAGGTCGCCCCCCTGGCCTCGTAGAAAATATCGTCTATTTCTAACCAAGGCGTCTTAAGAGACACCTCTGCACGAGCCGGCGTAGATTGAGCCGCGCCCGGTTCACCAGCCATATCTGTATTCACGCGTTGCGCTCTAACGCTGGCGCTCAGGCGCTGAGACATGCTTCCCAGTCGCGACTCCACGGCGAGTAGCCAATCCACAAGATTATCCGCGCGCGCATAGAACTGCGCTTCCGCATTGGCAGGGTCTGATATTCGAGATAGATACGATTCGAGACTCGCGATCGCCTCGGAGTATTCACTCTCAGTAGGCGGAAACAACCAGCTGTCATTAGTGAAATGAAAATTCGGCTCGGCAATGATCAGGTCAGGATCTTCGGTCGATTGAGACTGCGAACGGCTAAAGCTTTCGCGAAAGGCCCGGGACAGATCGCGCACTTGCACCAGAACGCCAAACTCCCAATTAGGAATATTATCCAGATAGAGGCCCGGCGGCAGAACATCATTGCTTAGATAGCCTCCAGGTTTTTCTAACAGTGTCTGTGCAACCTTTATTAGCGTTACCGTTGTGGTTCCGCCCACTACATTAGCATTGCCAATCTCTGCCAGTCTTTCGCTAGCCGCCTGCTGCACCGAAAACGGTGCCGGTTCGGCACTCCAATAGAAACCCAGTATCAAGACTATGATGACCACGAAGCCGAAGCCAGTAGCGAGTACCCTATTTAGTCCCCGGCCTTCACCGGTGAAGGAGAATAGGGAAGCCAGCCGAGTTTTAAAGGAAGTCCAGAACATAGCAGCAGTTTAGCATCTACGGAAAACTTAGTGTATTTCTGCGCTATCGGGCGTGGGGAGTTACGGCCAGAACTAAGGCTGCGTCTAGTTTTCGCTGGGCAGGCGCAGGCGAACACCCAAGTGGCTGGAGAGTTCTATATTGCCTCGCAGGCGGTAGCCGGCAACCGCCTCGCGCATCACCGACACCATCCACCTGGCCAGATCATCGTTAGGCGCGGTAATGAGAAAGAACGCTTCATGTTCCCGCGTCTGTCTCGCGATATCGGCAAGTTGATTTTGAGCAAACTCTGACCTTGCCGCATACAGGGGGTAGTCGAGCGCGAAGAAAAGATCATTAGAATTCATTTCTTTCCGCAGCGCCTCGGCGACGGTGGCTATATTAGGATGAGACGCATCGACGGAGCGCGCTCTATCGAGCATGGTTTTCGCCTCATCGAATATGCCGCGGCGCATCGACTCTCCCGCTAACTCAAGGTAGCGCTCTACAATATCTTGTAAACCCTGCAATGCGAGCTCATTCTGCGAGTCCATCGCCAGCACCCGTCTGAAACGGCTGTGGGCATTATCATCGATCGGAGTAAGCAGCCTATCTTCACCCAAAGCCTGCAAGGCTTCATAGAGAATATCCGGGATCATGCTGCGGCTATCCGCGCTACTCGAACCGGAATACACTTCGGCCTCCGAGAGGACACGAATATCGAGTGCGGTGCTGCCCGATGCGCTTTCACTAGGCGGCGATTCAGCAGGCGGCGTTTGGCAGCCGACCAGCAATATTGCCAGCAGTGACAGGCTTACGAATTTACTAGTTCGATGGGACATAGTTTTTCTCAGAATTAGTTTACAAGTTCTGAAAAGGGAATGAATTCAAGCATATCACCATGACTTACGGCAGTGTAGGCGGGAACGACGGCCAGACCATCTGCCTGACTCAGCGACGCAGCGACACCCGAACTCTGATTGCCAAGTGGCTGCAGTGAAGACACTCCGTCATCGTCTGGCCCTAACTGGCAGCGCAGATATTCCTGTCGCTGACCCGACTCTGGCGCAGAAAAACCGGCCGCCACATTGAATGAGTTCGCGGCACTGCCTTTGCAGCCCAACATGCCTAGCAGGCTAGGCCTGACTACGAGCACAAAGGTTACGAAGGCGGAAACCGGATTACCCGGCAATCCAAAAAATTGGGTTCCGGCTATCTTGCCACAGGCTAGAGGCTTGCCGGGTTTAATAGCCAATTTCCAAAGCTGCAGCACACCCTCTTTCTCAACCGCCGCCTTGACATGATCTTCTTCTCCTACCGACACGCCACCGGTAGTAATTACACAATCACTTTGTTCCGCTGCCCGCAGCAGTGCGCGTCTCGTCCCTTCAAAGTCATCCTCGACGATGCCTCCATCCAGAACCTCCACCTGTAAGCCCTGCAACAGGGAATAGAGAGTGTAGTAATTCGAATTGTAGATCTGACCCGCTTTCAACTCGGTGCCAGGTTGCACCAGCTCGTTCCCTGTAGTGAGCAGGCTAACCTTCAATCTGCGTCTAACGCAGACGGTCTCAAGGCCTATCGATGCGAGCAAACCGATATCCTGAGGTCTTAGACGATGGCCGCGAGGGAGAACCAACGCACCAGATTGCACATCACCGCCAGCCTTCCGTAAATTCTCACCGGAGCGTACCTTCTTAAGCACACTCAATTCATCGCCGGCGACAGCGCAGTTTTCCTGCATCACTACAGCGTCTGCTCCGGGGGGAATGGGAGCCCCAGTGAAGATACGCGCTGCCTCACCCGGGTTTAGCCGTCCCCCTACCTCGCCAGCGGCGATCCTCTGGACAATTTTTAATGAGCTATTAGCCTCGAGATCCGCCGCGCTTAACGCATAGCCGTCCATCGCACTATTGTCGTGGCCAGGGACATCTATCGCTGAGACACAATCGCCTGCCAGAACCCTTCCGCTAGCCTGCGCCAGAGGCAGACTTTCCGTTTCCGTTATCTTGGGAAGTTGCGCAAATACTTGATCCAGCGCTGTGTCTATTGCTGTGAGTGACATGTCTTAGTTGCCACCGATGCTAAATTTATTCATTAGTTGATGTCCGCCTCAGAATCCTCATCCAGCGCAGTTCGCAGACGCCCCACATAAAGGGTCTTGATCGTGTCCTTCAAATCGCCATGCCAGGACTTTTGCTTAATCCCGAATGTATCGAACATTTTCTTACTGGAAAGTGTCGAATTGGGCAGCTCTGGAAGGCGCGGCAGATTCTCCCTGATCTTGGTGTTCTCTAACATCTGATAGATTTCTTCATCGTGATTTGCCGCGTATTTCAGTACCTGTCTGGCAAATTCGATCTCTTTCTTAATTTCCAGGCCGCTGTAGTGGTACGTCCCCCATACGTTGGCATCGCAATCAACCTGCCGGGTGACAGCCAAAATAGCTGCGGCCATATCCGTAGTTGATGTTGGACTAAACCTGCGGCGCCAAACCGTGAGCTCACCCTTGTGCTTCTTGATGGAATGAATCCAGGACTTGATCAAGCCTATCTTGTGCTTACCAAATAACCAGCCAGATCGAATGATGATATGGGACGGATGCTTCCTGACGGCCTGCTCACCCACCAACGAGTAGCGCCCATAGACACCCTTGGGGTTTGGCTCGTCATTTTCGTTGTAACCTAATTTTTTCTCGCCATCGAAAACATAGACATTAGACAGATGCAGCATAGGAATATCGAGCTTGTTGCAGATCTCGGCAAGTGTCTCGGGTAACAGGGCGTTAATGCGTTCACAGCGTCGTTCGGAAGATTCCGCTCGCTTCAGTGCACTGTGATTTCTGGAGATAAAGTCGGCCAGATTGACCAGCTGGGTTGGCGCGAAATCGCTAATCAATTTGGCAATCGCGGGGCCATCTACCGGATCGAAGCTCTTATCGGCAGGCGCGAGGAAGCGAATCTTGTTCTTCCTCAAAATTTCTATCAGGGCTCTACCTGTCGGGCTATTAGCGCCTACCAAGAACAACTTCACTTGACTGGATTCCGTTACGCGAGTGCTAGCTACATGAGTTAGTGTCTAGAGTCTGATCAAACATCGGTGAAGTCAAGCAGAAGCTGGGCTAGAGCCCAATAACGGCGCCGTGTTTAGTGCCGATTCGACTAGCCCGCCACAATAGCGCGAAAGTGGCGAGCTGTCTGGGGAATAACCAGACCAACTACGAGTGGTTTCGACTAGAACGGTATGTCGTCGTCAAAATTGTCAAAATTGGCGGGAGCGGCCTGCGGAGCTGCTGCCGTAGAGGAGGATTGGGCTGCAGGTGCTGAGCTGCCTTGCCCCTGGCCGAAGGAATTGTCGCCCGTGTTTCCGCCACCACCGCGCGAATCTAGCATCTGCATCTCAGAGGCTACGACTTCCGTGGTATAGCGCTTAACACCATCCTGCTCCCAAGATCGGGTCTGGAGGCGCCCTTCTATATAGAGCTTTGTACCCTTCTTTACATATTGCTCGACGATCTCAGCCAGACGGTTAAAGAAGATGACACGATGCCATTCGGTCTTTTCCTGCTGATCGCCGGTATTCTTATCTTTCCAGGTTTCGCTGGTGGCGAGAGAGACATTCGCGACACCGTTGCCGTTCGGCATAACCCTGAATTCGGGATCATTACCCACGTTTCCAACCAAAATAACTTTATTTACGCCTCGACTTGCCACTTTTGTCTCCCCGACTGAAACCTGTTTTACCTGTTGTTTTGCCTATGATGCCGCTATCGCACACCCGTGTTAAATGAAGTCTGGAGTCGATCCAGCACTTCGCTACTAAGTGTATATCAAGCTCGCACTCATTAGAAATTTTCAGTCAAATAAACTTCATTGCTTTAATCCGCAAGCTGTCCTTTACTCCTGCCTTCGTAATTGTCGATAATGGTCGGTTCAGCTAACCGCAGTGAGTGAGTCATGGATTCGATTGTCGTACGGGGTGCACGCACCCATAATCTAAAGAATATAAGCCTCACTATCCCCCGCGACAAGCTCGTAGTCATCACCGGACTGTCCGGCTCCGGCAAGTCGTCTCTGGCATTCGACACCCTGTATGCAGAAGGCCAGCGCCGCTATGTCGAGTCGCTTTCGACCTATGCGCGCCAGTTCCTGTCGATGATGGAGAAACCCGACATCGATCATATCGAGGGTCTGTCACCGGCGATTTCCATCGAACAAAAGTCTACGTCTCATAATCCACGTTCGACCGTGGGCACGATTACCGAGATCTACGATTACCTGCGCCTACTCTTCGCCCGCGTAGGCGAGCCCCACTGCCCGGAGCACAATATAAAGCTGGAGGCTCAGACCGTTAGCCAGATGGTAGACAAGGTCATGGCCCTGCCCGATGACAGCCGCATCATGGTTCTCGCGCCGATCATCCGCGAGCGCAAAGGTGAACACCTGCATGTGTTCAGTGAGCTAAGCAGCAGCGGCTTTATTCGCGCCCGTGTCGATGGCCTGGTCTGCGAGATCGAATACCCACCTGAGTTAGAAAAGAACAAGAAGCACTCCATCGATGTGGTCGTCGATCGCCTGAAAGATCAAGCCTGGCCTGGAGCAACGTTTAGCAGAGAGTTTCGAGACGGCTATTCAACTGGCGGATGGCCTGGCCATAGTCAGCGTCACCGACAGCGAAGAGCAGGTAGAGGACCTCGTCTTCTCCTCCCTGTTCGCCTGCCCCCAGTGCGGACACAGCATTTCGGAACTAGAGCCACGGCTGTTTTCCTTCAATAACCCCGCCGGCGCATGCACCACCTGCGATGGCCTGGGCGTAAAACAATTCTTCGACGAGAGCCGCATCATTACCGATGAGTCTCTTGCCCTCGCCGAGGGTGCTATTCGCGGCTGGGACCGACGCAACATCTACTATTTCCAGATGCTCACATCACTAGCCGATCACTACGGCTTCACCGTCGAGACCCCCTTCAATCAATTATCCAAGAAGCACCAGAACTTTATCCTCAGAGGCAGCGGTAAAGATGTTATCGATTTCCATTATGTTAATGACCGTGGCGATACCGTTACTCGCAGCTATCCGTTCGAGGGCATCTTGCCTAATATGGAGCGACGCTACCGCGAGACAGAGTCCAATCATGTGCGCGAGGAATTGGCCAAGTATCTGAGCTCTCAGTCCTGCCCAGATTGCAGTGGAACGCGTCTAAAGCGAGATGCGCGCTTCGTATTGGTAAAGGGAAAGAACCTACCCGAAATCACCGGAATGACTGTTGCGCAATCGGCAGACTATTTTAATAAGCTTAAGCTCGCTGGCACCCGCGCGAAGATCGCAGAGAAGATTCTGAAAGAGCTGCAGGACCGGCTAAAGTTCTTGATTGACGTTGGTCTGAATTACCTTACACTGAATCGCAGTGCAGATACTCTCTCCGGTGGAGAGGCTCAGCGTATACGTCTGGCCAGCCAGATTGGTGCCGGCCTGGTGGGTGTAATGTATATCCTGGACGAGCCATCCATCGGCCTGCATCAGCGCGACAATAGCCGCCTGCTAAACACCCTCTTTCATCTGCGCGATCTCGGCAACACAGTGATCGTCGTGGAGCACGACGAAGAAGCGATTTCTAGCGCCGACCACATAATCGATATAGGCCCGGGCGCTGGCGTGCATGGAGGAGAGATCGTAGCCGAGGGCACGCTCGAAGATATCAAGAAGTCGAAAAAGTCACTTACTGGAAAATTCCTCGCCGGCATCGAGAAGATTGATATCCCCAAGAAACGCGTTCCCTACAATGACAAGAAGGTGCTTACCCTAAAGGGTGCCACTGGAAATAACCTGCAGAACGTAGACCTAACAATCCCCTTAGGGTTGTTCACCTGTGTCACCGGCGTTTCCGGGTCGGGAAAATCCACGCTAATTAACAATACCCTCTACCCTATCACCGCTACGAAATTAAATAAGGCGACCACCCTAAACCCTGCGCCTTATGAAGAAATTGAAGGATTGAAGCAGCTAGACAAGGTGGTAGATATAGACCAGAGCCCGATAGGGAGAACTCCGCGATCGAATCCCGCAACCTATACCGGCATCTTCACTCCGGTGCGAGAACTGTTCGCCGGCACCCAGGAAGCAAGAACCCGCGGCTACAAACCAGGTCGCTTTAGTTTTAACGTAAAAGGCGGACGCTGTGAAGCCTGTCAGGGCGACGGCGTAGTAAAGGTAGAGATGCATTTCCTGCCCGATGTTTACGTCTCCTGTGATGTCTGTCGTGGCAAGCGCTACAACCGCGAAACGCTGGAAGTTAAGTACAAAGGCAAGAACATCAATGAAGTGCTGAACATGACCATCGAAGACGCTAGAGAGTTTTTCGACCCGGTTCCGGCTATCGCGCGCAAATTACAGACACTGATGGAAGTGGGCCTGTCCTATATCTGTCTAGGACAGGCGGCGACCACTCTATCGGGCGGTGAGGCGCAGCGCGTCAAACTATCGCGAGAACTCTCGAAGAGAGATACGGGCAAGACTCTCTACATTCTGGACGAACCGACCACCGGCTTACACTTTCAGGATATTAGGCAACTACTGAAAGTACTTCACCATCTTCGCGATCATGGCAATACCATCGTCGTCATCGAGCACAATCTCGACGTAGTGAAGACTGCTGACTGGGTTGTCGACTTGGGTCCCGAGGGCGGCAGTGGTGGTGGAAATATCATTGCCGAGGGCACACCGGAAGACATCGTTAAGGTGAAGAAGTCGTATACAGGGCAGTATCTTAAGAAGACGCTAGCCTAGAGAGGTAATACCTAAAGTGCGTATTAGCCCTGTTGTTGATGTAGAGATTACAAAGCGGCTTTACACGGCTTTTTTCGCATGTTCATGCGCCTTCTTCTTGCACGACCTGCAAGCACAGACCGAGCTATCGGCAATCGACTTCGGTGATGACCTAAGCACCTGGGCCAACGACCAGGAATGTGACGACCCCCGCTTCACCGGAGAAGGCATGGCTTCCACCCTGGTGGAAAGTGACAGGCTTCATGACGCCAGCGATTGCCGCTCACTATTCATGATGGGGTCAATCACTCTCATAGAGCAAAGCGCTCCAAGCCCGGATGTCGGCGTGGATTTTGGCGACAACGCCAGCATCTGGTCCTTCGATGGACAGTGCGATGACCCTCGCTTCGCTGGCCGCGGGATGTCGGCGTTGCTGTTGGACACCGATATGTTTCATGACGCTCAGGATTGTCGGGACCTGTTTGAGCAGGACTCTATACGTCTGTTACCCGGCTTCGCGGTGGTTCTAAGCGGACGCTTCGAACGCGGTAGTCTGCGCGCCGGTGATGATACGGGGGCCAATGGTAGTTATAACGACAGCTACACCTTCGTAGCCGATCGTGGCGACTCCACGATAATCGATCTGCGTTCAGGAGAGTTCGATACATTCCTTACTGTTCGCGCCCCCAACGGCGAAGAGTTCAGTAACGATGACTATGAGTCGAGTTTCGACCGTTCGCTGGTTTCTATCCCTAGAACAGAGACAGGAATCTACGAAGTCATAGTGTCGAGCTTCGCGCAGGGCGAAAGCGGCGGTTACACGCTGGAAATATCTACCGACGACAGACCGTTGGAATCTCTAAACCAGCAGATCAGCGGTGTATTGATCGACGAAGATAGCACTTTCACCGATGGCGAATACTATGATAACTACAAATTCGAAGGCCGGCCTGGACAATCCATAACGCTCGACCTACGCTCTGATGAATTCGATACTTACCTGATACTCCGACAGCCAAATGGGGAAGAATTGGCCAACGATGACACAGAGGGCTCTAACAGTAGAATCGAAGTCACCCTGTCCGAGGCGGGTAGCTACGAAGTAGTGGTCAGCTCTTTTGCTGGCGGAGAAACTGGCGAATACCAACTCAACATCGCTGAAATTAATGCCCCAGGCCGTGGCGTCGCAGCGGAAGTAGCTACCAACAACCTGCGTGTCGGCGACTCAATCTCTGGAGATCTCGATAGCGGCGATCAACTTGCAGAAAACGATGAGTTTCGAGATAGCTTCTATTTCAACGGCAATAGCGGCGAGGCGATAGTGTTCGATCTCATTGCCAGTGATTTTGATACCGTACTCAGCCTACAGACACCCGCTGGAGAATTGTTAGAGAACGATGATTTTCAAGGCAGTACCGATCAGTCACAGATACAGCTCACCCTACAAGAATCGGGGCGTTATCGTATTTTGGTGTCATCCTACACGAGTGGCGAAACTGGTGATTATCAGCTCAGCATCCGTCCCGCTGCTGCTGAGTCAGTTTCCAGCTCTGCCGCATTTGGCTCCCAGGTCTATGGGATATTTGCCGGGATCGCCGACTATCCTGGAATAGATAATGACCTGGACCTAACCGATCAAGATGCTATTCGGGCGCGCGACGCTCTCATTCAGGGTGCAGGCATGGACCCAAGAAATGCCTATACCCTTCTCAATACAGATGCGACCAACGCCAATTTTCGCTCCGCGCTAAATAGCATTAACTCCAGCATCGGTGCCGATGACACCCTGGTGATCTTCTACTCCGGGCACGGCAACAGAGTGCCACGCGCAGCGGGACCAGACAGTTCCGATCCTGACGGATTAGATGAAACGATCGAACTCTACGATGGCGCCATGCGCGATGATGATTTGGCGGCGTTACTCGACGGCAGCAATGCGGGAAAAATTTTATTAGTAATGGATTCCTGCTTCAGTGGCGGCTTCTCTAAAGACATTATCTCTCAGCCGGGTCGCATGGGACTTTTCTCTTCCGAGGAAGATGTAACTTCACAGGTCGCATTCAAATTCCAGGCGGGCGGCTATCTCTCCGTCTTCTTCGACGAAGCGATTCGGGAAGGTTATGCAGATCGAGATGAGAATGGAGAATTAACCGCGCTCGAATTGAGCCAGTACCTACACGGCCGCTACCGGGCCGACGTTAAATCGGCGGCCAGCACTGAGTACGTGCGCACTTGGGGGCCTCAAGCGGCCTACCAACACCTGGTTGTAGATCGCGGCGGCGTGAGCCCCTACAGCGTTCTGTTTAACCGCAACTAGATAGCCTCGCTAGCGTTCCAGAACCTTAAAAACCGGGTACTCGCTACTAGCCGAATTAACTAGTTCGGCTTCGAGGTAGTCGTCGAAAAAATTCCAATAGGCCAGGCCGTCGTCTGCTTCAGGCTCTAGCAAGTAGAAGATCAGATTGGCTAGCCGATTATTCATAGCAACATAATAATCACCCGCCGCGAAGCTCTGACGCCCCGCTTCGAACTCTCCCTCTAGCAGAGAGTTTCGATGATTGTTCTGCACAAAACCCTGCTTAGCGATCGCATCGACTCGAAAGCTTTCTCCTGCAAATTCCTGCTCCTGCTGCAGCGTGCTCACCGCTATGCCGTGCTGCCCCAACTTGGCTGCCAGCCCTGAAAATTGCGCAGAAAACACGTAGGCTACCGGCACCGTCGATGATTTCGTGGCCGCAAAGGCATTGAAATTCTGCACCCCTTTTATTTCGACTATCTCCGAGCTACGCACAAATTGTGTACTTCCATCTTCATCTGTATAGGGAATATATTTATAGCTCAACAAGTCTAACGGCTCTTCCAGAGCTACCATCTCAAATTGCACGCCGTTCTGAAAATTCCCGGCATCCTCTTCGATCTGCCGCACTACCCTCTCATCCGCCTGCCGATTTATGTCTCTTATCTCGCTGGCATGCGCGTTCGAATATTCGAGTATTTCGTTTACAAACACATTCGCCGCATGCACCCGCTTGTAGAAACGATCATGTGCGAAGGTTTCGCTAAGAATCGCCATGCGGTTACGCAGCCCCATGTTGTTTGTTAGGTATCGAGGCGCATGATGGTAAGTTCTTAACTGAGTTGGTGGCCAGTCTCGATAGTCGAAGCCCCCATACCAATTGAAGTCCAGATTGAACTTATCTTTCACCGACTGACGGATAGCCGGCAACATCACCTCGGCGGTGTAGTCAGATGGACTCGCATCGCCCGCCGTATGATAGGAAGGCGCATAGGTCAGCGAATAACCGTGCCAGGTACCGTTGGTCGTGTGTAGATCAACAAACAGGTCAGGATCCCAACGCTGCACAAGGTTCTTGTACAGGGCCTCAGTCTCGATGGTATCGATAATCATGCCGTCGCGATTTAGATCATAGCCATGGGCGCTGCGCTGACCTGCTAGCTGCGGGCTCATCTCTTGAGAGGGGCGCGAATTATCAGACATCTGATCATTACCGTCAGAGTTATAGACTGGCAAGAACAGTATGATTTGGTTCTCCAATAGATGCCGCTTGTCGCCGTGGAGAATCTCGCGGATTGCGATGAGACTGGCCTCCTTGCCCTCGACCTCTCCACCGTGAATATTGCCCTGAATGTAGACCAGCAATTTCCCGGACTGTCTTGCCTGTTCGGGGGTGGAGACCGGCGGGTTGGCCAACACAAGTAGCGGTACGTTCTTGCCTTCAACGCTGGTCAGCTAGTGTTTCTCTGTGCAGCAGGGGGCTGCTGGCTTGCAGCGCATTCACCACCGAGACGACTTCGGCGAAGGTAGAGGTCCGCTCGAAATTGCTCAGCTCTGCGGCGGTGATCATGGCTTCGGTAAAGCCACTGCGATCCTGCGCGAAAACCACAGGATGTATAGACAATCCCAGCAATGTTGATAGCACCACAGATAGAACTACATTTCTCATAATACATTTCCAATAAAGGGCTTTTAAGCGTTCGTAACCAGAGTTGAAAGGCCCTGATTCAGGGGCAGTCTTCCCGTTGGAAAACTAATCCAGCGATGGGGAGATAGCAACACTAAATCAAGGGCTCAATTTGACCTGCCAGTGCAGCCGTAAATTACCTGCCTATCGCCTAATTCGAGCATCTAGCGCGGCATTTGTAACAGTATGTGACTTTTGCCGAGCATTTATTCGGAGAGCCGCGTATTTCGGGCTCTTGCGAGGGTCGAAGCCCAGCAAGCTGTTGCTTTTTGAGCCGAAAACTAATAGCCTCGGTGGTAGCTATAATTGTGGTAAAAAAGCATGCAAATTGTAAGGGTTTAGCATGCATTCAAATACAACAAAAAACGGAGCAATGTCGGTGAATTCTAAACTAACACGCAGACGTTTTATCAAGGGAGTTATCTTCTCAGGTGCCGCTGCAACAACTGGCACGGGAATGTACCTCGCAGCGAACGCTCAATCCGGGCAATCTGCTGCCGAACGCTTGGTAACACTCAACATTAACGGTCGCAATCGACCCGTTGACGTACTTCCATCGGAAACTCTAGCCTACACGCTACGCTACAAGCTCGATATGACCGGCACCAAGATCGGTTGTAACCGCGGCGAATGTGGCGCCTGTACTGTGTTGATCGAGGGTGTCCCCAATTACTCATGTTCAGTGCTAACGCACAATGTGAAAGGCAAGGCTGTAATCTCCATCGAAGGCGTAAAGGCCGCCGATGGCACGTTGCACGCTGTGCAGCAGGCATTCATTGCAGAGAACTCTCCCCAGTGTGGTTTTTGCACGCCGGGTCAGGTTATGTCGGCGGTGGCCTTGCTCAATAACAACCCGCGCCCGACCAGATCTGAAGCCATCGACGCTATGTCAGGAAATCTCTGTCGCTGCGGAGCCTATGAACATTATATTAATGGCGTGATGCGCGCCTCGGGGCAACTAGCATGAGCACTCATATAGGTAAAGATTTTATACCACCAGACGTACCCGGAAAGGTAACTGGTGAGATCAAGTATGCCGAAGACTACAAGCGTGAAGGTATGGTCTTCGCCCGTTTGCTAACCAGCCCTATGCCTAGCGGCCGCGTAGTAAACATCGACGCATCCGAAGCACTGCGAATGGATGGCGTGGTGGGTGTTTTCACAGCGGACGATTTACCGCCAGTGCCACCGCCGGGAAATCCGGCACTAGCCTCGGAATACGTAACCTACGTCGGTCAACCAATTCTGGCCGTCGCGGCTATTAGTGAAGAAATCGCTGAATCTGCTATCGACAAGATCCGTATCGATTTCGAGCGACGCGACTTCGTAGTTGACCCAATTGAGAGTCTCAGCCCAGGTGGCAGCAATGCCTACCCAGAGGGTAATGTACTGGTCAGGACTCAGGAAGAAGGTCCCGAAGGTGCACCTATCGTTGGCGCCGAGATACGCGACATCAAGTGGCCACAGTCGGCTATCGACGCAATCAAGACCGGCAAAGAGCCCGTTGGCGGGGAGTTCACTACCGAGTGGGCCTTCGGCGACCTCGATGCAGGCTTTGCTGACGCGGCTGCAATCATCGAAGAGCCGTTTGTCACTATAGGTTATCCACACCACTCTCTCGAAGCTCGAACAGGCATGGCCTATTGGGAAAATGGCAAATGCTATTTCCACGGTTCGTCTCAGAGCCAGAGTGCTAACAACGCAGGTCTAGCCAGAATGTTGGGCATAGATCTAGCAGACCTGGTATTTATCAACGAAGCCACTGGTGGCGGATTTGGTTCCAAGATCGGTCCTTACCCGTTCATGGCTATTACCGGTAATTTCGCCCGCGTTCTTAACCGCCCTGTGCAGCTGCGTATTACTCGCGAGCAAGAGTTCTATATCGGCTCGGCACGCTCTGGCATGCAAGGCTGGATCAAAGTCGGCGTTAAGGCAGACGGTAAAGTTTCTGCAGTCGATCTGGTTATCGTGAATGATGGCGGCGCCACCGGCGGTGGTAGCGGCAATTCATCGGCACAGCATGTGACCGTAGCCTATCAACCCGAGAGCATGCGTTATCGTGGTATCTCCGTTTATACCAATACGACTCCTCGTGGTGCTCAGCGTGGTCCAGGTCAGAACGAAATGGCGGCGGTGCTCGCGCCAATGACTGACAAGGCGGCAGCGGCGATCAACATGGACAGAGTCGCCTTTCGAACTCGCAACGTCCTGGACAGCGATGGTTTTCAGGGCGGCAGCCAGGGCCCAGTGACCAGTGCCTTCGTTCGCGAAGCACTGGCACAAGGCGCACGCACTTTCGGTTGGGACGAGAAACTCGCCCAGCCTAAGGTGAACGGCAGCAAGGTTCGTGGCGTTGGTGTCGGCATCGGTTATCACGGTGCGGGCGGCAGAGGCTATGACGGACTCCTGCGTATCGCTCCAGACGGAAGATTATTCATCCACAGCGGGGTCGGCAATCTAGGCACTTATTCCTACGCCGGCACCTGTCGTGCGGCCGCCGAAGCCTTGCAGGTTCCTTGGGAGCGCTGCGAGATTGTGAATGGCCGATCTGACAAACATTTGCCACACAGTTCTGGTCAGGGTGGTTCAAACACTATCTTCACCCATACACGAACTAACTGGGTAGCAGCTCAGGACGCGATCGCCAAGCTTAAGGAAATCGCGGCTGCAGATCTCGGTGGAGCGGCTGATGATTACGTGATTGGCGACGAGCGCGTTTACCAGAGCGCCGACTCCAGCATCGGATTAACCTATGCCCAGGCGGCACAGCGTGCGATGGAGCTGGGTGGAAAGTTTAGCGGCCAGGAATACCCTGACGATATCAATCCACTGACGCAACTTGCCGTTCAAGGCCTTGCCGGCACCGGCTTGATCGGTGTCGCCAAAGACAACATCCCTGGTCAGGGTCAACCTCCAGGCGTGGTTGTCGGCTTCTGCGAGATTGAAATGGACAAGGACACTGGAAAGTTCGAGATTTTAGATTACACGGCGATCGCAGATTGTGGCACCGTTGTGCATCCGAAAAACTTCGACAATGCCATGCGCGGTGGAGCAGTTTGGGGTGTAGGTATGACTGCCTTGGAGCGTCACGTCTACGATCCACAGAACGGCCTGCCTGCCAACACTGGTCTATACCAGAACAAGCCACCTACGTATAAAGATGTGAATCTGAATACGAAGATGGGCGGCGTGAATATACCTGATCCTCAGAATCCTACTGGAGGACGAGGCATTGGCGAACCAACTCAGGGCGCATCTGCAGCCGCGTTGGCAAGCGCCATATCCGATGCCCTGGACGGCCACCTGTTTAATACAGCGCCGACCACGACGGATATGATCATTAATCACTTGGCTGGTAATTCCTACAGCACCAAGTCCCTTAAAACTAACACTTTCTAGAGGTTATCTATGCCATCTCATGACGTAATGCCTAATATGGAACTGTACCAACCGGTACAGGTAGAAGATGCCCTAGCTATAGCCGATCGGCTCGCCGATAGAGGCTGGTTAGTTGGGGGCGGCCAGGATACTTATGGCTGGTTAAAAGATCGAGCGAAAGAAACCGATGCAATGATCGACCTGAGTGCCATTGAATCACTCAGGGGCGTTCGCGAAACTGCGGACGGCATTGAAATCGGCGCTCTGACAACGCTTACAGAGGTTGCCAATAACAGCGTGATCCAGGATAAGTTCTCTCTGCTATCACAGGCTGCTGGTGTAGTAGCCAGCCCACAGATCCGCAACATTGGCACCTTAGGTGGTAACGTCTCACAAGACGTTCGCTGCTGGTACTACCGTCGCGGCCTGTCCTGCTACAGAGCTGGCGGCAACCTGTGTTATGCGGACACGCCTCAGGGCATGAACCGCGAACACTCTCTGTTCGAAACTAGTCGCTGTGTTGCTGCCAGCCCTTCCGACACTGCTCCTGCCTTGGTTGCTCTCGATGCAACTATGGTAATTCGCAGCGTGGATGGCGAACGCACGCTTGCCGCACAAGACTACTTCGTAGGCCCTGCCAACGATATCGAGAGCACTACGGCGCTGCGCACAGGTGAAATTCTTACCACGGTAAGAATTCCAAACACCTGGGCCAATGCTACGTTCTACTTCGAAAAAGTGGCAGACAGAAACGTATGGGACTTCTCCCTCGTTAATGTTGCGGCTGCATTCAAAGTAAGCGGCGGCAATGTAGAGGATTCCCGCATAGTCTGTGGAGCCGTGCAGTGTACTCCGCGCCGTGTTACCAACGTCGAAAATGCTATTCGAGGTCAGGCGAAGAATGCAGCTACTGCAGAGTCTGTCGCCGCGATGGCAACCGATGGTGCTCGCGCACTCGCACACAATGGCTTTAAGATTCCGTTAATGCAGAATCTGGTAAAGCGCGCCATTAGCGCCTAGTCGGACTAGCCGCACGGCATTCGAAAAAAGGGATAGCTTGCTATCCCTTTTTTTATGCCCGCAATAAAGTTTTACTTTACTTATAGCCTGCCTTTTTAAAGCTAATAGCTGCTTCAATTTTCCCCGTTTTCTGATAACGTCTACCTCCTATGAGAACTTTCCCTACATTCCTTTGCGCTGCACTGTCTTGCCTTCTTTGTACGCAAGCACCGGCGGCAGAGAACGTTAACTTCGCTGACGTATTGGCAGTGCCCACTACGCAGGCCAGTACAAGCGTCAGTTATGGATCCGATCAATTTCAATTTGGGCAACTCTGGCTACCAGCAAACTCCCCTGCTCGTGCGACTGTGGTTTTGATTCATGGGGGCTGCTGGCTCAACCAGTTTGATATCTCCTATACCGCAGGCCTGAGTTCGGCGCTGGCGGATGCGGGTTTCGCAGTCTGGTCTCTGGAATACCGCCGGGTGGGTGATGAGGGCGGAGGCTGGCCAGGAACCTTCGAGGATATTATTGCCGGCATCAATAGCTTGAACCGCATCGATTCTGTAGATACGGAGAACCTTGCGATCCTGGGGCACTCCGCCGGGGGTCATCTCGCCCTGCTTGCCGGCGCCAGGGATGATCTGCTAGCGGTGCAACCCGATTTGATCGTCGGTCTTGCTGCTATTTCCGACGTAGTGACCTACGCATCGGGTGAGAGTTCCTGTGAGAGAGCGGCAGCATCATTTATGGGCGGAGAACTCGGCGAACGCGCCGCCGCCTACTTCGATGCCAATCCAGCCAACCACGGCCTGCATGCAAACACTGTGCTCATGCAGGGCGATATTGACGAGATAGTGCCCCTGGCACAATCTACATCACCCGGAGCAAGGACAATTATTAGTATCGGAGCAGGTCATTTCGACTGGGCGCACCCCGAGACCCTTGCCTATCGCCGACTTCTAGAATTGCTAGATGAACACTTCTAGTCCATCGCTACAGCAAATACGAACTCTCGATCAATCGGATCCGCTTGCAGCCAAACGCGACGAGTTTGTACTCCCCGGCAATACCATCTATCTGAATGGAAATTCACTTGGGCCACCGACTCTAGGCGCACAGCTGCGTGGTCGTGAAGTTATTGAGCAGCAATGGGGCAAGGACCTCATAGCAAGCTGGAATCAACACGCCTGGATCGACCTGCCTTTCACCAGCGCCCAGAAGATAGCGCCTCTGCTCGGTGCCGATGCCAGCCAGTTGGTCTGTTGCGATTCAGTCTCGATCAATCTACTAAAACTTCTAGCCACCTGCCTGCAACTGCAGACAGCTCGCACTATTATCTTGTCCCAAGAAGACAATTTCCCTACGGATTTGTATGTGGCGCAGGGACTGCAATCGATGCTGGGGCCAGCACTGTGCCAATTTAAAACCGTAGCAGCCGATGAACTTATTGGCGCACTGGATGAAAATATAGCGGTCCTATTTCTAACAGAGGTGAATTTTCGCAACGGCGATAGACATGACATACAGCAACTTACAGCGCTAGCCCAGGATAAGGGAATACTGGTCGTCTGGGATCTATCCCATAGCACAGGTGTGTTGCCTCTGCACTTGGACGACTGGGCTGTGGATTTCGCGGTGGGTTGTGGCTACAAGTATCTAAACGGCGGGCCCGGAGCGCCCGCTTTCATCTACGCCAACAAGCGGCATCATGAGAAGATGGAGCAGCCTATTCAGGGCTGGATGGGTCACAAAGACCCGTTTGCTTTCGACCCAAGCTATAAGAAAGGCTTGGGAGTAGCGCAATTCCTTACAGGCACCCCGGTTATCGTTTCTCTGGCAGTATTGGATAGCGCGCTGGACGTATTCAGCGGCATAGAAATTACTACCATTTATGAGAAGGCTATCGCCCTATCCGAACTATTTCTAGAACTGAGAAAGGATTCTCACGTCTTGCAGGAGCTAAAGCTGGAATCTAGCGCAGACGCATCATTGCGAGGTGCACAGCTTGCCTTTTCCCACAGCAACGCCTACGGCATTTGCCGCGCACTGAACGAGGCCGGTGTTGTGGTGGATTTCCGCAGCCCAGATATCATTCGCTTCGGGTTTTCACCCCTGTTCCTGCGCTTCGAAGATATCTGGCTAGCTATCCAGACGCTAAAGAAAATTCTAGCGGAGGAAACCTACCTCGCAGAGAAATATTCTCGCAAGCTCAAGGTCACCTGAGACCCAAGCCCAAGCATCCAAATTCTAGAGTAAAAAGTTTCCAATAAAAATAGGAGCTAGTCATGATAACTACGTAACAAGCGATGATAACGCCAACTACCGGTAGTAATTTATCGTGCCGTTCTTGTTCATGTGCCGACATAATGGTCTCTCCCTTAAGTATCGTAGGAGGAGAATAATATGCACAGCTGGGTAGAATATTGATTCAGGTCATCTAAACGTAATTTCGACCCTGGTTTCAAATGGGGGCTCTACGCTCTGTTAATAAGCCCCTAAACTAGCCCGCCAGGGTTGGGAGACATCGCCTTCTGCAGGGCATCACGCAATTCTTCCTGACGAAACGGCTTACTTAGAAACCCAGTCATTCCAGATCTGGCAAGGTCACGCGGGTCTTCGTGAACAACATTCGCCGTTACTGCGATCACCGGAATAGTAGATCTACTACCATCCATAGCGCGAATCTTCCTTACTGCGGTGACCCCGTCCATTAGCGGCATCTGCAGATCCATCATGATCACGCTCACAGCATGGTCGGGAAGATAATCTAATACTTCCCTGCCATTAGACATGGTCACGACTTTGTGGCCATCCGCCTCTAACAGGCGAGACAGGACCATTCGGTTCACGGCATTATCATCTGCGACCACTATCGACAGGGAAGGCAGCTTAATCTCAGAACGACTGGTAGGCTTGATGGCTGGGGGCCTCATGCTCTTCATCGGCAGGAATACGGTGAAGATTGAACCTCGACCCGGTACCGAGTTGACGACAATCTTGCCACCCATAGCTGACACGAGTTGCTTAACGATAGTTAGGCCAAGGCCAGAGCCGCCGAACTTTCGCATCGTGGTTTTGTCTGCCTGAACATAGGGCTCGAATAGGCTAGACTGCGCCTGCGTGTTAATACCTATACCGGTATCGGTCACTTTTAGGCGCATGCGCTCCAATGCCGTATCCAGCACGACTGACACTTCTCCGGTATTGGTGAACTTCACCGCATTGCCAACCAGATTCAGCAGTATCTGACGCAGCCTGGTGGGATCACCACGGACGTACTCAGGAATATCATCCTCGATAACAAGTGAGAATTTAACTCCCTTCTCTTTGGCCTGAAACTCCAGGGGAGCAAGAGTCGATCGAAACAACTCGTCTATGTTTACTGGAACTTTTTCTAGCTCTATCGATTGACTGTCTAGTCGGGACAGGTCCATTACATTATTAATTAGCTCAAGCAGCGTCTCGCTACTGTTCAGGACAACGTCGACTAATTCCTTCTTCTTACTCGGCAAGTCTCCGCCCATGAGTAATTGGGAGGCCCCGATAACGCCATTTAATGGCGTTCTTAACTCATGACTCATAGCGGCGAGGAAGGACGCCTTTGCCTGTTCCGACTGCCGTGCCTCGTTCTCTGCCAAGGTGCGGTCATGCACCTCTTTCTCGAGTTCCTTCACGGTGTCGCTTAGTTTCTTCTCCGCCGTTGTCTGCGCATTGCGAAACACGAAGGCAGCCGAGGACAGCATTAACACCACCAGGCTAGCCTCGAAAGCGAGGGTCAGAGCCCGGTCGCCCTCCATCGGACCAGAAAATGGAAATTCGTAGCCGCTGTATTGCATGTACGCGAAAACCCAGAGCGTAAGAACGCAGATAACCGTCCACACAACCCCAGCGATACGGCCCGCAACCAGAAAGGCGATGGCTGGGAGGCAGAGTAGCCAAGCCCAGGTGTTTGCCCAGACCCCTACGGACGTCATCGCCAGGCAAATGACTACCCAGTAGGCGGCAAGAGGTATTTGGGAGGCGAGTAATTGCTGATTAAAATAGGCTTGAAGATACAGACCGAAGAAGACCACGACCGTTGCTATCGCGATATAGACATTGTCACGCTCACCACCGGTGTAGTAGTTCGACACGAACAGCCCAATCGCAACGGGAAGTACGAAGAAAATAGTAGTAGACAGGGTGCGGCGTTCCCGAAGTCTTACAGGGTCGGCACTCGCAGGTGGCAAGCCCCCATTCCAGAGAAACTTAAGATGATTGATCAAAAACATACCTGCCTGTCCAGCCCTCGCTGCGATTACTAAACCTATGCCGCTAAGGGTAGGCCTATTTTCCTAAAAGCCCCAAGATATCAGGGACAATTACAATAACATAATTGCACAGGTGGTCGCAGGAAGAACCGAAGTGGAATAGCAGAAATGTTGACGTAGTTTATACTTGGATGTCTAAGCCTAGCTCTGATGGCTCTGGGATATCTCATACACAGAATTAAACCAGACTGGCTCATCATTGAGGTTAGGGACAAGTTGAAAAACTTCGCCGCCTCCCTCCATGAACTGTTCTCGGTATTCGATACCAATCTCGTGAATTGTCTCCAGGCAATCTGAAACGAAGGAGGGAGTAACTACAGCAATCTTCTTCACGCCGGTTTCAAGAAGCTTCTCAAGATGCTCATCCAGATAGGGCTGTATCCAAGCCTGTCGCCCGAATCGGGACTGAAAAGCGATGGAGTACCTATCTTCGCCCCAACCAAGCTCAGCGACGATGTTCTTCGTCGTCGCCATGCACTGCGCGCGATAGCAGTAACGATTACTGTCGGTTACCTGATCGCAACAGCTTCCAAAGCTGCAGACGTTCTGGCTATCCGCCTTCTTAATATTTGACTCAGGCAGCCCGTGGTAACTGAAGACCACATGGTCCACCTCGTCTTCGTTCAGGTGCTTACCGATTAGATCGGTCCAGGCCCGGATAAATGCGGGTTCGGCGAAAAGGTCGTCGACAAACTGCAACTTCGGTGCGCTCTGCCACTTGGCCGCTTCCTGCCTTACCTCATGAAAAACCGAGGCCGTCGTTGCCGTCGAGAATTGAGGGAATAGAGGCAGCACCAATATCTCGGTCCGCCCCTTGCTTTCCAACTCAGCCATGGCATCACAGATACGGGGCTTACTGTAGGCCATGCCGTTGAGCACTAGTACATCTTCACCTGCGCTCTCGTAGGCCTTCTGCACACTCGCCTGCAATCTGTCTGCATAGACCTTCAGCGGCGAGCCGTCGTCCATCCAGATAGTCGCATAGTCTTTAGCGGTCTTGGGAGCACGGAAAGGCAGTATTATGAGGTTGCGTAGCATCCATCTCCCGAGAGGGTTCATATCGAATACGAAGGGGTCGGAAAAGAAATACTTGTAGAAGTCTCTGAGACCCTTGGCGGTAGGTTCGGCTGGTGTGCCGAGATTTAATAATAAGACAGCTTTAGACATAGGCGGCTCAGACTACATTCCTGATTGTGACGACAACCCACTGATACGTTAGATCTCGCTAACTAGGATCAATAGGCAAGCAAATTTCTCGATCTGCGTTGTGTGCGGCGATGGTAAGGCGAAACCGCTCCCTATGCCAGCACTTCGGGATAAGTGTGACATTGTCATCACTGGGCTGCAAACTACCCAGCACTGAAGTAAACTAATTCGCACCAGCTCACTGTCATAAGCGGAACCGACCATGAAAAACCCAATGCGCAGTCACTGCTATCCCCTCTCTCTCCTGTTATTTCTGACACTCACGGCGCAGACGACGCTGGGGGCCGAGTCCGGGCTCATCGCTGACGGTGCCCAGGTAGTCGAAGTCCAGGGTGGCTTTGCCTTCATAGAGGGCCCAGTCTCCGATGCCGTGGGGAATCTTTACTTCACCGATATCGATAATAATCGCCTGCACAAGCTGGCACCTACCGGCGACCTAAGTAGCTTCCACGAACCTAGCAACCGCGCAAATGGCCTCACCCTGGACTTGGACGGCGGATTGCTGATCTGCGAGCAGGAGGCTCAGCGCCTGGTCAAGATGGACGCCAACGGCACTATCTCGGTAATCGCCGACGGTTATCAGGGCAAGCCCTTCAACAGCCCTAACGATGCCTGGGTGCACCCCAATGGCAGCATCTACATGACCGACCCCAGATACCAATACCCACAAGGGAGCCTGGCTCAGGACGGAGAATACGTTTACCGCATCTCACCACAGCGCAACGAAGTCACCGCGATCATCACCGACATCCCCAAGCCCAACGGTGTAGTGGGAACCGAGGACGGTAAAACCCTGTATATCGCAAGCACGGAACTGCGAAAGGTATTTCGCTATACAATTAACGAAGATGGAAGTGTCGCCAATAGAACCGAATTCGCCGATCAGGGCTCCGATGGTATGACCCTCGATGAACACGGCAACGTCTACCTAACCTGGTTAGGTGGCGTGAGCATCCGTAATCCGTCTGGAGAGCAGATAGACTTTATCAGCACCGAGCAGATGCCTGCCAATGTCGGCTTCGGCGGTCGCGATGGCAAGACGCTATTTATGACGGCGCGTACGAGTCTGTATTCCTTGCAGATGAACGTAGAGGCCAGTCGTTAAGCCTGGTAGTTTCTGCGAATTATCGTTCCGATCTGAAAGCCCTATAGCAGCGCTACAGATCCGTTCATATCCACTCGAATTGAATGCCTGGGAATGAAGGGTCAGGAGGAGACGGGGTTCTTACTGTCTTGCTCAAACAGCTTCTCCAATTCCAACCTGCCCTCTTGCGCTAGTTGTTGTAATTCTTTCATATCATCCATATGCTCCGCGGACTTCAGCAGCATTTCCTCGTCATGCTTACGAAACATACTCGTTACCGCCAAGGCCTGCCCTTCCGTATAGCCGAGATGCTCCAATGTTTCCGTGGCAGCTTCCAGACTGCTTGCGAAGGTCTCTCGTATTACATTATCGACGTTACGCTTGTGCAGCTCGTAGGCATGGAAACGGTCGATGGCGCGAGCCACAATACGGATGTTAGGATTTTGTTCCCGAGCCAGGTCGACAATATGCAAAGACTCTTTGACATCGTCCACGGCGAGCACGAGAATCCTGGCGCTCTTCACTCCTGCAGACTTCATCAGATCGAGGCGCGTTAGATCGCCATAGAAAAGCCGATTACCGAACTGCTCTACAAACTCGACGTGGTCTGAATTCTTATCCATCGCGGTGAAGGGTACGTGGCGCGCCTGCAGCATGCGGCCGACGATCTGACCGAAGCGACCGAATCCGGCGATAATCACCTCGGGTTCGTGATCGTCCCAGTAGGCATCCTGATCGGGCACCGTCTCACTCCTGCAATGCCAGATCTTCCGCTGCAGCACCACCAACGGCGATGTCAACGCCATGGACAGGCCGACGATGAGCGTAACCTGATCCGCCAACTCCATCGTGAATAACCCTAAGCCCGTAGCCTTGGTCAGGATGACGAAGGCGAATTCGCCGCCCTGTGACAACATCAAGGCGAGTTGAAAGCTTTCCCTAAACGAAACCTTGCGCCAGCGCAGTGTCCCCACGATAAGCAGCGTCTTAACCGCCACCAAAACCAGAGCCCCAGCAATCATTAATAGGGGGTTGGCATATAACAGAGGAAGATTAAGCGTCATGCCTACCGCGATGAAGAACAGCCCCAGCAGGATGCCCTTGAACGGCTCAATATCGGACTCCAGCTGATGCCGGAAATTGGAGTTTGCTAATAGTATCCCGGCGAGGAAAGCTCCCAGACCCATGGACAGTCCAACCGCCTCCATCAGCACCGCTACGCTGATCACTATCAACAGGCTGGCGGCGGTCATCACCTCGCGGTTATTGGTAGCCGCGACAATGCCGAGCACCCTGTTCAAGGCGAAACGGCTTACTGCCAGGACCAGGACAATGGCAATAACCCCGTAGTACCAAGGCAATGCGTCGCTATTGTCTCCACCAGCCAGGGCGACTACGCCTACCAGAACCAGAATCGGAATCACCGCGAGATCTTGCATCAACAGAATACCGAAGCCCTTGCGACCCAGGGGCGATGCAAGAATATGTTCTTCGTTCATCAATTGAATGGCAAATGCTGTAGAGGACAGCGCCAGGGTGAGACCTAACACCAGTGACTGCTGCATGCTTAGCGATAACAACAGCAATAACCCCCCGATCACGAGGGTAGTTATCAGCAATTGGCTACCGCCGATCAAACCGATATGGCTACGCATATTCCACAGCTTATTCGGCGCGAGTTCCAGTCCAATGACGAACAGCAGAAGAATGACGCCGTATTCGGCGAAGTGCAGCACCTCATCGGGGTCACTGATGATGGCCAGAGCATGCGGGCCCAGCACGATACCAGCGCATAAATACCCGAGGATGGAACCGAGGCCAATTTTCTTAAACAGGGGCACCGCAATAACAGCGGCCAGAAGATAATACAGCGCATTAATCAACAAACTATCGGAATGCATAGTGACCTCGATATTCCTGCTTATGAGTGGCGTCGCTACAGGCAGATAAAAGAGTACGCGAACTACGTACGAACCTACATGAGTGGTGGGTATAGCGCCGCACTATTTTGAGGCAAATTCCGAAACTGTCTATCCAAATTTACAGCACTGGCTATGGCTTTCAATGATTTGAATTTTCAGTAACTAACTATGCAGCGCTCTGCCCGCTCTCGAGCTGTGAAATATAACGCAAAACTCCCTAGAATGCGCGTAACTATTGGCCTGTAGCAATTTGAGTCAACTCGTCAATTAAACGTCTGATATTAGCTGCAATCCCTTCCGAAACCAGTAAACTTACTCCCTTAGGATTAATTATCCTAGTTAGAAACACTTTAGAATAGAGAGGAATGAAACGTGAAAAAGACTTTGGGATTAGCCCTAGTGGCAGCCCTCGTTGCAGGCACGGCAAATGCCGGTGAACGAGTTGGCGATTTCGCCCTGATCGACCATGAAGGTGCTTTTCAGCACATGGCTTGGTATGACGATCACAGCGCCGTGGTAATCATGCCTATGACGAATAGCCAGGCAGATGTGGCAAGCTTGAAAGCACTCCAGGATCAATATACAGAACAGGGCGTCCAATTCTTCTTGTTGAACCCCGGACTGCATACTGACAGAGCGCAGGTGAGCGCTGATATCGCGAGCTTAGGTTTGGACCTTCCAGTATTAATGGATGACGCACAACTAGTTACCGAAATGCTGGGCGTAAGTCATCTGGATGAGGCCGTTCTTTACAATCCAAGCAATTTCGAAATGCTATACCGCGGGCCAATCGCGGACATGGAAAATTCCTTGCAGCAGATGCTTGCAGGCGAAAACTTTGACATGGTCTCAGTTGCCAGCACGGGTGCGGCGATAGAATTTCCAAGTCTGGATGCCCATGCAAATCTTTCCTATGAGAAAGATATCGCGCCAATCATTGCTCAGAACTGTGCAAACTGTCACCGCGATGGCGGTATCGCCCCTTTCGCTATGGACAGCAACCTAGCGGTGCAGGGTTGGTCACCGATGATTCGCGAAGTGGTAATGACAAAACGCATGCCACCGGGTCAGGTCGATAACAAAGTCGGTCACAAGATGAAGAACGAAATGAATCTTAGTGACGAAGAGATGCAAAAACTCGTTCGCTGGGTAAACACTGGCTCCAAAGTGGACAGCGAGAACGACCCTCTAACAGCTCTAACCTGGCCTACAACGAAGTGGTCGCTTGGCGAGCCTGATCTAATCGTTAAGGTTCCTGAGCAAGCAATTCCAGCCACTGGGGTAGTCGACTATATGGATATTCCTGTCGATCTTGGTCTTGAAAAAGATGTTTGGATCAAAGGCAGCGAAGTAGTACCTGGCGACCCTGCCGTACTACACCATATTATTACAACGGTTGTACCTCCCGAGGGAGCACCTGATTTCCAGCAGATTCTCATGGACTTGCTGGCATCACTTCCCCCTGAGAAGGCACAATCTATCCGCGCCTCGATATTCGCAGCCGTAGCCTCTGGCCAACAGCCTAACATCGGAGAGATCTTCAAAGAGATTCCGGAGATCGATATCGGTACCTTCCTGGGTGGTGGTAACGACCCTGACCTAGGCTCAGTTGCAGGCTATGCTCCTGGTAATAGCGTTTCGCTTAACCCCCCGGGTGTTGGCGGATTATTAAAGGCCGGCACGACTCTTAACCTGCAGATGCACTACACGACTTCAGGCAAAGAGACGACTGACGCGACTGAGATCGGCATCTACTTCTACGAGGAAGGTGAAGTACCCGCTGAGCGCATGTCCGGCGGTGTAGGCAATGCCTTCGCAATCAGCATCCCTGCTCAGGCAAAAGACCATGAGATGGAACTGGTTACAACGGTTCCTGAAGATGCAGAACTCTATAGCCTGATGCCACATATGCATTTCCGCGGCAAGCGCATGAAGTTTACTGCACAGTATCCAGATGGCAGCGAAGAATTGCTGCTCTCTGTTCCCGCCTATTCCTTCAACTGGCAGCTGGCACATGAATTGGAAGAGCCTCTTCGAATTCCTGCTGGCACCAAGATTGTCGCGACTGGCGCATTCGATAACTCTTCACAGAATGCTTTCAACCCTGATCCTAACGCTGAGATCAATTGGGGCGAGCAAAGCTGGGAAGAAATGTTCATGGGTTTTTACTCTTGGAAGAACATTGATCAAGGTGGCTCAGACTAAGTCAGACCGCCCAGACAAACCAGTATAAAAAAAGGGTGGACTCTTTCGAGTTCACCCTTTTTCTATATCACATGTTTCATTCTTACAAACTGTTTAAAAGCCGGCCACCTAGGCCGTTCTACTTTTCACTGCTCTACTGCTCGCGCGGCGGTGGAGGCGTCCAATCACAATCTTCACAATCGGGAGAGATAGCGTTCTCCGCCAGGACAGCGAAGATAAAATCGCGCCAGACTTCATTCGGCTGCCACACGGTATTCATATCGGCTTTCGCCTGCGCGACCGGCACGTCGGCATAGATCACTCTATAGAGGAAGCTGAATGCCGTGGCACGAGCATTCACCTGACAATGCAGTAGCGTCTTCTTGTCTGTGTTGCGCCGCATCGAGTCGGCAAATGCGTAGAAATCAGACGGGAGCGGATTATTGAAGTCCACCGGCACCTGCATGTATTCCATGCCAAGCCCCTTAACCACCAGATCCGCATCGGGCAAGGCATTCTGGTTATTGGTGAAAGCTATGTAGACGATTCTCTCGAAACCATTCTCGGCGATCGTTGAAAATTGCTCTCGACTAGGCTGACCTGAGCTCGCGAATGTTGAGCTATACTGGCGGAAATTGGTAATCTCGGCCAATGCAGGATCTGCCTCTTCTACGGCGCTGGCGCTGCCAGCTAGCAAAGGCATAAGGATAAGTAGACTCGATAAAAATTTGTTCATTGTTTCTCCAGCTGTGCGCAGTAGCTAATTAATTCTGATGGATGAAATACTATATCAGAGGACTCTGGACGGCTACCACCAAATTGCACTGCCCCTTACTGTCCCAAGGGCATTCGATGCCGATAGAATAACCAGGTTATAAGTCAGATAGCAAAGGAGCAGAGCATGCAGCACGAGCAGCTGAAACGCTGGCAGCATTCCCATAGCTTCGGCCAGGATCTCAAGCGGCCGGGGGAATCACGCACGCTTCTCGTAATCGCACTAACGTTTGTCATGATGCTCGTCGAGATTGCTGCCGGCATCGCATTCGGCTCCATGGCCCTGCTCGCCGACGGCCTGCATATGGGCTCCCATACTGTGGCATTGGGCATCAACGCCTTCGCCTATGTGTATGCGCGTCGCCACGCCCACAGCAGCAGATACAGTTTTGGTACGGGTAAGGTAAATACCCTCGGTGGTTATACGGGCGCCGTCCTACTCGCGGTGTTCGCTGCGATCATGGCTTTCGAAAGCATCCTGCGTCTTATCGAGCCTGTAAGTATCGCATTTAACCAGGCTATTGGCGTCGCTGTCGTTGGGCTGCTGGTAAACGGCGTCAGTGTCTTTATTCTTGGCGTGGACCACGACCATGGGCACGACCGCGGCCACTCCCATGAGCATCATGGTCATGACCACGACCATCACCACCATCACCACGATTACAATCTAAAATCTGCCTATCTCCATGTGCTGGCAGACGCCCTGACCTCTCTGTTGGCGATCTTTGCACTCCTGATTGGTAAATACTTCGGCGCGGTATGGATGGATCCGGTTATGGGGATAGTAGGTGCTATCTTGGTGGCGCGGTGGTCATTCGGTCTGTTGAAATCCACCAGCGGCATACTCTTGGACGAACAGGCAGATGAGACCCTCCTTGAGACAGTTCGCTCGAGTATCGAGAGAGACGCAAGCTGCAGGGTTGTCGATTTACACATCTGGACTGTGGCTCCGGGAATCCACTCGGCCATCATCTCAGTGGTCACTACGACACCCCGCAATGCTTCGTTCTACAAAGAGCGACTCCCGGCCAGCCTGAGTTTGAAACACATCAGCATCGAGGTGTTTTATCCTGAAAATTCGCAATAATTTCAGAATCTTACCAGCTGCCCGATTATTTTTTAGGGCGGTGAATCCAATCACTGCATGGCAGGCATCTTAGAGTAAACAGACAACAAAGGGTTATCAGTATGGAAAGCGAATTTTTTATTGCGTCAACAGCGATTATTTTCTCACTCGGGGTTCTTCCGGGAAGCATCCTGTACTTCATCCATCGAGTGGCGGCCAAGAAGCTAGACACCATTGTCCGGGTTGTCGAGCTAGGCGGCACGGTAGATCCCGAGATGATGAAGATGCTGGGCGGTAACAGCGCAACCTATAAGACAGACTATAAGTACGGCTTGATCTGGCTGGCTATAGGCCTACCTCTGTTCCTGGGCATATTGGTCGAGGGCGGCATGGGGGAAGCCATATTTGGTTCGATACCCTTACTCGTTGGCGTTGCCTACCTCATATCGGGAAAGTTCCGGTTACGCGAGGCTGACTAGTAGAGCAATGTGACTTCCGAAAGCTCACTGATACTGAAGGCAGTGGCGCGTCGTGATAACGACGCGTTCTCTGCCCTTGTGCGAATGCATCAGGGAAAGATCCGGGCGTACCTGGTCAGGCTCTGCAAGAATTACGATCTTGCAGACGATATCGCACAGGAAACTTTTCTAACGGCTTTTCGCTAGCTAGGCAGCTACAAGGGTGAGGGAAATTTTTCCGGTTGGCTGTTTAGCATCGCACACAACTGTTTCCTGCAGCATCTGCGCAGGACAAAGCGGCGCATAGAAATCGCCGAGCAGTATGGCGCCCAGCAAGAGATATACAGCGACAAATATGATGAGTTATCAACGCAGCAGATGGATCTGGAACAGGCAATGGAACAACTAAACCCCGACGAAATTGCAACGATCACGCTATGCCATAGCTATGGATTTTCTCATCAGGAGGTATCGAATATTTTGGAAATGCCCTTAGGTTCGGTCAAGTCGAACATTAGCCGCGGCAAGCTCAAGTTAAAAGAGACGCTCAACAAGAAAGATAGGCTGGAGAAAGCATCGTGAATGACAGTTCAGATTTTGATAAACTAGAGGAACTTCTTGCGCAACCCGCCTTGATTGCCGATCGCGGATTCAGCACTCGGGTCGAAGTAAGAATAGGCAAACTGAACACCAAGCGCAGAAATGTATTCTTGATAACGGGGCTGTGTTGGCTAGCTCTGGTTATACTTGCCGCATCGCCGCAAGCCATCTATGCAGACTTAATGACACTTGCGATATCGCTGGATATTAGCAGCATCTATTCTTATGCTCAGGAGCAGTTTCGATCCTTAAGTTGTTCCACGCAGCAGCTACCCCTTAAGACTCTGGGAGCGGCATTACTGTCTGTCGCGGCCATCGCCAGCATGCTGGTTCGAGCCTAGGCAGGAACCCCGCCGTAGCTAACCAGCAGGACAATCAGGAACAGGAAGATACCGGTCATAATCGTTGTATCGAGAACCCCCAGGGTATGGTCCTCTTCCAGTAACGATGAGAGGGTATAGAAAGTGGGAAACAGAAACAGTAGCAGAAATATATTAGCGGTCGAGAATTCGAGCGGCAGTTCCGGGTGTGCAGGATTTAGAAACCCCTGATAGAGGGCGATCCATAACAGCGTAAATGGCAGCACCAGAAACATGACCTGCGTTATGCCGCCAAAGGCATTCGCCAAGGCAATACCATATTCGCCCTTTCGGTGCGACTGCCAAAGGATGACGTATTCACTCAGGCCGGCGAACAAGGCCAGAATCAGCGCCGTCAGAATCGGATTAATATCAAGATCTCGAATCATAGTGCTGGCAAAACCCGATATCTCGTGACCGCCTATAAAGGCACCGAAAATACCAAGCAGAAAGAGTAATCCGATTGTCCAGAATGAGCTAGGCTTTACGTTCTCATAGACCAGTTCCAGTCGCTGCTCTATGTCTTTCTCAGACATCGACAGATTCTCTCTAACCTCTGCCTCCTCTCTTGCATAGCTGGTCAGCAGTTTATATATGTAGACGGCGAATATGACTAACAGAATGACGCTGATAAAGATCAGGTCGGTAGCCGAAAAACTATTCTTGGACTCGGGCGCCGAATTGAGCGTCAGCATCACCAGGCCGATGATAAGGCCCATGGCACCGCCACCGATCAGGATCTGGGAGCCCGCCTCGGTAATAGGCGCGGGCATTAAAAACTTGCCCGCTTTATCCTTGGGCAGAAAATAGGAATACAGACTAAACACCAGAGCGTTGTTATAGATGGTCACCACGCTTATGGTGAAGGCCGTAATCGGGCTTACCGGAATCACAAAGGCAATAACGACAAGCTCAGGGGTGGTGGATAGAATCTCCGCCAAGGTCCCTGCGATATAGTGATTCCACTGAAAGCGCGCCGCAAGGCGCTCTGTTGCTGAAACCAGTATTTCGCAGGCTGCGATCAGAATAATCAACCCGATGACAAGCTTTATCGCAGCCTGTAGGTAGGGTGACAATTGAGCTAGGGGTGAATGGAACAACAGCGCCAGAGACCACAGCAACAGGCCCGAGCCTAATCGCCATAACCAGGAAGGAACTCCGGTTAAATGGGATCTGCGCCCCAACTTAACCACCGACAGGCGCTCCGGGTTAATACCGGTGCGGCGCAACTGCGCATCGGCATTGTCGCCCGATGGCAGGCCAGCTGCAGCAACATCGCTATTCTTATTGTGCTTACTTTCAGACATAAGCTCTACTCTTGCCCAGCTGTGACATTGTGGACTAAACAACTACCGTTAGAGTTAGGGGTTAGAGTAACAGGAAAAGAGGAGACGGCGGGACTGCGATGCAAACCTCCCTCACCATCAGCGAGTCTTGCTTTCCTCTTTGCTAATTAAGTCGGCGAAGGCCTGGTGTTGCGTAAGGTAAAGATTTCCGCTCATCTGATCTATGAAGCGCGCTCGTCTTAGTTTGTCCAGCACTGGGCCTTTCACCTCGGACAGGTGTAGAAAAATATTCTCTTCTCGAAGCCTCTGATTAATCTCTTCCAAAGTCTCCAGTGCACTGAAGTCCACTTCGTTAACCGCGCTGCACATCAGTACAACGTGGACTATATTCTTGTCTTCCGCAACTCGCTCATAGATGAGTTTCTCTAACATGCTGGCGTTAGCGAAGAATAGACTCTCATCGATACGAAGAGTAAGTACGCTGGGAATAGTCTTCACCTTATAACGGAGAATATTACGAAAGTGCTCGGTGCCTTCAACCAAACCCACCTCGGCGACATGAGGTCGCGCCGTACGATAGAGATGCAAAGCAATTGAAATGAGCACCCCACTGCTAACACCTACTTCAACGCCGAATCCAAGGGTCAGGAACAGAGTTGCCACCACCGAACCCCAATCTCTTTTTGAGAAGCGCCAAGTCTTCTTAATAATAGAAAAATCAACTAGAGACAAGACCGCCACAATAATCGTCGCCGCCAATACCGCCTTGGGAAGGTGATACAGGAACGGAGTAAGAAACAGGGCAACCAGAGCAATCAGGCCAGCAGTCATCAGGCTCGCCAGCTGGCTGTGTGCACCGGCATCAAAATTCACCACGGAGCGAGAGAACCCTCCTGTAACGGGAAATGCGCCCGACACTGCCGCCGCCAGATTTGCACCACCTAGGGCGACGAGCTCTCTATTGTTTTCTACTCCTTCGCGTCGCTTGGCACCGAGCGCTGAGCCCACAGAAATAGATTCCACGTAGCCTATCGTCGAGATCAGCGCTGCAGGTAACAGCAACTCTTTCACCAATGGAAGATTGAATGAAGGCAAGACAAGCGAAGGCAGCCCGGCTGGAATACTGCCTACAACAGCCACATCTTTGGCTTCCAGGTCAAATGAAACCACTACCAGGATGCTAACGATAACCCCCAGAACAGGTGCCGCCTTAACCATAAGGTCGGCACTGTGTACAGCGATACCGAATCGACCAAGAAAGCTAACTCCCCAATAACGGCTACTGAGGAGAAAGACAATCACAGCCAGACCAAGGGCAAAGGTATAGATATTAGTTTGTCCGACGTTTTCAATCAGCGCCGACAGCAACTCGAGGAGATTGTCACCACCGCTATTCACACCCATTAAGTGTTTGAATTGACTGACGGCAATAATGATCGCTGAAGCGGTTATAAAGGCCTGTACGACCGTGTGGGAAAGGAAATTAGCAAGAATGCCGAGACGGAGTATTCCACAGCCGAGCAACATAGCTCCCGATAGTGCGGCCAGTGTAATGGCGGCTGTGAGATAGTCCGCAGACCCCTGCGCTGCCACGTCCGAAAGTGCCGCAGCAGTCATCAAGGAAGTAATAGCCACAGGCCCGACAGACAGCGTGCTGCTACTGCCAAGTATAGCGTAGGCGATCAGCGGTAATATGCTGGCGTAGAGACCAACCTCTGCCGGCATACCCGCAAGTAATGCGTAGGCTAAGGACTGCGGAATCAACATAATAGCCACAATGACCGCGGCTATCACATCGCCCAGGAAATGATATCTATCATAGCGGCCGGACTTGAGTGCCGAAGGCAGGAGACCGGAGAGGAATGCCATTTCAGCCTCGCAATTTATCGAGATCCGCGGGCCCAGCCATCCACTCTCTGCCTTTGAGCATCGCATTCCAGTAGATTCCCGGAAGAATGTCCTTCTTCAGCATCCAAGCCGCCTTGGTTGGCTGAGTGCCCTCGAGCACCCACTTGGGAAATGTAGGAATTAACTTTCCGCCATAGCCAAACTCAGCCAGAACTATCTTACCTCGCTCCACCGTGAGCGGGCAGGAGCCATAGCCATCGTAGCCGGCTCGCAGGGATTCACCCTCAAGCGCAGCGACTATATTCTCTGCCACGACCGGAACCTGTTTCCGCACCGCAGCCATGGTCTTGGCGTTAGGCGTATTCATCACGTCTCCCAAGCCCCAGACATTGTCGAATCGGGTATGACGCAGACTAAACTGATCTACTTCCAGCCATCCACCCGGGCCTGCCAATTCACTGTTTACAACAAAATCGGGTGCCCTCTGCGGCGGACAGACGTGAATCATGTCGAAGGGCTTTGCAATCTGCTCACCCTCTTTCTCTCCCGAAATTATCTTGAAATGGGCCACCTTTTCTTTTCCGTCTACAGCCTCGAGATTGTGAAAATAGTTTACGTTTACGCCATAACGATCAATATAGGATTGCAGGGCGGGGACGTATTCACTTACTCCAAACAGCACGCCACCCGCATTCATGAAATCTACGTCTATATCATTCAACACTTTATGTCGAAGCCAATTATCACAGGACAGATAGAGCGCTTTCTGCGGCGCCCCCGCACATTTGATTGGCATGGGTGGTTGCGTGAATAGTGCCTTGCCTTTTTTGAGACCCGTCACCAGATCCCAGGTGTAAGGAGCGTGATCGTAGGAGTAGTTCGAAGTCACTCCATTTTTGCCTAGCGACTCCTTCAAGCCATCGATGCCATCCCAATCCAGGGTAAGGCCTGGCGCTACAATCAAATGCTTGTAAGCAACGCGGCTTCCATCGTCGAGAACAACCTCATTCTCCGACGGCTTGAAACCCTTTACTGCCTGCTTAATCCAGCTAGCATCACTGGGAATCAAGTCCTGCATCTGGCGCCTGGTCGTCTCCGCATCGAATATCCCGCCGCCAACCATGGTCCAACCTGGCTGGTAGTAGTGTTCAGTTGCCGGGTCAATTAGCGCGATTCGAAAACCTCGATTCCGTTTTAGTAGGCTGGATGCCGCTGAAATGCCCCCCGATCCGGCGCCGACAATTACGATGTCAAACGCGGGGGTAGCCGCCGTGTTTTGTTCTGTTGTGTTCTCAGTCGTGTTCATAGATTCAATGCACCCTTATAATATGGCTCAATTATTTCCTCAACGGCAATGCCGGCCTTTTCTGCTTGCTGTAAAATCTCGTCTTTCGGTAAACCTCGACTGGCATGTGCGGCGGCATAGAGACAAAACGACCTATTGCCAGACCGGCAGAAGGCATGCAAGCGCTTACCGCTGTCCTGCAGGCGCCGCATTTGCCTTACATGTTCTGCCTTCATCTCACCTGTCTTGAGAGGAATATAGAGAGCTTCGATGCCATTGGCCTCGGCTGCTGCCGCCATGTCACTGAACGAGGGTTGTTCAGCTGCTTCCTCGTCTGGCCGATTGCACATTATTACCTGAACACCTTCCTGCGCCAGCTGCTCTATATCTGTCGCTTCAATTTGATCTGAGATACTCAGATTCTCGTTAACAATAATCGACTTCATTGGTCAGGGCTCTTTCCTTGTTAGTGTTTGCGAAAGGCATCGACTGGAATTTTCAGATAGGTACGCCCGTTATCTTCCGCTTCGGGAAAATGACCGGCGCGCATATTCACCTGCAAAGAAGGCAGGATCAAGTGTGGCACAGCCAATGTTTTGTCACGAGCAGTACGCATTTTTACAAAGTCGGGTTCCTTAATCGCTGAATTGACATGAATGTTCTCTGCCAACTCCTGTGCAACTGTAGTCTGATACTCCATCTCTCTGCCTTCGCCATAGTCATGACACATATAGATTGTAGATTGCGCGGGCAAGCTTAACACCTTCTGAATGGAGCGATATAAAGTAGCCGCATCACCCCCAGGAAAATCCGCCCGCGCCGAGCCGGCATCGGGCATGAATATTGTGTCCCCTACGAAAACCGAATCGCCTATCACATGGGTCATACAGGCAGGAGTGTGTCCTGGCGTATGCATCGCATAGGCCTGAAGATTACCAATCGTGTATTCCTCACCATCAACAAATAGATGATCGAATTGAGATCCTTCGGGACTGAACTCTTTCTCTACGTTGAATATCCTTCCGAATGTCTCCTGCACAAGGGCTACCTTTTCACCGATCGCGATCTTGCCACCGAGACGATTTTTCAAATAAGGCGCTGCAGTGAGATGGTCTGCATGGACATGCGTCTCAATAATCCATTCGACTTTCAGGCCCTCTTTTTCTACATAGCGAATAATCGAGTCAGCACCCACACGATCTACGTTCCCGTTCGCCATATCGAATTCCAATACGGAATCGATAATCGCGCATGAGCTCGAAGTGGGGTCGCTAACCACATAGGAAAAAGTGTTTGAGTCATCATCGAAGAATGGGACAACTTTGGGTTGCACCGCATCACTGCGCTTCGCTACATTGTTATTTGCCACCTCAGTCATTCCCTCGTTTTCAAGCACTCGTCCGCAGTGTCGGTCTTAGACCAGAAAAACCCAAATAGCCCAACATACAAGCGCAGTAATAACCGGGGTTGTCATCAAGTAGAACATATTTTTAACCGTAATCATTGATCTAATCCTCATCAGAAGCGATTTTCAAGAATCCCGGAAAAGCAGAGATCCAATTCTATGAACTTAGTATTTGCACAGGCCATGCCAATTTCGATAAAGCAGTTTAAGCAATTGATATTTAACGAATTTTATAGACAGAGAGGAAAGGCAGTAATAGTTTGCTTGCGCGGAATTGTCATTTTTGTCATAGTGGCCTGACATATTTGACATTATTTCTTCTATCGATGAACTTAATAGCAAGCGATCAGAATTTGGCCATGAGCGAGATACTCGAGGGCTTCGATTGCCCCGCCATTCTGGTATCCGCGGATTATGAAATTCTAGCCAACAACAGAGAATACGAACAATCCTTCGGAGCGATCGACTTTCAGAAGACCAATCGCTGCTACGAGATATCCCACGGCTACAAGATGCCCTGCGACAAGGCTGGCGAAGATTGCCCCTTAGGAGCGGCAAAAGCCTCCGGACACAGGGAGCGAGTGCTGCATATCCACCAGACTCCCCGCGGGCGCGAACATGTCGATGTGCAGATGCTGCCCATCCACAATCGTGACGGAGAGTCTAATCTACTTTGTCGAGCTATTACAGCCTGTTCCCCTAGCGAGCGGCGCCAGCTCTGACAGAGAGATGGTTGGCGAGAGCGAAGTCTTCCAGAAGATGGTTTCCAAAATTGCACGGGTAGGCAATAGCGATGCCTCTGTACTCCTTTTGGGGGAATCCGGCACCGGCAAGGAGCTAGCTGCCCGCGCCATTCATATGGCCAGCACCCGCAAAGACAAACCCCTAGTCTCACTCGAGTGCGCGGGGCTGAGCGACGCACTTTTCGAAAGCGAACTCTTCGGCCATATTAAAGGCGCCTTCACGGGGGCCGTGAATAACAAGAAGGGACTGGTAGAACTTGCGAATTGCGGCACCCTGTTTCTCGATGAGGTGGGAGACATTCCTTTGTCTATGCAGGTTAAGCTGCTGCGACTAATCGAGACGGGCACATTTCGCAGGCTGGGCAGTGCAGAAGTGCACAGCTCGGATTTTCGCCTGATTTGCGCCACCCATAAGAACTTATACCAGATGGTCAAACGCGGCGAGTTTCGCACCGATCTTTATTATCGAATCAATGTATTTCCCATAATGCTGCCCTCGCTATCCGAACGCGTCGCGGATATTCCACTGGTAGCAAAGGCTCTTCTCTCTAGAATAGACCCCGCCGGAGAATACCATTTCACCAGCACAGCTACGCGAACGCTGCAGTCTCTGGACTATCCAGGCAATATTAGGGAGCTGCGCAATTTGATTAGCCGCGCCCTGGTAATGGCTGACACCAATGTAATCGATGCGAGAGTCATCGAGCTGGCCCTCGAAGACGCGCCCGATCGAATCGTATTGGATGCAAATGACAGGCAAGATGACCAAGCAGACTGGGTTGATCTCAAGACCCATGAGAGGCGGTATCTGGCCGACCTGATGCAGGCTCACGATGGCGACAAGGAAGAAGTCGCGAAGATTCTAAACATCAGCACTCGTTCGCTCTATCGCAAACTATCTGAATAAAAAAATTCACAGGCTCTTGGGCCAATAACTCTAACCCGCCTGCATCTACCCTCTTAGCTGCCGCGGCGGGTTACTAATTTGCTGGAATCAGATCGACGGTCTCAAACAAGACCGTTTCTATTTTCTCGCGCGAGTAGAAAGCCGGAAACACCTTATCGTTGGCCCACAGCTCAAACAAATTGTCATACAGCGGGCTATCGGGGTCACCTACCTGCCCTGGAGTATTCATTCCCAGCGTATTGTCCCAATCACGGGTATCGATAAAAATCCTGAACGAGGCACCAGAGGTTTGATTGTCACCACTACCTGTGGCCCCCAGAGTAAATCCATTTCCTCCGCGGGGTAGCGGACCCAGCTCTAGACGACTTCTGATCTCTTCACTCACCGCCGCACCCAGGGGATGGCGAATTAGCGCATGCTTATAGTCGGCTTGACCGTATACCCAATCTTCGATATTCGCACCCAGCTTCTCTCGCAATGTTGCTACCGCCTCGCCAAGGGTAGTAAGCAGAAATTCGTCTCTACCCGCTATAGGATCGTTACCGAAGTCACCATCTGGCGCCAATAACATATCTATACTGGTCTTCATTCCTACGTTGAGAAAGTCACTTGCCGCCTCGGGGACTTTAAGTGCTTCCATGTTGTCTAGCAGCTGTCTCTCGAAAGCCACATAGATGCCCGCCTCTATCGAATCTTTATCAAGCCTGAAGTCCCAGTTCATTAACATCTGTCTCGCGGCTTCGACCTGCCGGTCACCTGCACGCAAATCTTTAAAGAAAGGAACTAGTGAACGAGCTGGAATAGAGAGATAGTCGTGCTGAAACTCAATCATGTCTGTCATATTGAATTTCCTCCCCGAGCTCAGCAGCTCGCTGCCGCGCGCCCAGCGATAAGGGTCGGTCCATGTATGCGCTATGGCATCGAGGTTGGGGAAATCCGGTGGAGTGTAATTACTATTCGAAGTCTCTATATAGCCGACATCAGGATTAAACGCATTGGGTTTCTGCTTGATCTCCAGATACCCATCCCATTCATAACGCCCGTCACCGGGAACGGGGACCAGCCCGCTAAAATTCCTTCTCAGTGGTGCAATACCTACTGCCTGCCAGCCGATATTGCCATCGCGATCGGCCCAGATCATGTTCTCACCAGGAATATGGCTATAGTTCGTAGCGTCTCTGAATTCTTCCCACGTAGTTGCCTGATCCATACGCAGCGAGGCAAGATACGGAGCCCCGCCAACATCCATCCAGGCGGGACGTACTGCATAGGCCAAATTCTTGTTCGTGTCCTCAAAGCTAACCGGGCCGTGTCGCGTGTACTTAAGCTCTACCGTTACCGAATCGGCTCCCTTCACCTCTATCACTTCTTCTATAATCTGCATGTCTTCCCATCGGCCCTGATAGCGGTATTGATTCGGGTTAGCGGGGTTAGTCTCATACACCATTAGGTCTTCACCATCTGTACCAAACACGGTGAGCCCCCAGGCGCCCTGTTCATTGTGTCCTATAGACACACCAGGAATCTCGGGCTCGCCACCCCCTATCACATTCCAACCCGGGCCTACCAGATGCACCCAATAGCGCAGCGAGGGAACGCTCTGTGCGCGATGTGGGTCGTTAATCATCATCGGCCAGCCATCCTGTGTAAGGTCACCACTGACCACCCAATTATTGCTGCCTATATCATCGAGATCATGTTCCTTCAGGTTGATATCTTCTGCACTAATGGTACTGGCGATTTCGGCATAGCTTTGCGTGGTATTTCGATTAGTGCTTGCAACAATATCGTTTGGCTCAAACTTGATACTGCTTCTATAGGACGTGTAGAGATGCAAGATATCGTTCTCCAGTAAGAGACTCACAGTCGATCATTGGATCCAAGCTCAAGATCGGGTCATGCGGGTGAAAATACTGCAACTCACGCACGGCGTCTTCACCGATCGCGCACACTGCCCTGCCAATATTCAGTTCTTGACCAATGTTGCCTAATAAACCCTGATGGCGAGAAATGACGACCTCTTCTGTCCAGTGCTGGGGCTGAATACCGAGCAGCTTGAATGGCAGTGGCAGCGAATCGGGGTCATCCAGTGCCTCATCGATGTAGGCATTAACACCATGGACGAAGGCTGTAATGATATCGACGCCGCGAGGATGGTAGTGATTCATCTCGTCCGCCATTGGGCCACGAAACTTGAATAGCCGTGTACCATGATCGCGGTCGATCATGCGGGGGCCAAATAGCGCTGCCGTAGTTCCAGTCGCCTGCGCCCGCCATATTTCAAACTGAAACAGGCGATCTCTTGCTGCGCTATAACCCTGAGCGAAAAACAGGTCGTGCTCTGTCTGGGCATAGATGTGAGAAATTCCCCACTTATCTTTTAATATCTCAACGCTCTGATCCAACCCCTCGATATTCACCGAGCTATTACCCTGCGCTCTAGCGGCAGTGCTCCCGATGGCAAGACTGGCAATTGCGGTCAGCAGGACGAGACTTAGGAGAGATCTAGTTTGCATGGGGGACTACCTCAATTTCAAATAACAATTAATTCTCAAGACGGATAATTTGAAGCCTACAGCTCGGCGAGCACTTGCAAGGCCAGTTGCGCTTTGTCTTTAGGCACATAAACGTGATCATGATAGTAGGCGGCGATCATATTGGCACTGATACCATGGGCCGCCAGTCCTGCTGATACCACCGCGGTGAGCCCAACAGCGTTGAGACTGGAGTGCACCATCAGGCTAATACAACTAAAGACCGACTCATAGGCAAGGCCAGCGGTATCTGCCGCACCCTTGGCTAGCAACAAACTCAGACCTTCTTCCTCCTGATAGGAGGCAATGGGTTGCAGGTCGGCAAAGTCCCCGTATTGCGCACTCTCTATAGTACAGAACACGAAGTCACCGGCAAGCAGACTCGGGTTTAACAGTGCCAGTAATTTATCCAGATCTTCTTCGGCCGCCATCGTTTACTCCCTGAGACAGCCGCTACTGACTACTGTTGTTGATCGTGTTCAGCGCGACGCGCACCCGCAAGAATTCCACTCATAGCATAGTTACCCTCGTGGCAAGCGAACTCATACACCTTGCTGGGCGTTGACAGGAAGCTCAACTCTCCATGCCAGGGCTGTGAATAGTAGGTCGGATCTTCGACGCTGAATTCATAGACGATCTGCTCGTCGGAAACCCTGGTGAATCGCTCAACTACCTGTGCATCGCTGGTAAGACTTATCGCCGCCTCTTCCTGCATGGGACTAAAATTAGTTGTCTCTACCACCAGCGTATCGCCTTCCCAGTGCGCTATGGATTCACCGAACATTGGCGCCAGCGCGGCCATCTTGTGGTCTGTATCAAGTGGGATGATACGCGCGTGGCTAATCATCTCCGTGCGTAAGACTATATAGTCAGAGGTTTGTACAAACTCGTAATTGTTATTGTAGAGCCCATTTATCATCGGCGGACCTGTCCTCAGGCCCGTGCTGATGCAACGTTCCGCAAGCGGCCTGGTCTCGGGGCCATCGAAGCTGGCATTCTTTGCGCGAAGCGCAGCCTTGCGTGCAATTCCAGTTTCATTATAAGGAATACGTCCGTCCACTGGATCGACAATCCAGGAAGTTCGATGCTCGCCATTGATCGTACCGAACTTCGTACCCGGATCTATCCAGAATGCGTTATAGCCCCGACCCCGCGGCAGGTCGCTACCGTCGGGAAGCTCTCCGGCAACCATATTATCGTCGGTGGCAAGACGCACATTCTGCGGATGGTCATTGGTTGCGCGAATCACCTCATCGTCACTAAGAGTCAGTCCGGCGTAGCGTTCATTTCGCTCCAGTGTAGTTATTGACGCATTGGTCCAGGTGCCCTGCAGGTCGGGCTTACCGTTAGCTGTGCGCGGAGGCTCATAGGCCTGCCCAAGGGCCAGAGGATGGGAGAAGACCGCTAGCAACGTGAAAATGGCCAGTTGCGGCTTTAGCTGGGTTGTTCTTATCATTATTCTCTCTCCCGAAAATCGCTGAGCAACATCTTGTTTTACCATTATTTTTACCACTATGGAGCACCGTTCTCAAAATTTTTGCTTTATTTAAGCGAATCACCTAGGCACTTCGCTGTCTCAAGCTGCCTAGCTTCAGGGCAAGCCATGCCATCGGCAGGTAGGCCACAACTAGATCGAGCACGATGAACCATGCGGGGGCAGGAATCATGGTCGACGCTACTATGCCCCCAATAAGATAGAGAACACCGATGAAATACACCGCTAGGGGTTTCTGTGAAGCCGCGACGAAGTAAGCGACAAGGCCACCGACGAGGGTGCCTAGTGCGTGAGCAAGGAACGGCACGGCGAAGTGCTCTGGGCCAAGCAAATCCATACCGGCACTCATACCTTCGACAGTTGTCATATCAACACCAGCGGGGGGCGGTATGACCATCGGCCCAATCACTACCAGGCCGCCATTCACGGCGCCGCCGACAATGACCCCCACTATTATTCCTAGAGCATTTCTCAGTATAGCGTTCAATGTGTTGCTCCAATATCTAATTGGCCCGCCGTCGATTTAGATGAGCCGTTCCCCATTGGCGACATCGCCCGCGGCCGAGCCGCTGCTCGCCACCGAGGGGTCCGGTACGGCAAGCACTATCGCTCCCTCCTGATTGGTAAAACCGGTTACCAGGCATTCGGACATAATAGGCCCAATCTGTTTCGCAGGGAAATTTACCACGGCCATTACTCGCTTTCCCACGAGCTCCTCTGTCGTATAGAGGTCCGTGATCTGGGCGCTAGATTTTTTTGTCCCTATCTCTTCACCAAAATCTACCTTTAGCTTATAGGCCGGACGGCGGGCCTCGGGAAACTCCTCCGCTGCGACAATAGTGCCCACTCTAAGCTCCACCTTCATAAAGTCATCCCACTGAATCTGTTCCATAGCCTGTTTCCTTATAAATACCGATCAGTCTGTTCCAGATAGTAACACTTCACCCTCGATTTCATCGATAGCGAATTGACTCTACATCCGGTCGGAGTAGTATGAGTACAGATGTATCAGCATACTGAGAGCGTATCTCGATGAAAATATTAAATGTGGCACTTGTCACTTTAACCGCAATTTCATTAAGCGCCTGTACAGTGCCAGGGTGGATGCCCCTTGGCGACGCAGATCCAGCAGAGATACTTCTACCCGGCAAATCTACAACTTTATTGTTCTTCACCAACGTCGCCAATCTCGATAGCGAGGTGGGCCTTCAGGCGAGCGCTCAATATGAATTAACGATTACACGACTCAGTAATTGGATGGATGGCAGTATAGAAACAAATGAGAAGAACCAGGACCTGGACCAATATGGCTTTGCCGACAGCCTTATGCCCATTGCGGCGATGGCATTGCTAAAACGCTCCAGAGACCACAACTGGTTCGAATTGATGCTGTTACGGGCAAATTGCAAAGGCAGCAGCCTACACGGCATTTCCGATTTACATTTTGATGAAGCTAGTGGTAGTTACAACTTCGTCGCAACTTGTGACGGCAAACTCTCCCTGTTTGTTAATGACAGCCATGGCTTCTACGGCAATAACTCAGGCTTCGCCAGCATTTCTCTGTCTAGGGTAAATTAGTTGTCGTCACTTCCAAAAGAGGAGTGAGCGATGCACACACTACAGCAGATACTTAACCAGAAGGACACTGACGAAATCTGGTCAGTCATACCCACATCTACCGTCTTCGAGGCGATTCAGGAGATGGCCGACAAGCGTGCGGGCGCCTTGCCCGTCATGGATGGAGACAGGCTCGAAGGCATTATCTCTGAGCGAGACTATGCCCGAGAGGTGATTCTAAAGGGACGTAGCTCGAAGAAGACCTTGGTCGGAGAGATTATGAGCAAGGAGGTCGTCACCGCAGCCCCAACCAGCAGCGTTCAAAGTTCATTAGAGCTCATGACGCAGCATCGTATTCGTCATCTGCCCGTAGTGAATGACACTGAAGTAGTTGGTGTGATTTCTATAGGCGATCTAGTGAAGGACGTAATCTCGATACAACAGTCAACTATAGAGCAACTCGAAAATTACATTCGGATGTAGCAGTTCCGAAATTTTTTCAAACGCTTGAAAACCGTCTTTAAGCGGCGCCTTGCGGCAACTGTTCGACGGTGTACCCGCCTGCACTGTGTTTACTAAATCGGAGAACCTGATTGATGCAGTGCGGCTGTTCGTCGGGCACGTGGGTCACATACAGTATATTGGTCTGCCCGCGCTGCGCTATTGCATCTAGCATGGCGAGAATCAATTGCCGGTGGTAGTCGTCCAGCCCCACACAGGGCTCGTCCAGAATGAGTATGCGCGGCTTCTTCACCATCGCTCGGGCGAGCAAGATTAATCGCTGCTGCCCGAAAGAAATCTCATGGTAGTAATTTTTTTCGAGTGGCTGCAGCCCAAGGGCCTCGACCCAGGCTCTCGCCTCCTCAATCTGCGCTGTGCCTGTTTCATCGTAGAGGCCGACGGAATCGAAGAAGCCGGACACGACAACGTCGAGAACTCGCCAGCCTTTAACATATTTGTTGTGCAGCTCATTGGAAACCACACCAAAGTGTTTCTTTGTCTCCCAGATAGTCTCACCGCTTCCCTTCAAGCGAGAAAACAAAAAAACCTCCTGCCCGTAACCCTTGTGATTCTCACCATCGATCAGGCTCAGCAAGGTAGACTTGCCACAACCATTGGGCCCCTCGATCACCACGTGATCTCTAGAGGTCATCAGCCAATTGACATCAGTCAGCACAGTGATGTCCCCATAACTGGCAGTTACATTCTCCAACCTGATTAGCTCTTCGTCGTCTCTTACCCCAGCATCCATCGGCAGGAGTGTGCTTAGCCTTTCCGGGACTTGGGCGCGAGCACTCTCTATCTGCGCATATTCTGCAGACCCCATGACTTCATCCAGGCTTCCCTGCCTGACTATCCCCATGCCAGATGCATCCTGCCGCATCAGCGCCATATGACTCACTCCCGGCAAGATATCCTGTGCACGCCTGCACAGTTGCAGACTGCTGAAGCCCTCGTCCATAGAAGCTCCGATCGTGTTTCTTATCTGCTCCTGGGATACCCTATCGATACTCTCGAGCGGGTCATCCAGAATGAGCAGGCGCACCGCGCCTTCTCGATAGGCATACAAGGCTCTTGCTATGAGCACCTTGCGCATCTGGCCCGAGGAGAGAAAGCGGATCCCTTTGCCTAAAACACCTTTCAGGGCAAGCTGTTCTATCAGGCGCGCAAACAGGCTGTCATCCTGAATCTGACGCGCTCTCGATGCGCGGATTAGCTCCTCGACGACAGTGCCTTTATCCTGCGCGTCACTGTTGTATTCGCTGATATCCAGTCGATTGTCTCGCTCCCATAGCCGCTGCTGCTCTTCGAAAGAGACGGAATAGAGATCGAGAGCCGGATCGAAATTCGCCGCATAGCTTATATAGCTGCTGGATTCGCGTCGTTTAGCTGCGATCAGGTTTGCCAACAGCGTCTTGCCGCTGCCATTGCGCCCGAAGACACACCAGTGCTGTCCACGCTCGATGGCAAAATGCTCTACCGTCAGGAGTGCCTGTCCACCGATGCGGCATTGCGCCTTGTCTACTGCTACTAATGGTCCCATGAGGGCGATGTTGCCACAGTTGCAGGGGATATTCCTGCCTTAGGATGCAGATTGAGCAAACTCTGACCGTTAATAAAACACAACTAAATACAGGCAGGTTCTTGCAATTCAATATTGCTGTCAGTAAGCTGCGCGCCATGGAAATCTCCACCATCGACATGCTTAGTTTTCTCTGGTTTGTGCTCTGCTGGATGGGTTATAGCTACTTTGCGCGCCACCAGGCGAAGAAGAAAAACAGCCTATCTAGCGTGCTCTATCGATACCGCAAGGAATGGGTATTGAAGTTGTCTCGCAGTGGAATGAGTGAAGTAGATGCAGAATTGCTCGCGAGCCTGGAGCGGCAGGTTTCATTCATGGCCTCCACTTCACTGCTTATTCTTGCCTCTCTTGTCACAGTCCTCAGTGCCGCCAGCGATGAATTCATGAGCATGCCGACGCTGCGTTTCGTTGAGGAAGTTACCCCTGAAATTGTGCAGATGAAATTACTGCTAATGATCTTCATCTTCGTCTATGGCTTCTTTACCTTTAGCTGGGCACTGCGTCAGTATGGCTTCTGTTTCATTCTGTTTGGTTCGTCTTTTAATACGGTTAGATACTACAAGGACAGCGCTGGCGACAAGTACCAGGCTAAGGCCATGCCACGAGACTTCAATGCCATGGCTAAGGTTCTGGATCGCGCAGCCCATAGCTATAACTACGGCATACGCGCCTACTACTTCGCGATGGCCGCTCTGACCTGGTTTATCAACGACTGGGTGTTTATGGCTGCATGTGCGGTGATCATACTCGTGCTGTACCGCCGCGAGTTTAAATCGAGCTCATTGAGCGCCATGGTTGCTGCCCGACTCGTGGACAATGTCCACGAAGAAGATGAGATTCGCTTCGATTGAGTGCCGGGCGCTAAAAAGCCTCTGCCGGAAAATCATCTACCTGTATAGCAAGATATCTTGCCGCTTCTGCGGCTAAATAGTCTGCCGCCTCGGTCTTGTTACAAACCTTGTTCTTGATCGCCGCCTTCATCAGCATGTCCAGATCTTCTAATGCTTCCAGCTTTCCTTCCTTGATCGCCTGCCTGATAGTATCTCTTGTCGTCTTGGTAGCCAACAGCTTGGTGAAGGCGTCTTCGATGATAAAACTCGGATCGCTTGTGTCTTTACCGATGTACATTGGCTGACTGATACGCTCTCGAAGCTCAGAATCTTCGAACATAGTCTTAACCATGGTCTGTTCCAGGGCATCGTTAGGCAGCTTATAGCGTCTGCCGAACGGAAAGACCACCAGCTTTAACAACCAGGCTATTGGCTTGTTAGGCAGGTTCTCGAAGAACTCACTGAAGGCTATCTGACAGTTGTACATGGCCAGCTGGATATTCCAATCGACATAGGGAAGATCTTCACTCTTGCTGCCATTGTCGCGGTAGTATTTCAGCACGGCGGTGGCTAGATAGAGATTGCTTAACACATCGCCCAAGCGTGAAGATAATCTCTCCTTGCGCTTCAGCGCACCCCCAAGCAGCATCATAGAAATATCCGAGACCAGTGCCAGCGACGAACTCATGCGCGTTATCTGTCTATAGTGTTTAGCAGTCGCATCATTCACCGGGGCTCTGGCCACTAGAGAGGAGCTTAGACTCAAGCTCAGTGTGCGCACAAAATTACTAAAACAGTAACCTGCGTGGCGGAAGATAAGGCTATCAAATTCTTTCAGGCCCGCCGCCGCGTCTTCATCCTGCGCCGCCTGCATCTCTCTAAAGATGAAGGGATGACAACGAATAGCACCCTGGCCAAAAATTATAAGATTGCGCGTTAATATGTTCGCGCCTTCGACGGTGATCGCAATAGGTACACTCATATAGGCGTAGGCGAGGTAATTTGTCGGGCCCAATATGAGACCTCTGCCTCCATGCACATCCATCGCATCTTGCACTACCTTGCGCGCATTCTCGGTCATATGATACTTCGCGATAGCTGATACCACGGAAGGCTTGATATGAAGATCGACCGCGCCGGCTGTCATTACACGCGAGGCCTCTAGTTGATAGGCATAGCCTGCTATTCGCGACAAAGCTTCTTCGATGCCCTCGAAATTTCCTATGGGCATATTGAACTGTGTGCGTATGCGTGAGTAAGCGCCAGTTAGCCTATAGCAGACCTTGGCTATGGCCGTTCCCAATGCTGGCAGTGAGATTGCGCGACCCTCGGAGAGGCAGTCGACCAGCATCTGCCACCCCTTGCCAGCATAGTCGGGCCCACCGATTATCCAATCGAGGGGAACGAAGACATCCCTGCCCTGAGTCGGGCCGTTCATAAAGGCCATGCCCATGGGAATATGTCGATTACCATGCACAACACCTGGATGAGCAGCAGGTATCAGGGCGACCGTGATTCCGAGTTCAGTCTCCTCGCCCAGGAGATGATCCGGGTCATACATCTTAAATGCCAAACCCAGAACCGTGGCCACCGGTGCCAGGGTTATATAGCGTTTGTTCCACGTAAGTGAAAGGCCCAGACATTCCTTGCCGTTGTATTGCCCCTTGCACACGATACCCGAGTCTATGATCGCCCCCGCATCGCTGCCCGCCTCCGGGGAAGTAAGACCAAAGCACGGGATCTCTGTGCCATTGGCCAAGCCGGGGAGATAGCGCTGACGCTGCTCTTCGGTACCATACTTTAAAAGCAGTTCTGCAGGCCCCAGAGAATTCGGCACCATAGCGGTAACTGCCGCACTACTGCTCTTGCTAGCCAGCTTAGTGACGATGCTGGAATGAGCGATGGCTGAGAAACCGAGGCCGCCGTATTCCTTGGGAATAATCATCCCGAGAAAACCCGCATCCTTCATGTACTGCCAGGCCTCTGCTGACATGTCTTTATCGTGTTGCACGATCTGCCAATCATCCAGCATAGCGCAAAGAGTCTCAGTCTCGTTGTCTATAAACGCCTGCTCTTGATCACTGAGCTCGGGCTTCGGGAAACTGAAAAGCTCATCCCAGTCAGGGTCCCCCTTGAATAGTTCTGCCTCCCACCATACATCGCCTGCCTCCAGCGCCTCCATCTCGGTTCTGTTCATGGGCGGCAGAACGCTCTGAAAGAATTTATACAATGGCGTCGTCACCCACGTGAGTCGCAAATCCGTAGCGAGATAGGCAAAGGCTGCCAGAATAAGGAACAGCCACGGCAACCAGGCAAAGCCACCATAGAACGTCATGGCAAGAAGAAGCAGCAACATGGAACCGAGAATGGTAGACATGCGCGCACGCCTATAGGCGAAAACCCAGACCAAGGCCAATGCGATCAGTGACTGAACTGTGGTGCTCATACTTATCTTGCTCCGTGGTAAGAATTCATTCGCAGCTGTCTTTACTTACTACCCAGTTTCCTGACAATACGACGAAGTAGGCTGTCCGGTTTAGGCATCTTGTAGTCTGCGCTGTCGGGAATCCAGAAGGGCTCGCGAAAATTCAATTGATCGGCGGTACTGTTCATGGGCGTGTAATATTTACAATCGGCAAAATAGTAGTGTGTTACCTGTGAGTGCCGAGTTCGCATTAGATCTTTCTGTGGCGCACCTCCGTGCAGTAAATTAGCGTGCCAGATTAGCGCCTCGCCCTTCTTGATAACACCGTACTCCCCTTGCAACTGCTCCTTCTCTACCACTTTCTGAATACATTCTTCGTATTTGTGATAGTTGTGATAGCCTGGCTCGAGATCAAAGTCATGCATGGAATATTCATGCAGCTTGTGACTACCCGGATAGTAGAGTAGCGGACCATTGTCCTCATCTATATCTTCCAAGGCTACCCATACCCCCGCCATATAGTTGCTCGGAATTGAGTTGAAATGAACGGTATCTGAATGAGTAAACTGGCGCGTGCCTATGGGAAAATTCAGGGTCTGAAAGGGCAGCGACTGCCTACCAACAAGCTGCTGCAAAGCCTGCGCAATGCTCGCGTCTCTCGCTAACTGCCTGACTTCATCTATCGACTTCCAGGCATCCTGCACTCTAGCAGGCAGCGTCGGATTCTGCTGATAATCTTCCGGATAGAGTGGCTGCACCTTTTCCACTATGGCATCGAGCATGGACTCATCCAGTGAAAAGTCGGCAACCAGATAGCCCCGCTCGTTGAACGCCGCGACTTGCGATTCAGTCAACACAGGTTTGCTGTTTTCTTTCATGCTCATAGCTCCTATTCTCTTAGGGCCTCTTGCCCAGTGCTCGCTGCATAACCTCATTCTGGATAGTCATCATATGGCCTATAGAGCGACGCCAGTATTCAGAGTTATGCCTTCCATGATTCTGCATATAGTCAAACGGCACATTGTTTAGCATCAATAACTGCGCCATTTCTCGCGCCTCCTGCACTAAACCGTCTTCGGTTCCAGAATCCATATAGATATGTGGCATCTGACTTCTGGGGACCTCATAGATAATAGTAAAAGGGTCGTAGGCTTCAGCCTGCTCAGCCGTAATGAAATCGACGCCCTTGGGTGTGCGCTCATCCTGGGTACTGAAACCGGGGATATCTATAATCTTGGAGATGAAGGCATCGGCCTCATCGATTCTGGCCTGACGCTGCGGGTCTGGAGTACCAGGCCTGCGGTCTGCTCCTGCGCGGATAGCAGCCGCCGCCGTACGCGCATGGCCAAGAGCACCGCTGGTGCTTCCTATGGAGACAAAGAGCTCACTGTTTCTAAGCCCCATGGAATAAGCACCAAAGCCTCCCATGGATAGTCCTGCGATGGCACGGCCCTCTCGGCGCGCCTCGGTCCGGTAGTGACTGTCTACATGGGCGAGCAAATCGACAACGATGTGGTCTTCCCAATTGTTGGTCTGGCCTTCATCGCTGGAGGCATAGTTAATAAACCAGCTATTCCCCGCGTCAGGCAACACAACAATCAGATCATTCAAGTTGCGAGCATAAAAAGCGGCCGCCAGATTTCGACCCCACACCGTGTAGTTCTGCATATAGCCATGCAACAAATAGAGCACGGGGTAGCGCGCATCGCTCTGGTAATAGCTCTCGGGCAAAACGATATCAAACTTCATGCGCCTATCTACGGCGGGGCTATAATATTCTACGGTCTCAAGCCCAGGAGGAATTGGCGCGGCAACTGGCTCTAATTCGTTAGTGTTCTGCGCACTCAGCCTGGCTATCGAGAGTGGCCCTAGCAGCACGATAGCAAGGAGTTGCCGTTTGGAAAAAGTTAAAGCTTTCATTAATTTTCACCAGAACAAGAATCTGTTTGACAGGTTTTTTTCATAGCCGGAAGTCTACCGCAAAACGCTAATTCCTTCCCGAGTTTCTAGCTCTTAACATCCAGGCGCGAAGATGTACTTCCTTAATAGGAAAAGGGATTGCATAGGATTTTAGGAGAGCTGTTTTACTCCTAGCAAGAATGCGCGAATAGCATCGCCCGGCCTATTCGGAAGATGAAAACTCGAGCCGGTAATTATGTCTGAACAAGAAAGTCGGGTGTCATCTCCACGATAGAAACGTTGTCTGCCTGTTGTCTGCCTGTTGTCTGCCTGTTGTCTGCCTACAGAGCGCCGTCTAGTTTGGGCATCTCTATCTTTAGCACCTGCCGCGTACTGCGTAGAATCGCCCAGAGATAACGACCATCGTCAGACCGGTCCCAGGCTATACCCTGGCCGTTAAGACCGGGAATACGAATAGTGGCCAGCCAGTCCAGTTCCGACCCATCTTCAGGCAGGGACATGACATAGACCTCTGGGTCATCATGACCGCTCAGATAGAGCAAGCCATCCGGGCCCCAGGAGCCACCAGAATTGCTCATCGGCGACATCCTTCGGAGGATTTCGGCGGGTAGAGTCCAGCTATGCAGCACCTGAAAATCGTCGTCGAACTGAACCATCACCGTATTACTGGTTTCACCATAGGGCATAGTCATGCCTCGTTGAACCCGATCGTAGTTTGCGAAGGTGCCCCACCATGATTCAGCATAACGATCCAACCAAGTTAAGGAACCCAACATAACACCGAAGCTATGGGTATCGATATGAGTCATGCTCGACACATCCCACACCTCGACCGAACTCGTCATTGGCCAATCGGGATAATTGGAATGGGCTGAATACAATGTTCCAGCCAAGACTATGCCGCTATCCAGATGAGTCAAAGAATTGCTAACGACCTTCTCGTCGCCCCACCGCTGCAGCGCCAGACCATCGGCTTTATCATGCTGCGTGATTTGCCTGTTGTTGATCGCATAGAAAAAATGCTCGTCTACCGCGACAGCCTGAAAGGCATCGAAGGCATCGAATTGCTTAACAATCTTTGCATCGAATTCTCGCGGTTGCGCATAGCTGCCCGCAGCGAAGAATGCTGCAAATAAAAATAAGCATGCAGATAATCGGTGTTCACTAAGAGATTGACGCATGAAACAAGCTTCCAATTTTGAAAAAGTCGAATGGGCCGCTATTAACTTCGTAAATAGGAAGCGCCGTTTACATCGATAATCGTGCCGGTGGAAAACTCCGCTCCCTCGCTAGCCAGAAACAAGACCGCATGCGCGACCTCCTCCGGCTCGGCGACCCTGTTGAATGGACTCTGCGCCTTGATTTCAGGCCCTTCTGGGCCGTTCAATCTGTCTGCCGTAAGCTCTGTATTGACAAAGCCAGGCGCCACCGCCCCGACAAAGATTTTGTGCGGGCCAAGCGCGACAGCCAAAGACTGGCTGAGGGAGTTCAGCCCAGCCTTACTAGCGCCATAGGCGGCCTTTGTAGGCTCTCCTCTAAATGCACCGCGCGAAGTAATATTCACGATGCGTCCCCCGCCCTGATCGATCATATGTTTAGCAGCACAGAAACAGATGTTTGCCGGACCGATTAAGTTTGCATCGATGGTTTGTCGCCACGCCTGCTGCCAATCTTCATAACTGGTGGATGTAATAGGATGGTAGTCACCGATCCCTGCGTTGTTTACCACGATGTCTAATCTACCGAATTCGGCTACCATCTGATCGATCGCCTGCTCCACCTGAGCGGGGTCAGACACGTCTGCCTTGATGGCGATGTGTCCGCTGCCATCCAGAGATGCTAATGTTTTATCGGCGCTAGCCTGATCGCTGCGAAAAACTGCAGCGACACGCGCCCCTTTTCTGGCAAAAGCTAGGGCGATCGCCCTACCTATACCTCGGGTACCACCCGTAACCAGTACTGTTTTGTCTGTAAAATCCAATTTGATTTCTCTAGATTGCTAGCCCTTTAACAAGATAGGCGTCTGCCTAGGCGATTCCATCCATCTTTGCCAGACGCTGTATCAGTTCTTCCACTCTAGTACTGTAACCCCACTCGTTGTCATACCAGCTGACCACTTTCACCAGCCTATCATCCATCACCTGGGTTAGTAATGAATCGAAGATGCTGGAATGGGAATTGCCGATAATATCGCTACTCACAATTTCTTCTTCAGAATATTGCAGAATGCCTTGCATCGATCCCGAGGCTGCCTGCCGCATCGCCGCATTTATCGACTCAACCGTTGCATCCTCATGCAACTCAACGACCATATCCACAATACTGCCATCGGGTATGGGTACACGCATGGCAAGGCCATCTAATTTCCCCGCCAGCTCTGGCATCACCAGGCCTATCGCCTTGGCGGCGCCGGTCGAGGTAGGAACAATATTGGTAGCCGCATTGCGTGACCGCCTCTTGTCGCCACCCTGGGGCGAATCGATCAGACGCTGTCCCGATGTATAGGCATGAACCGTGGTGAGTAGACCGCGCCGAATGCCGAAAGCATCGTGCAACACCTTCGCCAGTGGCGCGGCACAGTTCGTCGTGCAGCTTGCATTGCTAATGATAGTGCTCGCAGGAGTGACCACGTGGTCGTTCACGCCCGCCACTAGTGTCGAATCGAGCGGGTCTTTGCAGGGCACTGTGAGCACGACGCGTCTCGCACCGCCATCGATATGTTTCTGCAGGTCCACCAAGTGCTTGAAGGCACCGGAACTCTCTATTACATAGTCGACGCCCATTTCCTTCCAGGGAAGCTTGGCTGGATCTCTTTCGCTGAGAACCTTAAACCTGTCGCCATCTATCTCCATTTCATCTCCCTGAAAACTCACGTCGCCGGGAAACACACCATGGGTGCTATCGTACTTGAAGGCATAGGCTAGTTGATCGGGGCTGGCCAGATCATTCACAGCAACCACATCATAGTGCTTGCGCAACTTCGCGATACGCATGATTGTTCGACCGATACGACCGAAACCATTGATTGCGATTTTTGGTAACGCCACAGTAATACTCCTAAGTTAAAGCCGCCACTCTACTCGGCCAACATCTTTTCAGTTAGATCCCAAAGTCTGTTTGCACTTTCTTCGCTCACCGCCCAAGGAGCGACATCACAAAATCGTGGCGAGTCTTCGGTGGCGAGATTGGACACGTTACAATCCTCACAATAGAGACCGCCGGTGTCGGCAAGCGCATCACTGGTTGCTGCCCACAGAGTCGTAGTGCAACCCTGCGTAGTCGACTTAAACATTGCAGCGACCTGCTCGGACAGATTGCCATCGGCATCGGTCCAGCCCAGAGCCATCATCTCTTCATTGGGTAGATGCCGCTGCAGAGGTGTAAGAATGCCACCCGGATGAACCGAAAAAGCCTGTATACCCTGATCTCGATACTTCATGTCCAGAGCAAGCGCAAACAGGGCATTGGCTGTCTTTGCCTGTGCGTAGGCAGTCCACTTTTCGTAGTCAGTTGATTCGAAATGGATATCGTCCCAGAGAATATCGCTGCGGCGGTGCGCAATTGAGGAGAGACAAACTACCCGCGCCGAGCCTGCGTTTTGAAGTAGGGGCAGCAATTTTTGAGTCAAGACGAAATGCCCTATGTGGTTGACGCCAAATTGCGATTCCCAATTATTGCCGACTCGCGCCTCTGGGCAGGCCATAATGCCGGCATTGTTAATCAGCAAGTCGAGCTTCGATTCTCGATCGGCTATGGAGGCCGCATAGCGACGAACGCTAGCCAAATCCGCGAGGTCCATCGCATTCACAATCACCTCTCCCTCAACATCCTTAAGATTTTCCTGAGCCTTGTCAGGGCTGCGTACCGGCACATAGACTTTGGCACCCGCAGCGGCCAGTGCACGTGTAGTCTCCAGGCCGATGCCGGAGTAGCCGCCGGTTACAATCACGACTTTTCCCGTCAGGTCTTTGTCAGCCAAAATTTCACTGGGCTCAGACTTGGCATTGAATGGGGAATCTACTTTCTTCTGCACTCTGCTCGACATCTTAAATCCTCAAAAAAATTGGGTTGCTGCACCCTGCTAAAAATTAGTTAGTGACATCTACCTTAACGAAATCTCATGCGACTGTGAACGTATTCAGCTCAGCGTTAGAGATCACATTGCCGGAGCAACTTAGAAAGTCATCTTGCAACATCTGCGCAAGAGTTTGGGCATCGTCGTCTGTATTGGCAATGAAGCGCTGATCGCTCTCAAGCAATCTTCCGATAACAATGCCCCGCACTGGGGCAGTCCTGTCGAAACAGACAGTATAGGTTTCGATCTTCGCCGGCCCATTGGCTGCCGCGATAAATTCCGGGCTAGGCATGGCGTCGATCTGTGCCTGTATCTTGGTATTAGACTCTCTCTGCCAGGCTCCTCTGACGGGTGTTGCCGAATAGATGCCTGTCGCGTGCTTCGACAGGCGTCCACCGTTGGCGGTTAGCAATGCAAACTGACCAGGCTGAGCGCGCAACAATGGCAATAGTGTAGCTATCGCATGCATCGAATAATTATTTCCTGGACCGCCGAAGAAAGGTAAGCCGCCGGTCACGGTTAGGCCGCGTGGATCTGCATGACTCAACCCCAACTCCTTGCAGGCGACCTCGACGGCCGAGGGGAAACAGGAATAGATATCGATAAGATCGATGTCTTCGACAGTCTTGCCAGCCATTTCAAACGCTTGCTGTGTATTCGCCCTTATAGCGGGCGAAGAATGGTAGTCGACCCGATCGCTTACCAATAATTTCTCATTGGCCTCACTACAGCCGTGGAGAAAAACCCACTTAGCGGGGTCAATACCCAATTCTTTCGCCTTACCAACGGAAGTCATGACCACCGCCGCTCCCTGATTTACCGCATCCCGCGCATTCATTAGTTTAGGATAGGGAAAACAGATGAAACGATTGTCACTTGTAACAGTTGCCAACTGCTCTGGCGAACGCCGCGTTCCATAGGAGGAGAAGGGGTTGTCCGCAGCCACCTCGGTGAATGGGGCGAACAGTTCTCCCATTGCCAGGAGATGCTCCTCGATGGAACGACCCTTATTTTTACGAATCGCATTCTCGAAAAGCGGATAGGCCTGAATGGGCGACACCAGACCGTGAGCAATCTCAATAGGGCTTACCAGAGCCTCACCAATCCCTCGATCTTCCTGCGTGCCCTCGTCCTCTTCCTGCCAATTCAGATCAATATGGTTTCTGAGCGCGCCCTGAGCAGTTTTGATCGCCTCGGAACCGGTAAGTAGCGCTACCGACACGTCGCCATCGGTGATGCGCTGCGCCATTTCATTGATCAATTTCTGCGGAGTATTGCCCCCGGCATTGCTATAGATGGCGTTAACAGGGTTTGCACCTATGCGTCTTGCCACAGCTCGTGGTGGATTCTCGGCACGTCCGAAGGAGGTGGCGACTCGGGGACGTTTGTAGGAGTCTTGAAAGATTCTTACTACGGCGAGCGTGTCGATGGCTGACGCCAGACTCGAACCTGCACCCACATCGATCAGAGCCGCCTGCGCTGCCATAGCGGCGACGCCCATGGGCGACTGGGCGATCTCTGGATTCGTTTCCCTGTCGGTAAATTGACCAGCACCGACCAATATTGGCGTCGAATCTAACACTCTCAACTCCTTGCGATCACTCGTCTTTGGGACCTATCCATTCGAAGGGGTTGTAGGCGAGCTCCCAGAGATGGCCATCTGGATCCTTGAAATAACCCGAATATCCGCCCCAGAAAACTTGCTGGGGCGTTTTTACCAAAATTGCACCCGCAGCTATCGCCTCGCTCATTGCCGCATCCACTTCCTCTTCACTGGCAAGATTGTGGGCGATAGAGAAGCTATTGAAACCTTCACCGGCCGCAGCAACTGTCGCGTCTTGTGCCAACTCGGCGCGACCATACAGACCCAGCCAGGTGCCGTTCAGTGTGAAAAAAGCGACCCCCGGGGACGATTCAAGCTGCGGAAACCCGAGCCCGTCGCGATAGAACCTAACCGACCTCTCGAGATCGTCAACACCAAGAGTAATCATGCTGATTCGTGGCTTCACTAAGATCACTTCCTCACTCTGCAATTGTTACGAATGAACCGAACGATTCACTATCTCAGACGAATTAAAGCCAACGCCTGACCTTCTTCTTATAGGCGAGATATTCATCTCCAAATTTCTGCGCCAGGTAAGCTTCTTCTTTGGCTATGGCCACGTGGTACAGCAAAAAGGCGGCGGGAATGAAGCTGACGAAGATCCAAAAATTATTAGACGCCACACCTATGCCTATATTGATGAGACAGAAGCCGGTATAAATTGGATTACGAGACCACCCGTAGATACCCGTGGTCACAATCGCTGTAGTAGGCTTCCAGGGCTCGATTGCAGTACCAACCTTCTTGAACGAGCTATTCACACCAATCGCAATTGCCACACCGAGCAGCACCAACAGATATCCAAAGATTTCCAGCGACTGCGGAATGCCAAGACCCAGGGGCCATAGCATTTGTATTGCGGCGCCCAGCAGAGTAAGGCTGGCAAAGATTGCCGGCGGGGGAAATTTTACGGCAGCGCCCTTCTTATCCGGCTCGCTATCTGAACTACTTTCTTGTTCGTCGGTCATTTTTTAGCCCACTCCCATCGATAAAATAGGGTTTTAGTAGTTATCACCTAGCCTGTTAAGAAATTGCCTCATCACCGTTGGACTGGTCGAGATTCTCGCCTTGACGCGCTGCCATTTCGAAATGGCAGATATTCAGTGCGCGCTCTGGATATTTATCTCGAAATTCTCCGGCGACGGCAATCTCTCCGAGATATTTAGCCCCGGGCAGGTGTTTCTCAAACAATTTCTGCAGATAGTCTGAACTGAGAAAGGGACTATTAATCGTCGCAATGATTTGCGCATTCGGCTTACATAGGCTCTTCATCTTCTTGATGACAGCACCATAATTCTTCGAGGCATCGAAGCTTCCCCGCTGCCGCATGGGCGGATCGATTAACACGATGTCATAGCGCCCAAGCTGTTTAATCTTTCCCCATGACTTGAACAGGTTGTGAGGAATCGATTTTACCTTCTCCAGATCCTGCAAGTTCAGATCATGGTTCTTCTCACCCCAATTGATACTGGTCTTGCTCATGTCCACATTGGTGACAGATTTTGCACCGCCGGCCAGAGCAGCCACAGACAGGGAACAGGTATAGGCGAACAGATTGAGTACATTTCGGCCCTCACTATTTGCCAACAACCAGTCGCGCAACAAGCGCGTATCCATAAACAGGCCGCAGTTCTGTTGCAGCCCGGGATGTACCTCAAAGCGTAACTTGTCTTCAGTGACAATGAGTTGTTCCAGCGGCTCCCCAAACAATGCCTGCGCTGGCGCACCCTGAATAAATCTATTCTGCAACATGACCGACTGAATCTGCCCCTTTGTATCAGCGTCTCGCAATACTTGCAGCACGGCAGCAGAATCCTCAATCTCATCAAAGGCTGAAATCAACACCAGGGGTGCGAGCCAGTCTATGCAGATATGTTCCAGGCCCGGATACAGCTGCCCTCTGCCATGAAATATCCTGCGGGCATCCGGCTGCGCAACATCAAAAAATGCTGCAGCTGACTCTTGTATGGCGGACAGATCCAATTTAAATTTCCTTGATGTGACTAACTTTGAGCGCAGGACTAAAAACCTTAGTTAATTGTTAATCCTTCCATTGCGGATCTCGATTTTTTTATAGGTAGCGTCTGGCATCGTATCCTCCAGGCACTGCAGGAATGCATCGACATCGGCAAAAGGTAGCCCGGCGAGAGCTGCGAAGTCTATATTCCACCACTCGCTCTGCATAAGACCTACTATCTGCTCCATAGTGAAGCGCATACGCACTGCCTTACCCGGATTACCTACAACAATCTGGTACGGCTCAACGTCTTTAGTAACCACGGCATTGCGACCAATGACGGCCCCATTACCGATCTTAACTCCGGCCATAACAACAACATTATGGGCAATCCAGACATCGTGACCAATACTGCAATAGTTGCAGCTTTCTTGGTAACCCTTGCTAACCGTCATGCTGCTTGAAACCCAATCGATTGGATGGTTGTCTGTGGGCTGGCCCAGGACCACATTGCGACCGATGGAGCAGAAGCGCCCAATGCTATCCAGATTCCATATCTCACCACCTTCGCGCATATAGCTGTAAGCGCCTATGCGCAGGGGCCGATCCGCCTCGGGCAATCTGACGCGAACATTACCCAGGCGAGAATGCTCTTCCATGATCAGATGCGAACCTGAGCTGATATTGCCAAAATCATGGATTCGAATTCCACGTCGCTTGGCCTTTAGCTTTTCTAACCTATCTAAGATGCTTGGCACTTCGCCCCGCTCCCTCTCTGTTTATTCCCATAGCGGCCATCACAGCAGACTTCTTCGCTCTGAATTTCCCCTGCAGCACCGATCCGCAGAATTAATCTTCGAAGAAACAAGAATCACCAGAGTCTTGCTACAAAAGAATTACCGACTATTATCAATACTAACAATAGAATCTGGTAACTATACGGTATACTGCCCCGCAATGAGTAGTGCACATGACATTTTACAATCCGTTTTTGGCTTTTCCACCTTTCGCCCTCCCCAAGATCAAATAATCGAATCCGTTGTTGCCGGTGACGATGCACTGGTATTGATGCCCACAGGCGGCGGTAAGTCACTCTGTTATCAAATCCCAGCGCTAGTGCGTGAGGGATGCGGTGTTGTCATATCGCCGCTTATCGCATTGATGCAGGACCAGGTTAGCGCTATGAAGCTGCTAGGAGTGCGAGCCTCATTCCTGAATTCCACACTAAGCGCTAGCGAAGCCCGCGCTATCGAACAAGCCCTGCTAGCCGGCGAGCTGGATCTTCTGTATATCGCACCGGAGCGATTTACTCAGTCAAACACGCTGAAATTGTTAAGACAGGCGTCTATTTCGCTGTTCGCGATCGATGAGGCCCACTGCGTGTCGCAATGGGGGCATGATTTTCGAGCCGACTATCTGCAGTTAAGCCTGCTTCATGAGTTGTTTCCAGAAGTGCCAAGAATCGCTCTCACCGCAACCGCGGATGCCAGAACCAGGGAAGAGATCATCAGTCGCCTGCAGTTGGAGCATGCGGGTCAGTTCTTGGCTGGCTTCGATCGACCCAATATCTGCTACCGCATCGCGCTAAAGCACAACGCCAAAAACCAGCTCTTAAAATTTCTAAAAGATGAGCATCCGACTGACGCCGGCATCGTGTATTGCCTCTCGAGAAAGAAGACAGAAGACATTGCCTACTGGTTGCAGAGTGAAGGTTTCAATGCGCTGCCCTATCACGCCGGATTACCCAGCGAAACCCGAGCGGAACATCAGCGCAGATTCTTGCGCGACGAGGGCGTGATCATAGTAGCCACCATTGCCTTCGGCATGGGTATCGACAAACCCGATGTGCGCTATGTCGCCCACCTGGATCTTCCCAAGACTATCGAGTCGTACTATCAGGAAACCGGTCGTGCCGGGCGCGATGGCGAACCGGCGGATGCCTGGATGATCTATGGATTACAGGATGTCATCAAACTGCGCCAGATGATGGAAGGTTCAGCAGGCAGCGAGGAATACAAGCGTGCCGAGCAACACCGTCTCAATGCCATGCTTGGCCTGTGTGAAATCACCACCTGTCGCCGGCAGGCATTGCTTGCCTACTTCGGAGAGGATCTAGCGCAGCCCTGTGGCAACTGCGATTGCTGTCTGGAGCCGGCGCAAACCTGGGATGGCACCGAGGCGGCGCGCAAGGCCCTAAGCGTCGCCTATAGAACGGAGCAGCGTTTCGGTGTGAATCATCTGATCGATGTGTTGCGAGGCGCGGAAACCGATAAAATATTCCAATTCGACCACCATCGCTTGGCCTCCCATGGTATAGGTCAAGATCTGGATAATAATCAATGGCGCTCGGTGTACAGACAACTGGTGGCACGCGGTCATCTAAGCGTCGATCTTGAACGCTTTGGTGCGCTCAGATTAGAGGAGGCCTGCAGACCACTACTACGAGGCGAGGAAACGATTCAGTTTCGACTCGACGTCAAGAAGAAACCGGCGAAACGCCAAACGAAGACACCCCTCGTCGCCGATGTGGATGTTGCCCTTTGGGAGGCTCTGCGTGAATGCAGAAGAGAATTTGCTGAAGATCAGGGCGTTCCCCCTTATGTGATTTTCCACGATACCAGCCTGCAACAGATGTGCGTGGACCTGCCCCGGGACATGAACGCCTTCTCTCTGGTCAGCGGTGTCGGAGAACGGAAGTTAGAGAAATACGGCCCCGCCTTTCATACGTGTAATTAGCGACCACCTGGCCTAGGAGTTGGCTGGGAAATCCCTCCAGCAGGGATTGGGAGTCTGATTTAAAGTTGGTTCTAATTCCTCCAGCAGGCTCGGGGACCTGACTTGAGGTTTGTTCTGATTCCTCCAGCAGGCTCGGGGACCTGACTTGAGGTTTGTTCTGATTCCTCCAGCAGAATTTGAAGTCTTGGTGAGGGGTTGTTCTGAAGTCGATTCTTGCTAAAAATAGTCATTGCAAAGGGTCGGCGTAGTTGGCACCCTTAGTCTTCGCCGATATTAATGATGTGAGGATTTCCGATGTCCAGACAGAAACACTCTAAGCCAGTTCTAGCAATACTCTTCAGCCTCTTAGCGCTCCCGTTTGCGGTCAACGTCAATGCCGCCGAATTGGATCGAATTGGCACATTCGACTTCCCCACTTCCGGATCAGCCGCGGCGCAGAAACATTTCATTCTTGGCGTGGGATATCTGCACAGCTTTGGCATGACTCAGGCGCAGCGAGAATTTCGCCGCGCACAGGAGCTAGAGCCAGACTTCGCAATGGCCTATTGGGGTGAGGCATTCACCTATCAACACCCCTTCTTCGGTCAGAAAGACGATGGCCCCGGTAATGCCTTGATGCGTCTGGGCGCCACCAGTGAAGAGCGACTCGCCCATGCTCCCACCGAGAGAGAGAAAGGTTTTCTGCGAGCGGCAGAGGCCTATGCACTGACAGTGGGAGGCATGGCAGAGCGACGGACGGCCTGGATGCATGCGATGGCGGACCTGTATGAAAAATTCCCCGACGATGATGAGGTTAAGGCCTTTTATGCTGCCTCTATGCTGGCGGCCGCGACTGTAGAAGGCGCCGACCGAGACCGCATCAACATGCGCGCCGGCGCGCTGGCGCTAGGGCTCTTCAAGAAGAACGACAACCATCCGGGTGCTGCACACTATGTAATCCACGCCTTTGACGACCCCATTCATGCACCGATTGCACTGGAAGCTGCGACTGCCTACGCAGATATTGCGCCGGCTGTATCGCACGCACGGCACATGCCCACTCACATCTTCATTCAACACGGCATGTGGCAGGAAGTGTCGCTGTGGAATGATTCTGCATTCAATGCCGGGCTGGAACTCTGGCAGCCCGGTGATGCCACCGGCGATATGAACCACTCCTCCGATTGGGGGCAGTATGGTGATCTGCAACTGGGTGATCTGAACAAATCCGAAGTCTGGATTCAGCGCGGCCAGTTGGTTGTGGACAATGACCCGAATAGTGCTCGCGCAATGGGCACGCTAAGAACAATGAAAGCCAGACACATTATCGAGAGCAAGCAATGGCAGACACAGCCCTTCTCCGATGATTTAGATGCTACAGAGTTGCTCGCACTGGGACTAAGCGCGGCGAATCTTGGCGACCTTGCACTCGCCAATCAAGTGGTTGCAAGACTGCAGAGCATGCTGGCGGCGAGACCTGGCAGTGTGGATCTGCAATTGATACATCACGAGGTAGCCGCACTCACTCTGCACAAGGAATCGATGCAGCAGTCTATGGTCGATGTCGCCAAGCGGCAGCAAGCTATCGATCTCATCCAAGAGGCGATGACCATCAAGGAGAGGCAACGACCACCGAACGGAGCAGCCACTCCGCTGAAGCCAGTTCACGAATTAGCCGCAGAGATGATGCTGGAAATGAGCAGACATGATGAGGCCGCACAGTTGTTCGCGGTTTCCTTGCAGCGCTTACCGAATCGACCCTGGTCTTTGCTAGGCGCAGCACGCAGCCATAAGGGCAGGAATAACGTGGCCGAAGCCTCTGCGATGTATAACGCGCTGCTGGCTGTGTGGAGCGACGATAGCCACGCTGCCGTGCGAGAAGCGAAACAATACTTGGGTTACTAGCTAACGAAGGTCAGTTTAGAAAAGTTCAAGAAGAGACTATTTTATGAGCAAGCAGGAATTAGAAAAAGTAGCAGGCAATGGGCTGATCAACCGGCGCCATCTATTAGGCCTTGGCTTGGCTGGAGTTGGTGTAGCCGCTTCCAGCTCATTACTCGGTGCCGATGCCGGCATGAACCTTGAAATCCCTTCCTGGTCTAAACAACCGGGCCCGGGTGCTAGCGGCTACGGCTCGCGCTCCAAATTTGCGGACGACATGAAGAGACTGTCGGGCAATCCAAATCCGCTATATCCCGGTGGCGGCGCCTCACGCTCACCCCTGCATCAACTGCAGGGCTCCATCACGCCCAATAGCCTGCATTTCGAACGTCATCACGCCGGCATTCCCGATATCGATCCGTCACAACACAAACTGGTCATCCATGGATTAGTGCGACAACCACTGGTGTTTAGCTACGAAGACCTGCTGCGCTATCCGATGGTAAGCAAGATCTATTTTCTGGAGTGCTCGGGCAATAGCGGCACGCTGTTTGGCCCCAACCCTGCCGATGGCACGGCACAGAGCATTCATGGCTTGGTCTCCGGTGCGGAGTGGACTGGTATTCCACTGTCTACCCTGCTAGATGAAGCAGGGGTAGAGCCAGAAGCGCAATGGATCAATGCAGTAGGCGCAGATGCCGCCAGCATGGGGCGCTCTATTCCTCTCAATCGTGCTATGGACGATGTGATGATTGCTCTATTTCAAAACGGCGAGCCGGTGCGTCCCGAACAGGGCTATCCGATGCGCTTGTTCGTGCCGGGCTGCGAAGGCAACATCAGTGTTAAGTGGCTCACTCAAATAAAACTCAGCACAGAACCTGGTCATTTCCGAGACGAGACCAGCAAGTACACGGATACGCGACTCGACCGCAAGAGTCTGCAGTTCACCTATCCTATGGGAACCAAGTCAGTCATTACCTCACCGTCGGGAAAGATGAAGTTAGAACGACAGGGTGTCTATCAGGTTTCCGGCATCGCCTGGTCGGGTCGCGGCAGTATTCGTCGCGTCGAAGTCAGTGCAGACGGAGGCCGCACATGGGCAGATGCGATGATTCAGTCCCATCAGAGTGAGAAAGCTCTGGCCCGATTCCTTATTCCCTGGGAATGGTCTGGAGGGGATGCAATCTTGCAGAGCCGTGCTACAGATAGCCAGGGCAATGTGCAGCCGACTCGAACGAGCCTGGTTACCGAGAAGGGAAATATAAGTACCTACCACTTCCATGGCATTCAGAGCTGGGCAGTGAATACTGCAGGAGATGTTGCCAATGTCTATGCTTAGAAAACGAATTACCCTAGGCGCACTTTCCTTCAGCCTCTGTGCTGGAATTTCTAGCGCCGTCTTTGCCCAGTCTCTGGGCAGTCCTATCAGTGAGAGCCAGCTACGAGGCTTCGACCTAATCGCGCCGCCCGATGGCAGTGGCTATCCCGAGGGCGGAGGCACCGCCATTCAGGGAAAAGTCATTTTCGAGAGTCGCTGTTCCGCCTGCCACGGCATGGAAGGTGAGGGCACATCTGCAGCTACCCGCCTCGTCGGTGGTGATATGCAGTCCGAGGAACGCCCCATTCGCACCGTAGGCAGCTACTGGCCCCACGCCAGCACCCTCTTCGACTATGTGCAGCGCGCCATGCCCGCCGACGCACCCAAGTCATTAAGCAGCTCCGAGGTCTATCAGGTAATCGCCTATATCCTGAACATGAACGGCATAATTGAGGCCTCTTTAGTACTTAATAGGGACTCGCTGCAGCAGGTTCAAATGCCCAACAAAGATGGCTTCATCGATAGCAGCCAAGCCCTCTAAATAACGTCCCGGTAACCTCCGTTACGAGTCTGTGACCAATTGTCGCGAAGGGTTCCCTAGGGTCTCAAATCCGCGTACCATCCTCCGCTTTACTCTAAAACCCCCACAGAGAGTACCCGATGAGAAAATCTTGGTTGAATTTGTGCCTATGTGGCACAGCAGTAGCTTTGCTCTTTTCACAAGCGCTCTATGCCGCCGATTCCGGGCTTGTGATGCCTCTGATAGATGGAAAACCCAGCTTCGCTGACTTTGAGAATATGGCGCCCTCCTCTGCATTAGCCCGATCGATGGCGAAAGTGGACTCGTTCGTACAGCGTGAACCAGAACCCGGCGAGCCTTCGTTACAACGCACCGAAGTGTACATAGGCTACGATCAGGTAGACCTGCATGTCATCTTTCTCGCATTCGACAGCGACCCCAGCCAGATACGCGCGAATCTCTCATCGCGAGAAAACATCGACGGGGATGACAACGTAGAAATCACCTTCGACACATTCAACGATCAGCGCGCAGCATTCTCATTTCGAACTACACCCCTAGGTATTCAGTGGGATGCTCGCTGGACGGAAGGCTCCTCGCGTCGCGCAGGATTCGACACCACACTTGAAATGGTTTGGGACAGTGATGGTGAACTTACCGATCAAGGTTATATGGCGAGCATGACCATTCCACTGCGCAGTCTTCGCTTTCCAGACAGGTCAGAACAAACCTGGCGCATACAGTTCGCAAGAAATATTCCCCGATACGGTGAAGAGTCCTACTGGCCACCCTACTCTGTCGATGTTGAAGGTCGCCTCAACCAGACAGCAATGCTTACTGGTATCCGCGATGTATCGCCTGGTAATAATTCACAGATCATCCCTTTCATCTTTGCTAGAGAAGTAGATGCACTTGACCCCGGCGCAACCGGCGGGCCTAAATTCGATCAGAGCTCCGAACAAGACGTAGGTGTGGATGCGAAGTTTGTATTCAACGACTCTATGGTTCTGGACATCACACTCAACCCAGACTTCTCCCAGGTTGAATCGGATCAACCACAGGTGACATTGAATGAGCGCTTCGAGGTGCAATTTCCGGAGCGTCGCCCCTTCTTCGTAGAGAATGCCGACTTCTTCGCCACCGACTCGACGCTGGTCTTCACCCGACGTATTATAGATCCAGAGGGTGGCGCACGCTTTACAGGTCGTGCCGGCAACTTTGGATTCGGCAGCATCTTGATCAACGACGAGGCGCCAGGCCTGAACAAAGCCGCTGGCGATCCGCTACAGGGAGAGAAAGCCAACGTTGCGATTCTGCGTGGATTTATGGACATGTCAGATCAGGACCGCGTTGGTGTCTTGCTAACCAGCCGTGACCTCGCCGATGGCTACAATCGCGTAGCCAGCGTCGACGGCCGCTTCAAGCTAAACAACAATTGGACCACTCAACTACAGTTCGTGGGCACAGAGAGTGAGCCGGCAAGCGGTGGAGAAGTGACTACTGGCTATCAGCGCAATATTCAGGTTAACCGCGCAGGCCGTACCTTCAGCAATCACACGCACTACATTGCAACGACCAGCGACTTCCGCACAGAGCTAGGCTTCCAAAATCGATTCTTCCGTGCCGACTCGTCTGGCCTGCACCAGCGCGTCAACTTCAATTTTTACCCTGAAAATTCAACCATCAACAGATGGAATGCGAACCTCTTCGGCGTCTATATCGATGATATTGGTGGTGACAAGATCTACTCACAGCTTGGGCCTGGAGTTGGCGTAAACTTCGATACGAATATTTTTAATGCCAGCTACACCGAGTACTCGGAAACCCTGAGACCGAAAGACTTCGCAGGAATATTATCGAACCGTGTCTATAAGTATGAAGACTTTCAATTAGGCTTCACCAATACCACACTAAACACCTTGTCCTTCAGCGCCAACTATAGGTCGGGCACTACCTTGAATCTGGTTCCACCTAGAGGCACTCTGCCCAGCATCGCCGATACCACTCGCTTTAGCTTCGACATGCTCTGGCGGCCACTCGATAGATTGCGTATTACCAACACCTACTTCCACACCGAGCTGCAATCAAAGATTGGCGGTACAGATATTTTTTCCAATGAAATCGTACGCAGCAACTGGAACTACCAGTTCACCAAGGAATGGTCGCTGCGCTTTATCACTCAATACGACGAGACAGATGCCGGACCGGCATCACGATTAACAGATGATGAGAACCTCAACTTCGACCTGCTATTACGCTACGTAATCAACCCCTGGTCTGCTTTCTTCATAGGCTACAATAGCAACCAGAGCAACTTCGATATCGTCGAGATGGAAGGCGAGAGGGAATTGGTTGTTGCTAACGACCTGAAGGTCGACGGAGACCAGATCTTCATGAAGTTCTCCTACCTTTTCCAGCGCTAGGTCAGTTCAGCGGGCTAATCAGATCAGCGATCTGCTGAGCCCGCTTTCACATTCCCCTGGCAAGCCAAATTCACTTCTGTGCGGAGGCGATTGTGCTCAGGATTTCCTTAGACTGGCTGACTATTTATCAAGGCCGAATTTCTTCATCTTGCGCCAAAGAGTCATACGAGAAATGCCGAAGTAGTTCGCGATTGATTCACGATGACCGCCAAAGTTTTCTATTGCCGCGGTCAAACTATCCTTACTGATTATCATAGATTTCTGTGAATTGCCTGGAAGCTCTGCCACCGCATCGCTCTGACCGTTTTCGGCTAGCGCAGAAGAGTTCAGCAGCACAATGGGAAGATCCTCCAAGGTTATCAAACCTGCCTCATCAGCTGACAGCGCCGCTATGTAGGTACATACATTCACCAACTCACGCACATTGCCCGACCAATGATAACCACAGATGCAGTCATAGACCGCCTCATCCACCGCTTTCCCTTGCTTGCCGTGCTTGCTAAATTGCTGCCTCAGGAAATAGTCGAACAACATTTTTATATCCCCTGTTCTGGCTCTTAGGGGCGGCAGGCTTATCGGCAAAACTTCTAGGCGGTAGCGGAGATCTTCTCTAAACGCTCCACTCGCAACAGCTGCTTCCAGGCTAGTCGAAGAGGCAGATATAATTTTTACATCGAAACTTATAGCGCTAGTTTCACCTACCGGTGTGTATTCTCTTTCCTGCAGGACACGAAGCAGTTTGGATTGCAAATTTAGAGGTATCTCAGTAACCTCATCCAGGAATAGCGTGCCCCCCTCGGCCTCGGCTAACAACCCCTTCTGGTCCTGCTGCGCGCCAGTAAAGGCTCCCTTCTTGTGACCAAACAACTGAGACTCCAGCAGAGCCTCGGTCAGGTTGGCACAGTTCAGAGCAACAAATTTACGGGCCGAGCGGTCGCACTCTAAATGAATGGAATGGGCAATCAACTCCTTCCCCGTCCCGGTCTCACCATGAATAAAGAACGGCGCTTCCGAGTTTGCCGTCTTCTTAATCACTGAAATCTGCTGCAACATGCTCGGATCGGAGCTCACAATGCCGTGAAAGCTTTGCTCTGGGTCAGCGTCTTCCTCCGGAGCATTCCCAATAGCATGAGCAAACGCAGCGGCAGAGACGCCCAATTCGCTAGCATCCCCACTCTCGGCTATCTTCAGCTGATCCGACACAAGATTTGTAAGCACCTCATTGTCCCAGGGCTTAATGACAAATTTGTGAATGATCCCCTCATTAAATGCCTCTGTGACGCTGAAAAAATCGCTATAGCCGCTGATCAGAATGCGTCGGGTATGAGGAAATAATTGTGCTACATGGGTAAAGAACTCAGTGCCTTCCATGCCAGGCATGCGCTGATCCGATAGTATCAGGTCGAATTCCTGCAGGCCGCATTGAATTAGCGCTTCTTCCGAGTCAGAATAGCAGCTAATATCGTAATCTGGAGAGCGTAGAAGTCTGACGAGAGAATTCAAGACGTAGTCGTCATCGTCTACTATCATTATATTGGCCATGGTGAACTAGTCTCTCCGATAGTAGCTTCTAAAATTTGATATTACAAAACGGGTATTAATTAGCAACAATTCAACTGCGCGCCAATTGTGATTAACTTTACCAGTTTAGACTCAATACAGGCCAGCCCCAACGAGAAAAATATGAAAGGAATAGTCCTTACCACATTTAACGAGATGGTGGAAAACGAGATAGGCATCGACATGTGGGAGGCTATTCTCGAATCTGTAAACCCTGAATCCCAAGGCATCTACACCTCTGTCGAGGATTTCCCCGACGAAGAGTTACTTGCCATGGTGTCAGAGCTTTCAGAACGTACGGATACGCCCATAACAGATCTACTGAAGGCATTTGGGTTACACTTATTTCATGCACTTAACCTGAAACATGGTATTTTTGTGAATGAGCAACCTGAATTCCTCGAATTTCTTAAAAGTATCGAAGATGTTATTCACAAGGAAGTCAAAAAACTCTACCACAACCCCAACCTGCCTACCCTGGACTGGGAACAAGAAGATGACCGATCTCTCGATTTATATTACAGATCACCACGCAAACTCTGCGGTCTCGCTGAGGGCTTAATCAGAGGCGCAGCGCAGCGTTACGAGGTTGAATACAATCTTACACACTGACCCTGTATGCACGAGGGTAGTGATCATTGTTGCTTCAGCATTAAATTATTATGATAGTAAATTCCGACTACAAAAAAGCCTACGAGCGTCAACAAAAAGCAAGAGAAAGGGCTGAAGGTCTTCTCGAAATCAGGTCTCGCGAGTTATTCGATACCAACGAATCACTATCAAAAGCATTCGATGATCTAAAAAATCATAAGGCACATCTGGTTCAGCAAGAGAAGCTAGCATCGATAGGCTTGCTTGCAGCCGGCGTGGCGCATGAGATCAACAACCCCATCGGTTTTATTAGAAGCAATCTAGAAACCCTGGAAAAATATTTAGAGTCCATCCGATTGATTCTGTCTGCTTATGCACAATTGAGCGGGCAACTCACGCAGGCAGCAGTTACTGCGGAGCTATCGGATTCGCTAGAGCGCATAAACCTACTAATCAAGGATCGCGAACTCGATTTCATATCCGAAGATGCCGTTTCTTGTATCAAGGAGAGTCTAAGCGGCACGAAACGAGTGGAAGATATAGTACGCAACCTGAAGGATTTTTCGCGCACAGACAAAGACGAAAGACTCAGCCTGAATATTAATCAAGTTATAGATGATTCTATCAATCTGGTTTGGAATGAAATCAAATACAAGTGCACAGTAAAAATGTTCTACGGTGACCTTCCTGATATATATGCCTGTGCCGGTCAACTCAATCAAGTTCTGATAAATGTCTTAATGAACTCCATGCAGGCAATGGAGACTTCGGGTGAGATCGAAATTCGCACCAGCGCCGACTCAGAATATGTCCACATAGATATCATAGATGATGGCCCTGGGTTTCCAGAACAAGACATTTTCAATCTGTTTGATCCTTTCTTCACAACCAAGGGCATCAAAGAGGGCACCGGTCTGGGCCTATACATAAGTCATGGACTCGTCCTGAAGCATCGCGGAAAAATCGTGGCCGCGAACGAAGCTGACCGAGGCGCCCGAATTACAATCTCACTGCCCATAGATATGCGAGCGAGCCTTAGATCCGAATCACTCTAGACTAATCAGTCAGTGGAGCTTGCTGTCACAATTTATTACAACAGAACCCTCCACCAGGAAGCCCCCTTATAGAGGGTGGTGTCGAGCTAGATTTAGACGCTAAAGACCACAGTCACAGTGCTGCAGAGCGAATCGACATCCTCGCTAGAAAATCTACCCTCATCGTGACACCTCAAGGCATCAGCAAAGGCCATACGCCGGCATTGGCGCGCCCTGATGATAGGTTTATACTTAATCAATACCCTGTAACATCGGAGCCAGAAGCTATGAAATACCAACCAACGAGCAGATTTCAATCCACTCTTAGCCGACTAGTCATCTCGGCGCTAGGGATTTCAATTTGCTTCTTTTCTGTTTCCCTGAGCGCACAATCCACAGACGATATTCGGGAGCAATATCCAGAAGTTGCCGATCTGTTTAATGCCTTCGATATAACCCAGGCCAAAGCCCTGGAAGAAATCGCCGCCATCAATAACAACCCCGCAACACAAGAGGCACGCAATCAGTTGCAAATGAATCTCAACATGCTTTCTAACATGACAATGAGTGAGATGATGGCTGAAGGCATGATGAGTCACGATGGTCCCATGGATATGGGGATGAGCAATGGCCCCTATCATGATCTCGAAGTTGAGGCGCGTGTAAGACTGTTGGAAATAATGCGCGGCAAGCATAGCGATGAGGCGGCGGAAGAAGCTTTTGGAAACAGCTCGGCAATTAATCGTCACACCTCGGAAGTATTTAAGAGGGGTCGCGGTTTTGAAGAGCGCCTGTTTAGCATCTACATCGACGACTCGATAGGCGATAAGCAAGCGGCTGTTGCTCAGGCTATTGAGGATTACCAAAGTGACGTTCAGCATTCAGTGGCAGTCACGCCAAAGGAAAGCGATTACCTGTTGGAACACGATCAGGCGAATGGCCTCAAGTCGGCATTCCCTCTGCTACGCGGATTTCTATGGACGCATCAATGGCTGCAACTGGCCGCCCTTGAAGCCGTAATTTTGCAAGGCCTCGATAGCCAATTCAACGGAGGTGTCGATGTCGCGCTAGAGCGATTCTGGAACAAAGTTGGCTCATCAGGCGGCATGACTATGTTCCCGGCTCCTAGCGAGCTGCCAATGGCCCCTGCTATCGCACCCGACCTCTACAGCCAATCTTCTGAAGCGGCCATCATCCTCGACAATCTTAACCTTCTCGAGACAGTAATCGCCGACATTCTCTCGTTTCCCAATGTTGAAAATCGCGATGAACTCATGGATCAGGCGGTAGCATTTTTTACCGACAAAGAAACCAACAATGCCGCATCGATGGACTATCTGCTTTTCGCTCTTAGAGGCGGAATATACAACCAGGGTGGCCCAGCGGTTGGTGAGCTAATGCAGTCTGAGCGTAACCGCGCACGCGAAGCGATGAATATGCAGCACAACATGATCATGTCTTCCCCGCAATAATAGCTAGCAGTTAGCAAAGGGGGTTGGGCCTTTACGGCCCAACCCCCTTTTTCGTCATAGATGGCAGTGCGACTTGCCGCTTGCGTTGACAGTAACGAAGCGAGAGACTAGCGACTCACGCAGTAGGACGACTCTGCCATGTCCCGTTTGATCAAAGCCGCGTTACTGTTGCTTGTCATCTTCAGCATAGCAATCGGCATTATTCTTTTTCGACCCTCCCTAGTGCTTAGCACGCTGGTCAGATCCAGCGCAGCAGAGCTAGGCTTCGAGATCTCCTCGATGCTGGCCAATCGGCTTGGCCCGAATTATACAGAACTAGCTGAGCTGGTTCTGCTTAGTGACGAGCAAGAGATTCGAATGCAGGGTATACGCGCAGAATACTCACTCTCGCAGTTGCTGGCCGGCCGCATACAATCCATTCACATAGAGCATATAGAACTGCGCTGGCTAGCAGCGTCAGAAGCGATACCAGAAGAGGAGCCCACTACCCTGGCATCTCTACTCGAAGTTTTCGATGCGGTCCCTGTAGACACGCTGATCTTGCCAGAGCTGCGCTTACTAGCCAGTAATGAGGACTATGAAATTGAGCTAGGTCTGCAGAGCCCTCCCCTGCATGTCGAAGGCAGAGCCAAACTGCGCGCAGTGCCCAATACCGCTATCGAGTTCGACATTCGACGCAGCAGCCCCACAAACCTGGATGTTGTATCCAAAGTGCTGCTAGCGGGTGAGTTGGCAGCAGATGCCAACATCGGCCTGAAGGCCCGCGACACGGATACGGGCGTCGCCTTGACAGGCACCCTGACAGTTCAGTCATTTCGAGAACAGCTAGCTCAATATCTTCCCGCAGATACCATCTTTCTCAATGAACGCCTATCCCTGCAGGGCAACTTCGAAGTACGACAGATCTTCGACGATCCTAGCTTCGCAAATATCAGCATCAGGCTTGATAGCCCAAACTCCCAGCTCCTTGTGAACCAAGAGTCGCAGTTAGGCTCCGCTGACATGCAACTGCAGCTCCCACTAGACATAGTCGGCAGCATTGCTGATTTAAGTGGCGAGTTTCAGTTCGAACTAAGCTCCCTAGTTGGCATTGGCAGCTGGTCACTTGAGGATGCCCATATCAACGCCCAAACCAAGCTCGATAACACCGCACTGCAGTGTACCTCTGTAAGTAGCTGCAACATTCAGAGTGACTGGCAGAGCAATCTGCTCAGTTGGCGCTATGACGAGTATTCTGGCGAGGAGCTAAGCCTGTCGGCTGCCCTGCGCTTCAACTACTCCAACGAAGAAATGCGCGTCGCTACAGACCTGGTGCAAATTGCGATTCCTGCCATAAATTCGTCTACAGATAACACAGGCCTAAGCATCAGCAGCAATTTGCAGATGAACGAAGTTGAGCTGCGTGTAGGCGATTTCATCAGCGGAGGATTCAACTTCAGCAGCAGCGAGTTCCAGCTAGGCAATAGTTACGCCGATCTCATTAGCCCTGCGTTTTCCGGCAAAGTGCAGCTGGAGGAGGACATTCTTACTGGAATTCTGGAACTTGATATAAACCAAAGCCTGCGTTTGGGGGTTGGGTTGCAACACTTCTTCCTTAGGGACACAGGCGATGCCATGCTGCAGATAGCGGCATATGATTTCTCCGATGCAGCGCCACTGACCTCACTTTTTGCCTTGCAAGACTTCGATGCCGATATTGTGGCCGGCGCGGTTGAAGGCCTGGCGAATATCTCCTGGAGCAAACAAGTAGATGAGTCATGGCGCTTTGGCGGCCCTATAGCCTTAAAACTAGATGGGTTAAGTGGCTACTTTCAGGATTATTTCTTCGTCGACTTGAGCACCGACCTGTTTGCCGAGGCAACGACGCCTCTGGGAATGAAGATTACAAATCCGGCAAGAGCCTCGCTAGAGCGCCTTGACGTTGGTCTGCCGCTCGAAGATAGCTCATGGCAGTACCGATACGACAGCCTAACGGGCGAATTGCAGATAGACGACTTCACAACCGCGGTACTCGGCGGCTCGCTAAGCATAGCCGCGCTGCAATATGACCCTAACGAAACCCGCCAACAGATCGACATTGTGCTTGCTGACTTGAATGTGGAGTCTATTGTGGATCTGGCAGAGTATCCGGGCGTCTACGCCGACGGACTTGTCAGTGGCTATCTGCCCTTCACCGTCACGGGCGATTACATTACCATCGAGAAGGGTCTGGTGGGGGCAGTAAACCCGGGGGGTAATATTCGTTATGCTCCAGCAAGCTCACAACCCAGCAGCAACCAGAGTCTAAGACTGGTCAATCAAGCACTCTCGAACTATCAATATCAAACCATGAACACCGAGGTGTTCTATGATGAAGAGGGGGAGCTCTTGTTAGCCTTACAACTTAGGGGATACAACCCGGACATGAATAATGGCCAGGCAATTAATCTCAATGTGAATATCACAGACAATATCCCGTCCCTGCTCAAGAGCCTGCAGGCAAGCCGAGTAATAACAGACGAACTTGAGCGCTTTATGCAGCGGCCTTAACTAATTACTTCTCTTGCGGTCTAAACAGATGCACTAACAAATTTTAAGCAGCCATTCATATTTGGCTGATATACTGACAGCCAGAATGAATGGGACTGAAGCGGACAGAGACAATGCACAGAACTAACACTTTAAGAACAATGCGTAACCGTGGCGGCTTATTGCTAGTGCTTCTATACCTCGCTGCATGCACCCCAACTATTCAGGTCGCGGTGCCCAATGAACCCATCACTATCAACTTGAATGTCAGAATCGAGCACGAAATTCGCGTTAAGGTTGAAGAAGAACTGGACGGAATTTTCACTCTGGATAGCGGATTGTTCTAAGGAGTAGCAGCTATGAAGCATGTGATAAACAAGGCATTACTTTTACTCTGTTGCACACTCATGATCTCCGCCGGGTTTGCGCTGACATTGCAGGAAGCGAAAACCGAGGGCCTCGTGGGCGAGCTTCGCAATGGCTTTGTAGGCTTGGTTGTAGAGTCTGCTCCCGCCGAGGTGGTCGCCATGGTCACAGATGTGAATCAGCAACGGAGAGAGCTATACCAACAGATCGCTAGGCAGAATGGCATCAGCGTCGAACAGGTTGCGGCTCTGGCCTTCGAGAAGGCGGTCGAAGCCACCCCTTCTGGGCAGTATCTGCAAGACGCGTCTGGTGCCTGGGTGAGAAAATAACGACTGGTTCAGCCATTCACTCTTAGAACGCGACCTCCAAGTCCACCCCCCTCTGCTACAGGCTTTTGTGCAGGCTTTGAGAGCCTTTTTATCTCTAGCATTCTTGCCGATTCTCAATCACAATCTACACTAACTTCGCAGATTTTAGCGGGTGTTGCTGGCATAGCATCAGCGTCTTGCCGTTGAGCGTCACCCGATACATTTCCGGGTGAACTGATCATCAATTGGCCACCAATGTAAGGACTACAGGAAATGCAAAGCCTACTTTTTGATCCCAATTCTAAGAGCACTCGGTTTGGCGGTATCGAACTGCTTGCAGCATGGAAGGAACAGCCCGAATCCATTATCTGGATAGATCTTCTGGATTATGAAGAAAGAGAAGAAAGAGTAATCCTCGAGAGTCTCGATCTACACCAACTCGCAATTCAGGATGCCTTAAGAAAGCGCCACCCACCGAAAATAGAGAGCTATTCAGAGCACGAGTTTCTGATGCTCCGCGACCTGGAAAACACCGAGCAGGCACTGGATTTCGAGTTCTTTCCACTTTCGATATTCGTGAAAGATCGCATACTGATAAGTCGCCACCGGAAGGTATCGGAAAGCGCCGAATGGCTAGCCGCAAAGATTGAGAAGGATCCAGAATTAATGACTGAGGGACCCGCCTCACTCGCCTTGAAATTAGCAAATCATCTCTGCCGTCGCTATGTGCGAATTCTCATCGACTTCGAGCCGCGCATGGATAGCCTGGAAACAGAAATGTATGACAAGCCAAACGATGAACTGCTCTCGGAGATTACGAAGTTAAAGTCGCGCTTGCGATATTTCAAACGCAATACCAATTACCACAAGCTGATAGCGGTGTCTTTAAAAGAGGAGCCGCCCGAAAAATTTAGAGAAGGGCTCACTCATGAAATCGTCGATTTCTATGAGCAGGTCGAGCGCTCACAGAGTTTGGCTAGCCTCTACTACGATGTATTGACCGATCTATCCGATGGCTATCTTGCGCTATCCTCTCATCGGCTGAACAAAGTGATGCAGATATTAACGGTAATAACCGTCATTTTCGTGCCTCTAACCTTCGTTGCTGGCCTGTATGGAATGAATTTCGAATATATGCCAGAACTAAGCTTTAGACCTAGCTATTTTCTGGTACTGGGGTTTATGGCGGTAGCCGCTATAGTGCAGTTAATCCTGTTTAGACGGAAGGGGTGGTTATAGTGGATAGCACTACCGAACCTATTATCGATCAGATTACTAATCCCGACACCTGGGCGGCTTGGCTGAATAGATTTCAGGAATGGCTGCAGAGCGACTTGTTTGTTTTCGACACGCTGATCTGTCTGGGGATTATTCTTGCAGCAGCAACTATCGCCTGGCCCCTTGCCACAAGCCTACAAAAACAGTTTCAGATTCTTATTGAGAGACAGTCTCGGTTCTCTATAGTAGACCGATTGTGGCAATCGGCACGGGATATATCCTTCCCGGGGATTTGGCTTCTCCTGCTATGGGCTTCAGTTCTAGTCACTAAAAGCTGGGGTATCACAAACACATCATTAGTTATCACCACCAGCTTGTTAGCCGCCTGGGTAATAATCGAAAGCGCGACAATTCTGGTTAGCAGTCATTTCTGGTCTCGCACCATCGCCATTAGCGCATGGCTAATCGCAGCGCTGAATATCCTTGGCATTCTAGAGCCCACGATCGTTTTCCTGGACGGAGTCTCATTCTCTCTCGGTCAGGCGACTATATCCGTACTCACCATTATTCAGGCACTGGTGACTCTTGGCATTTTACTTTGGCTATCGGCGGTTGCCGGACAAATTACGGAGAGCAAGCTTAAATCTGCTCGCAATCTCTCTCCCTCGATTCAGGTCCTGACAATTAAATTTATGCGCATATCCCTAAGCGCAATTGCCTTTATCATGGCTTTGGCAATAGTAGGCGTAGACCTGACGGCATTCGCCGTGGTCGGCGGCGCCGTAGGTGTCGGCATCGGTTTTGGCCTACAGAAAATCTTCGCCAATCTCATCAGCGGGTTTATTCTACTGATGGATAAGTCGATAAAGCCAGGAGATGTAATCGTGGTGGCGGACTATTACGGCCGAGTCGACGCACTAACCGCGCGCTATGTATCGGTAACGACTCGCGATGGGGTCGAACACCTCATTCCCAACGAAGAGCTTATTATCAACCGGGTGGAGAACTGGTCTCATTCGCAGAACCTATTGCGTTTGAGACAGGTTGTAGGCGTACACTACAAAGCGGATGTGCACAAAGCTATCGCGCTCTGTAAAGAAGCGGCAGCCGAGATCCCACGAATATTAGACGACCCTGCGCCAAACTGCCTGATGAAGGAATTCGGGGACAGTTCGGTAAATTTGGAATTGCGCTACTGGATTAATGACCCAATGAATGGACGCGCCAATGTAACAAGTGATTTGCTTCTTCGCATCTGGGACAAATTTCACGAACATAATATCGAAATACCTTACCCACAACGCGACCTGCATTTGCGCTCATCCGATATCGGCGAACTACCCAGGGGAAGCTGATCACGATACTAGTGGAGAATCTTACGCTGGGATACAACGAAAGCACTCTCGAGACCGTCGAAGAGCACCGCAATGCAGGGCGCACACTGGAATAATCGCCTTCATGAAAACAATTATTGAGACAGCTAGAACAAAGGCTCGAGCAAAAGGCTAAAAAATGCGTGAACCCTTCATCATAGGTAATGTTTCCATCAAGGCAGGCACACAGGAAGCAATCGAACTTTCCATCCCGGCCCTGTACACACACAATCCCATGTCATGCCCCGTGTATGTTATACACGGCAAGAAACCTGGCCCAATCCTGTTTCTCTCTGGCGCTATTCATGGCGACGAGATCAATGGCGTAGAAATCATTCGTCGTGTTTTAAACCGCAAATCGCTCAAGCAAGTTCGCGGTACCATCGTTGCCGTTCCCGTGGTCAATATTCTCGGCTTCATCTCGCAGACACGTTATCTGCCTGACCGCCGCGACCTGAATCGATCCTTCCCTGGTTCTGAGAAAGGCTCGCTGGCTGCGCGCATGGCGCATCTGTTCTTAACCGAGATCGTATCGAAGTGCAGCCACGGGATAGACCTGCATACGGCGGCGATACACCGAGACAATTTTCCGCAGATACGCGCCGAATTGGATAATCCAGAAATAGACCGTATGGCCAGAGCATTCAATGCGCCAGTTATCGTCAATACACCGGTGGCAGAGGGCACGCTACGAGATGCCGCATCGAAATTAAAAATTCCTGTTATCGTCTATGAGGCTGGCGAAGCGCTGCGTTTCAGCGAGGTTGCCATTCGCGCAGGTGTCAATGGTGTCGTCTCTGTAATGCGTGAGTTAGAGATGATTCCCAAGGTAAAAGCCCGCAGAAAAGACATCGACCCTTTCGTCGCCCGTTCCAGTTACTGGGTCAGAGCTGCTAAGAGCGGTATTCTTCGCGCAGCAAAATCCTTGGGTGAGAAGGTAGAATCTAACGAGGTACTCGGCATCATATCCGACCCGTTCGGCTCTTCAGAAGAGACTGTAGTTGCCAACGGTGAGGGAATCATTATCGGGCGCACGAATATTCCGCTAGTCAATGAAGGCGAAGCTCTATTTCACATCGCAAAATTCAAAGACGCGGAAAGCGTGCAAGAGATAGTTGAGGTGTTTCAGGATGAAATGGACCCTGCAACCGATGAGAAACCCTCTACGGAACCGGCGATTGTCTAGCTAGATTTTGACCTACGCTTGCTTGGAGTTGCCTCCCATGAGGAACGATGAGCCACTATCCACAACAAAGGCCCCGCGAAGCAAGTTCCGGCCTAACAACATCCTAAAACTCATAGAGTCTCTATCGGTGAGTGTGAGTTCGGCAATCAACACGTCTTTACCCATTACTATCGACGATTCGATCACGTAGCGTTTTTCTTTGTGCCCACCAGAGTCGGAAACCTCTCGCCTATCAGAAACGGCGGCATGGCACTCCACCTCGATATCGTTGTCATTCTGATTTGGGTGCAACAGAAATTTTACCCAGGGCTTTCCATCCTTGATATAGGGCTCGATAAAAAAAGCATGTAAGGAGGAAGTCTTGGCGCCTGTATCGACCTTAGCTTTAATTGGAACATCAACCAAATCTGGAAGTTGAACCCATTCGCGCCACCCCAATGCTTTCATCTGTGTTGTTTCTACCTGTTCTTCTACTTGCATATGAGATTATTCCAACTCGTCTACTGACACAATTTGAACTCATGCCGCCCGTTTATGTACGCGAAGATTAACTGTAAAACTGCTTTGATTCCAGTATCTTGCTCTACTAGAAGCTCCCTATTTACGCGCGCTGACTGACGGGCCCCAAGGCGAAAATATTGGATTAAACCAGCCTTAGTCCTGGTTTGTAACACTTGCTATTTAGACAATCTTCCCTAAGACTTTGCTGCATTGTTTTCGCGCTATTGGAGATTGAGATGGACTGCCCAAAATGTGCTCGAGAATTAGAAATCAAGACTCATGGCGACGATATCAGCCTTAAGCGTTGCCGTAGTTGTTACGGCTTACTGATTCAATGTTTCATGTTAGAAAAAATACGAGGAGAGTGGATGATCGAGACTTTTCTCGATATAGGCTCGCCAACTATCGGTAAGAAATTCGACAAAGTCGAAGATATTCAGTGCCCGCATTGCAATATGGATATGAACAAGATCGTTGACCCAAATCAGACCCGTATATGGATGGAGTCTTGCCCTAGTCGCGATAGGGTTTTTCTGGATAAAGAAAAATTTAGTGACCTGGAGCACGACACACTCAGCGACAAGATCAAAGCCCTACTGAAAGGCAACGAAAATAAGCGTCTCTACTCCTTCGCTTCGAGCAGCTCCACGGTGACTTCTTGCGAGATTGGGTAAACAGAGGGGCCGAATTGATTATAGACTGCGACGTCTGCAGCATCTCTGCCAAACCCAATAGCCACATACCCCGCCGTAATCTTTTCCTGTGTAGCATCAAAGGCATACCAGCGCCCACCCACGAATGCTTCAAACCAGGCATGCATGTCCATAGGCACCAGCCCATAGTTATAGCCCACTACCAGCCGGGCAGGAATGCTAATCGCTCGACATAGAGCGATGCCCAAGTGGGCCAGATCCCGACAGACACCCGTCTGCTTCTGATTTACCTCTACGGCTGAGATTGGATTGTCGCTGCTGCCGGGGACATAGCTAATCCTCTCACGCAGCCAGTCCTCTATTGCTTCCACCTGATCATAACCCAACAGCTTTCCTTCGGTAATTTCTACAGCCATCTGGTTAAAGCTCTCGGACTCACAATATCTACTGGGCAGAAGAAAGATCAACACCTCGTTGGGTAGAAAGTCGATATCAACAAACGGAGCACCTGGCGCTCTATCAACGACATCTGTGGTCATCACTTCTGCCGCTGTATGAATGGCAAAATGTCCGGGTGGGGCTACTAACCTCTGGCAGAGGTTTCCGTAATAATCTGTAAATTCAGTAACCGGAATACTAGGCGTTAACTTGTATTCCTCGCGACTAATCCACTGCTGCGCTCCGCTGCGCGGACGCAGCATCAGGATAAAGGGTGTAGGCACCGTAATCTCGAACTCAAAATCACAGCTAGTTGCTAACCACATAGTCTGAACCTCAAATTATTACATTTACAAAAGCTAATTCCCGCCACTAGAAGATGACTCCCCATACACCACGGCAGACGACAGATTCTATCTACTATTTCTTGTCTTGCTGACTACCCAGCTCTTCAGACACCAAATCTTGCACATCCGGCCGTCGTCGCTGGCGCGTCTTCTTTGGAATCATTCCTCGCATGGACTCAAGTTTACCGAAGCAAAGCAGCTTGTCATCTGGTTCCAGAACCCTATCTGAGCGAGGATTTGGGATCACCTTATTGCCGCGATAGAGCGTGAGTACATTAATATCCATTTCAGAGAGCTTGGTTTCTCGAATGGTAGTGCCGACGAAATTCGATCCCTCTGGCACATAGATTTCAGTAACACCATAACCTTTACTGACAGTTAAGCGTTGGCGAAGATCAATCTCTGGAAAGTCTACCTGAGCGGCAATATAGTCAATAACGGCTCCAGCGATATCCAAGCCCGTACATGTTTCAATCCCCTCGAGGCCTGGAGATGAATTTACTTCCATGATCTGAGGCCCGTCTTTACCTTCGAGCATATCTACACCAGCGACCTGTAGTCCCAAAATCTGTGCCGCCCTAACAGCTGTCTCCCGATATTGCTCATCGAGCTCAACGGCTTCGGCTATACCTCCTCGATGTACATTGCTTCTGAATTCCTGACCCTGGGCCACTCGTCGCATGGCAGCAACTACTCGGTCCCCGACTACGAATGCACGAATATCCTTACCTTTACTCTCCGCCACAAACTTTTGTATGAGCACATTCTGCTTCTGGCTTTGCAGTAGCTCGATAATTGACTCTGCCTGCTTCATGGTGTCAGCGAGCAGCACGCCTATACCCTGTGTGCCCTCGATCAGTTTAATCACTACAGGTGCCCCACCTACGCGCTCTATCGCTGGGATCACATCTTTCTTCTCACGAACGAATGTAGTTCTTGGGATACCAATATGATGGCGACTTAGTATTTGCAGACTGCGCAGCTTGTCGCGCGAATTAGTGATGCCGTGTGCGGTGTTAGCACAGAATACATCCATCTCCTGAAACTGCCTCACTACCGCAGTGCCATAGTAGGTAATTGAGGCACCTATTCTTGGCAATACCGCATCGTAATGGGCAAGAGGTTCCTGCCGGTAGTAAATATCTGGAACGCCTTTTTGCAGGTCAATGGCAAACTTAAGAGTATTCAGAATCTTTACCTCATGATCGCGATTCTTAGCAGCTTCTTTCAGTCGGCGAGTGCTGTAGGCATCGGGGCTACAGGAGAGTATTGCTAGTTTCATGGCATGGTCTTCTTTGGAAAATTTTAGATAGGAATTGCAGGCCTATTTTACTCCGGCTGAAGCAGATTGATAGCAGAAAGATCAGGCTTGGGAATTGGATAACACCCTGCTGGCAAGTCTGGAAAATCCAAAAGGCGACAGTCGAGAACTTAAGCCCGATCGCACTCCATCGAACCCACCTAATGAGCAGCCACGCCCAGCGAAGCCTTCAGAAAGCAGTGCAGGTGCCCATCCTTTCCAAGCCGCCTTTCTGTGCTGTCTTGCCCAAACGTCTACAATCAATTTTATTGCTTTGTGGCAGTTTTTCAACGTACTCTCAACATAGAACCTGAGGAGTTAACGATCATGAATTGTCCTAAATGTAGCGCCGAGTTTGAAACGGTTTCCTTTAACGATATTGAAGTCGACAGATGTACAGGGTGCAAAGGACTCTGGTTCGACATGCTCGAGAAGGATGATCTGGTCAAAATTAAGGGCTCTGAATCTATCGATATTGGCGATGAACAAGTTGGTGAGAGTTATCGAGATATGCAAAAGATTCAATGCCCAAAGTGTAGTCGACCTATGCTACCCATGGTCGACAAAGACCAGTTTCATATCAAGTATGAAGCCTGTGTGGACTGCTTTGGCACCTTCTTCAACGCTGGTGAATTTCGCGACCTCAAGGAAAGGTCTGTGCTGGAACGATTTGCCCAGATGCTAGGAACGCTGCGGACCCATATATGAAAACGCCATGGGGTAGCAATTAGCGGTGGCTTCTATGCTTGTGAGAGAATATTCCGCAGGCATAAATAGAATAGCCTCGCCGCCCTAGTCGATCATGCTCTGATACACCATCGCCTTAAATTTTTCTGCTATAGCATAAGCGCCCGCTGGCTGGACTTGCAGCATTATCACGACACTGGTGCCAGAGACAGGGTCTGCCCAGGAGAAAGTACCCAGCGAACCACTCCAGCCAAACTCGCCGTTATTTGTGCCGTAGGAACTCTTGGTAGCATCTACTACCACGGCCATACCATAGCCCCAACCTCGATCGAGCATGGGGTTATTCGGATTTGTACCGAAGGGCATTAGCGCAGCCGATATATGATTGCGCGTCATCGTTTCTACTGTTGCTTGCTCCAGGATTCGCTGCCCCTCGAGTTCGCCACCGTTGAGCAAGGCCTGAAGGAAACGCAGATAATCGGGCACCGTGCTGACGATACCCGCCGCCCCTTCTAGCAGCGGTGGATCTTGGGTGATGGGGATAGCCATCGGCGGCAGCATACTTAGGCTTCTGTCTTCGGGCGAGACCCGGTAGGCTCGAGCCAATCTCTGCGCTTTCGCCGCACTCACATAGAAGGCCGTGTCATCCATCTGCAGTGGTCCTAAGACCTGCTTATTCAGGTAGTCATCGAAGTTCTGACCAGACACTATCTCGATTATTCGCCCCAACACCGTTATGGAAATACTGTAGACCCACTGTTCACCCGGGTCGCTAAGTAGCGGAACCGCGGCTACCTTCTCGACCAATTGCTCCAGGGAATCGCCCCGGGAGCGTACCTCGTTCTGCCTATAGAGAGCGCCAAACCTATGGCTGAGGCCTGCCGTATTGAGCAGCAAATCTTCTATAGTCATCTCCTGGGTACTTGCGCGAGTTTCAGAAAAGTCGGCTGCATCGGGATCTATAAAGACCCGGGCGTTTCCGAAACTGGGAATAAATTTCGAGACAGGATCTTGCAGATTCATCTTGCCCTGCTCAATCAACTGCATCGCGGCCACCGCCGTGATCGGCTTACTCATAGAGCGGATCTGAAAGATCGAGTCCTCCAACATCGGGTTTTCTTGCTCGATGTTATTCCAGCCCATGCTTTCCAGATAGACGACCTCACCATGGCGAGCTACCCCAGCCACGAGGCCCGCGACACGCCCATCTTCCACATGCTGCAATAACATCTCATGCACCAGCGCGAGTCTTTGCGATGAGAAACCCAGATCATCCGGCATGCCCCGCTCCAGACCAGTGGGGGGAGCGGCAAGAACCGGCGAGTTTAAAGACAATAATGTGAGTAGAAGCAGGGAGTTAACTCTTGCCATATCGATACCTATGAAGTGATGCAAGATAATTCTCTCGGCCCCATCAGCGCAGAGAGCTAATGAAGCCGAATACTAGGGCCAACCATTGCGACCTGTGCAGGCAGGTCTATCTAATCTGTATCATGCAGGCTGGTCTTGTAGGTTTCGGTTAGCATCACAACGGAAAGCAGAGACAGTAGTGATGCGATCGCTATATAAACAGACACCCACACGATGTCGTATTCTGTCCACAGAATGGTTGCTATGGTTGGAGCGAAAGCTCCACCTAAGATCGCTCCAACCTGATACCCCAGAGAAGCTCCCGAGTATCGAACTTCGGTGCTAAACAGTTCGGTAAAGAACGCCGCCTGAGGTCCATACATCATACCAAGAAACATTAGGCCACCACTTACCGCCACTACAATCAGCCAAAAGTTACCGGTATCTATAAGTGGGAACAGGGCAAATGCCCATACGCCAGTTAGGATCGCTCCTAGCATGAATATACCGCGACGGCCGTTTCTATCAGAGTAAGAAGCCGCCAGAAACTGCGCTGGAATTTGAAGTACCGAAGCCAGCAATACCGCGAACAACATTTCATTCCTGGTCATCCCCGCACCCTCTGCATCGGTGCCATATGCCAACACGAAGCCGATCAAAATATAGAACGCGACTTGAATAGACAGAAACGCACCCGCAGCCAAGGCGATCCGTTTCGGGTATTTGGCAATTGCCTCTAATACGGGCGAACGTCTTACGACGGCAGGTCCCGCTGCTTCGGCGTGTTTCTTCTCCTGAAGTTCCTGTAATTCCTTAAAGGCATCGGTGTCCTCCATATGCAGCTGCACATACATACTGATCCAAATCAGCACGACGCTGGAGATGAAAGGTATGCGCCAACCCCACTGCATGAACGCATCTTCCGATACCGAATAACTAATAATCATAAATGCCACATTGGCCAGGATCACACCTGCGGGAGCACCCGCCTGTGCATAGGCGCCATAGTAGCCTCGCTTATCTGCCGGAGCACTCTCGGTCACCAGCAACATGGCTCCGCCCCATTGCCCGCCTATGGCAAGGCCCTGGGTGAATCGAAGCAGGCTTAGTAAAATTGGCGCCGCCACCCCGATGGTTGCGAAAGTGGGCAGAAGACCAATCAATGTCGAGGCGATGCCCATCATCATCAGCGCGACAACGAGTGTGCGCTTGCGTCCGATACGATCGCCAAAATGACCAAAGAGAATGCCGCCCAGAGGACGCGCTATAAAACCGAAGGCGAAGGTACCGAAAGAAAGAATGAGACCTACCGTCGGCGTGCTGTCTGGAAAGAAGGCAGAAGGAAATACTAAGGCTGCAGCCGTCGCGTAGAGGAAAAAGTCATACCATTCGATGCTAGTCCCCGCCAATGCCGTCAACGCGACCTTGCGCATACTGGCTTCGACATGAGTCTGGCTCTTTGGATCGGTCTCGGATGTGGAGCTTATATCAGCAGCCATGGTGCCTCCAGTTGGTTTGTTCTTATTATTATTAACAGCTCCGAGCATAGCAGGATTTTGCTCTGGGTCGCATTAAAATGAGCCCAAAACCGCTAAATCCAGTATCATTATCAGTATGTACTACGAACTATTTAGACTATCTCACTTTGTCGCCATCTTTTTTTTTGCAGGGGCGCTCGTTGTAGAAAACATGGCAATCAAGCCACAGATCAGCGGCGAAGATGCGCGCAACCTGGCGAAGGTGGATGCCGTATGCGGCATCAGCGCGCTGCTCGTATTCGGTATAGGACTGACACTCTGGCTATGGGTTGGAAAGCCTGCTGAATTTTATTCAAGCAATCCTATCTTTCACGCAAAGCTCGGCCTGTTCCTGCTGATGGTACTTTGCGCGATTGCCCCTGCAGCATTCTTCCTTAAGCATCGAAAGTCCTACGAGGAGATCGTCGCGGTGCCTTCCTATCTCAGATTACTGCTTAAATTCGAACTCGTTCTTCTGCTTATAATTCCCGTGTTGGCACTTCTGATGGCGCGCGGCATTGGACTCAGTGCCTAGACCCTAAACTAGCTAGCACAGCCCGCCCGATCCCGCTAATTGCTTGATCTATAGGCTCTAGCTAGCATCTACCTACCTATTGACTGATCCCAATGCAAAGACTGGTATTTTTCCAGAATACGCATTAGATCTGCTATAGGAATTGCACGAAGCTCTCCGCGGGAACTACTAACGGTAGTGGCCTTGAAGATCGCGTTGTATATGGCTTCTTCCGTTGCCTCGGCGGTAGCTGCAAACAGTGGCGTCATCGATTCGTTTACCAGCACCTCAAGAGGTACGGGTGTATCGCTAACTCTGGGTTTACGCACACCGGGATGAGTCGAGAAGGCGATCACGTAATCGCCAGATCCATTGCTGGCAAAGGAACCTGTTCGCGCCAGCCCCATCAGCGCCCTGCGAGCCACGCGATCGAGATTTCGTGCAGTCAGTGGAGCGTCAGTGGCAACGACCATCATGATCGAGCCATCCTCCTTGTCAGAATCCTCAACCGGCTCGAGAAAATCGCGATAGGTATAGCTGCCCAGTTCTCGCCCAACAGGAGCGCCATTGATCGAAAGCGCTCCACCATAATTAGTCTGCACTAATACACCTATAGTATAGCCACCCAGTTCATCGGGTAGCACTCGGGAACTGGTGCCAATACCCCCTTTCCAGCCGAAGGCCTGGGTGCCGGTCCCGGCGCCGACACTGCCTTCGGCGACCGGGCCACTGCGCGCATTATCCAAAGCGGCATAGACCTGCTCTTTCTGAATTGGGTCGGCCCACATATTGTTAACGCGGCTGTCATTCGTCTCGCCGACGATAGGATTCAAGGTGTGCTGTCCCATTCCGGGCTGCTCATACATCCATTGTTTAAGGGCGTTCGCGGCGCTCCACACGCAAAGCGTACAAGTTAAGAGAATCGGCGTTTCTATTTCACCGAACTCACGTACCTGCGTCTCTCCAACCATTTTGCCGTAGCCGTTTCCGGTGTGTATCCAGGCAGGAATGGGGTTTGTATACAGGTTGCCGGGCGCCGGGATTATCGCCGTCACACCCGTGCGAACATCATCACCCTCGATGAGGGTCGTATGGCCCACTCTCACACCCTCAACATCGGTAATCGCGTTCAACTCGCCAGGCTGAAAGACTCCAACTATGACACCCGCCTCTCGTGCGCGCGGCCGCGCATCATCCTTGCGCCAAGGCCAGCTGAGTCAGGCTAGTTAGAATGAAGGACGGTGAGTGTTGCCACCGCTGGGATCAATGGGTTAGTGCGCATCGTAGTTTCTCTCCTAGCCTTCTACCCTGAACAGAGTCTGGGTGTTTAATCTGGTTAACTTCCGCATTGTAGCACTCCAACAATACACTGCCTGTGCAGCAAAGACCGAGGAGCTTAAGCTGAGGCAACCGTTGAGGCGAGAATAGGATCCGATAGAAACAGTAGAGAGATACCGCCATTCTGTTATTCTCATTATCCTTACGACAAGACAAGAGATTAGAGCCCCAGGATGAAGAGATTATTACTAACGCTTTGTCAGCTAATGCTATCACTAGGCCTTGCCTCACCGAGTCTTTCTCAAGGACTGGATACCAGCGCGCTGGAACTCGCCCTTTACGGACCAGACCGAGAAGTCACCGATTTCGCGAGAGATAGCGCCAGGAAGCCTGTACAGGTATTGGATTTTCTCGGCGTCGAATCCGGCATGACGGTACTCGACCTCTATGCCGCCGGCGGCTACTACACTTTCATACTCTCCAAGGCAGTTGGCGAAACCGGGACTGTCTATGCACAGAATACGGAGCGCGGTTTGCGCTTCGTAGAAGACCGACAGAACATGACGCAAGGGGAGGCACTGAATGCCAAGATCGAACAAGGTAATCTGCACAACGTCATACAGATAGTTAGACCGCTGCCAGATATAGGCCTGGCAGAAAACTCCCTGGACTTCGTGATTGTGGCTCAGACCCTACACGACTACTACAACCCCAACTCCCAGCGCGCACTGGAGATGCTATTGCAGTTAAAGGCCCTGCTTAAGCCGGGCGGCGTTCTTGGTATCACCGACCATATTGGCGTTGCGGGTCGAGATAATCGCGACATGCACCGCATGGAAATCCAGCAGGCAATCGAACTGGCACTGCAGGCTGGATTCGGGGTTGAATCCAGCGAGATCCTGCGCGAACCCAGAGACGATCATAGCCGCAGCATCTTCGATCCGCGGCTCAACCGAAGTACAGATCGGTTCCTGCTAAAACTCACCAAACCACTGTAAGCAGCGGCGAGCAGATGTCCGGAAATCCATGGAATCGCGTGGAGTTGCCTGACCATTTTTGATAACCTCAATGTCACGTTACCGGCCAAATCAGCTACAGCCTCGAATTCACTCATCAAGCCCGAATGAAGAGCAAAAAATGAAAATAACAGCTAATTCGACTCACTCTGCCAGACAGCCCACACTGCGGCTAGCACTGCTACATTCCAGCCTTGTTGCCGCTTCCCTGATGCTGCTGCCTCTTTCCAGCAATGCCCAAGAGTCTGGCTATACGGCGCCCAGAACGGTGGATGGTGCTCCCGATTTACAGGGTATGTGGACTAGCAACACAATCACACCCTTCATCAGGCCCGAAGAATTTGGTGACAAACTGGTAATAAGCTCGGAAGAGGCATTGCAACTTGAGCAGGCAGTGGCCGACTACACCGCCGAGCAAGATCTGCCCAGCGATCCCGATCGAGTGGCTCCTGCCAAGGACAGAATCGAGCTCGCGGACAGCTATAACAACTTCTGGTTTGATGATGGCACTCGGGTAGCTCGCTATAACGGCGAATTTCGCAGCTCGCTGCTAATCGATCCGCCGAATGGACGCATGCCTGCCTACACGGCTAGCGCCGAGGAGCGTCTGCGCGCAGAGGCACAATTGCGTGAACAACGCGGCCCTTTTGCCGGGCCGGAGAGCCGCCCTCTGGCGGAGCGCTGCTTAATGTCATTTGGCTCTAGCAGCGGCCCACCCATGCTACCTATCTTGTACAACAACCATTATCAGATCGTACAATCACCTGGCTATGTGATGATACTCGTAGAGATGGTGCATGATGCGCGCATAATTCGCATCGAAGCCGATCCGCTGCCCGATGCCCTTCGCCCCTGGATGGGTGACTCAATTGGTCACTGGGAGGGAGATACGCTAGTAGTCGAAACCGATAAATTTAACCCCAATCAAAAATTCCGCAATTCAACCGAAAATTTCAGAATCACCGAAAGATTCACACGCGTCTCAGACAATGTGATGAATTACAGCTTTACCGCACAAGACCCTGCTACCTTCGTCCAGCCCTTCTCGGCAGAGATGCCAATGAACCTAACAGACGATGTTCTGTATGAATATGCTTGTCACGAAGGCAACTATTCTCTTCCAGGCGTACTTGCCGGTGCACGAGCAGACGAGGAACAATAGCCAACCATTGTGGGCCAAACCACCCTAGGCTGAATGACAGAGAGATCTCTTATGAGTAAAAAGCAAGTACAAGGAATGAAAGGAAAAAAAGTACAGGGAATCAATGAGCTCTATAGCAAAGACCCGATAGCGGCTGATAGAACGCTATGGGGCCGGGAAAGCAATCCTGTCAGTCGACGTGGCTTTCTGAAAAAGAGTGGGCTCATTGCCATGAGCACTGCCTTGGGCATGACTATCCCCTTTTCGCGATTTATGCCAGCGGGTCTGATTCCTGCCGCATTCGCCGCTGAGGGCAGCGCCCTGCAGATACCTGGCAAAGACGGACTGATAGTACTCAATGATCGCCCGATAAACGCGGAGACTCCCGCACACCTATTGGACGATGAAATCACACCGAATAACCGCATGTTCGTTCGCAACAACGGCGTAGCACCCGAGAACATTAATGCGGATACCTGGCAATTAGAGATAGGCGGTGAATCTGTTGATAACCCAACAACGTTTACCATCGCAGAACTTCGTGAGCGCTTCGAAACGGTTACTCTGCAGCTACAGTTAGAGTGTGGCGGTAACGGTCGTAGTGAATTTGTACCGGGCGCGAGCGGCAATCAATGGACTACCGGCGCGGTTGGCTGCCCTACCTTCACCGGTGTGCGGCTACGCGACGTGCTTAATTATTGCGGCGTACTCGGTGACGCCGAATACATTGGCTACCATGGCGCCGATACGCACCTCAGCGGCGACCCTAGTCTGGACTCCATATCTCGAGGCGTGCCTATTGAAAAGGCGCTGGAGAGAGAATCACTCATCGCCTGGGCTATGAATGGCGAAGACATACCTGTGCAAAATGGCTATCCACTGCGGCTAGTCTGCGCAGGCTGGCCTGCCTCAGTCTCAGGCAAATGGCTAAATCGAATCGATATCCGCAATCAGGTTCACGATGGCGAGAAGATGTCTCCGCCTTCCTATTCGGTACCAAGGTCTCCAGTTGCACCTGGTGCGCGAGTAGCGAACGAGGACATGCGCGTAATCGAGTCGATGCCGGTGAAGTCTCTGATTACTTTCCCGCAATCGGGTATTACCCAGAATATTAGGGAGAGGATGGTAGTGCGAGGCCACGCCTGGGCAGGCGACAACCAGGTAGCTGGCGTATTCATCTCCATCGACTTCGGAGCCACCTGGCTGCCTTCTGCGCTGGCAGGTGCGGCGAACAGATTGGCCTGGCAGAATTGGGAAACCTGGGTTCAGTTTCCCGAACCTGGCTACTACGAGGTCTGGGCTCGCGCCATGGATCTTCAGGGCCGCTCGCAGCCCATGGTTGTACCTGGCTGGAACCCGAGGGGCTACTTGAACAACGCCTGTCATAGGGTGGCCGTACAAGTCGTTTAAGCTCATGCACTAAAGTTGTTGTAATATTGGACACAGAAAAAATGAATAGTAGATCGAAATTACTTTGGCTGACGGCAACTATGCTTTCGATTCCGCTGCTGGGCTCAATAGGCAGCCTAAGCGCTCAGGAAAGTGGTGCGCCAGGCTCATTGGCTCAAGAAGAAGGCTGGCAGTTGGTCCGCGACACCTGTACCGAGTGCCATTCCAGTCAAATTATTGTGCAGAACTCTGGCAACCGGGAGGTATGGAAGAGCCGCATTCAATGGATGCAAGATTCCCAGGGCCTGGGTGAATTGGAAGCAGAGATCGAAGACTCTATTCTTGACTACCTGGCGGCGAACTACGGACAGAAGACAAGCTCTCGCCGCAGCGCCCTACCAGCTCATTTAATGCCGGCGACCGCAAACCCCTAAAGATGCTATGACTACAGATCAACTCTCCATGTTCGAAGATGACAGCGCCGCAGTCTCCAAGTCTGCGCCGAAATTCAAGACATTCAGTGTTTCGCTGAGCAGGACGATCGCCTCTCCCGCCGAGAAGATTTTTGATCGCTGGCTAATCCCTACTTTCGTCGGCAACTGGATGTTTGGCGAACACCTTGGCAATGAAAAGGTGGTTGACCTGCAGAACGAAGTCCGGCCCGGTGGCACCTTCAATTACCTTATCAAGCGCAACGGTAAGGAAGTGCTGTACGACGGAGAATACCTGCAGATAGACAGGCCCAAACGTTTGAGTTTTAGCTGGAGAGAGACCGCAAAGAAAAATGCGAACAAGAGCAGGGTAAGCCTGACTCTCGATCCCCAGGAAGGGAAAACCAAGCTCAGGCTTTCACTGCAGATTGACCAATCCCTCGAATACTACGGCGAGGAAATAAAGCAGCAGTGGACTGAGCGGCTTAAGGTACTAAGCGCTCAACTCAGTAAATAGGCTCCTTACTAACGCCCTATCTGCGATGCCTCGGCCTCGCGAATCGTTTCCTGTGCTGCCAGCGGCAAAATATAGCCAGCGGCAAGATTCTGCCCCACCACTTCCCTAACTGCGCCCACATAGGCTTGATGAGTCGGGTACAGCGCTTCTAGTGTCGCCTGATCGAAGGGTTGATGCGACCCATAGAGAAAACAAAAGCGATTACTTCCGCTGTTCATACCCGTATTTTTAGCCGTGGCGACAACATGCTCAGCCAGACGAATACCACCTAGGGCGTTGCCGTATTTATCACGGGCAAACTCTACCTGCGGCATCATGCGTTTTAGCCGCAACGGATCTGCTGACGGCGGTGGTACGTCGTCGCGAATCCAAGTCACTAAATGTTCAAACGCCGCATTCATTACATCGCGAAAAGGCACGCGAGAATAGGGTGGCAGCTCACAGGCCTGATCTCGCGGTTGGACGTTATCGGTAGAGACGCCTTCACGCAAGTTTCTAACCCTGGCGTACTCGATCTCGAAGGGAACATCCACATGAGAGCTGCCAGCTACTTCCCATTGCCGAAACGTGTCGGTATCTGGCTGCGGACTAGCCGCACGGCGCAGCATATCGGTCTCTGCCATTATCTTGAAGATCTTGACCGGCTGGTCGTCACGGATGCGACCGCCGCCGCCGTGAACCATGACACCGTCGAAAACAGGTTCCAGCGGATGTATATTATTGAGATAGGTCGCGAGACGGCTTGCCGATTGAGAATGGCCGGTAGCTATAATCTGCTCGGCCTTCAATCCAGCCAGAATATCCACTTCACCGGCTGCGGTGGATTCGCCTACTCGATTTATAGCCTTGCCTACCGCTGAAAAAATATCAAAAGAGAGCTCGTCCCGAATTGCCATGCCGTCGTGAGTCACGTCTAGAGAATCATAACGCTGCGCGCTCCAGGCCTTCATGGTATCGATGCCCATTTGCTGCGCTGAAACAACCACGTAGGCATAGCCATTGCGGATGAAATGGCTACCCGACTGCCACCAGTCGATGTCTTTGTCCGGGCCGCCAGTCACATTGATCCATTCGACGACGACGATGCCATTGAACGCAGAAGGCTCTGGCCTGCGTAGGACGAGGCGCGTCTTATAGCGATGATCACTGTCAACGATGGCTGCCGTTTCGAGCTCGGGATTGCTATAGCGATTCGCTCTGCCTTCTATGAAGTACTCTTCTTCTATATAACCGGCATCCGCAAGCTCGATCGCACTCGCGCTGTAGATGGTATTAAGAGTCCCACTCCCAGCCTCATCCGCAGGAATCGGACCGCTTATTGTGGCCGCCGGTACTTGCGCGACAGCCTGTGCCGAGAATGAAAAGAGAGAGACCAGAGCGAATGTCAGCCCCGTTAGCTTGCTTTTATCCGACCCCATACGAAACACTCCTACAAACGATTCTGATTCTAATTTTATTCAGCAGCAGTCTATTGCCACGAGCTGACTAGTTCATCGTAATCCACGGTAATGCCCTGTGGCTTTTCATTCGCCAGCTTCGGCTTTGGTGCACCGGGCTGGCTCAGCCAATATTCTCTGCTCTGAGGCTCATTCAGTTTTGGTCCGCACTCACCCAACACACCGGCTCTCTCTAATCTCTGCATCAGGCGCTCTTGCGCTACGGCAAGTGCTGTCATCGCCTCCTGTGGAGTCTTGGCACCGGAGGAGGCATCACCAATATTCTGCCACCACAGTTGAGCGAGTCTCGGATAGTCAGGTACGTTTGTTCCCGTAGGCGTCCACTGCACTCTTGCCGGCGACCTATAGAATTCGACAAGACCACCGAGCTCTACTGAGCGCTCGCTAAAACTCTCATGACGAATATCGGAATCACGAATAATAGTCAGGCCTATATGGCTCTTCTTCAGCGAGACAGTCTTCGAGGTAACAAACTGCGCATAGAGCCAGGCTGCCTTGGCCCTGTCTACTGGCGTCGACTTCATCAGCGTCCATGAGCCCGTGTCCTGATAGCCCAACTTCTGCCCCTCTTCCCAGTAAGCCCCATGAGGTGAGGGCGCCATACGCCATTTCGGCGTGCCGTCGTCATTCATAACCGGCAGGCCTGGTACTACCATGTCGGCAGTAAACGTCGTATACCAGAAGATTTGTTGCGCGATATTGCCCTGAGCAGGTACTGGTCCTGCCTCACTGAAGACCATGCCTGCAGCCTCAGGTGGCGCATAGCGCTGCAACCAGTCCACGTATTTAGTCACCGAATAGACGGCTGCAGGACCGTCTGTCGCGCCACCGCGTTCAACTGTTGAGCCGACAGGTCGGCATCCATCTACACGCAGCCCCCATTCATCCACAGGAAGGCCGTTAGGACTACCCTTGTCGCCCGCCCCTGCCATAGACAGCCAGGCATCGGTAAAGCGCCAACCCAAAGATGGGTCTTTCTTACCATAGTCCATATGGCCATAAACTTTCTGGCCGTCTATCTCACCCACATCGTTGCTAAAAAACTCGGCGATATCCTCATAGGCAGACCAGTTTACTGGAACACCCAGTTCATAACCGTATTTGTCAACGAACTGTTGCTTGAGATCTGGGTCGGTGAACCAGTCGTAGCGAAACCAGTAGAGGTTTGCAAACTGCTGATCGGGCAACTGATAGACCTTGCCATCTGGCCCGGTAGTAAAAGAAAGACCGATAAAATCTTCCAGATCCAAAGTAGGAGATGTCACGTCGCTCGCCTCAACTGCCATCCAGTCAGTTAGGTTTCGGACCTGCTGATAGCGAAAATGTGTACCGATGAGGTCTGAGTCGTTCACATAGGCATCGTAGATGTTTTCACCGGATTGCATCTGAGTCTGCAGTTTCTCGACAACGTCTCCCTCGCCGATCAGATCGTGAGTCACCTGAATTCCGGTAATCTCAGTAAACGCCTGTGCCAGCACCTGTGCCTCATACTCATGGGTCGTAATGGTTTCAGAAACCACCTTGATTTCCATGCCGGCGAAGGGCCTAGCTGCATCGATAAACCACTGCATCTCTGCTAGCTGCTGCTCACTCGTCAGGGTAGAGGGCTGAAACTCGGGAAGCCACCTCTGTGCATCCTCCACATCCGCAGAGCTTGTCCCTAGCGTACTGAGAAATACAGCAGTACTGAGCAGCGTTTTTGGAAACCATAAATCACGAACAATCATGCCAAACCCCTTCTAGTCAATGTCAGCCGCGATCGAGACGCGACGCAATACAAATTATTAGTAGTCTAGACGAACAGGAAAACCAGCACTGCAAAGACCACGCAGGCTGCAAGGCCCCACCACAGATTCAAGCCGACCAGTGCTAACCATGCCATGGAGATAAACGCACTACCTAACAAGGAGACGAATAGCCTGTCTCCTCGCGTAGTTTCAAAGCGAAGAATGCCAACTCGAGGGGCTCCACCCGGACTGAAATACTCCCAGACAGACATTACGATAAGCGCAGCGGCAATCACCGCAAAGAATATTGCCGTAGGCTGCGTCCAAGCCATCCAAGAGAGATCCATCACACCCTTCTACATTTAGTTTTGTCGACATTTTAAGAGGGTTGAGCTTAGCAAAAAATCACCCTCACCCCAATTGTTAATATGCGGCACCAATGACTCCCGGCGCGCCCGATAAAGCTCAGCAAAGCAGGCTCCTCTAAAGCGATTGCGCCCTTCCAACGCCCCTTTGCTAGCATTTTGACAGCGGCGTTGATGGCCATTCTCACCTAGGGACAGGCAAGCGTAGAGGAAAACGTAGAGGCAAGCTCGACACTAAACCCGGGGCTGGGACCCCGAACAATTGCCGGCGCATCTACACCCCAACACAGAGAGCGTCAATATTCGACGATCTGCCCCGCGCCTTCATCAATTACTCCAATGAATTGGTCTCGATTGACTTCACCATTGCCGGGTTAGCAGATTAAAGATCTGGCTCCGTAGACGAGGCGCCAAAGCTGCCAGCCTCTAATTAAGTTTACTGCGATAGACCTGACGCGCCTGCTCAAACTGCCCAAACACATGTGCCTTCTCCGGCTCAGAGCGCCATCCTGGCCAGGCATCGGCCAGTTCCTGCAGCTTGTCGATCCAGCGTATCGCATAGTCAACCGACTGCGGATTGCGAATCGGCTCGTCGCCTACCTGAAACCAGATCGGATTGGTGAATGCCTGGGCATAGCCTACATCCAGAGGAAATCGTTTATCTGAATCACCCTCCGTACGCAGATGGCACCAACCACTGCGCTCTATGGAATGATCGAAGTCGATATCCAGACTGTTGTCAATTCTGCGCAGCGGAAATGTTTGCACTAACTCGCCGTTGCAAACCAGAGCAAGCTCTTCCAGCTCCGTAATCGATCGCAGTTGACCGGTGATGGTCACCTCGCCACCACCGGGCGGTAGCTGCACGGTATCTCCAGGTAGAGACGTGCCCACCTGCATCTCCAACAAGGGACCGGAGCTGACGAAGGCTCGACCACGCTTCAATCCGGTGAACCAGGCATCCATGTTGAGACCCAGATTTCCCGTGTAGACATAGGTGCGGTAGGAGCCAAGCAGTTTGCTGCGATGCAGCGAGGATATGGAGTCTTCTCCACCTGTTGCGGTGACCCGCAGCCCGTTGTTCCATACCGCGTACAGCGGGTAGAAACCCGAGGTAGCGGAGTCTGACCACTCCAGAGCATCGGTGGTGCCCAGCGCCGCATCGACCATGAAGCCCTTGCCTCCGCCCAGATTGCCTTCCAGCGGATCTGACTCTCCCAGATAGGGATGTACATAACCCGTAATAGCTCCCTGAGCCTTCGCCTTGAGGAACATATCGGTATTACTGGGATAGAGGCTCTCTACCGCCGTCCCCTCGTAACCGGTCACGAAGGGCGAGATCAAGTGCTCGCGCATACCAAACATGAAGACGTGACCATAGAACGGCGGCCTATACTCCTGACCTACTACTACGATCTGATCTTTTTCAGAGATCGGGTGTTGCCCGCCACCCGGCACGAAGAACTGATAGTCGAGGATGCGATTGTCCTTGTTTGCCACCTGCTCCAGCACCAGATCCTGGTCTTCGGAGCGCGACATCATCATCAGGTTCTCTAGGGTATTGTGCAGGTTGCCACCGTAGTTAGCATGTACGTGAGTCGAGGCACTGTACCAACCTTTGGCGCCCATATCGGTCATCTGCTCCAACTCGACGGTCAGCTGCGCGACTGCTCCCTCTTCGATATCCACCTCAAGGCTCTGAGGCAGATACTCGAAACCCTTAACCACATTCAGCGAGGCCTCACCCACGGGAAGAGTAAGCGTGAACTCACCGGCATTGTGAAAGATCTGATCTCCTCTAGTGCCAGCGCGAGCATAGGCATCGTTGGGGGTATAGAACTTACCGTCTGCTGCCTGTAGATGAATACGGTTATGAGTAAGATCACCGCCCTCATCGACGACACGCACCTTTAAATAACCCATAGGACGTTTGAAATGCAACTCGCTCATTGGCACACGAACAAGCTTGCCACCGTAGGTCTCGAGTAGCTGCAATTGCGGCAGTCCACCCTCGTTAGAGATAAACGCTATCCACTCACCGTCTGGCGACCAACGCGGGTGAAAGGCATCGTGCTCGAAGAACGTCATCTTATAGGGCTCGCCACCCTGCGTTGGCTGCACATAGAGATTGTTGAATTGGTCGGCCGAGCCGCTAGTCGATGTGTAGACGAAACGACGCCCGTCTATAGAGACATCTGGCCTGGTGCGATACAGCGTCTGTTCGGCAAGCACCGTAGTGGCCTGCAAGATTCCATCTTCTACTGCTGGCACGCGCAGAACATTCCCCGAACCAAGAGGAACACTCCTGTTCGACACTATTAACAATTCATTGCCGCCGGGCAACCAGGCCGGCGTGATATGCATATCGCCACTACCGAAGTAGAGACGATTGCTACCGTATTCATTATCGCGACTAACGGCGATCGGCTCCCCCACCCATTGCCCATTCGAGATCCCTCTAACGTACACGTTGAAGTAGCCGCTGGGATTTGTAGACACGTACGCAACCTTAGACCCGTCCGGCGAGAACACCGGGTCGGTATAGACAGCCTGATCGTCGGTCAGCATGTGAGACTCACCGGTCTGGGTATTCAAAATTTCGAGCTGTATGCGCTGATGCTCATAGTCCGCCGTGTAGATAATCCATTGTCCATCTGGCGACCAATCCGGCGAGGAGTGATAGGCCTCATTATAGGTGAGCTCATAGGCTCCGCCAGTATTCAGATCCACCTTCCATATGCTTCCCTGCATCGATACCGCTATCCACTCGCCATCGGGCGACCAGTCCGGCGCCCAGGGTGTCGCACTAGGCGAAGGCGGAAAATAGAAGTTGTGCATGTAGTTTCCACCACTGCGCGCGGCAGGATAGAAACGCGCCTGCGCGGTCAACTCGACGCTGAGAAAGCTCACAGCGATGAATAGGACTAGGGAATAAAAGCGAGTCGGTTTCATTGAAATTCGTGCTCCGGATTACTGGCGTAGAAATTATTGTTATGTCGAAAGAAACCAAGACTATACCAATACAAGGAAATTCGCATTAGGGATCGAACTTCACCAGCAAGCAGAAGAATAGTCGAAGCTAGAAAAAAATCGAGGGATGACTCTTTCTGGTGCGGCCGTTGGCCTGCGGCGTACTAACCACTCACGAGCCTTCGGCTCTGATTGTTCGCCGTTAGCACCCCACAGCCCAACTCAATAGATTGAAGCACTGAGGCCACATTTAAAATTTTCTCAGATGCTAGCCCGCAGCGTTGGGGTGATTCCACCAGAACAATCAGAGCCGCAGGCTCGTTCAGGGGAGAACACGGTACAAGAACTGCAAGCATCCCAAGGCTATTCCATAGACTTTGTGAATTTTAGGGAAATAGACTTAGAACCCCGGCGCTGTGGGCGAAAAAGAAAACAGGTCTAGACACGACCCAAAGCAAAACCCTTGGCTATATGATTCCGCACAAAATAGATAACTAAAGCACCAGGAATAATAGTAAGAATACCCGCAGCGGCGAGAACCCCCCAGTCCAGACCCGAGGCAGATACGGTGCGAGTCATCACAGCACTAATAGGTTTCGCATCGGTGACCGTCAGGGTACGAGCGATGAGAAGCTCGACCCAGGAAAACATGAAGCAGAAGAACGCAGCAACGCCGATTCCAGAACCGATAAGTGGGGTAAAAATCTTCACGAAGAAACGCGGGAACGAATAACCATCGATATAGGCGGTCTCGTCTATCTCTTTCGGCACACCGGACATGAAACCCTCGAGTATCCAGACTGCCAGCGGCACATTGAACAGGCAGTGAGCGAGTGCCACGGCGATATGGGTATCGATCAGGCCGAAGGCCGAGTACAGCTGAAAGAACGGCAGAACGAACACTGCAGGGGGCGCCATGCGATTGGTAAGCAGCCAGAAGAAGAGATGCTTATCCCCCAAGAACTTATAGCGTGAGAAGGCGTAAGCCGCCGGCAGCGCAACACTAATTGCGATGACCATGTTCATCACTACGTAGGTAAGCGAATTGATGTAGCCGTTGTACCAGGAGGGATCGGTAAAGATAGTGATGTAGTTGTCCAGCGTGAAATCCTGCGGCCATAGCGTAAACGTGGACAGAATCTCCTGATTGGTCTTGAAGCTCATGTTCAGCAGCCAGTACAGGGGCAACATCAAGAACACTATATAGGCGGTCAAGCCGGTGCGCTTAACCTTGAGCATGCTATTGGCAGAGATCGCCATTATTGCGCACCTCCGCCGTTGGACTGCTCGTCATTGTCGTAGCTGGTCATCACCGTGTAGAACACCCAGCACACCAACAGGATGATGAGGAAATAGATAAGTGACATAGCCGCAGCAGGGCCTAGATCGAACTGACCCACCGCCATCTGCACGAGGTCGATAGAGAGGAAGGTCGTGATATTGCCCGGCCCTCCCCCTGTCACCACAAATGGCTCGGTATAGATCATAAAGGAATCCATGAAGCGCAGCAGCACCGCGATCAGCAACACGCGCTTTATCTTCGGCAGCTGTATGAAACGAAATACTGCCCAGCGCGATGCGCCATCGATGCGTGCTGCCTGATAGTAAACCTCGGGTATAGACACCAGCCCTGAATAACACAGCAGCACCACCAGTGAGGTCCAGTGCCAGACATCCATGAGTATCAGCGTCAGCCAAGCGTCCAAATTATTCTGTGTATAGTTATAGTCGATGCCGAGACTGGCGAGGCTGTGACCCAGCAGGCCTATATCCACTCTTCCAAACACCTGCCATATGGTGCCAACAACGTTCCAGGGGATAAGTAACGGCAAGGCCATTAATACCAGGCATACGGATACACCCCAACCACGCTTCGGCATCGCCAGCGCAATCAGTATTCCCAAGGGAATCTCGATGGCAAGAATCAAGCCAGAAAATAATAACGTTCTTAATAGAGCGTTATGAAATCTTTCTGAGGCGAGTATCTCCTGAAACCATTCGGTGCCAACCCAGAAAAATTCATTGCCACCAAAAGTATCCTGTACGGAGTAGTTGACCACGGTCATCAGCGGGATTATCGCGCTGATGGCGACTAGGACAAGCACTGGCAATACCATAAACCAGGCCTTATTGTTCTGAACTTTTTGGATACTCATCTGGTTCAGTCTCCCCTGCCACTGGCGACTCTATAGTCATCTGCATAGAGATTGACGTGCACCGAATCGAAGGATACATAGGGGTTCTGTGGAATAGCGACGCCATCTTTAACCAGAGCGCTAAGCGCGGCACCCTCTATCTCGCCGCGGACAATAACGTGGCGACCCACGTCTTCCAGCGCGGTTACGGTGAGTGGCATGCCATCGCCTGCAGACAGTTTAATATGCTCGGGACGAATGCCCAGCTCGAAGCGTGAGGCAGAAGCATCGACTGTCTTGTTCAGGGGAAATTTCTTCCCCGCGAATACGGCGTCGCTACCATCGACCTCGCAGGAGAGAACGTTCATTCCTGGCGAGCCAATAAACCTGCCAACGAAGGTATGTTCCGGCGTCTCGAAGAGTTGCTGAGGCGTCCCTATCTGCACGACTGCTCCTTCGTACATAACAATCACCTGGTCGGCGAAGGTAAGCGCCTCTGTCTGATCATGGGTTACATAGATCATGGTGTGTTGAAAACGCTGGTGGATCTTCTTTAACTCTGTGCGCAATTGCCATTTCAGATGCGGATCGATCACGGTCAGCGGCTCGTCGAACAGAATCGCCTGCACGTCGGTTCTGACCAGCCCGCGACCTAAGGATATTTTCTGCTTATCGTCCGCGGTCAGCGAGCGCGCTCTATCGTTCGCCCGATCCTGCAAGTCGAGCATCTGCAGTGCGTCCGCTACGCGTTTTTCTATCTCATTCCTGGCGATGCCCCTGTTGTGCAGGGGAAATGCCAGGTTCTCGGCGACTGTCATCGTGTCGTAGACAACGGGAAACTGAAAAACTTGCGCGATATTACGCTGTTCCGTCGTCAGGTCAGTCACATCGATATCGTCGAAGAGAACCCTCCCCTCCGATGGCCTGAGCAAGCCGGAGATAATATTTAACAACGTCGTCTTGCCACAGCCGGATGGACCGAGCAAGGCGTAGGCACCGCCATCGCTCCAAGTCTGCTGCATGCTACGCAGCGCATAGTCGGGGGCAGATGGATAACGGTGTGCCAATGATTGAAGTTGGATAGATGCCATTGCGTGTCTAGTTATTTATTTCCGGCTGCCATTCGACAAGCGCGTCATTGCTATCGAACAACAATAGATGCTGTGGTTTTAGATAGAACTTTACCTTGCTTGCTACTGCGAAATCCTGCACGTCATGCAGAAGCGCGACCCAGGAATTGTCTTCCATAGAAAAATGTACGAAGGTCTCGGAGCCAGTCAGCTCTGTAACCGATACATTTCCTTCGATTTCTATTTCATCACTAGCCTCTCTCTTACGACTAAGATGATGAGGTCGCACTGCCAGGATGTAGCGTCCGTCGGGTATCTTCTCGATCTTAATCCCGAGTAGTTGTCGACTTTTAGCATAGATGAATTGGCCCGCTACACACTCCACCTCTACGCTATTGAGCGGCGGATCTGAAAAGGTTTTCGCCGAGCGCAGGCTGTTAGGCGTTCGGTACAGACTTAAAGTCGGACCGAACTGCTCGACTCTTCCCTCATGCAGGCAGACTGTATTTCCGCCGAGCACCAAGGCCTCGGTAGGCTCTGTGGTCGCATAGACCAGCACTGCACCCATGGCCGCGAATAAAGCCGGAAGCTCGGCACGCAGCTCCTCACGCAGCTTGTAGTCAAGATTAGCCAATGGCTCATCGAGCAGCACCAGGTCGGCCTTCTTAACAAGCGCTCGTGCTAATGCGACTCTCTGCTGCTGCCCGCCGGAAAGTGTATCGGGCATGCGATCCAGCATCTGGGTCAATTGCAGTAGCTCGGCCACCTCCGCCACCTGCATATCGATCTGATTCTGCCCAACTCTAGCCACTCGCAGTGGCGAGGCGATATTCTCAAACACCGTTAGCGATGGGTAATTAATAAACTGCTGATACACCATAGCTACGTTGCGCTTCTGTACCGGCATGCCCAACACAGAGACACCATCGAATAGCAGCTCTCCGCTATTGGATTTGTCTAGACCCGCCATGACGCGCATCAGCGAGGTCTTCCCCGCTAGCGTGGGACCGAGCAAAATATTTAGCTCGCCCCGCTCCATCGAGAGGGAAACATCATCCAGGAATATCTCGCCTCCCTGATGACGGCTTATATTACGCAGCTCAAGCATTCGGTTTTATCATCGCTAGTAGGCAGAAAACGACTGGTTGATATAGTTGGCAAGAGAGTCTCGTTCCGCTTTAGAGAGCTTAAGACCCAACTTGGTTCGCCGCCAAAGAACATCATCCGCTGTTCTTGCCCACTCCTCTTTGCAGAGATAGTCCACCTCTGCCTGATAGAGGTTGTGACCGAACTTAACACCCAGGTCTCCTATGCTTCGCGCATTACCAAGAATATCGAAACTTAGCGTGCCGTAGCTGTTCAACCAGCGCGAAATGAGGTCGGGGCCCAACCAGGAATATTTCGAGACAAGCTTTTGAAACAGGTGTTCCGGCAGATCGAAGTCACCGCCAGGTAATTTTGCATTAGCAGTCCACGCCGGGCCCATAGTGGGTAAGGTGGTTTTTAATTTGGAAAGAACCTCTTCTGCGAGTACGCGATAGGTAGTTACCTTGCCGCCATAGACCGAGAGCAGAGGATGAGGCTGCGTCTTAAGATCCAGGTTGTAGTCGCGAGACACTTTGCTTGCGTTCTGTTCTTCCTCATCTATAAGTGGTCGGATCCCTGAATAACTGTAGACAACATCGGAATGCAAGATTGACTTCTTAAAGTAGAGGTTCACGATCGACAGCAAGTAGTTTATTTCTTCCTTCGATATCTCGACGCGATCCAAACTTCCCTCATGCTCTTGTTCAGTCGTCCCTATCAATGTGTAATCCTGCAACCAGGGGATAACGAAAATTACCCTGCCATCGTGATGCTGCAACATGAAGGCCTGGGAACCCGTATGCATGCGCGGGACAACTATATGACTGCCTTTAACCAGGCGTATATCGTGTTCGGCCTTCTGTTTGCTTAACTGCGCTGACAACGACGCAACCCAGGGACCCGCAGCATTTACTATAGCTCGGCACTCGATCTCGCGGTCTGTGTTGCGCCTGTGATCATGTAGCGTAACGCACCAACCCTCATCGGTGGCTCGCATGTCCGTGCACTCTGTACGCGTTAGTATCTGTGCACCTTGACGCTGCGCCTGCAAGGCATTGATGACTACCAGACGGGAATCGTCTACTTGCGCATCCCAATACTCGAAGCCGTGTGTTATTGCGGGGTTAAGCGGCCCATCGGGATCTATCTTAATAGCGCGAGAGCTGGAGAAGCGCCTGCGTCTGGCCAGGTTGTCATACAGGAACAATCCAGCCCTAATCATCAATGAGCTACGCGAGTGTGGTAATTGAGGAATCTGGAAAGCGAGGGGCTTGATTATATGTGCTGCAGCTGCAGTAAGCAGCTCGCGTTCCTGCAAAGACTTTCGCACCAACCCAAATTCGTAATGCTCGAGATAACGCAAACCGCCATGGATCAGCTTAGTACTCCAGGAGGATGTTGCCGAGGCAAGGTCGCCCTTCTCACAAAGAACCACATCCAAACCACGGCCTGCAGCGTCGGCTGCTATGCCAGCCCCATTGATACCGCCACCGACTATTACCAGATCATGCATAGATTTAATTGACTCAGCTGCCCTTGCAAAAGGGCGTTAATCTTGCCCACGAATTGGACAGTTAGTGTAACATGGGGAACCCCTATTACTATGCTTCAATCTTCACGCAGGCCCCATAGAGCGCCTGTCGCACTTAATTAGAGCAGTACGGGGAATCAATTTTAGCTTGGTTTATTTTAAGAGATTTCGGCTATGGAAAATTGTATTCTCGCTATAGATCAGGGCACCACGAGTAGTCGCGCCCTGATCTTCGATTCTGAGGGAAACAAACTCTCCGTAGGACAGCAGGAGTTTGCTCAGCACTTTCCGGACAATGGCTGGGTGGAACACGATGCCATGGAAATTTGGCAATCCACCATCGCCAGTTGCCACAGCGCCATCAAGTCGGCTTCTATTTCCGCTAATGAAATTCGCTGCATCGGAATAACCAATCAACGGGAAACCACTATCGTCTGGGACAGGCAGACAGGCCTGCCTATCTACAACGCAATCGTTTGGCAAGATAGAAGAACCAGCGACTTCTGCGAGGAATTAAAGGCGCGGCAGCTGGAAGAAACAATACAGCACAAGACCGGCCTTCTCATCGACGCCTACTTCTCTGCCAGCAAAATTAACTGGATTCTTGAGAATGTGAAGGGCGCAAGACAGCGCGCGGAGAACGGCGAACTCGCCTTCGGCACGGTCGACTGCTTCCTACTCTGGCATCTAAGCAAGGGAAGCAGTCACCGCACAGACGCCACTAATGCGTCCAGAACCCAGCTATTCAATATTAATACGCAGCGGTGGGATGAGGAACTATTAGCGATATTCGACATACCTGCCTCGATGCTTCCAAGCGTGGAAGACTGTGCAGCCGATTTTGGCGAATGTGATGCAGAAATTTTCGGCAAGGCGATCCCCGTAACTGGCATTATCGGAGACCAGCAGGCGGCCGCCTTTGGTCAGTGCTGCTTCACTAGCGGTATGGCTAAGAGCACCTATGGTACTGGCTGCTTTCTCCTGCTGAATACAGGCGATCACATCGTAAAATCCGAAAACCGATTGCTTAGCACCGTAGCCTTTCGTCTAGAGGGTAAAGTCAGTTATGCGGTCGAAGGCAGCATCTTCATGGCTGGTGCCACCATGCAATGGGTCCGGGATGGCCTGCAGCTCATTCAACATGCTAGCGATTCTGAATCGCTGGCGGAAAAAGCCAGCGATGATCTTAGCGTCTATCTCGTGCCTGCATTTACCGGTCTGGGCGCGCCCTATTGGGATCCGGATGCCAGAGGCGCAATATTTGGGCTAACCAGAGACAGCGGAATTATAGAAGTAGTAACTGCCGCCCTACTCTCCGTCTGCTACCAGAGCAAAGATTTACTCGTAGCTATCGAGGCAGATGGAGGCCGCATCGAAAGTCTGCGCGTTGATGGCGGCATGGCTAATAATGACTATGTTATGCAGAAATTATCCGACCTACTCGACGTAGAAGTGCTTCGCCCCAAGCTGACAGAGACGACCGCTCTTGGCGCCGCCTATGTCGCAGGCCTGCAGGCAGGCATCTTTAAAACCCTGGAGGAAGTGACTGAGAAGTGGCAGTTACAGCAGCGCTTCGAGCCGCTTAAAGATGCTAGCTGGAGAGAGGCGCAATATAGCGGCTGGCTGGATTCAGTCGCAAGAACGCGAACCAATGCCGATGCAAACGACAGCAGAAAGGAAGAAGGAAATTGATCTTGGAACTTCATCTAATTCGTCACGGGGAGACCGACTGGAATAAAGAACGGCGCGTTCAGGGGCAGAGTGAATCGCAGCTGACGGCTCTGGGCATTCAGCAGGCGCAAGAACTAGGTCAGCGCATTCGACATATAGAGTTCGATAAAATCTATTGCAGTAGCAGTTTGCGAACACGTCAGACTGCAGAGCATGCCTTTGGAAATGGAGAAACAGAGATTAGCTACCTGGATGAACTGCGGGAAATCTTCCTCGGCCCCTGGGAGGGACATCTGTACGAGGACCTCGCGCAGCGAGAGCCCGAGTCTCATCAACACTTCTGGCAGCAGCCCCATCTCTTTCAGGTAGCTGGCGCAGAGAGTTTCTTCGACTTGCAGCAGCGCGCCGTTGATGCCGTTGCCGACATAGAAACTACACACAAGAAAAATGCCAGCACTTCGCCTAAAATCGCGATTGTTAGCCACGGCGCATTGATAAAGTCTTATCTTTGTCATGTCGAAGGTCGTAGTATGGATCAATTATGGGAGCCCCCGCGGATGCACAATTGCGCCCACAGTATCGTTGCCATTAGCGCCAATGATGGCGATAGCGTAGCTAGTATCTTGCAATATGCTGACCAGGCAGTGAATGAGGAATAACTATGACTATCGAACTAAGCGAACCATCTTTCATGAAATCGAGAAGGGGGCTAAAGCTTGTGGGGCTAACAAGCCTCATCGCCGGTCTTGGTCTGGGCCTGCTAACGCTGGCCTCAGCCGCAGGCATCTGGCTGGGCTTATGGGACTTCCGGCGTGGATTCTCCCTCTTGGGGGCAGCTAACCAGTACGGACAATGGATAGCCTGGGCCTGCAGTGCATTGGCCATCGCCACGGTCTTGGGCGGGCAGCTTTTTAATATAAAGAATGCCGGTAAGTTCATCGGGTTCGCAGCGATCGGCGCACTGCTGGCATGGGTTGCCTACCTGATTCCAGAAAGTTTCCGCCCCGGCGAAGGCGTGAACTATCCCCCTATACACGATATATCCACGAATCGAGTTAACCCTCCCGAGTTTGTCGCAGTAGTTCCGCTGCGTGCCGATGCACCCAACACCCTGGTCTATGGCGGCTCGAACAATATGACCCCGGAAAAATTAATCGAACTGACCGATGAGGCCTTTCCCGATCTAGTCACACAGCGCTACGACGAATCGGAAGATGCGATATTTGCAAAGGCCCTGGATGCCGTAGCTGAACTAGGCTGGGAGTTGATTGCGGCTGATGCATCCGCAGGGCGAATTGAGGCAACAGACACTACCTTCTGGTTCCGCTTCAAGGACGACATAGTGATTAAGATTACCCGGCAGGGGCCCGATACCGTAGTCGATGCCAGATCAGTATCGCGAGTAGGCACCGGGGACGTCGGCGCGAATGCGATACGGCTGCGTAAGCTCTTCGCGTTGCTGGGAAGTTAAACGAGGTTTGAGCCCAATAATTTAGAAATAGCGTATTTAGAACGAGACCATGCAGTTACAGAAGAAAACCATCAACATGCTTTGCTTCGCCGGCATCGTGCTAGGCGTATTGGCTGTATCTCAGCTGATTGGCTACTGGGTGAACAACACTATCCCGGAGAATACCTCCGTAGAATTGAATAGCCTGATTCACTTCACCCACATACGTAATTACGGCGGCGTGTTTGGCATGCTGCAAGGCATGGGTGGAATTTTCGCGGTGATCAGTATCGCGCTTCTTCTAAGCGTTAGCGCCTATCTCTGGTTTAGCTCATCGATAGAGCGCTACGAATACATCTGCTTTGGTTTCATCGTCGGTGGCGGCGCCAGCAACATACTCGATAGATTTGTCTACGGCAGTGTGATCGACTTTATCGACATCCAACATATTCCCTACTGGAACTATGTATTCAATACCGCCGATGTCATGGTCCATGTGGGCATATGGCCATTGCTGGTTCTAAGCTTTCTCGCAAACTCTGACGACACTGCTAGAAGCAGTTAATCGAATTTTTTCACCCGAATCAGTCAGGCACAAAAAACCCGACCGGCTTAGCCGATCAGGTTTTGTACCTGCTCTTGAACTATCTAGCAGCTAGTTTTAGATTCTGTAGCAGATAGTATAAACGTTGTCTTCAGAATAATTCGAGTTCAGGCGGCCTCTGGCATGGTGATTGAAGTGACTGCAGAAGAGCCTCTCATCGCAATGCTGGTATTCACGGATGATGAGACAGAGGCGATCTATGCACTAGGCGGTAGCATGCCTAAGGAAGATGGCAGCTATACCGTATGGCTCAATGATGCTGCTTATGATCAGGGCAGCTTGCCGGAGAATATGGAAATGCTGTCTCCATTTAGCCAAGGGCTGGTGCGTATCCGTGATTCCAGATCTGGGGAAATTCGCTGAAACTCAGGTAATTATTGGGCTTCTATCTTCCCCGACCTCGAAATTCGGCAGCAGCTGAGTCTCATTTCGAGCCCCTTCAACCCAGGCAGCCAAGGCAGGGTTTTCGCTCATGGATTGCATGTAATTCTGGCTAGGCTTCGAGAGCTCAATGCCATATGTCGTAAATCGAGATACGATCGGCGCATACATACAATCGGCGATGGAGAAATCTCCAAACAAATACTCCCCACGGTGAGCAAACCTCACTCTAGCTGCGGAGAACAGCTGATCCACTCGCTGGCTCTCTGCCATAGCCTCAGCACTGACCTGCAGATTTTTCTGTGCCCTGCAATTCATAGGCATCTCGCTACGGATAGCCATGAAACCTGAGTGCATCTCGCTACAATGGGCTCGGCACAGCCCCCGCTCTTCGATATCAGCGGGCAACGCCCTTCCCTGCAGATATTTTTCGGACAGGTACTCGCATATGGCCAGAGAATCCCAGACGATATTCTCGCCATCGATCAATACCGGCACGCGCAGAGTCGGTGAGTATTTGGCAAGCTCTTCCCTGTAACCTTCAGTGAACAAGGCGATTGCAACTTCCTCGAAGGGAATCTCAAAATGCCTTAGTAACAGCCAGGGGCGCAGCGACCACGATGAGTAGTTCTTTGTTCCAATAACTAATTGCATATTCGCCCCGCTATTTTTTTGCCCCAGACCTGCCGTTATTAAGTGAACCACCTAAGTCTTAGTTCTCCCTCTGGGCAACAACGATCGACTAGTCACTAAACAAAAAAGCCTGACCATCAACAGATGGTCAGGCTTTTTTAAATCTGTCCAAGACCGACTCTACTTCAATTTACAGTGTTCGAATCTGTGTATAGTCGGTATAACCCAGTAGAATCTTCTCAATACCATCCTGCTTTCTGGTGTGCATACCATCCTTAATTGCGGCGATGTGAACTTCGGCCGCTGGCGCCCTACGCAAGATCATCTTCTTGATTTCCGAATTATTCATGAGCAGTTCGTGTATACCCATACGGCCACGATAACCTGTATCTAAACAATCCATACAACCCGGCGCCTTATACAGAGTAAACTCACCCTTCTGCGTAAAATCTTTACGCCAAACTTCAATCTGAGCGGCAACCTCTTCATTCGTTGCCGCTGATCGCGAACCGTCGGGAATTGCCTCACTACAATATTCGGCGGCAAGAAATTCAAGTTCGCGCATCTCTGGCACATAAGGCTTCTTGCATGAAGTACACAGTGTTTTTGTAAGACGTTGCGACAATACGCCAATCATTGCGTCGGCGAAATTGAATGGATCCATGTCCATATCCAACAGGCGGATAATACTCTCTGCGGCGCTATTGGTATGCAGTGTAGATAATACCAGGTGACCTGTTAGTGAAGCCTCGACCGCCGTAGAGGCCGTTTCATGGTCACGCATCTCACCTACCATGATGATGTCTGGGTCGGCACGCAAAAATGCGCGCATCGCAGCGGCAAAGGTCATACCCACCTTATCGTTCACCTCGACTTGGCGCAGCCCCGGTTGGGTAATTTCCACGGGATCTTCTGCCGTCCAAATTTTACGCTCTGTTCCATTCAAGTAGTTTAGAACTGAGTGCAGGGTTGTACTCTTACCCGAGCCGGTAGGACCACAGACTAGAAACAAGCCATAGGGCCTGGAGACACCATCTAGCAATCGATCGAGATTATTGCTGCTCAGGCCGATCGCATTGACCGGCATGCACTTACCACCGCTAAGCAGTCGAATTACCACATCCTCGATGCCGCCGGCAGTTGGAATAGTGGCGACACGCAACTCAACATCGATCGGCGCGAAGTGTCGAAAATTGATCTTTCCATCTTGGGGTTTATTTTTGTTGGAAATATCCAGATGGGCCATCACCTTTATTCTCGAAACAAATACGGCTCGATAAACCATGATGCAACACTCCACTTTTTGATTATTATAGTAGTGTGTTGCGCTGACCGTATGAACTCACAGAGCAGTCTCTGCCGCCGAGAATAGAGTTTCGTCATAAGAGTCGTCCTCATCCTCCCCCTCGACTTCGCCATCGAAATCGGCAATGGTCGACTCGATGTCTTCCGAGGAATAGTAGAACTGCAGCGCCCAGTTGATGTCTTCCGGAGACGCCATTACTGGCTCAACGTATTTATTGATATTAAAGCTGAGCGCGTCTGTAACCTGCCAGTCCATTGGGTTCGCTATGGCGACAACAATCTTCCCTTCATAGACGTAGAGAGGAACGACCTTATGCTTATAGGCAGTTGCCGCAGTCAGGACTCGAATAACCTCCGGCTCGACGATGAATTCACGCAGATTAACGAACGGGATTCCTAATTTCTTCGCAAGGCTCTGTTGAATTTCGTGCTTCGCAATTACGCCGCTATTAACTAATATTTCACCGAGGGCACTCTTACGCTTTTTCTTCTGTTCTTTCAGCGCCTCATCAAGCTGCGCTTCCGTAACCAAATCTTCTGAGAGGAGAATCTCACCGAGTTTCAGGTTCGGCATATTCTTCTGCCTGGACAACGCGCCTTCTAGCTCGTCTGCATCGACAATCTTCTGACTAACTAAGTACTCACCAATCGTACGCGACCGTTCTGTCTGTTGTTCCTCAAGCGCTGTACTTAACGCCTCCTGAGAAATCTGCTTCTCTTGAACGAGTAAATCACCGATCTGTCCACCGATAGCATTACTTTCTATCGCAGCCTTGGACACAAAGAGGTGTGTACAGTAGCGCCACTTACGGCCAATCTTTGTTTGCTCGTAAAAATGCACTCCATTCTTGTCATTACGCGAGCCATAAGTCTTGCCGGTGATCTCAGTTCTATCTTTAAAGAAGACTTCGAACGATCTTGCCGCCGTATCTACATCCAGACCCTTAATTTTCTCTTCCGTGTTGTTGCTGGCTAACATCAACTGATAGGGTTTCTCCAGGCGCAGAAACTTGATGGAACTCATATCAATATCAGTCTGCGTTGTCGCCCGCGGCTCGAGAATACTAATTGTTTCAGTTGCCACATTGAACTGCACGAGCTTACCCTTGATGCGGGTATTATTGTTCAACTCGATAGTTACCGAGGTATTTGAGTATTCAGGACCTTCATGGACATCCGAGAATGGGGGTGGCTGCAGGTCTATCTTCATTGCGCCGGAGGATTGCGTAGCCATACCAACTGGCGGCTCAATCATAATCAATGGTTCGCTCTGCATTATTGCTCCTCAACTCCTGCCGGCCAATAACGACTGCGACAGAAGATGCTGTGGTGCGTGCTAATTGGGATGACGAACATGTTTTGCTCGATCAATGCCGTACTTTAGCAGGAATTGGAAAACTGCACAATTTGTGCATCTGTCTGTTTTTATTGACTATTTGAGCCAGTATAGAACGCCTTTCAGCTGTTTTTGGCGTAGACGATGTTCTCACTGAGCCTACACCCTGCATCAGGATTTATCTGACTAATTTAGCTCGGCAGAAAATGAGCAATCTGGCCAAGGTTCCAGTAGTCATGCCCACTCCGGCGAGTACCAGCATACAGGCGAATAACATGTATGTTGTGACTTCTTCGGCAAGAAAGAGATTACCCCAAAACAGGCTAAACAGAGGTATGAGGAAGGTATTGGTAACAGCCAGATTCGAGCCTATGCGCGAGATGAGACGGTAGAAGAGTACGAAGGCGAAGCCGGTACATACAATCCCAAGAGAGAACACACTAAACCAGATTGAACCCGTTGGTAGAACATCAGGCATCTGCCAATAGGCAAACGGCAGTAGAATGATGGAAGAGAATAGTAAACTGCCGGTGGTAATCGCCACACCACTTACCTTGTACAGGTGTGCGGCCGTTAGATTGATAGCAAGGCCGTAGAGCACTGCCCCCAGCAAACCCGCCGCAATCGCCTTCAGGGGTACGTTAGCCGCGATAGGCCCCGAGTAGCTCAGCATCAAGAGAACCACGCCAACAAACCCAAGCAGCATGCCCAAGACGGCGGTTAGGGATAATTTTTGCTGCCAGAAAGTAAACGCTAGAATAGCTGTAAAGAATGGAACAGTTGCATTGAGTATCGAAGCGAACCCTGCCCCGATACTCAAAGTTGCATAGGCTAAAAGACAGAATGGCAGCGTCATATTGCAAAGGCTAAGCACGAAGAGTGAGCGCCAGTTTGCTATTATCTCATGATGCTTCTTCATCGCTATACAAAGCGGCAACAAGACCAAAAGACCAGATGCCACACGCATTTCTATAAGGAAGAATGGCCCGAAAACCGGAGAACTCACCCGTAAGAAGAGAAAAGATGCTCCCCAAATCGCGGAGAGCAATATAAGCACCAGATAGTCTTCTAGCGCGGGTTTGCTAGCCTGCATGAAGGGAACACCTACTCAGAGGAAAGTCTGAGCTGTAGTTAATTGACCAACAATCAAGTTGGGCTAGGCTGCGTAGACAGCTCCGACCGCAGCCACCGCCTTACTCACATCCACCGGCATGCCCTGGGCAGCTAATACATTACCAAGCACCGAAACACACAGAAGCACATTGCTCTTATTGCTGGCAAAACCCATCAGACCGATACGCCATACGGAACCTGCCAAGGCTCCCAGACCGGCGCCAATTTCCAAGTTGTAATCATTCAACAGAGCCGATCGCACGGTTGCATCGTCGATAGAGTCAGGAAAGGAGACGGCGTTCAATTGTGGTAGTCGGAATTCCTTGTCGACGATAAACTTCAAGCCCAGAGTCTCCAAGCCTGCAAGGAGAGCCTCATGGTTCAATGCATGACGGTTCCACGCATTCTGCAAACCCTCCTCCTGAAGGATGAGCAAGGACTCGTGCAATGCATAGAGAGAATTTACTGGCGCCGTATGATGGTAAGAGCGCTTCGCGTCGCTGCCCCAGTAGCCCATGACCAAATTCAGATCGAGGAACCAACTCTGAACCTTGGACTTGCGCTCTCGGATTACCCGCGCCGCACGCTCGGAAAAGGATACGGGAGACAAACCGGGCACACACGACAGACATTTCTGCGTGCCAGAATAGATAGCATCGATCCCCCACTCATCTACCTCTAGCTCGATCCCGCCTAATGACGTCACCGCATCGACGATAGAGAGGCAATCATACTTCGCCGCTAAGCCACATAGGGCCTGAACATCGGAGCGCACTCCCGTAGAAGTCTCAGCATGAACGAAGGCAATGGCCTTAGCATCGGGGGTATCAGTTAAGGCCTGCTCCGCCTTATCGATATCGATAGTGCTGCCCCAGGCATCTTCCACCATAATCGCCTCGGCGCCACAGCGCTCGACGTTTTCTTTCATGCGTCCGCCGAACACCCCGTTCTGACAGATTATCACCTTGTCTCCACGCTCGAGCAGGTTCGTGAACACAGTTTCCATTCCCGCCGAACCCGGTGCAGATACCGGCATCGTAAGTTCGTTGTCAGTCTTGAATGCCTGTTGCAATAACAGCTTCGTCTCATCCATCATCTGGATGAAGGCTGGATCGAGATGACCGATAGTAGGGCGTGAAAGCGCCTCTAGGATGCGTGGGTTTACATCGGAGGGACCAGGCCCCATTAGAGTACGTACTGGAGGGTGGAAAGATTTCATTGATTGCTGACCTCTATAAAGTCTTTTAAAGATTGGAACCAATAAAAAAGCCGAGCAAAACTCGGCTTTTCTTAATACGATGAAAACCTAACAGGCTAATCCTCTGCAGTTCCCGCCGCTGATTCAGTGTCGCCAGCTTCCGCATTTGGGCGACCTACTAGCTCAACATAAGCCATAGTTGCTTTATCGCCTGCACGCTCGCCGCACTTGAGAATGCGGATGTAGCCGCCAGGTCGGTCCGTGTAACGTGGACCGAGCTCGGTAAACAATTTACCCACCGTAGCCTTGCTACGGGTACGACTAAATGCCAAGCGGCGATTAGCCACACTGTCATTCTTTGCCAGAGTAATTAAAGGCTCCGCAACAGATCTCAGCTCTTTCGCCTTGATCAAGGTGGTCTTAATGATTTCATGTTCAACTAATGAAATGGTCATATTTCTGAACATGGCTTGTCGGTGCGAACTATTTCTATTTAGCTGGCGACCGCTTTGTCGATGACGCATAACTCGTTACCTTATTCTTAAGGGCTAGATTAATTCTAAGCCGCCCGATCGTCAGATTTAAGACTAGACGGAGGCCAGTTTTCAAGACGCAGACCAAGTGATAGTCCACGCGTAGCCAATACGTCTTTAATCTCTGTTAGAGACTTCTTACCTAGGTTTGGTGTCTTCAACAACTCAACTTCTGTGCGCTGAATAAGATCGCCAATGTAATAGATGTCTTCCGCTTTTAAGCAGTTCGCAGAACGAACTGTAAGCTCAAGATCGTCGACCGGGCGAAGCAAGATCGGATCGATCTCATCTTCGTGCTCTTCTGGCTCGGCGACAATCTCACTCTGTAGATCAACAAATACAGCCAGTTGATGCTGAAGAATTGTAGCAGCGCGACGAATCGCTTCTTCCGGATCGATAGTACCGTTAGTTTCTAAATCTATAACCAGCTTATCGAGGTCTGTTCGCTGTTCTACACGTGCGTTCTCTACTGAGTACGATACGCGAATAACAGGTGTGTACGAGGCATCTAGTACTAGCTTGCCTACACTGCGAGTCTCGTCGTCGTCAGATGTACGGCTATCTGCTGGAGAATAACCTCTGCCCTTGCGAACAGTCAGGCGCATATTCAACTCACCATTCCCATTCAGGTTAGCGATAACATGATCAGGGTTAATGATCTCAACATCGTGATCTACGGCAATGTCACCCGCTGTAACAGTACCTGACCCTTTCTTGTTCAGGGTGAGAACTGCCTCATCGTTGTTATTTAATACTATGGCTACACCTTTCAGATTGAGAAGAATCTCAATCACATCTTCGCGTACGCCTTCGATAGTGCTGTACTCATGTACGACACCATCGATCTCGACTTCTTCAACCGCACAGCCAGGCATAGAAGAAAGCAAGATTCTTCTTAGCGCATTACCTAGAGTATGACCAAAGCCACGCTCTAGAGGCTCAAGCACAACCTTCGAGTGACAGGAATCGAATTCGTCGACCTGTATCACTTGCGGTGTTAGAAAATCTGATAATGAAATTTGCATGAAATACACCCTTTGTGTGATTGTCACTACTTGGAATATAGCTCGACGATAAGGTTCTCATTGATCTCAGCAGGCAGATCTTCGCGTTCAGGCTTACGCGTGAACTGACCTTCAAGTTTGCTCTGATCTACTGAAATCCAATCGATTGGGTTACGCTGCGAAGCTAATTCCAATGCTGATTTAATACGTAGTTGTTCTTTGGCTTTCTGACGAATCGCTACAGAGTCGCCTTCGGCTACACGATAAGAAGCAATATTAACCACTTCACCGTTCACTGTAATAGATTTATGCGCAACGAGCTGACGTGCTTCGGCACGAGTCGAACCGAAACCCATACGATATACGACGTTATCCAGTCGGCATTCCAAGAGCTGCAAAAGGTTCTCACCCGTAGCTCCCTTTAATCGTGCCGCTTCTTTATAGTATCCACGGAACTGCTTCTCCAAGACACCATAAGTTCTGCGAACTTTCTGTTTCTCGCGCAGCTGAACACCGTAATCCGATAAGCGACCACGACGAGCACCGTGCTGGCCTGGAATCGTATCAGCCTTGCACTTGCTATCGAGAGGGCGAACACCGCTCTTAAGAAACAAATCAGTTCCTTCGCGGCGGGACAACTTACATTTTGGGCCTAAATAACGGGCCATAGTCTATCTCCTGTGCTCTTGCACGTATCAGAAGAGCTTCTGCTTACTTATCGTTTAAACGCGTCGCTTCTTAGGCGGTCGACAACCATTGTGTGGAATTGGCGTGACGTCTGTAATATTTCCGACTCGAAGACCGCAATTATTCAGCGCTCTAACAGCCGATTCACGACCAGGACCAGGTCCATTAACCTTTACGTCCAAAGTCTGTAATCCATAAAGTTCGATTGCCGCTTTTCCTGCTTTCTCCGCTGCAACCTGTGCCGCGAAGGGCGTGCTCTTTCTAGAGCCACGAAAACCGGAACCGCCGGCCGTCGCCCAGCTCAATGCATTTCCCTGACGATCGGTAATAGTGATGATCGTGTTGTTAAAAGATGCATGAATAAAAGCAAGACCATCGATAACGGCGTTGCGGGTTTTCTTCTTAGTCGACTTCTCTGCTGGCTTAGCCATAAATTATTCCATCTAACTCTAAATTTCGCTCGATTCGGGGTCAGAGTAAAACTCATCGCCTGACTTATAATATCCACTGAACTTTAAATGAGTTTTTACTCTGACCCCATTTAGCAATTACTTGCGAATAGGCTTACGTGGACCTTTTCTGGTTCTTGCATTTGTTTTGGTACGCTGCCCACGAACAGGTAGGGAACGACGATGACGAATACCACGGTTACAACCTAGATCCATCAGACGCTTAATATTCATCGAAACTTCGCGTCGCAGGTCACCCTCAGTTGTGAGGTTCGCTACTTCCGCGCGAATAGTGTCTAGTTGCTCAGGGCTAAGATCACTAGTCTTCGTAGAAGGCGTGATCCCAGTCTTATCACAAATCGCACTTGCGGTAGTTGGACCGACTCCAAAAACATAACGCAAAGAAATAACGATATGCTTGTTATCGGGTATGTTGACTCCGGCAATACGTGCCATAAAGGTGCTCCGTTCTCTACTATTCTTAACTACGAATTCAGTCTAAATCAGGACTATCCCTGACGTTGTTTGTGTCTTGGTTCGGCCTTGCAAATTACTCGCACAGAGCCATTACGCTTAATTACTTTGCAGTTTCGGCAAATTTTCTTAACAGATGCTCTAACTTTCATTTTCGTTCTCCGTTGTTCTCGGGGTCAGAGTAAAAATTCACTCACCATTCAGTGATGCTGGCATTCCATCAATGAATTTTTACTCTGACCCCACGTATTCCTAAATACCGCTACGTCCGTAATTGCCAAGCTTCGACTTCTTCATCAGTGAATCATATTGATGAGACATTAGGTGCGACTGTACTTGGGACCAGAAGTCCATGGTTACAACGACCGAAATCAACAGCGCCGTGCCACCTAAGTTAAACGGCACATTGGCAAACATTTGCATAAAATTCGGTAACAAACACACAAGAGTGATGTATACAGCACCGAACATAGTGAGCCTGGTGATTACACCGTCGATATACTTCGCGGTTTGCTCGCCTGGCCGAATACCTGGAATAAAAGCACTCGAGCGCTTCAAATTCTCGGCAACATCACGAGGATTAAAAACCAATGCCGTATAGAAAAAGCAGAAGAATATAATCATCGCGCTAAATATAATGATGTACAGAGGCTGCCCAGGACCGATCAGGAAGGCTAACTCCTGTAACCATTCCGAACCCTCAGCCTGCCCAAACCAGTTAGCGATACTGGCAGGGAATAATAAGATACTGCTGGCAAAAATTGCCGGTATAACGCCCGCCATATTAATCTTAAGGGGAAGATGACTGGCTTGAGCCTGATACATCTTCCTGCCTTGCTGGCGCTTCGCATAGTTAACCGTTATACGTCGCTGTGCTCGCTCGATGTAGACGATGCAGGCGATAACGCCGATCGCTATCAAGCCAACGACTAGCAGAAGAACGCCATTGATCTGGCCTTCATAGGCCTGCGTCAGCGAGGTGCCGATCGCGGCAGGAAAACCCGCAACAATTCCGGCGAAAATCAGCATGGATATACCGTTACCGATTCCTTTCTCTGTAATCTGTTCACCTAGCCACATTAGGAACATCGCGCCTGTAACCAGGGATACGATCGCTGTAATATTGAATGCCAGACCGGGGGCGTAAGCCATAGGAGCTAGCAACCCGACTGTCATACCAGTGCCCTGCACTGTTGCCAGAACCAAAGCACCATAACGCGTGTATTGTGAAATCTTGCGGCGACCCGACTCGCCCTCTTTCTTCAACTGATCCAGCTGTGGGCTCACGGCAGAAAGCAGCTGCATTATAATCGAGGCAGAAATATAAGGCATGATACCCAGAGCCAGGATGCTCATTCGCTCTAACGCCCCGCCACCGAACATATTGATCATGTCAGTGAAGGTGCCTTCCTGTGCTGAAAAGAAGGAAGCCAACTGTAATGGATCTATTCCAGGCACAGGTATATGTGTACCAACTCGATAGACGAATATGGCAAACAATAGAAACAGCAGGCGTGACTTGAGCTCGCCGAGTCCCGCGCCTATGTTTTCTGGATTTATGTTTGGTTTATTTGCCATTACTTTTCTTTGTTAGTCCGCTTATCGGCTCTATTCTTCTGCTGCCGGCACGTCATCCGCAGCCGCTGCAGCTTTAGCAGGCTTCTTCTTTTCTGCCTTGGCAGGCTTATCAGCTTTTTTCGCTAACTTCTTAACTTTAACAGGGGCCTCGACATCGATGACCTTGCCACCGGCAGCTTCGATAGCTGTGCGTGCACCCTTAGTTGCGCCAATGCCTTCAAGAGTAACTGCCTTGGTTACCTCACCGGAGAGCATCACTTTCGCGCGCTTAATGCCGGCTGTAATTAGGTTCGCCTTACGCAAAACCTCTAAAGTGATAACATCTGCATCAAGCTTGTTTAATTCTGATGTGCGAATCTCAGCCGAAACACGGGCTATGCGAGAGCTGAAGCCATACTTAGGCAGTCGCATTTGCAAAGGCATTTGACCGCCTTCAAAACCTGGTCGTACTGTACCGCCGGTGCGAGACTTCTGACCTTTGTGACCGCTGCCACTAGTCTTACCAGAGCCACTGCCGACACCACGACCTACGCGTTTCTTCGCTTTATGGCTGCCAGGAGCTGGGCTTAATGTATTTAGTTCCATCACAATATCCTTAGTCTACGGCGACCATGTAGCTAACTTTGTTAATCATCCCGCGAACCGATGGTGTATCTTCCACCTCTACGGATTGGTTCATGCGACGCAGGCCAAGACCCTTCAAGCACAGCTTGTGCTTCGGAAGTGTGCCGATTGGGCTACGTACTAAAGTCACTTTGACTGTATTTTTCTTCGCCATTTTCAAACCTACTATTACTAAACCCAGTTAGTTCTTAACCCACTATCTCTTCGACTGACTTGCCGCGCTTATTGGCAATATCCTCAGGCGAACGCATGTCTCGTAGACCGTTAAACGTAGCTCGCACTACGTTAACTGGATTAGTTGAGCCATAACATTTAGCCAATACATTCTGCACACCCGCTAATTCCAGGATGGCGCGCATTGCACCACCGGCAATTACGCCTGTACCTTCAGAGGCTGGCTGCATATAAACCTTGGAGGCACCGTGCTTTGCTTTAATTGGATATTGCAAAGTGTGGCCGTCAAGATTAACGGTAATCATGTTGCGGCGTGCTGCTTCCATCGCCTTCTGAATCGCCAAAGGGACTTCTCTTGCCTTACCGCGACCAAAGCCGATACGGCCATTGCCGTCACCAACTGCAGTGAGCGCTGTAAAACCAAAGATCCGACCACCCTTAACCACTTTTGCTACGCGGTTAACCTGGATCAGTTTTTCCTGCATGCCCTCTTCGTTCTTATCAGGCTGGTCTCTATATGCCATAGTTCAAAACCCTTAAAATTCTAATCCGCCTTCACGAGCTGCTTCGGCTAATGCCTTTATGCGGCCGTGATAGGCATAACCTGAACGATCAAAAGCGACTTTTCTCAATGCCAGCTGCTTTAGCTCGTTCAGCGATTAATTTTCCGACTTTGCCAGCTGCATCGACATTGCCAGTCTTTCCGCCACGCGCATCTTTTTCAACAGTAGATGCCGAGGCCAAAATTACGTCACCAGTAGGCGCGATTACTTGCGCATAGATATGTCTAGGCGAGCGATATACACACAATCTGTTCATGCGTAATTCGCTAATCTTTGCTCTGGCTCTCTTTGCTCGTCTAATACGAGCGACTTTTTTAACGTTCATATCTTTGTGCCCTATTTCTTCTTCGCTTCTTTTCTAAATACACGTTCATCAACGTAGCGAATTCCCTTACCCTTATAAGGCTCAGGTGGACGAAAATCTCTGATTTCCGCAGCGACTTGACCCACGAGCTGCTTGTCAGCACCGGTGATCACGATTTCTGTTTGCGAAGGAGTGTCAGCTGTTACGCCTTCTGGTAGCTCATAGTTAATCGGGTGAGAATATCCAACAGTGATATTTATTTTCTTACCCTCGGCCTTGGCTCTATAACCAACGCCCTGAAGCTCTAGTTTTTTTTCAAAGCCCTGGCTAACACCAACGCACATGTTGTTGATTAGCGAGCGAAAAGTACCAGCCATGGCATTTGCCTGCCGTGAACCGTCTTTAGCGGAGATGTTAAGAGTCTCTCCGTCCTGTGCAACAGCTACTGAGCTGTGCAAGACCAGGTTCAGGTTTCCCTTGCTGCCTTTTACCGATATCTCGGTATCGCTAAGGTTTGTTTCTACGCCTTTAGGTATCTCTACCGGGCTATTCGCTACTCTGGACATAATATTGCTCTATTGACGACCTTAGCTTTCTCTTAACGAGACTTCAGATCGAGTATCAACACCAATTAGAAAACTGTGCAAAGAACCTCACCACCAAGTCCGGCAGCTCGTGCTTGCGTTTCAGTCATAAGGCCTTTGTTAGTGGACAAGATTGAGATGCCCAAACCGGCTCTAACTTTAGGTAAATCTTCTTTACCCTTATAGCTTCGCAGGCCTGGACGGCTTGCTCGCTTAATTTCTTCGATTACAGCTTTGCCCTGAAAATATTTCAGCTCGATATCGAGTGTTGGCTTTCCATCGTTTTCATTAACGCTATAACCGGTGATATAACCTTCGTCCTGTAATACTTTTGCGATCGCAACCTTAATCTTCGAAGAAGGCATTACAACCGTTGGCAATTTCGCCATCTGCGCATTACGAATACGAGTTAATAGATCTGCTATTGGATCTGACATGCTCATGTTTCTTCTCCGACTACCAGCTGGCCTTGGTTAAACCAGGCACATCACCGCGCATCGCTGCTTCGCGCAACTTATTACGGCACAAACCAAATTTACGATACACACCGTGAGGCCGGCCTGTAATTCGACATCTACGACGCTGACGAGAAGGGCTCGCATCACGAGGCATCTTCTGCAACTTGACCTGGGCTTCCCATTTTTCATCATCACTAGCATTGTCATCTTTGAGAACAGCTTTAATTGCAGCACGCTTGGCAGCAAATCGCTCTACCATCTTAGTGCGCTTGTTCTCTCTAGCTATCATTGAAGTCTTAGCCATTATTAAGAGTCCTTTTCCTCATTAGTTGCAGGCGCGTCTTCCGCTGCAGGTGTTTCTTCAACTACTTCTTCAGCTGGCGCCGCTGCCTTAACACTTTCCGCGGCAGGCACGGAGCCTCTGAACGGAAAGCGCATCGCTGCCAGCAGTGCACGACCTTCGTCATCACTCGCTGCAGTTGTAGTAATAGCAATATCCAGTCCACGCAAAGTATCGATCTTGTCGTAGTCGATCTCTGGAAAGATAATCTGTTCGGTAACGCCCATGGCATAGTTGCCACGACCGTCGAAAGACTTAGGGTTCAAGCCGCGAAAATCCCTAATACGCGGGATAGCGATATCAACCAGCCTTTCCAGGAAGTCATACATACGCTCGCCACGAAGAGTAACCTTACAACCTACTGGCCAGCCTTCACGAACCTTAAATCCAGCGATTGATTTTCTTGCCTTGGTGATCACTACTTTCTGGCCACTGATCTGAGTCAAATCGCCGGCAGCATTTTCAAGAATCTTCTTGTCTGTCAATGCCTCACCAACACCCATATTCAGCACAACCTTAGTAATCTTAGGCACGCGCATTGGATTGTCATAACCGAATTTCTCGGTTAGAACTGGTACCACTTCTTTTCTGTAAAACTCTCTTAACTGAGCCATGCTTGGCAACCTACCGTTATTAATCTATATCCTGACCGTTTGACTTAAAGACACGCTTCTTAGCACCGTCTTCAAGCACCTGAATACCAACGCGGTCTGCCTTGTTAGTCTCAGGATTAAAAATAGCAACGTTCGAAATACTAAGCGCTGCCTCTTTCTCAACAATTCCACCTGGCTGACCAGCGTTAGGATTCGGCTTAGTGTGACGCTTAACCATATTCACACCATGAACCATAACTCGATCAGCGCCAACGAGACGGGAAATAGTTCCGCGTTTACCCTTGTCTTTGCCAGTGATTACTATCACTTCATCATCACGTTTAAGTTTGCGCATTTCCTGCCCTTGCCTCTATAACTCTATCTTGTTTACGTTAACTCTATTGGGTTGCCGCAAAAAATCGAATCTATCAGCGCCTAAAGTACTTCTGGCGCCAATGAAATAATTCGCATAAATTTTTCGTTTCGCAGCTCTCTAGTAACCGGACCGAAAACACGGGTACCGATAGGCGCTTGCTGCGCATTCAATAGAATGGCGGCATTGTCGTCGAAACGAATTTGTGAACCATCACCGCGACGAACACCTTTCTTGGTGCGTACTACCAACGCCGTCAATACCTGGCCCTTCTTCACTTTACCGCGCGGAATCGCTTCCTTAACGGTAACTTTGATTATGTCGCCAATGCGAGCGTAACGACGATGGGAACCGCCCAACACCTTGATACACATTACGCGTCTAGCGCCGCTGTTATCCGCGACATCTAAGTAAGACTGCACTTGAATCATCGATTCGCTCCACCGTGCATCCGCTTATCGAATGCAAACTCTTAATCTAAATCTAATTTAAACTTGCGCTGCCCGCTCGTCTATTGACACCAAAGACCAAGACTTAGTCTTGGACAGAGGACGCACTTCTTGAATCGTTACTTCATCGCCCGGCAAACACTCATTGTTTGCGTCATGCGCATGAATCTTGGTAGATCGCTTGATGATCTTCCCATATACCGGGTGTGTAACCCGACGCTCTACGAGCACAACGATAGACTTATCCATCTTGTTGCTGATTACCTTACCGGAGGTCGTCCTAGCAGTTTTCTCAATGTTTTCAGTAGCCGACATATCTATGATCCACTTCTCTGTTTTTCGGTAATAATCGTTTTCACACGGGAAATATCCCTGCGAACCGCACCAATCAAGTGAACTTGGGCTAACTGCCCAGTACCATTTTGCATACGGTAGTTAAATTGATCTTTATAAAGATCCTGCAATTGCGATTGCAGCTCTTCTACCGACTTGTCTCTCAATTCACTGGCCTTCATTACATTACCGTCCGCTTTACGAAGACTGTTTCGAAAGGCAATTTGGCAGCCGCCAAATCGAAGGCTTCTCTAGCCATGCTTTCCTCTACACCTTCCATTTCAAACATAATTCGTCCTGGCTGAATCTGGGCTACCCAGTACTCAACATTACCCTTACCTTTACCCTGTCTTACTTCTAGAGGCTTCTGCGTAATAGGCTTGTCAGGAAACACTCGAATCCAAATCTTTCCGCCACGTTTTACGTGTCTAGTCATTGCTCTACGAGCAGCTTCGATTTGGCGAGCAGTCAATCTTCCACGTGATACAGCTTTCAAACCGTATTCACCAAAATCTACGTTGCTACCTCTATGCGAGAGACCACGATTGCGTCCCTTCATCATTTTGCGAAATTTTGTACGCTTTGGTTGTAACACGTCTCTTTACCCCTGGTTGGATTTAGCAGGAGCAGCAGGCACAATCGCCTCGTCCAGATCCAAAACCTCACCTTTAAATATCCAAACTTTAACGCCGATCAAGCCATATGTTGTACTTGCTTCACACGTTGCGTAATCGATGTCTGCTCTCAATGTATGCAGAGGCACCCGGCCTTCTCGGTACCACTCAGATCGCGCGATCTCTGCACCACCTAAACGACCACCGACTTGAATCTTAATGCCTTCAGCACCCTGACGCATTGCATTCTGTACAGCACGCTTCATCGCTCGACGAAACATGACGCGACGCTCTAACTGAGAAGCAACACCATCTGCTACCAATTGTGCATCTAGGTCAGGCTTGCGAATTTCTTCAATATTGATCTGCACTGGTATACCCATTTTTGCAGTCAATAAATTGCGAAGAGATTCTACATCTTCACCTTTCTTGCCAATCACGATACCTGGTCGCGCAGTGTAGATCGTGATCTTTGCTGTTTGTGCAGGACGCTCTATTTCAACTCTGGAAACAGACGCGCTCGCCAACTTCTTCTTGATGAAATCTCTAACCTGAAGATCAACGAATAAGTTTTCTGCGTATTCTCTACCCTCGGCATACCACACAGAAGTGTGCTTCTTGACTATGCCAAGTCGAATTCCAGTTGGATGTACTTTTTGACCCATCCGATACTCCTAGCTATCTGCGACTGTGATTGTTATGTGACATGAACGCTTAAGAATTCGATCAGCGCGACCCTTTGCTCTTGGCATAATGCGTTTCATTGTCATGCCTTCATCAACCATAATCGTTGATACTTTCAATTCATCTACGTCAGCACCTTCGTTGTGCTCCGCATTGGCAATTGCCGAATTCAACACTTTCTTAATAATTGCGGCGCCTTTCTTTGGGCTGTACGACAGCACCAACAGGGCTTCTTCTACTGCCTTGCCGCGAATTTGATCAGCTACAAGTCTCGCTTTTTGAGCGGAGAGACGTGCACCTTTTAATCTTGCTAAAACTTCCATTGCAGCCCCCTAGTTACTTAGCCTTCTTATCAGCAGTATGACCGCGATAAGTGCGAGTTACTGAGAACTCACCCAGCTTATGACCAACCATATCCTCATTCACGAAGACTGGTATGTGCTGACGCCCATTATGGACAGCGATAGTCAGACCAATCATGTCCGGAGAAACCATTGAACGTCGTGACCAAGTTTTAATTGGACGCTTGTCGTTGCAATCTGATGCGGCCTGCACTTTCTTCATAAGATGAAGATCGATGAATGGACCTTTTTTTAACGAACGTGGCACTAGTGAATACCTCTACTGAAGCCTTAGCGGCTTGAATTTCTGCGACGAACAATCATGTTATTCGTACGCTTGTTAGTTCTGGTTTTAAAACCTTTAGTCTTCGTACCCCAAGGTGATACAGGGTGACGACCACCTGATGTTCTTCCTTCACCACCGCCGTGCGGGTGATCTACCGGGTTCATGGCAACACCACGAACTGTAGGTCTTACTCCTCTCCATCGCTTGGCGCCCGCTTTACCGAGTGAGCGTAGTGAGTGCTCCGAGTTAGACACTTCACCTAGCGTTGCACGACAATCACTCAACACCTTACGCATTTCGCCAGAGCGAAGCCTAAGAGTTGCGTAGTTACCTTCACGTGCAACCAACTGCAAGGAAGTACCGGCACTGCGCGCGATTTGCGCACCCTTGCCAGGCTTCAATTCGCAGCAATGTACCGTGCTACCTAGTGGTATATTTCTTAGCGGCAAGCAGTTACCAACTTTGATCGCTGCTTCTTCGCCAGACATTACCGCGTCGCCAGCTTTTACCTTGCCAGGAGCGATGATGTAACGACGCTCGCCGTCTGCGTAAAGCAACAGAGCAATATTTGCAGATCTGTTTGGATCGTATTCCAAACGCTCAACTTTCGCTTCGATTGCATCTTTGTTGCGCTTGAAATCGATGATGCGATACTTCTGTTTGTGCCCACCACCAATGTGACGCGTGGTGATTCGACCTCTATTATTTCTGCCGCCTGACTTAGATTTTGCCGCAGTCAGAGGCGCATAAGGCTCGCCCTTATGCAGATCGGGATGAACAACCTTGACGACGAAACGACGCCCTGGTGAAGTAGGTTTACACTTAACTACTGGCATGACTTACCCCTTTATCCCTTTAGCCTATGTCCGCGAAGTCAATTTCATGACCCGCTTCAAGTCTGACATACGCCTTCTTCCAATCTGAACGACGTCTAATTTTTCCCTTAGGAGTGCGCTTGGTCTTTCCTTTAACCACTAGCACTTGCAAGTCAGCAACGACAACATTAAATATTGTCTCTACGGCTGTCTTGATCTCTGATTTTGTTGCATCAGTAGAAACCTTGAACGCGTACTGATTGTTAAGCTCACCCATAATGGTGGTCTTTTCAGATACGTGTGGCCCAAGGATTACTGAGTAGATTCTTTCAACGTTCATGACAACATCTCCTCTACTTTCTTTAACGCGGAGACAGTAATAATCACATTATCGAATCCGATCAGGCTAACAGGATCGATACCTGTAACATCCAGCACATCAACCTTGTGTAGGTTGCGAGCCGCAAGATACAAATTCTTTTCCACTTGATCGGAAATAATGAGAACGTTATCTAATTCAAATTCTTTTAGCTTAGTAACGAGTGCAGCAGTCTTATGTGAATCCAGTGCAAATTCGTTAACCGCAAACAGTCTGTCTTGACGAATAAGCTCAGACAGAATGCATTGCATCGCGCCGCGATACATTTTCTTATTTAGTTTTTTCGTGTGATCTGCAGGACGCGCAGCAAATGTAACACCGCCGCCGCGCCAGATTGGGGATCGGATGGTTCCAGCTCGAGCTCGGCCAGTACCCTTTTGACGCCAAGGCTTACGACCGCCTCCGCGAACCTCAGAGCGAGTTTTCTGCTTTACAGAACCCTGTCTGGCGCCAGCCATATAAGTCACAACGCTCTGATGGACTAGAGGCTCGTTATATTCCTTACCGAAGGACTCATCTGAGAGTGAAACTGTTTCTTTGCCCGTCTTCTTGCCGGGCAATGCAAGATTTAATTCCATTGCTTACCCCTTAGCCTTAGTTTTAGTCTTGACGGCTGGACGAACGATTACATCTGAACCGGTAGCACCTGGCAGTGCACCTTTAATAAGAAGAAGATTGTTTTCCATATCGACTCTTATGATTTCTAGAGACTGGGTAGTATGTCTAACATTACCCATCTGACCTGCCATTTTCTTTCCCTTCCATACTCGACCTGGTGTCTGACACTGGCCAATAGAGCCAGGCGCACGGTGAGATAGAGAGTTACCGTGGGTGGCGTCCTGCATTTGGAAATTATGTCGCTTAACGCCGCCCTGAAAACCTTTACCTTTCGAAGTGCCAGTTACGTCTACCATCTGGCCAACTTCGAACTGATCAACCTTGATCTCGCTACCCATTTCGATCTCGGCAGTTTCGTCTGTACGTAACTCCCAAAGACCAGAACCGGCTTCAGTGCTTGCCTTGGCGAAATGACCAGCCATACCCTTTGTCACACGCGAAGCACGACGCGATCCAGTAGTAACCTGAATAGCGCTATAGCCGTCAACATCGGGAGTTTTAACTTGCGTGACCCGGTTAGGTTGGACTTCCACAACCGTAACGGGGACAGATGTACCCTCTTCAGTGAAAACGCGGGTCATACCGCTTTTTCTACCGACTAAACCAATCGACATTATATTAGACCTCATCGTGCAAGGGGCTAAACCCGCTATGGCCGCTGACGCGTTACACTATGTTCGCCACCGCAGGGGTAGCAGATATATCAGTGCGCCAAATCTTTAAAAAAAAGGGCAAAGAGGACTGAATTGCTCTTTGCCTGGTTATGTTTAACTTAATCTGATTAAACCGGATCCTTTCGAGGAGGCGATTAACCTAGACTAATTTGTACTTCGACACCTGCCGCAAGATCTAGTTTCATCAAGGCATCAACCGTCTTCTCGGTTGGCTCCACGATGTCTAGCAATCGCTTATGGGTGCGAATTTCATATTGGTCTCGCGCATCTTTGTTCACATGCGGTGAAACCAATATAGTAAATCGTTCCTTATTCGTTGGCAGTGGTATAGGTCCGCGGACCTGAGCGCCAGTGCGACGGGCAGTATCAACAATTTCTTGGGTAGATTGATCAATCAGACGGTGATCGAAGGCCTTAAGGCGGATTCTGATTCGCTGATTTTGCATCTACTTCGAGCTCCAAAAAATTCTTAAAAATTAATAAGTTACTGAACGTTTCTCTTTCAGCTATTAATTAATAGCTAAATAAGGGATGCGAATCTTAAGGTTTTGACCCAATCCTGTCAAGGAATAACCGCCTGAAAGCCCCTTTTTCTCTGACTTTAGGGCAGAATGAGCCTTTAGCCAAAACCTAAGCTCCAGAATTCTGATGTACGGCCGGTCTCACATCCCCCATTTAGGAACAATGGCTAGCCAGCACTTTAAAGAAACCCTGGAGAACAACTCAGCTCTAGCTTAGAACGGCCCCGTATTCTGGGGCCTGCAGTGAACAACAATGCTGAAAACTCTTTACCATACGACAAAGCCAGCACCCCTTACGGAGAGCTGGCTTCATAGAGCCGATTATCGATTTACTCGAAGATCTTGGCTACAACGCCCGCGCCTACTGTACGTCCACCCTCGCGGATAGCAAAACGTAGACCTTCATCCATCGCGATTGGCGCTATCAAGGTCACAACCATGTTCACGTTGTCACCTGGCATTACCATCTCAACGCCTTCTGGCAGCTCACAAGCACCTGTCACGTCCGTCGTCCGGAAGTAAAACTGTGGTCTGTAGCCCTTGAAGAATGGTGTGTGGCGTCCGCCTTCATCCTTGTTCAGGATATACACTTCAGCCTCAAACTTCGTATGGGGTGTTACTGAACCCGGCTTACCCAATACCTGGCCACGTTCAACGTCTTCACGCTTAGTACCACGCAGCAGAACACCAACGTTCTCACCAGCACGGCCTTCGTCCAGCAACTTACGGAACATCTCAACACCAGTACATACTGTCTTCTGGGTGTCTTTGATACCAACGATGTCCAATTCATCACCCACGTTTACAATTCCGCGCTCAATACGGCCTGTTACAACAGTACCGCGACCGGAGATTGAGAATACGTCTTCGATTGGCATCAAGAATGGCTTCTCAACGTCACGAACCGGATCCGGGATGTAGCTGTCCAGTGTCTCAACAAGCTTCTGTACAGAGGGCACGCCGATATCAGACGTATCGCCTTCCAACGCCTTAAGCGCAGAACCGATGATGATGGGTGTGTCGTCACCTGGGAATTCGTATTGATCCAATAACTCACGGATCTCCATCTCTACCAATTCAAGCAATTCTTCGTCATCAACCATGTCCGCTTTGTTCATGAACACAACGATGTAAGGTACGCCAACCTGCAAAGACAGCAGGATGTGCTCACGCGTCTGTGGCATAGGGCCGTCTGCTGCCGAACAAACCAGGATAGCGCCGTCCATCTGCGCAGCACCTGTAATCATGTTCTTTACGTAGTCAGCGTGACCTGGACAGTCAACGTGCGCGTAGTGACGGTTAGGAGAATCGTATTCAACGTGAGACGTCGCGATAGTGATACCACGCTCTCTCTCTTCCGGCGCATTATCGATCTGGGCGAAATCACGTACTTCACCTGTGCCGTATACTTCATTACAAACCTTGGTCAAGGCCGCTGTTAACGTCGTCTTACCATGGTCAACGTGACCAATAGTACCTACGTTTACGTGTAGTTTATTTCTTTCGAATTTTTCCTTCGCCACAATAGCACCTCACTCAATACTTAATTTCTAAATTCAATGATAATTCGTCTCGATATTAAGACGTCTGGTTAATAATCCCGTCAGCGATATTATTCGGCACAACCGCATACTTGTCGAATTCCATCGTATAAGTAGCACGCCCCTGTGTCGCAGAACGGAGGTCAGTCGAATAGCCAAACATTTCAGCCAGTGGAACCTCAGCATTGATTACTTTGCCTGCCGCACTGTCTTCCATGCCTTGTACCATGCCACGACGACGGTTCAAGTCACCCATCACATCACCCATATACTCTTCGGGGGATACAACTTCTACCTTCATCATCGGCTCGAGCAGGGCTGCATCGGCCTCTAACGCGCCCTTCTTCAATGCCATAGAGCCGGCAATCTTAAACGCCATCTCACTGGAATCCACATCATGGAATGATCCATCGAAAAGAGTTACCTTCATTGCGAGCAGAGGGTAACCGGCAAGACAGCCGTTCTTCATTTGCTCCTGCACACCCTTATCTACGGCTGGGATATATTCTCTCGGAATTGTTCCACCCACGATCTCGTTAACAAATTCGTATTCTGAATCGGGGTCAAGAGGCTCAAGCCTAAGCACTACGTGCCCGTACTGACCACGACCACCTGATTGCTTAACGTGCTTACCTTCGACCTCAACAGACTTTCTAATCGTTTCACGATAGGCAACCTGCGGCTTACCGATGTTTGCCTCGACTGAGAATTCACGACGCATTCTGTCTACGAGCACGTCTAGGTGTAACTCACCCATGCCCGAGATGATTGTCTGGCCAGACTCTTCGTCGGTCTCAACACGGAATGAGGGATCTTCCTGAGCGAGCTTGCCCAGAGCGATACCCATTTTTTCCTGATCCGCCTTACTCCTTGGCTCAACTGCCACAGAGATTACCGGCTCGGGGAATTCCATCTTCTCCAGTGTGATCACACGATCTATCGCGCAAAGCGTCTCACCCGTTGTTACGTCCTTCAGGCCAATGGCCGCTGCGATATCGCCCGCAAGTACTTCTTTAATCTCTTCACGGGAGTTCGCATGCATCTGCACCATACGACCCACTCGCTCTTTCTTACTCTTGATCGGGTTATATACCGAATCCCCTGAATTCAGGGCACCGGAATAGACGCGGAAGAAAGTAAGTGTTCCCACAAACGGGTCCGTAGCAATCTTGAATGCCAATGCAGCGAAAGGCGCTTTATCATCGGCCTCACACAGAGTGGTAGTGCCGTCTTCCAGCAACCCCTCGATAGCCTTCACTTCAGTAGGCGCCGGCATATAGTCGATTACGGCATCAAGCACAGCTTGAACACCCTTATTCTTGAACGCTGAGCCACACAGTGTAGGAACGATCTCGCTCGCCAGTGTGCGCTCTCGAATAGCGATCATGATTTCTTCTTCAGACAGGTCGCCGGTATTCAGATACTTGTCCATGACTTCTTCGTTGGCTTCCGCCGCAGCTTCGAGCAAGGTTTCACGCCACTCGTCAGCTAGATCCTGCATGTCGGCCGGAATGTCTTCGTAGTTAAAAGTCGCTCCCTGGTCGTCTTCATTCCAGCGAATCGCTTTCATCTTCACAAGATCGATAACACCCTTGAATTCATCCTCGGCACCGATAGCTAGCTGAAGGGGGATAGGGTTAGCACCTAAACGCTCTTTCATCTGCTTCACGACCATTAAGAAGTCAGCGCCTGCGCGATCCATCTTATTGACGAATACCATGCGGGGAACTTCATAGCGGTTCGCCTGACGCCATACTGTTTCAGTCTGCGGCTGAACGCCTGAGGAACCACATAGAACCACGACCGCGCCATCCAGCACACGCAGTGAACGCTCTACTTCAATCGTAAAGTCAACGTGACCCGGCGTGTCGATAATGTTGATGCGGTGCTCATCATATTGAGAGCCCATGCCACTCCAGAAACAGGTAGTGGCAGCAGAGGTAATAGTAATACCACGCTCCTGTTCCTGTTCCATCCAATCCATAGTGGCAGCGCCATCGTGTACCTCACCAATCTTATGTGAAATACCCGTATAAAATAGAACGCGCTCGGTAGTCGTCGTCTTGCCCGCATCTACGTGGGCAACAATTCCGATATTGCGATAGCGATCTAATGGATGTTTTCTGGCCACAGCTTATGCCTTAACTACAAATTAATCCGGTCTGGAACAGGCTTCTCTACAAACCCATCGATTAGAAGCGATAGTGTGAGAATGCTCGGTTGGCTTCTGCCATACGGTGTACGTCTTCACGCTTCTTAACGGCGCTACCCTTGCCTTCAGCGGCATCGGAGATCTCACCAGCAAGACGCAAGGCCATAGATTTTTCACCACGCTTACGGGAATGCTCAACCAACCAACGCATGGCTAGCGCATGGCGTCGTTCTGCGCGGACTTCGACTGGCACCTGATAGGTTGCACCACCGACACGGCGAGATTTAACTTCCACCATAGGAGCAATAGCATCGAGTGCCTTCTCGAATGTTTCCAGGGGATCGCCAGGAGTTCTCTCTGACACTGTATCTAATGCACCATAGACGATACGCTCAGCAACTGACTTCTTGCCGTCGACCATTACGTGGTTCATGAATTTTGCGAGGGTTAAGCTTCCGAATTTTGGATCCGGCAGGATTTCACGTTTTGCAACTACTCTTCTTCTTGGCATTTGAGACCTCTATGTTTATTCAGGTTGATCCAGGACTCTTATTCGTCTCGAACAACGAATAATACCTGGCCTTACTCTCACTCATCGCTTTATTAAAGAGTCTCGATGAGGCGCGTATCCTTACGCTTGTAAAAGCCTTGCCAAGGGGATTAACCAGACAAAGCTATGACTCTAAATTCTTGTATTGAAGCTTACTGCAACTTCTAAAACCGACTTCTTACTTAGGACGCTTGGTGCCGTACTTGGAGCGGCTCTGCTTGCGATCGGCAACACCTGAAGTATCCAGACTGCCACGAACCGTGTGGTAGCGAACACCTGGAAGATCCTTAACACGACCGCCTCTGATCAGAACAACGGAGTGTTCCTGCAGGTTGTGGCCTTCACCACCAATATAGGAAGACACTTCAAAACCATTAACCAGACGCACACGACAAACCTTTCTCAAAGCCGAATTAGGCTTCTTTGGTGTAGTTGTGTAGACCCTTGTGCACACTCCACGCTTCTGGGGTGAACCTTGTAGCGCCGGTACACCGCTTTTGACGATTTTGCTGCGTCGGGGCTTGCGTACTAATTGGTTAATTGTTGCCATGTTTTCCTTAAAACCTCTAATTTTTGGGTTAACCCACGTTCTGACATCTCTGGCTCACTAGTCCAAACCATCTTCATGGTCGGCTGGTAGAGCTCTGCACATAGGAAAATGGTTTCCCCTGCCTTTGCTTATTCCCAACTAAAACTTCACTTATCGTGAGCGGAATAAAGGATGCGAGAGTTTAATGATCCCGCGTCCTCTAGTCAACTATTTCAAGGCATTGCTGCCTGTCTGAACCGGCTCTCTAGCCGTCAGCCTCGATATTCAGGGCCTCACTCAATGCCGCTTCTACATCACTCGCGCTTACGGAATCTGAACTAAGCTTGTCCGCATAGGCCTTCTTGCGGGCTGCGTGATACGCCAGACCCGTTCCTGCCGGGATAAGCCGTCCAACAACCACGTTTTCCTTCAAGCCTCTGAGGAAATCACGCTTTCCAGTAACCGCCGCTTCCGTAAGAACTCGCGTGGTCTCCTGGAATGAAGCCGCCGAGATAAAGGACTCAGTCGCCAGCGATGCCTTGGTAATACCGAGTAGCATGCGCTCGAAACGCACTTCCTGCTTATCTTCTTCTCGCAGCTTGTCGTTCGCTTCAAGAATCTGCGTATACATTAGCTGCTCGCCCTTAATAAGCGCCGAGTCGCCAGTATGCGTGACTTCGGTCTTTCTGAGCATCTGCCGGACGATAACCTCAATGTGCTTGTCGTTAATTCGTACACCCTGCAATCGGTAAACTTCCTGCACTTCGTTGACGATGTATTGGGCTAAGGCCTCAACACCCTTCAAGCGCAAGATATCGTGAGGCGCTGGTGGGCCCTCTGATACTACTTCACCCTTTTCGATGTATTCACCTTCGAACACAGTCATGGTGCGCCACTTTGGAATCAGCACTTCGTAGTGATCAGAGCCATCGATTGGGTTTACACCATCCTTAGGCGTAATAACCAATCTGCGCTTTCCTTTGGTTTCCTTGCCGAAGCTTACGGTGCCCGAAATTTCAGCCAAGATAGCTGGCTCCTTCGGCCTACGCGCTTCGAACAGATCAGCAACACGCGGCAGACCACCGGTAATGTCACGAGTCTTCGAACCTTCCTGAGGAATACGTGCCACAACGTCACCGATATTTAGATCGACACCATCGTTGAGGCTCACGATTGCATTGGCTGGCAAGAAGTAGTGCGCAGGGTGGTTAGTGCCAGGCAGACAAATTTCCTTGCCCTTCTTGTCCACAACCGTAATACCTGGTCGCAATTCTTTCGCAGAGGCGGAACGCTCGTTCGGATCGATTACGGAAATACTGCTCAGACCGGTGATCTCATCCGTTTGTTCGCGAACCGTAATTCCCTCTTCCATCGCCGCAAACGCTACCCTACCCGCCACTTCCGATACGATCGGGTGTGTGTGCGGATCCCAGGTTGCAACGATCTGTCCAGCTTCAACGTCTGTCTTCTTGCCGACAGTAATTAATGCGCCATAAGGAAGCTTGTAACGCTCGCGCTCGCGGCCATTGACGTCGTCTACGATGAGCTCACCCGAGCGAGATACAACTACCAACTCGCCCTTAATGTTCTCAACCGTCTTCATATTATGTAAATGGATAGTACCGGTATTCTTAACCTGTACGCTGTCAGATGCAGTGGCTCGAGATGCCGCACCACCGATGTGGAAGGTACGCATCGTAAGCTGGGTACCCGGCTCACCGATTGACTGAGCAGCGATTACACCAACTGCCTCGCCAACTTTTGCAATGTGACCACGGGCCAGATCGCGGCCGTAACAACTGCTACAGATACCGTATCGAGTCTCACAGGTAATTGGTGAACGCACATGAACCTGATCCACGCCGCCGGTCTCTAGTCTCTCTACCATGCGCTCGTTGATCATAGTTCCAGCTTCGGCAATGGTTTCGCCGTTAGACTCTGATATTACGTCGGAGGCTAGCACTCGACCCAATACTCGATCACCTAGAGGCGCGATAATGTCGCCGCCCTCGATTACAGGGGACATAGTCAAGCCCTGCTCGGTACCACAATCGTGTTCGGTGATAACCAAATCTTGCGAAATATCAACCAGACGTCGCGTCAGATAACCAGAGTTGGCTGTCTTCAAGGCCGTATCTGCCAAACCTTTTCGTGCTCCGTGAGTCGAGGTGAAGTACTGCGACACGCTCAGACCTTCGCGGAAGTTCGCTGTAATAGGAGTCTCGATGATCGAGCCGTCCGGACGTGCCATCAATCCACGCATTCCAGCGAGCTGACGAATCTGTGCGGGGGAGCCACGAGCACCGGAATCGGCATAAACATAGACTGAATTAAATGATTCCTGTTGCTCTTCCTTGCCTTCCTTGTTGATTACCGCTTCGGTAGACAGGCCTTCCATCATCGCCTTCGCAACCAAATCGTTTGCGCGTGACCAGATGTCGATAACCTTATTGTATTTCTCACCCTGGGTTACGAGGCCGGAAGCAAATTGCGCTTCGATCTCTTCCACTTCAGAGTTAGCCTGACCAATGATCGTCGCCTTCTCATCGGGAATCACAAAATCATTCACGCCGATTGAAGAACCCGAACGAGTAGAGTACTTATAACCCGTGTACATCAACTGGTCAGCAAAGATAACCGTTTCCTTCAGGCCGACATCGCGGTAGCAGGCATTGAGTATCTGCGAAATGGGCTTCTTCGCCATCTTCTGATTGACCATGGAGAAAGGCAGACCCTCTGGAACGATGTTGAATAACAACACCCGCCCAACTGTCGTATCTACAACACTGGTCTCGCTAATACGCTCGCCTTCTTCGTTATTGTAAACATCTTTAATACGCACCTTGATGCGCGCCTGCAGATGCACGTTGCCTGTTTCGTAAGCACGCTGCACTTCTTTCGCGTCAGCAAAGATCATCCCTTCGCCTTTCGCATTAACGCGCGAGCGCGTCATGTAGTACAGACCCAATACAACGTCCTGTGATGGAACAATAATCGGCTCGCCATTTGCCGGCGCCAAAATATTGTTAGTCGACATCATCAGCGTACGCGCTTCTAGTTGCGCTTCCAGCGTAAGCGGCACGTGCACCGCCATCTGGTCACCATCGAAGTCGGCGTTGTAGGCCGCACAAACCAATGGGTGCAGCTGAATGGCCTTACCTTCGATCAGTACTGGCTCGAACGCCTGAATACCGAGTCTGTGCAGAGTTGGCGCTCGGTTCAACAGAACCGGATGCTCACGAATCACGTCGGCGAGAATATCCCAAACCTCGGCTGTCTCGCGCTCTACCATCTTCTTCGCTGCCTTGATGGTAGTAGCCAGACCACGGCGCTCAAGCTTACCGAATATGAAAGGCTTAAATAGTTCCAGAGCCATCTTCTTAGGCAGGCCACACTGATGCAGTCTAAGTGTAGGACCAACCACAATTACAGAACGGCCAGAATAATCCACACGCTTACCAAGAAGATTCTGTCTGAATCGACCCTGCTTGCCTTTGATCATGTCGGCAAGTGATTTAAGAGGTCGTTTGTTAGAACCTGTAATCGCGCGGCCACGACGACCGTTGTCGAGAAGCGCATCCACCGCTTCCTGCAGCATACGCTTTTCGTTACGCACGATAATGTCTGGCGCGTTCAAATCGAGAAGACGCTTCAGACGATTGTTTCTGTTGATTACACGACGGTAGAGATCGTTAAGATCGGAAGTCGCGAATCGGCCACCGTCCAGAGGAACGAGAGGACGAAGATCGGGTGGCAGCACAGGTAGGACTGTCATTACCATCCATTCTGGCTTATTGCCTGACTCGTTAAACGCCTCCAAGAGCTTCAGGCGCTTGGACAGTTTCTTCAGTTTGGTCTCGGAGTTTGTAGCCGGAATTTCTTCACGAAGGCGCGCAACTTCTGCGTCAACATCCAGATCCTTCATCAACGCCTGAACCGCTTCCGCACCCATCTTGGCATCGAACTCATCACTGAACTCTTCCATCGCCTCATAGTATTGCTCGTCGGTTAGAAGCTGCCCTTTCTCAAGGGTAGTCATACCAGGGTCGGTTACTACGAAAGATTCGAAGTACAAAATTCGCTCGATATCACGCAGGGTCATGTCCAGCAATAAGCCGATGCGTGACGGCAACGACTTAAGAAACCAGATATGCGCAACTGGGCTAGCAAGCTCGATATGGCCCATGCGATCGCGACGGACCTTGGAAAGAGCAACTTCTACGCCACACTTCTCACAGATAACTCCGCGATGCTTAAGACGCTTGTACTTGCCGCAGAGACACTCATAGTCCTTTACCGGGCCAAAAATCTTGGCGCAGAACAGACCATCACGCTCGGGCTTAAACGTACGATAGTTGATCGTCTCTGGCTTCTTAACTTCACCGAACGACCAAGCACGAATCATCTCCGGCGAGGCCAATCCAATTCGAATGGAATCGAACTCATCTGATTGTGATTGAGATTTAAGCAACCCTAATAGGTCTTTCATTCTAACTCCTCCACCTGTCGCTTTCGCGAACAGGCTTTAATAATCACTAAGTCTTCATTTGTAGTACTAGCTAGCGTGGATCGGCTTACTTACTGACATCCAATTCCATATCGATCGCGAGCGATCTAATTTCCTTCACTAGCACATTAAATGATTCCGGCATCCCCGGTTCCATTCTATGGTCGCCATCGACGATGTTCTTATACATCTTCGTACGGCCGGCGACGTCGTCCGACTTAACGGTTAACATTTCTTGCAAGGTATAAGCTGCACCGTAGGCTTCGAGTGCCCACACTTCCATCTCTCCGAAGCGCTGACCACCGAATTGAGCCTTACCACCGAGCGGTTGCTGCGTAACCAAGCTGTACGAGCCAGTCGATCTAGCATGCATCTTGTCATCTACCAGGTGGTTCAACTTCAGCATGTACATAATGCCTACAGTTACCTGTCGATCGAAAGATTCACCGGTACGACCATCAAAAAGTGTGACCTGACCACTTTCATCGATGCCGGCAAGTTCGAGCATGTCTTTGATCTCTTTCTCGGCGGCCCCGTCGAATACAGGCGTCGCCATAGGGACACCGCCTCGAAGATTTCCAGCGAGCTCCATTACCTCATCGTCAGTTAAGCCTTTGATGTCTTCCTGGCGCTGACCTATCTTGTTGTACACATCGGTAACTAGCTTTCTGACTTCAGAGGCCTTCTTCTTGGCATCCAGCATTTCACCGATTCGGTTGCCAAGCCCCTTCGCCGCCGCACCAAGGTGCGTCTCGAGAACCTGACCAACGTTCATGCGTGATGGCACACCAAGAGGATTCAAAACGATATCTATCGGCTCGCCCTTCTCGTCATAAGGCATGTCCTCTACCGGCATAATTACCGAGATAACGCCCTTGTTTCCGTGACGACCAGCCATCTTGTCGCCCGGCTGAATGCGACGCTTAATTGCCAGGTAAACCTTAACGATCTTCAAAACACCAGGAGCCAGATCATCACCTTGGGTGAGTTTCTTTCTCTTGTCTTCGAATCGCTCGTCTAGCTCGGCAAGTCGTTCCTTAAGCTGCTCTTCAGCCCGCTCTAACTGCGAGTTGACTGCATCGTTGGACATGCGCAGCTTGAACCAATCTTCTCTAGGAAGACCTTCAAGATAGTCCGCTGTAACTTTTTGGCCCTTCTTCAACTTTGGACCGCCGGCTACAACTTTACCTACTAATGCTTGCTGCAATCTTTCAAATGTAGCGCCTTCGACGATGCGATATTCATCATCGATATCTTTGCGAACCTTCGATAGCTGCGTCTCTTCAATCTCGACGGCACGCTGATCCTTCTCGAGACCGTCACGAGTGAAGACCTGCACATCGATAACCGTACCCTTAACGCTAGTAGGCACTCTTAGCGAAGTATCTTTTACGTCAGACGCTTTCTCACCGAAAATTGCACGCAGTAGTTTTTCTTCTGGCGTTAGCTGGGTTTCACCCTTAGGTGTCACCTTGCCGACTAATATGTCGCCAGCGCCGACTTCAGCGCCTATGTAAACAATACCGGACTCGTCCAGCTTGCTCAGCGCACCTTCGCCAACGTTAGGAATGTCAGCTGTAATCTCTTCAGAACCTAACTTGGTATCGCGAGCCACACAGGTCAGTTCCTGTATGTGAATCGTAGTGAAGCGATCTTCCTTAACTACGCGCTCTGATATCAAGATCGAATCTTCGAAGTTGTACCCGTTCCAAGGCATAAATGCGATACGCATATTCTGCCCCAGGGCCAGTTCACCCATATCGATGGAAGGACCGTCTGCCAGAATGTCGCCTCTGGCAATCGTGTCGCCATCTTTAACTAATGGTCGCTGGCTAATACAGGTATTCTGATTCGAACGGGTGTATTTAGTCAGGTTGTAGATATCAACACCCGCCTCACCCGCATCGGTCTCTTCGTCTCTTACACGGACGATAATACGAGCCGCATCTACGCTCTCGATGACACCGCCGCGGAATGCAACAACACACACGCCTGAATCACGCGCCACATTGCGCTCCATTCCAGTACCAACCAATGGCTTCTCAGTCTTCAGCGTGGGCACTGCCTGGCGCTGCATGTTTGAACCCATCAGGGCTCTGTTAGCATCGTCGTGCTCGAGGAAAGGAATCAATGCCGCCGCCACAGACACCATCTGCTGTGGAGCGACATCCATATAATCAACTTCTTCGCGTGGCTTTAAGAGAGTCTCACCCTTATAACGCACGGTGACGAGGTTATCGACAAAGCCCTTCTTCTTGTCGATGGCCGCACTAGCCTGGGCAATAACGAAATCACTCTCGTCGATTGCTGACAGGTAATCGATCTCATCTGTTACTTTGTTGTTAACTACTTTTCTGTAGGGGCTTTCTAGAAAGCCGTAGTGGTTTGTGCGCGCATAGGTCGCAAGCGAATTGATCAGACCAATATTTGGACCTTCTGGGGTCTCAATTGGGCATACTCGACCATAATGAGTCGGATGCACGTCGCGCACTTCAAAACCTGCTCGCTCTCGCGTCAGACCGCCCGGCCCTAGAGCCGATACGCGTCGCTTATGCGTCACTTCGGAAAGAGGATTGTTCTGATCCATAAACTGCGAAAGCTGACTGGAACCAAAGAACTCCTTGATCGCTGCGGCTACTGGCTTCGCGTTGATCATGTCCTGTGGCATTAGACCTTCAGAGTCAGCCATGCTGAGTCGTTCTTTAACTGCACGCTCAACACGTACTAGACCGACACGGAATTGATTCTCTGCCATCTCACCTACGGAGCGAATGCGACGGTTACCCAGATGATCGATATCATCAACCGAACCGAAGCCATTACGAATTCCGACTAGTGTCTTCAATACGTCAACGATGTCTTCTTGGCTAAGAACCATCATACCTTCCGACTCGGGTCGACCAAGGCGGCGGTTGAACTTCATACGGCCAACGGCAGATAGATCGTAACGCTCTGGAGAGAAGAATAGGTTAGAGAACAAGTTCTCTGCAGATTCCTTCGTAGGCGGCTCACCTGGACGCATCATGCGATAGATCTCGACCATAGCTTCCAACTTCGAAGTAGTGCCGTCGATACGCAGCGTATGGGAGATAAAAGGCCCGCAATCCAGATCGTTAGTATAGATAGTTTGAAACTGCTTAACGCCTGCCTCAAAAAACTGCTCTATCACTTCTTCCGTAATCTCGGTATTACAGGGAACCAACACCTCACCTGTTTCTTCGTTGATCACATCCGCTGCGAGCGCGGCACCAATAAGGTACTCATTCTCTACAATCAGATTAGTGAGCTTCGCTGTCTCCATTTCACGTACATGACGCGAAGTGATGCGACGGCCAGCTTCTACAATTTCCTTACCTTTCTTATCCAGGATCGGGAAAGTTAAAACTTCACCACGCAGTCGAGCGGGAATCAATTCCAAGGAAACAACGCGCTCTTTGTCTTTGCCCTTCGTTGTAATCTTGAAGCCATTGTTCTCGTAGAACATCTCCAGAATTTCTTGCGAGCCGTAGCCTAGAGCGCGCAGCAATACCGATGCTGGCAACTTGCGACGACGGTCAATACGAACATAGACCATATCCTTAGGATCGAATTCGAAGTCGAGCCAAGAACCACGGTAGGGAATAACCCGCGCAGAATAGAGTAGTTTTCCAGAGCTGTGTGTCTTACCACGGTCATGGTCAAAGAACACACCTGGCGATCTATGTAGCTGTGAAACCACTACGCGCTCAGTACCATTGATTACAAAGGTACCGGAATCCGTCATCAACGGGATCTCGCCCATGTAGACTTCTTGCTCTTTGATGTCCTTGATAGTTTGTACTGTTGATTCCTTATCATAAAGAATCAACCGAACCTTAACCCTTAACGAAACAGAATAGGTAGAACCACGTAGCTGACATTCTTTAACGTCAAACGCGGGCTTTCCAAGGTTGTAGCTAACATATTCCAGAACTGCTTTGCCGGAATAGCTGACGATAGGGAATACAGATTTGAACGCGGCATGTAAGCCTTGCTCAAGACGCTCTTCGACAGGCACGTCAACCTGAGTAAACTGTTTATAGGAATCGACTTGTATAGACAAGAGGTAAGGGATATCCATCGCACTTGGCAATTTGCCGAAGTTCTTGCGGATACGTTTTTTCTCTGTATACGAATAGGCCATTGATGTGTTCCTAGCGTTGTGTTCTATTGGCATTAACTACTGGCAGAATCTTTCTGCGTTTTGCTTGTTCTTTCGCTCTGCGCGACTTGCGCTTTAACGACTGAACAAGGCACGGCGATGAAGCCGGTCTTCCTTACTCGAAAATACAACGAACTAACGCCAGGTGCGTTTTAGGCACCCGGCGCTTGTCGTTTTGTAGCAATTGCTTACTACTTAAGCTCAACGGTTGCGCCAGCTTCTTCCAAAGCTTTCTTGGCTTCATCCGCTTCTGCTTTAGGAGCAGCTTCCTTAAGAGTTGATGGAGCACCATCAACCAATTCCTTAGCCTCTTTAAGACCCAGGCCAGTGATACCGCGTACAGCTTTAATGACGTTTACTTTCTTCTCGCCTACAGCTGCCAGAACGATATCAAACTCAGTCTGCTCTTCTGCAGGAGCTGCGTCACCCGCTGCTGCCGCTGGAGCTGCTGCAACTGCTGCAGCTGCTGAAACGCCGAATTTTTCTTCCATTGCTTCTACCAGCTGAACTACGTCCATTACTGACATGTCTGCAATTGCTTCTAATACATCTTCTTTGGAAAGAGCCATGACTCTTGTCTCCTACTTTCAATTATTTAATTAAGTTAAGTTGTTACTAATTTTTTCCAATCATTCACACAAGGAACTAGGCTGCTTCCTGCTTCTGGTCTCGAACAGCTGCAACAGCTCGTGTTGCTTTCGAGGGAACCTCAATCATGGTTCTGGCCAGCTTCGTTACAGGCGCTAACATAACGCTCATAAGAATGGATAGCGCCTGGTCGTGAGTCGGCAACTTCGCCAACACGTCGATCTGACCCGCATCCAATAACTTGCCACCAATAGAGAGTGCTTTGATGTCAAAATTCTCTTTCTCTTTAGCAAAATCCTTAAGCACACGCGCTGCGGCGCCGGGATCTTCTTCTGAGAACGCAAGAATAGTAGGACCGACCAAAACTTCTTGAATACATTCGAAATCAGTGCCTTCAACTGCTTTCTTAAGCAGCGTGTTTCTAACAACACGAAGGTAGACATTGTTTTCTCTTGCAGTCTTTCGAAGCTCAGTCATATCACTAACGGTTACACCCCGATAATCGGCGAGTACCGCTGACAAAGCACTGGTAGCAGCCGTATTGACTTCCGAAACGATTTGTTTCTTATCTTCTAGTCTAATAGCCACTAGCTAAACTCCTTAGGTTGACCGATTTCTCGGTCGCGATTTAGCATGAATCGATTACTCTCTTCATACCTTTGCTATTCGGTGATTAAAATTTAGCGTTACACTAAATTGGGCTTCACCATCTGCGTAGGAAATTAAGTGACCGTACCTAAATAAGGCGGTCGCACCTACGGTCTTTGACAGCTTCGCTTTCGCGAAACCCCAAAGTCTGTTGAAGAGGGCTACGCCGCTCTTCGAATCTTTTACTGCTTAATTAGTTCGATTAGTCTTAAAGCTCTTGTTTAAAGAACTAGCGAAGACTGGTCTATCTGCAATCCAGGGCCCATAGTCGAAGAAAGGACAACCTTCTTTATATAGACACCCTTGGATGAAGCCGGCTTGGCTTTCTTTAGGTCTGCCAATAAAGCTTCCAGGTTTGCCTTAACTGCAGGGGCATCAAATCCCACTTTACCGATGCCGCCATGAACAATACCGTTCTTGTCGGTTCTGTAACGAACCTGACCGGATTTAGCGTTTTTCACTGCAGTCTCAACGTCTGGTGTAACTGTTCCCAACTTTAGGATTAGGCATCAAACCACGTGGACCAAGAACCGTACCTAGCTTGCCAACCACACGCATGGCGTCTGGTGTTGCTATTACTACGTCGAAGTCCAGGTTTCCTGCCTGAATGGATTCTGCCAGGTCATCGAAGCCTACAACGTCAGCGCCTGCGGCTTTTGCCTTCTCAGCGTTTTCGCCCTGAGCGAATACCGCCACGCGCACGTCTTTGCCTGTGCCGTTAGGTAGAATAGTAGAGCCACGCACAGCCTGATCGGATTTACGCGCGTCGATGCCAAGGTTTACGCTGACATCAAAAGACTCACTGAATTTCTTCGATGCGAATTCACTAATGATCGCAACAGCTTCTTCAACCGAGTAAGCCTTACCCGCTTCAACTTTTTCCGCTAGCTGCTTTTGTTTTTTGGATAATTTAGCCATCTTATTCCACTCCCTCGACTTCTATACCGGCGCTACGCGCGCTGCCTGCAAGAGTGCGAACCGCAGCATCCATATCGGCGGCGGTGAGATCAGGCATTTTCTGAGTTGCTATTTCTTCGAGCTGGGCACGATTTACTTTACCCACTTTCTCTGTATTTGGACGTCCACTACCTTTCTTGAAGCCCGGCAGCTTTGCGAAGCAGCACGGATGCAGGAGGCGTCTTTGTAATAAAGGTAAAACTGCGATCTGAATAAACGGTAATAACCACAGGAATCGGCAAGCCCGGCTCAAGTGCTTGAGTCTGGGCATTGAATGCCTTACAGAATTCCATGATATTCACGCCGTGTTGACCGAGTGCCGGGCCAACAGGTGGACTTGGGTTAGCTTTGCCCGCGCCAACTTGTAGCTTGATATAAGCCAGTACTTTCTTAGCCATGTCTTTCTCCTTTGGGTTCGAACGTCCGCTTTAGCCTCGCAGCTAAGCAAACTCCCCGGCGCTCCCTAACAATGTTAATGAAGCGGCTTTGTTTTGGAAGAGATTATTCCCCTTCCCCGTTCAAAGGGGTCAGAGTAAAATTTCCGTCGAATTTAGTTAGATTTCTGTATAACCAAGCCGGAAATTTTACTCTGACCCCTACCAATCAACTCTTCTCGACCTGTCCGAACTCAAGCTCTACAGGAGTCGAACGACCGAAAATTAGTACAGCGACACGTAATCTGCTCTTCTCATAATTAACTTCTTCAACGGTACCCGTGAAGTCATTAAATGGACCATCTGTAACCCGAACCATTTCGCCCGGCTCGTAGATAGTCTTATGTGTTGGAGCTTCCTCGCTATCCTCCATTCTTTGGAGAATCTTGTTCGCTTCTTTATCTGTAATTGGGGCTGGCTTCTCTGCCGTACCACCAATAAACCCCATCACTCGGGGTGTGTCTTTTACTAAATGCCAGGTATCGTCATTAAGCTCCATATGAACTAAGACATAGCCTGGAAAGAATTTACGCTCACTCTTTCGCTTCTGACCAGCGCGCATCTCTACAACTTCTTCGGTAGGCACCAACACTTCTTCGAAGTAATCATCCATGCCTGAAAGCGCTACCCGCTCCTTCAGAGCAAGCATTACTTTTTTCTCATAGCCTGAATAGGCATGAACTACGTACCAGCGTTTTGCCATTTTTACCTCTAGCCAATCATCGATGAAATAACGCCATTCAATCCCCAATCCAGTAGCCAAAGAATAAAAGCTACAATGAATATGACGATTAGGACTACGATAGTAGTCTGCGTTGTTTCTTGTCTTGTTGGCCAAACAACTTTTCTGATCTCAACTCTCGCATCTAGGCACAAGTTGACAAAGGCCCGCCCTCTAATTGTCTGGGCGCCAATCCATCCAGCCACGCCGGCTGTAACAAGCAAGCCTAGCGTTCTAAACAATAATGATTCCGTAGCGAAATAAGAATTAGCGTAGATAGCAGCGACCACAATCGCTATCACGACTGCCCACTTGATCAAATCTAACTTACCGTCTTCGCTTTCTATTTTCTCGGACATACAATTTTCTTTATCTCTTTATTCTAGACATCTAATTAACGACTACCGACAGCGACCCTCGCTATCTGTTCTCTTCCGAATGGCTGCGCGGAAGAATTCCTGCCTTTAGTTGGCAGGCCAGGAGGGAATCGAACCCCCAACCTGCGGTTTTGGAGACCGCTGCTCTGCCAATTGAGCTACTGGCCTACTATTTCTCTAAAGGTCATCGGTACCGTAAATTCTCGTTGATGATAATTAAGGGGCTTAAGCTTCAGGCCCTTGAGCTTCGCTGTATCTAGTGAAATAACTTAGAAACACTAAAGACGACTTAGCCGGAACACCCTTTTGGGTGCTCCGGCTAAGCAAATAGTCTTTCGAATTTATTCGAAGATCTTGGCTACAACGCCCGCGCCTACTGTACGTCCACCCTCACGGATAGCAAAACGTAGACCTTCATCCATCGCGATTGGCGCTATCAAGGTCACAACCATGTTCACGTTGTCACCTGGCATTACCATCTCAACGCCTTCTGGCAGCTCACAAGCACCTGTCACGTCCGTCGTCCGGAAGTAAAATTGTGGTCTGTAGCCCTTGAAGAATGGTGTGTGGCGTCCGCCTTCATCCTTGTTCAGGATATACACTTCAGCCTCAAACTTCGTATGGGGTGTTACTGAACCCGGCTTACCCAATACCTGGCCACGTTCAACGTCTTCACGCTTAGTACCACGCAGCAGAACACCAACGTTCTCACCAGCACGGCCTTCGTCCAGCAACTTACGGAACATCTCAACACCAGTACATACTGTCTTCTGGGTGTCTTTGATACCAACGATGTCCAGTTCATCACCCACGTTTACAATTCCGCGCTCAATACGGCCTGTTACAACAGTACCGCGACCGGAGATTGAGAATACGTCTTCGATTGGCATCAAGAATGGCTTCTCAACGTCACGAACCGGATCCGGGATGTAGCTGTCCAGTGTCTCAACAAGCTTCTGTACAGAGGGCACGCCGATATCAGACGTATCGCCTTCCAACGCCTTAAGCGCAGAACCGATGATGATGGGTGTGTCGTCACCTGGGAATTCGTATTGATCCAATAACTCACGGATCTCCATCTCTACCAATTCAAGCAATTCTTCGTCATCAACCATGTCCGCTTTGTTCATGAACACAACGATGTAAGGTACGCCAACCTGCAAAGACAGCAGGATGTGCTCACGCGTCTGTGGCATAGGGCCGTCTGCTGCCGAACAAACCAGGATAGCGCCGTCCATCTGCGCAGCACCTGTAATCATGTTCTTTACGTAGTCAGCGTGACCTGGACAGTCAACGTGCGCGTAGTGACGGTTAGGAGAATCGTATTCAACGTGAGACGTCGCGATAGTGATACCACGCTCTCTCTCTTCCGGCGCATTATCGATCTGGGCGAAATCACGTACTTCACCTGTGCCGTATACTTCATTACAAACCTTGGTCAAGGCCGCTGTTAACGTCGTCTTACCATGGTCAACGTGACCAATAGTACCTACGTTTACGTGTAGTTTATTTCTTTCGAATTTTTCCTTCGCCATTTTCGACTGCCCCTATCTATTTCTGTTCTTAGCTATTCTAAGCGTCATCAATTAATGTTGATTAAAATCCTCTTCCTATATAAAGAACGAAGACCTGCTTCCGATCTATCTAAACTGACTACCGGCCAAACAAATGGTGCTCACACCCGGAGTTGAACCGGGGACCTCTTCATTACCAATGAAGTGCTCTACCGCCTGAGCTATGCGAGCCGCACACTAGTAATCTCAGCCCCTGTACTGCAACCGACACTGAAGTCGGCCTTTGAACACGTTTTACAGACTACTCAGGTAGCCTGATTGCATTCTTAAAAGTTCCAATTTTTTAGCTAAATTGGAGCGGGTAGCGGGAATCGAACCCGCGCAACCAGCTTGGAAGGCTGGGGTTCTACCGCTGAACTATACCCGCCTGCAAAATCAACTCCCCTTACTACAAATAAGATGGTGGAGGGGGGTGGATTTGAACCACCGAAGCTTGCGCGTCAGATTTACAGTCTGATCCCTTTGGCCACTCGGGAACCCCTCCCACGTGAACTTCCAAGGGTCAAAATCCCTGGCACTCTCACTCAGGAGCGGCATTTTATGGGAATTGAGTCCCTTGTGCAATCGTTTCACAGAGATTTTCTACAATGCTTAAGTCTGTTCTATCTACCGTCAATCCTAGCCATGCGGGGTTTTCTTGTACATCCTGCTCCAAGACCTGTAACTGAACGCGTATTTCACCCGTAGAGCGAGGGATTTCTTCGATCTCGGCGGGGTATCCTAGCTGTAGCACCCTACTCTGGGTGTCCTGGGCGCTAGCCTGTTCCGAGAACACACCTAGGGCTATTCCATTTTCAAGCGGCCCGCGGGTGATGAGATAGGTCTCGATCTCCATTTGGGCTGCAGCAATGCTCTCGCTCAGGCTATCGAGTGTGATTGTCGCTATGCCGCGCGAGGAGGCTGGCGCCAGGAAGACACGGTACTGAGGACTAAGGGGATCACCGCTCAAGCTCACGCTAGCATCAGAGGCAATACCGCCAATCTCGGCGATGAAGCTTGATGCGTCGTCAACAGAGATGAAGCTAGACACGGTGAAACAACTCAGTGCGGGCCGCTGCGCGAGTTGCTGCTCATACTCACTGACCAGGGTTAACCCACTATTGAGCAGAGGCCTCGCTGGAGTCGGCGCAGAAACAACAACCGGCGGCGCAGCTACGCGCAGCCAGGCGAAATAGGCAATATTGGCCAACAAGAGGAATATCGCTATATAGCGCATGGACTAATCCTGAATTCCTTCAATTTTAGGGCCAGGTTGCGGGCAGGCAACATCGAGCCCATCGAATACCAGCGATGTCACAATCTCACTGTCATCAAGTCCCGCAAGCCTGTGCAGCAGCTGTGCATCTCCACCGGCAAAGTAGGTTTTTACAGCCCCACCAAGTCTCAGCGATTTGAATTGCTGCCGGATTGTTGCCAGCAGCGCAGTCACCGTGCCATTAAACACAGCCTCATCTGTCGAATGGCCCAGATCTTCAGCATACGCAGAATAATCCTTGCTTAGCCGGATAGAGGTAGTCGATTCCAGGCTACTGCGCATAAGGTGCAGACCCGGAATGATATAGCCTCCCTGATGCAGACCCTGAGCATCCACGACATCGATAGTGAACGCGGTTCCGCTATCGACAACCATACAGGCGCCCCCAGCCCTTCGAAAGGCGGCCAGCATGGCCAGCCACCTATCGATACCTAGCCTACTCACATCTGCGTACTGATTAGTTACGCCACCGCAGCTGCGGCTCACTTGTGCACGTAACAACTCCACCCGATAGTGTGATTCAATCCAATCTTCAAGCTTCGCATTCACGTCACCGCTGCGCACACTGCACATACGCGCCATCGAAATTTCAGTTTCTAACTCTGGCAGTTGCTGCAAGTCCTCAAAGCCTGGGACATGGCCCTCCTTGATAGGAGCCAGGGTGTCGGCCTCTACCAATCGCCATTTTATTCGTGAGTTGCCTACATCGAGCTCTAATATCATTGTCTAGTCTAGTAGTTAAGAAAGTGGATGCAATGAAGGAAATATCTCCCCCGAGGTGATTGACTGTGTCCCACTACTCGTCTGCAGCAGCAGCGACCCATCCGCGCCCACACCCAGGGATTTGCCAATGATACGACTTTCACCGTTTTGAATCACGATATCGCTTAAACGGTAGCAGTCCAACTCATTCCAACGCCGGGAAAAGTTTGAGAAACCGTTTCTTTCGTAGTCATTCAAGTTTCTACATAGCTGATTCAAGAGCGCGGCGAGCAGCGCCTCCGGGGCCGGCAGTTCGGTGACGATACTCTGCAGATCGACTACGGGCCTATCTATACTAGCGATCGAATCTGCTGGCAGATCGATATTGACTCCGATACCAAATACAAGAAAGCGTGTCGCCGCTTTCTGTTGCAACTCGAGCAGAATGCCCCCTAGCTTCCTCTTTTCATACAGCACATCGTTGGGCCATTTCAGTGTTAGCTTCGCCGCACCCAGCTCATGCAGAGCTTCAACCACGCTAATCGCTGTAACCAGACTAAGGCTCTGCAAGGCACTTGCCTCAAGAGAGAAACTACGAGTCAGAGAAAAATACATGCCTGCGTTTTTCGGACTAATCCATTGACGACCTCGGCGCCCCCTGCCGGCAGTTTGCGAGCTGGCAACCACAAGACGATTCTCTGTGGCACCCGATTGAATCTGCCGCAATGATTCTGAATTCGTAGAATCTATTTCGTCAAAAATCTGAACTGTACTTATGGATTGCTCGGCCTCTACATTTAGCAGGCCTCTAAGCATTTGTTCGTTCATGAAATTGATAACTCTTCAGCACTCTACAATATTGTTTGAACAGGCATGCATAGTTACAGCGGGCCTTTTATACGTGGAGACTTTTATTTGACAAGGCTCCTATCTGACAAGGCCTGGCAAAGATCAAAAAAAACACCTAGCATAAAAAAAGGAGCGCGGACATTGCTTAACACAGCATCCTATCGCTCCTTCTTTATTCCGGGGGTTACTGGATAGACCCAGCGCTACTACTCCCCAGTGCTTGCAGCATCCGCCGATTCAACAGCGATCTCGCCGCTTCTGAGTTTAGAGATCACACCAAGCGCTTCCAACATAACCATGATGCTGGTAATCATTACCAGCACCTCGATAATCACCAAGGCCCATTGGGCGTTCTGATAGTGCTGGACGATGTACCAGCACGAAGCCCAGAATGCCATGACGAAGATAAATATCATCGGCGCCAAGATAAATTTTGGCGAGCGCCCTAGGCGCATGAGGTAAACGGCAATCAATAGCAGGGTCATTGAAGCCAATATCTGATTGGTTCCGCCGAATACAGGCCAGATTAGCGCGCCGCCGTCACCTGGATAGCCTCCTGCAGAAACACCGAACGCCAACATCAGGCAGGCTGCGATCGCAACCAGCGTAGAGATGATATTGTTCTTCAATGGCTTGATGTTATAGATGCTGCCCCATTCTTGAATGATGTAACGCTGCAGACGCAGACCTGCATCCATCGTTGTCCCTGCGAACAGCACTACCATCACGGCAAGCATTGTCTGAGAGAAAGCTATGGGAATGCCCCAGCCGGTAGAGATCAATATGGCGCCGCCGTCGATGAAGCCTTTCTGGCCCGGGCCGCTGGCATAGCCAGAATAGATCGCATCCCAGTCTGCGCCCGTAGCCGCGTACAGAGAACCTGTCACCGCCACGATTGTAATCAAAGCCAGCGAGCCTTCGCCGAGGGCACCGAGATAGCCCACAAAACGCGCGTCTTTCTCGTTGCTTAATTGCTTGGAGCTAGTGCCGGAAGACACGATGCCGTGGAATCCAGACAAGGCACCACAGGCAATGGTTACAAAAAGAATTGGCCACAATGGCGGAGTATCAACCGCCAGGTTTGGATTGAATGCAGGAGCAGACACATTAGGCATGGCGATGAATACGGCGCTGTATAGCACAAACAAACCTAAGACCAATTGTGCGCCATTAATATAGTCGCGCGGCTGTAGTAATAACCAGACCGGCAGCATGGAGGCAATGCCCGCATAGACAAACAACAAGATAATCCAGTTGCCGTTAGCGCCAAGACCGAAGATATCTCCTGGCAATTCTAATGGCATCACACTACCAACATAGATAGTGAAGTAGAGGATAGCTACACCGATGACCGAGATCAGCAACAGATTGAAGTTCTTACGAATCAATATGCCGATGGCAATCGCTACCGGAATGGCGGCCCAGGCTGGGAACACAGATGAAGGAAAGATAACCATGTCTGTCGCAATGATGGTCGCAAACATCGCATTTACCAGCACCAGCAGCAAGAAGATGATAACCATGAACAATGCCGAGGCACGCTTGCCGATCACATCAGAGGAAAGCGCCCCGATCGATTTCGCGCCATGCCGCGTACTCGCCCACAGGGCTCCCATGTCGTGAACACCGGCAAAAAATATAGAACCTAAAGTCACCCATAATAGAGCCGGAACCCAACCCCAGTAGACAGCGATAGCCGGGCCGACAATGGGTGCCGCACCAGCGACAGCCGTAAAGTGCGCACCCCAAAGCACGAACTTATTGGTAGGCACATAATCGACACCATCATTCACACGATGGGCCGGTGTCACATAGTCAGGATCTAACTGGTAGATTTTCCCAGCGATGAACTTGGAGTAGACGAACCAGCCAAAAGAAAAACCGACTAGCCCGAAGATGACGATAAAGATCGAGGACATAAAGCGTTCTCCAGGATTATTATTATGAATTCTGAGTTCGGCATCATAGCAAGTTAGCGACCAGCGATACAACGTAAAGTCGCGTAATTACTGGCTTTGTTTGGGAATTCTGAATTCTGGTATCCGCTTGATTTCTCCCTATTTATCCTACTTGGCAATCTATATTTAAGACCTTATTCGCTTGCGCGCTAGCACCCCACAGCCCAACTCGAAAACGCGCGGCTTAAAGCTTTATTCACAATATTCGCAGACATCCCTGAAGCGAGCCCGCAGCGGCGGGGTGATTTCAGCTGAACGATCAGAGCCGCAGGCTCGTGAAGCGGGAATTACGCCGCCGCTGCGAGCGGAGCATGTTGCCATGCCTGGGACAAGCTCATCCAACTTTTTTCAAGGCAAAAAAAACCCGGTCACAATATGACCGGGTTTTTCCAAGCTATGCGACGCTTAGTTTGAAGGTGTCGCCGAATGGTATGTCCAGTAACCAATGAACATCTCATCCCAGCTTTGTAAGCCGAAAGTTAGCTCCTGAGAAGGATCAGGATTCGCCGGATTGTACTGCGAGTTATCGAAGGCTCCGGTTACATGTACTTTAGTGCCTGCCTTAATCTGAACCGGCTCTTCCAGTTCGTAAGTAGGCTGCCATGCATAGCTGTAGTTTGGAACGCTAAGCAGATCGGTCATCGAGCCATCGTCATTTTCCATGGCGAACTTCATGTCCTTGCCGCGAAAGTGCATGTGCGCACGCAGACCGGTTACTACCACGTCTTCATCGAACACATACTGAGCATGTGATTCGTAATCCTGATCGTAGGCCGGGATGCGGAACTGCGAGGCTACCGAACGAGTGAAGTTCTCATACTTCGGTGGTTCGTCGTACATGTAAAGACCAATAAGTGTTTCATCAGTTGTCGCTTTACCGTTAGTTGTAAAGTGGAACTGCATGGACAATTTGTGATCCTTGGGAATGTACACACCCGTATCCTGACGGAAAGTCATGGCGTCCACTTTACCCGGGGCATAGCCCTCAAGGAATCGGCGCGCAACAGAAGTAGTATTGCCTTCACCGCCATCGAAATTTTCGGCAGGTGCTGTTACATAGGTTAGAAGATGGTGAAGAACTGATTCATCGCCAGGGATAAACTGTACCGCTTTTACCCACTTGTCTTCGTCGAAAGGTAGCTCAACATCGACATCGATGTAATCCAGTACGCCCGTTGCCGGAATCTCCATCTTCGGTGCCTTAATAATAAAGTCTGGCTCACCAAGGCTCCATTCTTTCCAGTTAGGCATTTCGACTTCGGTCAATGGATCGATCGCCGAGGCACCACGTGGTGCCCCTGCATCTATCCAATGAACAAGAGTCTGCAGATCGGCGTCACTCATGTAACGCGCGTTGCTGAAATGACCAATATTTGGATCAACCTGTGTAGGCGGCATACGCTTGGTAAGCAGCACCTCACGAATCATCGGTGACCAGCCTTGCAGCATCAGGTGACTGTCCATTGCGAAAGGTCCAATTCCACCTTCGCGATGACAAGTAGCACACTGCTCAACGACGATTGGAGCTACTTCTGTTGCGTAATCGGGCGTGGCACTAGCATGAGTCTCTTTCACTGGATATTGCAGATCACATCCAACGGCATCAACAATCATTGTGCTATCGACAGTGCCAGCTAGTTCGCTGGATAGCGTCGATACAGCATTAGCAGCCGGTCCGCGATAGAGAATAGTCAGTCGCTCGGGGTCAAGCACAACGATTTCGCCGGCTTTACTCAGGGACAGGGTTTCAGAAACTATCTGTCCGTCGTCGAGCAACAAGGGCAGATCGGAACCTAGTGCAGACTTAGCGGCTCGAATAGTCTCGATATTGGATTCTGATGAAGAATTGATCAGCGCGAAGGCTATGCCCTGCTCATTCCATTCAGAGGCCATAGCCTCAAGATTGGAAACTGAGGAGTTGATCGCAGCGCAGCTGCTATCGAAAGACATTAGTACCAATGCCTCTTTATTACGGTAACGACTCAACTGGTGAAAATCACCATCACTGTCCAATAGACCGAAATCGCCCACTCTATCTGGCAGGGCAAAGGCTGACGCGGTCAAAACTGACGCGATTACAGCTGTACCGATTCCTAAAATTCTCTTCATTTTCAAGGCTCCAAGAAGCTTTTTATTAACCCTAGCAGTGTAGCCCAAACAGAGTTAAAAATGCACTCGGAAAGATTACTTTTTGTAACAGAACGTCGCAGCTACCAGGCTGTTTAACGAGGTTTTCGAGCAGCGTGAGGAGCAAAACTCTTTGTTTAAAGCCTTATCGCCAGGCGTCTAGCGTCAACATACAATAAAAAAGAGCCTGCCGGCCCTTTTTTAGTGAAGACGCTCAATTAGCGAAACATTAGCTATTTGCCAGTCTTATTATAAGAGAGGTAGCCAATAAACATCTCGTCCCAGCTTTGAGCGCCTCCTCTGACTACCGCGGCAGGATCTGGATTGCCCAGGTTGTATTGGGAGTTATCGAAAGCACCCTCGATCATCACCCTCGAGCCAGCTGGCAGCAGCATGGGCTCGGAGAGTCTATAGGTTGGCTGCCAGGCGAAGTTATAGTCAGGGACATTGATGATCTGATCCTTGCTTCCATCGGGATAGACGACACTGAAGCGCATGCGCTTGCCGCGATAGTGCATATGCGGACGCAAACCATGCAGCATCACTTCGTCCTCGAAGGCATAGGATGCGCTCATCTGGTGATCGACAGCACCCGGCGGAATCTCGATATTACGGCCACCATGGCTCAGAGAGTAGGTAGAGTATTGAAACTCGGGTTTCTCATCGGCGAAATACAGGCCAAGCTTTGTGCTATCCGTCGTTTCCTTGCCAAATGTCGTGTAGTGCAGAGACATCTGCACCGCGGAACCCTGGGGTACAAACATGCCAGTGTTCTCCGGATAGGTTACCGCTTCATCCTTGCCCGGCGCATAGCCTTCCAGAAACTCTCTGTAGTTATCATTCTCACCCTCAACGATTTCTTCGGCATAGTCTGCTGGAACAATATAGCTTAGCAGGTGATGAAGAACGCGACGGTCACCTGGCAGATGTTGGACAGACTTCACCCAGACATCATCTTCAAAGGGTAGATTGATGGTGACATTTTCATAGTCGAGAACACCGGTGGCGGGTACCGTAAATGCCGGAACTTCGACGATATAATCAGGCTCTCCCAGTTCCCACACGGATTCTGGCGGCTGGATTAGCGTCAAGGGATCCACCTCGCTGACTCCGCGCGGCGACCCTGCATCAATCCAATGTACTAAAGTTTGCAGCTCATCGGAAGCCATATAACGTGCGTTAGTGAAATGATTTACATTGGGGTCCACCTGCGCTGGAGGCATACGCTTCGTCATCATGACTTCTTTCATCATGGGCGACCAACCCTGAACCATCATATGAGAATCCATGGCAAAGGGTGCTATCCCACCCTCGATATGACAGCTGACGCATTTCTCTTGCAGTATAGGAGCAACCTCAGTTGCATAATCAGGTGCCGCGCTGGCATGGTGGTCTCTTGCCCGAAATTTTAGTGCGCAACCGGCAGACTCGCTAGTAATGGTTTGTTCTATGGCCGCAGCCTCACCGGCAACCGCCTTCGCTAGCACGTCGGCAAAAACAGTAGTTCCTTCCACCGCTTCTATACTGAGCCCGGGACGTGCCCGGACTGGATCGATGTCCAAACCGCCACGATATAAAACCTGACTGCGCGTCGGTTCCAAAACAACAATCTCGCCAGCCTTGCTAAGACCGAGACTCTCGGCAACCAGCTGACTGTCATCCAGTAGAATTGGAATATCGAAATTATGGAGTTGATCCATTAGGCGAACCTGACCCAGGCTGTCTTCAGCGCTAGAGTTGATTGCCAGAAAACTAACGCCCTGACGCTCCCATGTAGTTCGTAACAAACGGTACTTGTGTAAGCGCTCGATATTCTCCTCGCAGCTGGCCGCGGTCGAAATAATTACTACCGCTTTACTATCACCATATTTCTGTAACTGGTGGTAGACACCCTCGTGATCGATTAGGGCAAAATTTCCAACCCGTTCTGCGCTAGCATGTGACTGAATCGCAAACACACAGCTTAATGTTAGGAGCAGTAGTGCGCTTAACTTTTTATTCATTCTGTTGTTCTTTTTCATGGGGATAACCTTTCTGTAGAAGGTCGTTGCGGAAGTCCTGCAATACTCATTTTCACAGCAACTCTCGAGCAGTATCTGAACCTGCTCACTAAGAAATCTTTCTAGAGCACAAGCTTAGCCCAATCCGACAACAGGCAGATACCGGTAGACTGTAAGGCTTTGTGACAAATTGAAACTAGACGAGCTGCAGGAATTAAAATATATCATATAATTCAATTACTTGGAGAGGCATGGAGCCGGCACAGCCTGATAGATCTGAGCCAGCTCAAGCGGACGAAAATGCAGTGAAACTAGCTCTTGGCGTCTCGGCTCACGCCATAGCTAGACACCTTCTCTACCAGAGAGAAGCGGCGGAATAATTCATACATTCCCCAGAGCACAAACGCGATGAGAATCAGCATCATGCCCCAGCGCATCAGCCCAACAAAAAATATCGAATCGATGATTGGCATCTGCAACTGGAATTGCCCAAGAGAATTGCCACGATCCAGCATCCAGTGCCAGGCGCTGTGGGCTAGCAATGCCGAGAGTAAAATAGTACCGATACGCTCTTTGATGAAGTTGCGAAACAGTATATTCAGTATCGGAATGACAAGAATCAATACCAGGATCTGACCCAGTTCCACGCCTACATTAAAAGCCAACAGCGAGGAGAATAGGTGCCCACCAGCAAATTGTAGGGTGTCGCTAAAGAGGAAGGAGAAACCAAAGCCGTGCACCAGACCAAATCCGAACGCCGCTACCCAACGGTGCTCCAGCTTCGCTCCAATGATATTCTCAAAGGCCATATACACAATCGAGAGCGCTATTAGTGTCTCGATTAAGGGAGGAAACCAGAGCGCATTAGGTGCCATGCCGAACGCCGAGCTGATGAGTGTAAGCGAGTGAGCAATAGTAAATGACGTTATTACCGGTATCAGCGCACGCACGCTGCGCAGGGGAATAACCAGGCAGAATAGAAATAGAAGATGGTCAAGCCCTTCCAGGATATGCTCGAAGCCCATCTTTACGAAGCGGAATGCCGCCTGATGCCAGCGCGGATCTAACTGGACGATGCCAGGATTACCAAGATAATTAAATATTCTCTCCGCTCCAGTAGGCACCAGGAAGCGCAGCACTGTTGTTGTCTGATTAGACAGGGTGCCTATCTCGGGATTTACAGAAAACTGAGACTCTTCAGATGTTATGGGATAGGTCACCATGACATCCAGAACACCCTGACGCCAGAATAGATCGACGGAGTCATCAAGCGGTGGACTGAGGATATTCTCCAAGGCATCGTCGTAGGTAGTAAATGAACGATCTGAAGGCAGCGAGACACGCACTGTTTCCAGCTGCTTCTCGGTGAGCTCCTCTCCGTTCTCATAGAAGTGCATGGATTCTGTGATATAGACGCGAGCGGCATCGTTGAGCGCGAAATCCGCCTCTGAGATCTGAATATAACCCGGGCCTCGCAACGGAAAGCTGATCTCGCTGAATGCCTCCATTGGCACGCGCAGCAGTGCCGTCAGCTGATTTCCTTCGGGTTTGACGAATGCATATACAGTGACACGGCTCGGGATATCGTGAGCGGTGCTAAGAGTTGGGAACAAAGTCGCCATCAAGAACAGGCATGCCGTCGCTAATTTCTTAACCGAAATAGAGGATATTTTTGTGCTAAATAGTTTCATGGTTTCTTTTAATTTATTATTAATTTCAATTAGATAGGGCATATGCTACGAAGGTCGAAAGGTACACTAAAAATGCATCAATAGCGCTACATTCTCGACCATCATCGGGCTGTTACAAATACTTACATGCAGTCTCCGGAAAATTTGGCCTGTGAGTATACTGTCTCCAAAGAAATGAGTATACTCGGCCTTGCTCTGAGAGTTTAAATCCCCCGCAATTCGGGCATTGAGAGGAAAATAAGAATGACAAAGATGAAGCTATTCATAGGTGCAACACTCGTCGTTGCACTGGTTGTCCTTGGAGTAGGACAATCAAAATTACAAGAGCCAAGCATCGCTGCTTCAAATGATGTAATGGCACCACACTTTCTAGTAGACCCATTCTGGCCTAAGCCACTCCCAAATCATTGGGCTATGGGTAACACTATCGGTGTTGACGTAGACGAGAGAGATCATATCTTCATCGTTCACAGAAATGACGCCTCACAATTCGGTGGCAACACTGAAATTGGTCTTCAGGGCGGTGTTGCAGAATGCTGTACTCCTGCACCACCAATCATCGAAATTGATATAGAAGGCAACATCATCAATGCATGGGGCGGTCCTGTAGAGGGCGCACCATACACATGGCCTGCATCTAACCACGGTATCGAAATTGCACCTAACGGTGACGTTTGGATCGGCGGCAACGGTGGCGGTGACTCACACGTTCTAGTGTTCACACGTGACGGCGAGTACATTCGCACTATCGGTATGCAGGGCGAAGATCGCGACAGCAACAGCCAGACACACTACGGCCGAGTTGCAGAGATCGCCATCGACGTTGAAGCAAACGAAGCTTACTTTGCAGATGGATACCAGAACAAGCGTGTAGCGGTTGTTGACGTGTCTACTGGCGCCTTCAAGCGCTACTGGGGTGCTTACGGTAATCGTCCAGACGATACTGCTGACGTAACTTATACACCTGGCCAGCCTGGTCCTCAGCAATTTCGCGGACCGGTTCACTGTGCAGAGCCTTCAAATGACGGACTCGTCTATGTATGTGACCGTGGCGCTGACCGAGTTCAGGTCTTCCGTAAAGACGGTACTTACGTAAGAGAAGTTGTCTATAACCCAGCTACATTGAACCAAGGTTCAACTTGGGATATCGCTTTCTCACGCGACCCAGAGCAAGAGTTTATCTATCTTGCAGACGGTCAGAACTTCAAGATCTCTGTAATCGATCGTGAGTCAATGGAAGTACTTTACACTTTCGGCCAAGGTGGTCGTCAGCCAGGTACATTCTACGCACCACACAGTATTGCCACTGATTCTCAGAACAACATCTACACTACTGAGACTTATGAGGGCAGCCGTGTACAGAAGTTCCTATACCAAGGAGTTCGCCCGGTAACAGTTCGAGACCGCGCGCCAACTTGGCCTGCAGACGAGTTGTAAAAACTCTCTAGAGCGTTTTAAACGAAGCCGCGTCGAAGCAATTCGACGCGGCTTTTTTTGTACTTGGATATACCGAACTCCGGTAACTAGGCAGCGTTAAGTCTCTATTCAGGCTCCATGCTTGATCATACCCAACATGTCAATTATGCTCGGCCTGAGAGCAAACGACGCTATTCGAAATATTTAAATAGCTCTTCCAAACAATAATGAATCGCTAAACAACGAGAGACTTAGTTCCATGAAAATTCGATTTTTGATTTCAATTTGCGCTGCATGCCTTGGATTTTTTTCCGCCTCTGTAATTGCCGCTGAAGACCTTGTCATCAACTATAAAATGGAGGGCGCTGCTCGCAGCGATCTTAGCAATATGAAGGTCAGCCTGCGCATTGCCGAGTTTACCGATGGCCGCTCGTTTGATAATCCTCGCCTGATTACAGACGCTGCTCTTTTAGGAGCCGATGGCTTTCAAGCCGAGAAGGCGATCTCCGAAATAATTCAGGATGCTATGACCAGCGGCTTTGCCAATGCCAATGCCAAGCTGGTTGATGCCGATGGGGATATGTTTCTACAAGGTAACCTGCTTTCCAGTGAAGCAAAGATTATCGATCGCGGCGGTGTAGAGACACTAGAACTAACCCTGCGAACGTCGGTACAGCTAATGAGCGGGAGCCGCACCGTGTGGCAAACCACGCTATTTGGCAGAGGCAGAACACCCACCAGTGAAGGTATGACCGTTACCGTTCGCGCCGCTCTGGACAGGCTTATCAATGAGCTTATTGGCGATGACTATTTCCTAGCCGAGATCCGCTAGTCGAGGCAGGTTTCATTTAAACCTCAATCAATTCAGGCTTTAACACTAGCGCTAAAGTAACGCAGCTAGAAACAACCCAGACTGGCATCAAGCGATCCCGCAACCAGTCTGGAGTTCTGGGGAAACAGATCCAAGCCTGTCGCTGTTTCGATCTCTTCAATGCTGGCCCTGTTGTCACAGTGATGGACGTGAACCGCAAGATCCTGATCGAAAATGAATGCAGTCGCCTGATCATCGGTGGAGACAATTATTTTGAAAAATGCATCTGGTACTCTATGCGGTGTTTCTGTTTCCAAACTCGCAACCGACGGCTGCTCTCTAAATATGGGCCCAGCTAGAATATAGACCTCGTTCTTTCTATTAACCAGATTTCTTATTGACCATTCCAGACCGTACCAGGCCCCCTGGCTTAAATTCTGGCTGCGCGCTACCGTGTTGCTCAGGAAGTTCACGTCATTCCAATACGGCGTTCCAGCGAAATTAACCAATGGCACCAATTGCGCACGGGTGAGCCCAAGCTCTTGGGAACCTAAAAAATCGAGTTCCGTCAGCGTCTCTTCAATAAAGTCGTCTTTCACGCTCTGACGCGACAGGCTAGAGGCGATACCAATTGAACCCGCCGTCACTCGGTAGGCGGCCCAGTCCGCCACCTTGTTCTGCGTATTGTAAGACAGCGCATAGATAGGTCTGAGAACCAGATGATTCTCGACGCTGCCACCTTGGGGGCATCCATACAGGCAATGGGCAATGCGCAGCTCGGCGGAGTGAGACTGGGCTGAAATGACCAGCAGTAAGGATATCGCTACAACTCTATAGAAAGCCTCGCACCCATTGGATCGGGCCAAGCAAGCTAGGTGTTTAGCAACTAGGGTCTGCCCCGTGCTTCTAAAGAACAATTTTCTTGCCTCACTGCGCACCATAATGGAGCTAAATTCTACCTTTTGCTACCCCTTAAGTACCAGCATCCATTGCTACTCCAGACCCGCCCGCCTCACGTCCTATTCCAGAGGTTGCACGCGAGCAAACAGTGCTCGAAAAGTCAGTAGTTGAGCCCCTGATTCTGAGAATACAAGCCATCTAACAGTGAACCAGAAATACATAGATCACGTATAAACGGGGAACTACGGGCAGTTTTAGCTAAAAACAGCTATTCGATTATTCAAATTCTCTGTTTTTTCAATATTCGGGAAGTATTCCCGGAACATGCACCCTACTATGCATGCCTAGTTTGTAAAGTAGTACCCACTATTTTTTGTAGTTTGAGGAGAGCGAAATGCTTAGATTTTCAATGATTGCCAAGATCGCCACTGCATCTTTGATGACAGTATTTGTTGGTATGTCAGCAAATGCCGCTGAACGTATTAGTGACTTCTCACTAGTCGATGCCGATGGTCGATTTTTCCAACTCAGCCGCCACGGCGATGAGCAGGCGATTGTGCTTTTTTCCTACGACCCGGCTAATAGAGATGCGCGACGCGCTGCCTCTGATCTTGCGGACGTCGCAGAGCAGTTCGAAGGACAGAAGGTCGAGTTCCTGATGATCAACTCAACCGGCTCCACAGACAAGCTCGCCATGCGAGAAGCCGCAGAGAAAGAAGATATTACTCTTCGCGTATTGATGGATGACACACAACTGGTAGCAGAGGAGCTGGGCATTAGTCGCACAGCGGAAGTGGTCATTCTTGACCCCTCAGCCAAAGAAGTTATTTACCGCGGCGCGCTTAACGATCGTTTCTCCGAAGGTAGCCGTGCAAGACGCGCGAAAGAGCATTATGTTGCAGACGCACTGACAGCGATTCTTAGTGATCAAGAAATCACTGTGGAGCAACTAGCGAGCAAGGGAGATGTGATAGAATTCACCGTCGATGCAGCACATGCTGAGGCACTGTCCTATGCCAACGATATCGCACCAATTCTTAAAGAACGCTGCGTTAGCTGTCACATGGAAGGCGGCATAGCCCCTTTCGCAATGAGCAGCCATCAGATGGTTCAAGGTTGGTCGCCAATGATCCGCGAAACGCTTTATACCAAGCGTATGCCGCCGGGGCAGATCGATAGCGAATATGTGGAAAGCTTCCACGGCGTGAACCACATTACTATTGACGAAACTCAGAAGCTGGTTAGCTGGATCAATGCTGGCTCACCTAACAATGACGATTCCGACCCTCTTGCAGAATACCGCCCCGAAGCGGTTAAGTGGGCTAACGGTACGCCAGACATCATCATTCCTATTCCGGAACAGCGTATTCCTGCAACCGGTGTTCAAGACTATCGAAATCTTATGATTCCTCTGGATCTTGAAGAAGACATCTGGGTAAAAGCAGTTGAGTTTACGCCGGGTGATACTACAGTTCTGCATCACATTATCGCCTTCTCCTACGGCGCCAATGGCTTGAATGAGTTTGAAATTCTAAATCAGGGCATAGGTCTTGGTGCCTATGCGCCGGGTAATTCACTCAACACCTACCCTGAAGGTGCGGGCTATCCTCTTGAAGTTGGTGGCGGATTGATGCTGCAGATGCATTACACCACTTCAGGTAAAGAAGCCGTAGATGCTTCAGAGATTGGTATCTACCTGTGGGATGAAGAGCCTGATCGTCCTATCCTTGGCGGCTCAGCTTCAGATCTCGATATCTCTATCGAGCCATTCGAAGCCGATCACGAGATGGTAGCAACCAAGAAATTCCGCAAAGACTCACTACTGACTATGGTTGGACCGCACATGCATTACCGCGGCTCTGATGCGAATTTCAAACTCGTCTATCCTGATGGTGAGGTAGAGGAAATTCTTAACGTACCTAACTATCAATTTAACTGGCAGAAGACTTATGACTTCAAAGAACCTAAGTTCTTGCCAGCCGGCACAGAGATGGTATTCAGGGCTACATTCGACAATTCGGCGAATAACCCTTTTAACCCTGACCCGTCTTCAACGATCTCGTGGGGGGAACAAACCTGGCAAGAGATGTTCTTCGGCTTCTTCAGATATGTCGAAGCAGAAGCTGGCGAAGGTGAATAGGTCTTAGCTAGAGGTTTGTAAAAAACCCGGCCACTGCGAAGTGACCGGGTTTTTTTTCGCCGAGACTTTCTTATAGAAACCGGCGCAGTGTGTTACCTTGCCTGAAAGCGATTCGCGTCTCGATACGCTCGCTGTCATGACAGCTTTAGAGGAAGTTGCTAGTATTTACCCTCGTCAATTCATCAGATAAGAAATTAAGACCATGAACAAGCTACTTCTATCCACCCAAGCCCTATCCTTAGGCATACTGATTAATGTATCTGTCTATGCTGATACCACTCTCATCACCAATGTAAATGGCTATACCCTGGACTCGAGTCGTGAACTACAACATTTCACGGCAATTCAGTTCACAGACGATAGTGTAGACAGAGTCTTTCCAGAAGACGAGGAGCTTCCTGATGAAGTAGACACGGTTATCGATGGTGAAGGCCAGACGCTATTACCCGGGCTGATTGACGCCCATGGACACATACTCAGCTACGGCCTCAGCCTGCTGCGTGCGGATCTGGTGGGAACCGAGACCGAGCAAGAGGCGGTGCAACGTGTTGCCGACTTCGCTGAAAATAATGAACAGCTACAGTGGGTCCAGGGTCGCGGCTGGAACCAGGTACTATGGGATAGTAACGAATTTCCATCGGCCTCTAGTCTGGATGTTCTTATCGCTAACAAGCCGGTATGGCTGCGCCGGGTTGATGGTCACGCAGCATGGGCGAATAGCCTTGCTATGGAACTAGCCGGAATAGACCGGCGCAGCGAGGACCCGGATGGCGGACAGATTATTCGCGATGAGGATGGCAATCCAACCGGTGTATTCGTAGACAATGCCATGGCTCTAGTTAGCTCGCAGATACCAGCCACCAGCATGGAGGAACAGAAATTCGCCTTGAACACGGCGATGCTGGAGCTAGCCAAGCAAGGCCTCACCAGCGTCCACGATGCAGGAGCGGGCAGTAGTGTGATAGAAGCCTATAAGCAGCTTCTCCTAGACGGCCCTCTGCCTATTCGCGTGAATGTGATGCTGTCGGCGGGAGACAGTTACTACGAGCAGCGCCTCGCCGAAGGACACTACCGCAGTAATGATGACACCCTCACCATGAACAGTGTGAAAATCGCAGCCGATGGCGCACTGGGCAGCCGCGGCGCTGCAATGATAGACGACTATTCAGACCTCGCGGGACACACTGGCCTGTTACTGCACAACCCCGAGCGTCTCGAATATTTCATGCGCGCTGCGATGAATGCGGGCTTTCAGGTAAACACCCACGCGATAGGCGACAACGCGAACAAGGTCGTATTGGACAACTACGAACAACTCATCGCTGAAACAAATTCAGGAGGTTTGCGACATCGAGTGGAACACGCGCAGATTCTGCGCTATGAAGACATACTTCGCTTTGCCGAACTCGGAGTCATACCCTCCATGCAGGCAACCCATGCCACCAGCGACAAGAACATGGCTGTGGATAGAATCGGCGATGCACGCATTCAGGGTGCCTATGCCTGGCGCAAACTAATCGACGCCGGAGCCTTGATCGCAAATGGCTCTGATTTTCCGGTAGAGTCACCGAACCCCTTCTTCGGTTTGCATGCCGCCATCACCAGACAGGACAAGAACAACGAACCGCCGGGAGGATGGTTTCCCGAAGAGAAGATGACTGCGATCGAGGCCTTCGCCAGCTTTACTATCGATGCAGCCTATTCCGGTCATCAGGAAGACTTACTCGGCACTCTCGAGAGGGGCAAGAAGGCAGACTTCATCATCATCGATAGAGATATGTTCGCAATCGATGAGAGTGAGATTTGGCAGATAGAAGTTAAACAGACATGGGTTAACGGACAGCGTGTTACTGACTAGACATTGGTAGCAGCTAACAACTAACAACTAACAAGAAGTTCACTACTAACGCGATTGTGCACAGGCGAAACCACTATGAGTAAAACTCCCTTTTCAGCATTGCTGTTGGTGATCTTTCTTGCCGGCTGCTCACCACAGCCAGATCAGACAGACCCTGCGAGCCAGACGGTCGCCGCTGCCCCTCAGATTGTTCCCAGCGAGTTAGCCCGCTGGGAACAACGGGCGAGCAACGTCACCATCAGCAGAGACAAATGGGGCATTGCACACATCTATGGGAAGACCGATGCCGATACGGTATTCGGTACACTGTACGCCCAGGCTGAGGACGATTTTAACCGCGTCGAGACAAACTATATTAACGCGATGGGTCGCCTGGCAGAGGCAGAGGGTGAGGCGGAGCTGTTTCGCGACCTGCGCATGAAGCTGTTCATCGATCCGATCGACATGCAGACTCAGTACGAGGAAAGCCCCGAGTGGCTGCAGGCCCTGATGGATGCCTTCGCCGACGGCCTCAATTACTATCTTCACATGCATCCCGAGGTCACGCCCCGTGTCATCGACAGATTTGAACCCTGGATGGCGCTGTCCTTCTCCGAAGGCAGCATTGGCGGCGATATCGAACGAGTGAATCTTCGCGAGTTGCAACGATTCTATGGCGATGGCGAGCTAGTGGCGCAGGCCGAGGCCATCTCCGACAACGAACCACGGGGCTCCAATGGATTCGCGATAGCCCCAATGAATACCGAGAATGGTGAGGCGCTTTTGCTTATCAATCCCCACACCTCATTCTTCTTTCGATCCGAATTACATATGGTCAGCGAGGAAGGATTGAATGCCTACGGCGCCGTTACCTGGGGGCAATTTTTTGTCTATCAGGGCTTCAATGAAAACACCGGCTGGATGCACACTTCCAGTCGTGCCGATGCGATCGATGAGTATCTGGAAACTATCATCCAGAAAGATGATGGCTACTATTACCTCTTTGGTGATGAGGAGCGTAAATTAACCGAGACAGAACTCAGTCTGCCATATAAAAACGGTGATGATATGGCGCTACAGAGTTTCACTGTGTACCACAGTCATCATGGACCGATAATCCGCGAGCAAGACGGAAAATGGGTGAGCATCAAGCTCATGCAGGAACCTATAAAGGCACTCACTCAATCCTATACGCGCACCAAGGCGCAGAACCACGAACAGTTCTACGCGAGCATGGAGCTGAGAACGAACTCTTCGAATAACACAGTCTACGCCGACTCCGACGGAAACATTGCCTATTATCATGGCAATTTTATTCCGATACGCGACACCTCATTCGACTGGAATAGCCCGCTGGATGGCAGCAACCCGGCGACTGAGTGGCAGGGCCTGCACAGCGTCGATGAGATTATCCACCTGTTGAACCCTGCCAATGGCTGGATTCAGAATACGAATAATTGGCCGTTCACTGCGGCGGGAGACTTTAGCCCCAAGGCAGAAGACTACCCTTCCTACATGGCCAACAACCCAGAGAACCCGCGCGGCGTGCATGCCGTTCGCGTGCTCGAAGACCGCAACGACTTTACACTAGACAGGCTGATCGAGGCGGCCTATGACCCTACGCTGACCGCATTCGAAGACCTGATACCGAAACTGCTGCTCACTACCGCCGTCGACGGACAGGGCGACCTTCCCGTTTCGATACAGTCCAATACTCTGGAATATATCGACCTGCTGCGCGACTGGGATTACACCTATTCACTAGACTCAACCGCTACCACCCTCGCCGTCTATTGGGGGCAGGCCCTGATGACAGAGGTAGCTGGCGATGCGGCTGCCGCTGGAATTAATATCTACGAGTACATGGCGGACAATACGAGTAGCGCCGAAAAACTAAGATCGCTACGTAGCGCCGCAGAACAACTTCAAGCCGATTTCGGCGACTGGCGTGTGCCCTGGGAAGAAGTGAATCGCTATCAACGGCTGAATGGCGATATCGTGCAGGATTTTGACGATGAGGCAGAGAGCCTGCCGGTAGCGTTTGCCTCGTCTCGCTGGGGATCGCTGGCATCGTTTGGCAGCAGAACCTACCCGGGCACCAGAAAGATGTACGGCACTAGCGGCAATAGCTTCGTTGCAGCCGTGGAATTCGGCGATAGGGTTTCGGCCAAGGCAATAACTGTTGGCGGCCTCAACAACGACCCCAACTCACCTCATTTCGATGACCAGGCCGAGATGTATACCAAGGGTTTATTCAGAGACGTGCTGTTCTACAGAGAAGACATAGAAGCGAATCTGGATCGAGAATACACTCCCGGGAATTAATAAAACTCAGAAATATCTGAGGATCAACCGAATACACCAGCCTATCTGGAGGAACCAGAATACACTCCCGGGAATTGAGTTAACTCAAAAAAAACTCTAGCCCCCCAGATACACCAGCCTATCTGGAGGAACCAGAATATACTCCCGGGAATTAAGAAAACTCAGAAATATCTGAGGATCAACCGAATACACCAGCCTATCTGGAGGAACAAGAAACCATTCCCGGGAATTAAGTGAACTCAGAAAAACCCCAAGACCGTTCAATCCCAAAAAATGTCAGAAACACCATCCCAAAAAAATGCCCCGACAAGAGTCGAGGCATTTTAGAAAAGTCCAAGCTAGTTATTGATGGCTGAGCTTAGTAGCCTGCTGCACCGCCGTCACCGCGACGTGAATCTGCCGCACCCTCAAACAATCCGTTCGCGCGATCGTGATACACAGCCATTGCCGCTCCCTGCCCGCCGCGTTCGGTTAGTCGATGCCCCTTCTCTTCATACAGGCGTATCGTATCTGGCGATAATGCACCCGCTTCCATACTGGTTACGTCGGGCAGCCATTGATGGTGTATGCGCCCCGCCTCTACAGACTGCGCAATATTCATTTCATGATCGATGACATTGAGTATCAATTGCATAGTCGTATTGATAATTGTTTTGCCGCCCGGACTACCCGCAGTGAACACAGGCTTACCGTCCTTAGCTACAATCGTCGGCGTCATACTAGACAGAGGACGCTTCTCCGGAGCAATCAGGTTCGGAGGCGTACCGATTAGGCCGCGCGAATTGGTGACACCTGGCACTGCATTAAAATCGCCAAGTTCGTTGTTGAGCAGATATCCACCGCCCTCAACTACAATCGCCGAGCCGTAGCCGAACTCCAGCGTGTAGGTCATGCTGACCATATTCCCGTCTTTATCAACGACTGAGAAGTGCGTCGTTTCTTCGCTCTCATACATCTGCGCAAAATCTTCAGGGCTGCTCTCAGAAGCCTTACCCATATCGATAGAAGCACGCAGCGTCTCGGCATAGTCTTTATCCATTAATCGCTGCAGCGGCATTCCCTCGTTGAAGTCAGGATCGCCGAGATGCTGCGCGCGGTCGGCATAGGCGCGACGCATAGCTTCGGTAAGAACATGCAGATAATCCGCGGAGTTGTGCCCCATATCCGCCAGATCGAACCCCTCTAGAATATTAAGCATCTCTACCAAGGCTACACCGCCAGAACTCGGAGGTGGCATACTGACTATGTCATAGCCTCTGTAGGTGCCACGAATCGGCTCACGCTCTTGAGCTTCATACTTCAGTAAATCTTGTTCTGTGATGATGCCGCCAATGTCAGCCATAAAACCTGCAAGCCGCTCGGCGTTCTCTCCTTTATAGAATCCATCGGCACCATTGTTCTGAATGAGTTCCAGAGTATGGGCTAAATCTGGCTGACGCCAGGTTTCACCAAGCTCGTAGAGAGAACCATCTGCCTTGAAAAATTTGGCAGCTGAAGAAGGGTACTGATCGAAACGTGCCTTACTTCTCGCAAAGCCTGTATACAGAGAATAACTAACAGGAATACCGTCACGCGCCAGTCGAACCGCCGGGGCGACAAGATCGGCCCAAGGCAGACTGCCCAGCTCCTGATGCGCCTTCCACAGACCGGCAACAGTGCCGGGTACGCCTACTGCCAGTGGCCCGATGTGATTGGAATTATCTATTACGTTGCCATCGAGGCCCAGATACATGCGCTCAGTAGCGGCAAGAGGCGCCTTCTCTCGGAAATCGAAGGTAGTCGCGTGACCATCATCACCGTGGTAAACCAGGAATCCGCCGCCACCGATGTTACCGGCGCTAGGCCACGTTACTGCCAGCGCAAAGGCCGTAGCAACGGCTGCATCAACGGCATTCCCGCCCTGCTTGAGCGCAGCCACTCCTGCTTCCGAAGCTATCTTCGATGCACTGGTTACAATGCCATTCTTGACGCGCAGCGGTGTTCTGCCGCCTTCAGCAAAGGACGTGGAAACCAGTATCAAGCTGAGGAAAAATACCAGGCTCTTAAAAGTCTTACTCACTAACGGTTGATGACTCATTACATTGCTCTCAAATAGTTGCACTGGGCAGATTCGCCCTCTAGCATTTAAGTAGTTTCAGGATCTCTCTAGGCGCCCATGTTAATGCATAGCCACCCTGTATTCACAGCATGATACCGCGCCTCAAAGCTAGAAAACATCGCTTTGGCGAGCAAAACCCCCTGCTTTGCCTCCCAAATACACCAGAAACAAGGAAATCGTACTGAGAAACTCTTTGATTGAATCAATTTTTAGTGAATCCGTTGTCATCGAGCGATTCTAAGTGCTAGTTTTACAGACGCAAGCCAGCAACAACGACCGCGCCTAGATCATCGCCCGACTTTCACTTTGCCCCATCATGGTCTGACGCACAAAAAGTAGTTCACTATTCAAATCACAACGAGACACGACAACTATGCTTCCCCCACTTAGGTCACTAAAGTTAATCACAGCGATATCTCTACTTACGGCGTTATTAGCCGCCTGCAGCGAAGAGGCAGCCCCAAGCCAGAGCGTCACTCAATCCACCCAGCCTCCTGCCGCTGTTGCGATGGAGACCGAGCAGCAATTGATTGAGCGCGCTCTGGGTATACACGAGAGAGTGATCACACTGGATACCCATGCCGACATCAATACCAGCAACTTCACTCCAGACAATAACTACACATCTGACCTAGATACCCAAGTAAATTTGCCGAAGATGGAACAGGGTGGACTGGATGTAGCCTGGTTTATAGTCTACACCGGGCAATCAACGCTCGATTCCGAAGGCTATGCAGCTGCCTACGCGAATGCCATCGACAAGTTTGATGCTATTCATCGACTCGCCGAAGAAATAGCACCAGATCAAATCGAGATTGCCTACAACTCCGATGACGTGAGAAGAATTACAGCTGGCGGCAAGAAGGTCGCCATGATAGGAGTAGAAAACGCCTATCCGGTTGGTCTGGACATGTCCAATATCAAAGACTTTCAGGAGCGAGGTGGCCGCTATATGTCATTGGCGCACAATGGACATAGCCAATTTTCAGATTCCAATACAGGCGAGCGAGATCAGGTTTGGCTGCATAATGGCTTGAGCGGGATGGGCAAGGAAGCCATAGCCGAGATGAACAGGTGGGGGATCATGATCGATGTCTCTCACCCGTCTAAAGAAGCCATCATGCAGATGCTGGATCTAACCCGCGCGCCTCTTATTGCCTCCCATTCCTCCGCACGCGCACTCAGCGAACACAGCCGCAATCTTGATGATGAGCAGTTACTACGCATTAAAGAAAATGGTGGCGTGGTACAAACTGTCGCGTTCGGCAGCTATCTGAATGCAGACAAGAACACAGCGCATAGAGAGGCGCTAGACAATCTGATTGGAACTATCGCTGCCAGTCTAGGTGTGGAGGTATTGAGCTTCCCTGAAATCAATGCCCTCAGCGAGACAGAACGAATGATCTATCGCAGTCGCATGGATGAAATCAATGCGCTGGCAGAGCCGCGTATTCAGGCGGAAGTTGACTCGATTGCACCGCCGGTTGGGGTCAGCGACTTAGTCGACCATATCGATTACATGGTAGATCTGATCGGGCTAGAACACGTGGGTATCAGTTCCGACTTCGATGGTGGCGGCGGCATTAGCGGCTGGAACGATGCCTCTGAGACATCAAACGTCACGATTGAGCTTGTGCGTAGAGGCTATACCGAAGAACAGATCGGTATGCTTTGGAGCGGCAACCTACTCAGAGTGCTGGACGATGTACAGCGCATTGCAGCAGAAATTCAAGCCGAATAGAACGAATGCAACTAGTCGATGGGCACCGGAGTTCATATGAATAAATATACCAAGCTACTAATCACCCTGGCAGTAAGTTGTTGCTATCTTGTGACCAGTGCCGCCGACGATGGCGGCTCGACAATAATGAGCAAAGAGGAAGTCGATGCGACTCTGACGCAGGGATTGGCGAACCTGGCCGAAGGCAGAACCGTGAGCGATATCGTCATGCGCCATATCGGTGTAGGCGAAGAGAACATGGGAGTCTCTGTAGTTCAGCGTAGCAAGGTCGAAGCCAACGGCATGGAGACCGGCATCGCTCATGTTACTCTCGATGAGATCTACTACATCGTAGCGGGAGAAGGCACGATGGTAACCGGCGGAGAATTTGTCGATAAGCAGACTAGCAATAGCTCACTGCTAGGACCGATGGAGCGCGGCGAGATTCGCGGCGGCGTGTTACAGAAAGTTAAGCCGGGTGATATCGCCATCATCCCCAAGGGCATGCCACATGGCTGGCATGAGATGACGACGGACACTATTAGCTACATCATCTTCCGCGGCGACCCCGATAAGGTGATGGACATAAAAACTACTGCAGAATAATAGTTTGCAAGATAATGAAAAAAGGATGGCGACATCCTTTTTAAACTTTTCGAATCCTACAAATTACTTCTATTTACAAGCAGCCATAACCAACAGCAAAAGTCTGGAGACTTAGGTGCTAATCTCTAGTTTTGCAATTCGCTAGTATCGCACCCACTTCTTTTGATTCTCACTAATACTTGCTACTAGATATATAAAGAGTTTTAAGAGCTTCTTTCTAAAACAGGTGCTTCCGACTGCCTGCCCGCCATTATCGGACTTATTAGCTAGATGACTCCTAGGAACTCCTCATATCGAAATGGCTGTAGCAACGAGCTTCTCGTGATAATAGATACTACTTCGACACCCACAATGTAGATTGGGGTAGATGGGACAACCAGGTCGACGACAACTTTGTGCTAGTAACTCGAGTAGACGACGAACTGGTTCTGGTTGCTACTAGCGATTATTTAGCGCAGGTTAATCCGACATCAATCGCAAACTTGTCCGGCAGCCACAACTATTCCACGACCGTCATCTCATCATTTATTGGTAGTGGTAGCGCAGGTGATATTTCGGACGTCATCGCCGGCATGCAGGTCGATTTCGACTCGGGAGCGATTAGCCAGGGTAGTTTAGACATTCTGGTGAATGATCAATCCTGGGCCATTGAATTCGATGGTTCAGTCCGACACGGCATAGTCGATCTGAACGCGGTAAACGGTCAGCTATTCGATAACTCTGGCTTAATTAGCAATTCAATAGACGCAAATCTAGGCGGGGTTTTCACTGGGGATACCGGCGATGCCTTTGTCGGCGGCTTCGACCTGATCGATGAGATCAATTCCTTCAATACGGTAAACGGCCTCTACACCATAGAGCGCTAAATCAAGAAAGCGGGTAGTGGCATTGCGCCCTACCCACTCTTTGCTTCTTTCTCACTCATTACCATTTTATAGAGTGCTACCGTACTGGCCGGGCGTGCGCCGAACCTCGAAAAATCGCGTTCATCAGCATGACATTTAAACCATCGAGATAAGCTCGAACCGTCGGATCTTGGGTAAAGGCAATAACTTCGCCCGCACCAAAAGACTCTGACACCACGAATGGCTTGTAGGCAAGCTGTCTGCGATTCTCATCCCAGATATAGCCGCTGGCAAGTAAGTCGTCTGGCCCCTGAAAACGCGCCACATTGAAGCCATCGCTCAGTCTCACCGGCGTATACACATCACTTCCTCTGACCAAAACATTGAGCACCGGCGCTACACCGGCACTGAGCCAGTGCTCCTGATCCACATCGGCCCGCACTAACACACCGGCGACTGGGTCCGGATAATTTTCTAAGGCATGAATTTGCGCGTCATATTGCTCGAAGGACGTTAGGTATTGCCCGTCGACTGACGCCTCTTCCTCATCCTCTACATTCTCTGTTGCCTCAACATTCTCATCGAGAACGGCTCTTTCTCGCCTAATGGAAAGCAGGTCAACATCTGGATCCGCAAGAAAGCGCGTGGCATTGCCTAAGCTAATAATAACTCCGCCCTGTCTTACCCACGTCTTTATATTCTCTATTCCAGACTCGCCTAGAACAGATTTATAACCTGCACCATTCATTAGGGGCAATATAAGCACTTGATAACGACTCAGGTTTGCCGAGCGCAAGTTGTCTACTCTAATCGGAGTAACCGGAAAGTCGAATTGCCTCTCGATAACGAAACGGGTATTCCCTGCACTGTATGCCGCCGTGGGCTGGTCCCACGCCATCGCGATTTTCGGCTCGTTAAAGCGCACCACATTCGCACTGCCAAAACTTGGCCCATCTGTTACCCAGCTATCATTTACGGCGACTACGTTAGCACCTGTCTCTTCGGATATTCGCTTAACGGTGGCATGAATTGATGCTGGATTATCTGCGATATCGAGTATTAGCGTTCCTGCAGGATACGCATTACCAATATTAATAAATGCCTTATCATTGCTCTTTACCGTCAAGCCCTCACGTAACGCGCGCGCTAGAAATCTAACTGCAGGCGCCGAACCCCAGGGCACGAGATAAGATACGCTCGCAGTCCCACCGGTCACACTACCCGGTTGAACCAGGTCGGTTCCTACGATCTCAAAGTCACCGCTGGGAATGCGCCCGCAGGTGTGCGTGTCCACATTCATCATGAGCGGCAAAGACCAGGCAGTCACATCGTAGATCTCATCGGGGAGATTGCGTGCGCGGCGCCTCTCCTGCTCAGCGAGAAAGTCGGTTTCCATGCCCACTTCTACATCCATCAGCGTTCGAATGAAGCGCTTAGCCGGCTGATCGGTTCGGATGAGATAGGACCCTGCCTGATATGACGCACCACAGGCGCTGAACGAGGACAAAGCGCGGTGTACTTCCACATCCTGCCTGCTCAACAAACCGGCGAGTTTGTTTGCAGCAGCCTGATCCGATTGCACGGGCAGAATATAGGCTCTGACACCCTCATCTTCTCCTTCTTCGATAGCGCTTACTCGATAGTCATAAAAATCCTGTAGAAATTTCTCTCTATTTTCGGCTACTGTTTCTGCGGTCGCCAGTGAGGTAACGAAATGGTTCCTTACCGTGTATCGATAATGCAGCTCGTTACCGTCGTATTGCCTAACCACAAGGCCACGAGCGGACGCCTGCTCATAGGTCATCGCAATGCTGCCAAAATAGGATGGCCAGCTAGCACCGTAGCCGGGATAGAAAGCGTCATACACCTCACGGGTGAAATAATCGAAGCCAAATTGATCAAAGTAGCGCGCATTATTGCGCCCGAACAACTGCAGGCTAGAACGCTGCGCCTCGGCAAGGTGCGGGTTATAGGGAATGGCTTCGGGTGCAAAGAAGTATGTCCCATCCGAACCCATCTCATGTGCATCCACATAGGCGACTGGGTACCACTCCAGCATCGCTTTGGTTCTACCTTGCGTCTCGGGCTGTGTCTGGATGAACCAATCTCGATTCATATCGAAGAGATAATGATTCGTTCTGCCACCCGGCCAAGGTTCATCATGCTCCGCCGATAGCCGATCCGAATCCGGAACTAGCCCCTCGGCGGTAACATAGTTGTGAATGAAGCGATCGCGACCGTCTGGATTTTGCATTGGGTCTATGACGACAATCGTATTTTCCATTATTGAATCTATGCGCTCATCGGAGCGTGACGCGAGCAGGTGATAAGCGGTTAACATCGCCGCATCGGTCGAGGAAATCTCGTTACCATGCACACCATAGGACAGCCAGGTAACTGCTGGCTGCTCCTCGATTATTCTCTGGGCTACAGACTCGCTAGTAATTCGGGGGTCAGCAAGCGCCTGCATATTGGCCTTGGCCTCGATCAGATCCGCGCTGTTCTGTGCGCTGGAGATGACAACGTAGATTAGCTCCCGCCCCTGCCAGCTGCGGGCATACTCTATAAGTTCAACCCGATCCGGTGCCGCTTCTGCCAAAGCCTGGAAATAACGAATCACGTCACGATGCCAAGTAATTCGCTCTCCGGGTTGATACCCCAACACCTCTTCAATCGTTGGGATGGCTGGGTCATAGTTGGTGTCGGGCCAGAACACGAAATCATTCTGTGCATGTAAAGGCAGGCTAAGAGTTAGGCCCATTAAAATTGAAAGTAAGATTGATCGAGGGTGCATTATTCGTCTCTGAGAAATGTTTTAAAGTAGATGAAATGAATAGCTAGAGAATCAACTGCCTAGCCTGCCATGGTGCAACAATAGATTAGCGCGTTTTTGATACACCAGCCACAGGATCTGCCCAATCGACGATGGAACACAGGTATTGTGTCACTCCGATACAGCAGGTATAAATGAATACTCGCAAATTTTTTAGCCATACCGGAAAGACCATGACTTCACAGCCTCTCAAGACTATCAATCTAAAGTTCGAAGAGTTACCCGAATCAGAAATGAAATCTCGTGCGTCCGAATTCAATACCCTCATGCAGAAACGCAGAACGGTACGTGACTTCTCCTCCAGAGCAGTTTCCAGAGACGTAATCGACGACTGCCTGGCAGCAGCAGGAAGCGCTCCCAGTGGAGCCAATAGACAGCCCTGGCACTTTGCCCTGGTCAGTGACCCTGCTATCAAGCGCGAAATTCGATTGGCCGCACAGGTGGAGGAGGAAGAATTCTATACGTCTCGCGCACCGCAGGATTGGCTGGATGCCTTAGCACCCTTGGGCACCGACTCGGAGAAACCGTTTCTCGAGCATGCACCTTACCTGATTGTGGTCTTTGCGCAGAAATTCGAACTCGATAGCGAGGGTAACAAGCAGAAGAACTACTATGTGACAGAGTCCGCCAGCATTGCCACCGGCTTACTTATTGCCGGGCTCCATAACGCCGGGTTGGCCACACTGACCCACACACCGAGCCCGATGAAGTTTCTGAATGAGATTCTAGAGCGACCCAGCACCGAGAAGCCTTTGATGGTGATTGTAACGGGCTATCCGGAAAAAGGTGCCAGAGTACCCGATATCGATAGAAAGCCCCTGACGGACATTGTCAGCGTTCATGGCGACTGAAATAGCTGCCCGCGCCAGTCTCGATATTCCGCTGTTAAATTCTTACTTATTGCCCGCTGGCTTCCGCGGAAACAGAAAACCCGGCTGATTACCTTGCACGCTGTTGGCCATAAAAAAAGGCCCGCAATCGAAATCACAGGCCTTTCGTGTAAACAGACTCAACCACCCCTACTGAGGAGGATTGCCTCTAGGCGTGCCTGGCTTACGCCATTCGCCGTACAGAAATTCTTCTGAAAATTCAGCGCACTTAAATTCGAGTAACTGCATATTGTCAGCCACGTGACGGTACAAAGGAAAACTGATTGACCAAGGGGCTGTGAAGGTATTTGGATCAGTCATTGTTGCCTCGTACTGAATATGATCGGCACCCGTTGGCGTCCAACGCTCTTCTACCACCATTTCGTAGCTGTGGTGATTACCGGAACGATCGAACCAGGTATCAGGCATCTGGCCCGACACGCGAACTACCAGGGTGTCGCCTTCCCAATGCGCATTGGAATGTCCCATCCATGCGTCGACCTGCGACTCGAGCTCGGGTTGATCGACATAGACTATGCGATTCGATTCAGCATACTCATAGGCGACCAGAATAACGCCTTCGGACTGCACGATCTGAAAAG
>CALTDI010000007.1 GCA_943842505.1 uncultured Pseudomonadales bacterium | reverse complement strand
GGTAGTGAAATAACAAATCATCAGAGATTCACTCTTGAGACAAACATCAAAGTATATTTATGTGATCCGCAGTGTCCCTGGCAGCGCGGGTCCAATGAGAATACCAATCGCTTACTGCGGCAGTACTTACCGAAAGGCACTGACCTGTCCATTCACACTCAAACGCAGCTGAACAAGATCGCGAGAGAATTAAATGAGAGGCCAAGAAAAACATTGGAATATGAAACGCCGGCTGCTAGATTTAATGCCTGTGTTGCGTTGACCGGTTGAGCTCACACCGGTTACCAGAACCGAATCATCACTCTCCTTCAGTATTTCATAGGCGAAGCGTATCTGTCGGCTCCTGTTTTCTTCAACCCAGGCGCGGACTTTAACCCGATCTCCATAGCAAAGGCTGCCCAAATAGCGTAGCCCTACCTCAGTTACTGGTAGCCGAAACCCTTGCCGCTCGATAAGTGCATAGTCGCTGCCAAGTACCCTCATATAGTGACTGCGGGCTTCTTCAAAATAGACTAGATAGCCGGCATGATGCACCACGCCCATGGCATCAGTTTCGGCATAGCGAACGTGAAAACTGGATTCGATGACTACGGGTTCTTTTACAGATGGCATACATAAATCTCGTTCATAGATAACGGCTTGCTAGTATAGCGAGCGCGCGTTGTTAACTCATTACAATTAGTCTGGAAATTAGACCTGCGTCGCTGTGTTTTACTGGCATTATCTGTTAATTTTCATGGGCGGTTACAGCCTCCACGCGTTCATATCAAGATGGTCCACTAGATTATGTTGGAATTTCCAGAACCACCTAAAAGCTATAGTTCAGTGTTTCTCGAGGAAACGGACAAGCCGTTGCCCGAGAAAATTGATCCGCGTACTCGCTATGCGTTTTTTAGTACGATCGCAACAGGTGGCAAGTCTCTAATTAAGTCCTGTAAGGATCTACATCTTTCTCGCTTCATCTGTTACAAGACACTGAAGCCCGAATTTGCAAAGGATGAAATTGAGCAGAAGCGGCTAATTCGTGAGGCGCGTGTCACTGCCATGCTGCAGCATCCGAATACGGTACCAACTTATGAGCTAGGCCGAGATAGCAAAGGTAATCCCTACTTCACTATGAAGTTGGTACATGGTTATACGCTTCGAGAAATATTGGACTATCGTGAGCGCTATGACCTGAATCAGCTGATGAAATTGATGATTCAGGTTGCCTATGCACTCAAGTATTCCCATAACCATGGGGTGGCGCACCGAGATATTAAGCCGGAAAATATTCTAGCGGGTCCCTTTGGCGAAGTATTGGTGTTGGATTGGGGGCTGGCTAAGGTGTGGCATCCCGATGGCACGGCGGTTGAAGAAGTGGATGGGGCGCCATCAACTATAGGGGACCTGAGCCTGACAGGGCAGGGCAAGGTGCAGGGAACTGTACACTATATGTCGCCCGAACAGGTCAACAAAGATCCGAGCATCGATGCGCGTACTGATGTGTATAGTTTCGGGGCAGTGCTGTATGAAATTTTGTCGGGCAAGAATCCGGCAAAGGGAGAGAAGCTACACCATATAATTGAGAGCGTGCTCAATGATATTCCTCCACCTCCGTCAGAAGTTACAAGTCAGCGCGTGCCACCACTGCTTGATAAAGTAGCGATGCGCTGCCTGCGCAAAGACCCGGTTGATCGGTTTCAGTCTATTGATGAGATGCTCTTGGTCTTGCAGCAAGACTGGCAGTCCACACTTGGCGTCAAGTGAACAGCAGTAATAGATACTCAATCAAGTAGATTAAAATTGGCTTTATTGCACTGAGCGCATTTTCGCTGCACTATTTGTACTCCTTGTCATCGAATCTTAACCTCAGGCACTGTGCATGTGCCTAAATCCTTGGGGAACTGCCGTGTTGTTAAAAAATTTTACTAGGGCGCTAATCGCAAATGCCGTTTTACTCTTGGCTTTAGGTGGCACAACGGGCAGTGCGCAACAAGCTGACTTAATTTTTGCCGGCGAGAACATCATCACCATGGACGGTTCCAATGCGACTGCCGTTGCCGTGCGCGGAGATCGCATCGTTGCGAGCGGGTCTCGCGCCGATGTCTTTCAACTAAGCGGTGCAGACACCCGTGTCATAGAACTGGGCGAGCAGGCATTGCTCCCCGGCTTTATAGATGCTCATGGACATTTCTCCGGTGTCTCACGCTATGCGGATCTGCTGGACCTCTCCTCGCCCCCGGTTGGTGGAATCACCAGCGTGGAGGATATTGTGCGCGCTCTGCGTCTGCGTATAGAGCAGCAACAGATCCCCGCAGGAGAGCTCGTATTCGGTTTCGGTTATGACGATTCCCTGCTGGCTGAGGGACGACACCCAAACCGTGATGATCTGGATCGGGCATCCACCAATCACCCCATCGTGGTGAGACATGTGTCTGGGCACTTGCTTGCCGCCAATTCGATGGCCTTGGAGCAGGCAGGTATTTCGAACTCGACTCAAGATCCCGAGGGCGGAATCATTCGGCGCCGTGCAGGGACTAACGAGCCCGATGGTGTAATGGAAGAGACAGCTATGGGTGCGTTTCCCGGATCCGGAGCCAACATGGGCCCGGAAAAACTGAGCCAGCTGCGGCGCGATGCCATAGACATCTATGCCGCTTATGGCATTACTACGATACAGGATGCGAATATTAGCAGTGCCTACGCTGACATGCTGCGGGAAGAGGCTATTGCCGAGCCCTATGCCGTAGACATTGTGGCATTCATCATGGCGAATCCACTCAGCGATGCAGAGCTGCAGGCGGTTAGCCATGATCAAGCTTACACAGGGGGCTTCCGCGTCGGCGGGGTTAAATTTACCCTCGATGGCTCGCCACAGGGACGAACCGCTTGGATGTCGCAGCCCTATACCGAGAGCCCGCCGGGTCAGAGCGCAGACTACGTCGCCTATCCAAGTTACAACCCTGAAGCCTACAAGGCGCGCATGCCAGACCTACTGGCCAGAGGCGTACCGGTTTTAGCCCATGCCAACGGCGATGCTGCTATCGAGTTAATGATCGATGGCATTGCCGGGGCCGTGGCCGGCAAGGATTTGCCAGATCATCGTTCCGTAGCAATTCATGCACAATTGGCAAGACCCGATCAGTTGCTTCGGTTTAAAGAGCTGGGAATCGTTCCATCCTATTATTCTGTACACCCTTATTTTTGGGGTGATTGGCATCGTCTCAGCTTTGGTGAAGAGCGGGCGAGTTTTATCAGCCCGGTAAAGGCTACCGTTGAGCTGGGAATCCCCTACACGGTGCACAACGATTCGCCGGTGGTGCCCCCCGATATTATGCGTCTCATTTCTATAACCGTGAACAGACAGACGCGCAGTGGTTACGTGTTGGGCCCCGACCAGCGAGCCTCCGTATTGGAGGCGATCTATGCGGTGACGCAAGGTGCCGCTTACCAATATTTTGAGGAAGATGAGAAGGGATCTATTACCGTGGGCAAGCGTGCAGACTTCGTTATTCTCGAACAGAATCCCCTCTTGGTAGATCCGCAGGAACTGGAAGATATTGCGATAGTCGAAACTTTTTCTCGCGGCGCGTCCGTCTTCCGAAGATAAGCATCGAAAAATAATTGCTGATAAGGAGTCACAAATGAAGGTTGCGTTTATCGGGCTTGGAGTAATGGGCTATCCCATGGCTGGTCATCTCAAACAGGCTGGAATGGATGTCTGTGTTTACAATCGAAGTGCCGGCAAAGCGCAACGTTGGGTAGAACAATATGGTGGAAGCCTGGCGGCTACTCCTGCTGCGGCAGCTACTGGCTGCGATGTGGTGCTGAGCTGCGTTGGTAATGATGACGATGTGCGTCAGGTGCTCCTGGGTGAAGCTGGAGCGCTCGCGGCGATGCAGTCGGGCTCGCTGTTGGTCGATCACACAACGGCATCAGCTACGCTGGCTAGAGAGCTAAGTGCGGCAGCTGCCGCGCTGGGTGTTGGTTTTCTCGATGCGCCTGTGTCTGGCGGGCAAGCTGGTGCAGAGAATGGCGCATTGACGGTCATGGTGGGCGGTGAGGAAGCGCACTATGGAATTGCCAAGGGGGTGTTTGATGCCTACTCGAAATTTAGCAAGCTCCTGGGCCCGGCTGGCAGCGGCCAGCTTGCGAAGATGGTGAACCAGATATGTATCGCGGGTGTCGTGCAGGGTCTCGCTGAGGGGCTTAATTTTGCCAAGAACGCCGGGCTGGATGGCGAGGCGCTTATAGAGACTATCTCAAAAGGCGCTGCTGGTTCGTGGCAGATGGAGAACCGCTATGAGACCATGCTGGCGGATGAATATGATTTCGGCTTCGCCGTAGATTGGATGCGCAAGGACTTGGGGATAGCAATAAGTGAGGCACAAAACAACGGCTCGCAATTACCAGTCGCCCAATTGGTGGACAGTTTCTACGCCCAGATACAGGGCATGGGTGGCGGGCGCTGGGATACGTCCAGCCTGCTCGCCCGATACACCCGCAAATAATGCCAGTCCACAGTGGCGCTCTTCTTCGGGAGAGCCAATTCTAGTGCCCCTCGACGCGATTGTTACGCGGCGATAAGACCTAGCCAGTCTATCCTGCAACTCTGTCAATTAGCCGCTTTACTATTGATTCTTAGTCTTTAAACCTCTACCTTACAGCGTCTGAATACTTAACCCTTTGGGGGATAAAATGAGATCTATATCCATACTATTTTTAGCGCTATCGGCTATCTTCTCCGGCGTCGTAGCCGCGCAGGGCGCCGATTTTGAAGTGCCGCAAACCGAATACGGCCATCCTGATTTACAAGGCGTATGGAACTTCAGCTCCAGCACCCCGATGCAGCGTCCAGTGCGATTCGGCGAGCAGGAATTTCTGACCCAAGAGCAGATTCAGGCTGCAGTGCAGAGGCAGCAAGCGGCAGCGGCGGCAGCAGATGCCGCAGCAGCCCGGCTTGTTGTAAACCCGGAAGCGCCAGCGGCCACAGATAACCCCGGTGGTTACAATGATTTCTGGTTTGAGAGTGCCGGCATTGGGGATACGGTCAGAACCTCACATATAGTACATCCTAGCAATGGGCGTATTCCTGCTGCAGTAGAAGGTGCGCAGAGGCAGTTCGGTGGTTTAGGTCCAGATATTCCTGGCACTCGCCCAGTTCGCTATGTGGTTGGCGGCATTGCGAAGGATGGCCCCGAAGACAGAGGTCTTTCCGAGCGTTGCATCGTTGGCTTCAACTCTGGTCCTCCCTTCACGCCCAGTCTGTATAACAACAATATTCAGATTTTTCAGAGCAAGGAAACTGCGGTTATCATGACTGAAATGATTCATGATGCACGCATCGTCACTCTGGGCGACAAGCCTGCTCTTAGTGACGACATTCGGTTGTGGTCTGGTGACTCTCGAGGTTGGTACGAAGGCAATACGCTGGTTGTGGAAACCAAAAACTTCAACGGGCTGCGTCAGACATTCTCCAGCACCGGCAATAATATGGACATGGTGCTAACCGAAAAATTCACTCGCACTGCATTCGATACGGTCGACTATGAATTCACTATCGATGATCCTGCTACGTTTACCGACAAGATCACCGCCATCGTTCCGATGACAAAGGTAGCAGGCCAGCTGTATGAATATGCGTGTCATGAAGGCAACTACGGTATGTTTAATATCTTGCGTGGAAAGCGTGTCGAAGAGCGGACTGAAAGTGAGAGTGGTGCGCAGTAGATTGTGTTGTGCTGGGAAACTCGCAAAAGATTTAACTAATAAAACTTTTTGAAAGATAAGAAAATAATCGAAGGGCAGTAAATGAAAACTCTAACTGAAAAATATGTAGCCAAGCTTGGACTTCTAACACTGGTAGGTCTTTTTTCAATCTCGCAGGCTGTGGCACAAAGTGGTGAAATACCACGTACACCGAGTGGCAAGCCGGATTTAAGTGGTATCTGGCAGGCGATGACCTCTGCTCACTACGATGTTGAGCCTCATGCTGCGGCGGAAGGTCCTCATCCTGGGTTGATGGGCGCTCATTCTGCAACGCCAGCGGGTCTTGGCATTGTCGAGGGCGGAAGAATTCCTTACAACGAGCAAGCTCGGCGTGTAAGAGATCAAAACAAGGCGAATGCTTTGGAAAATGATCCACTTACTAAGTGCTATATGCCAGGCGTTCCACGTGCGAACTATATGCCGTTTCCTTTTCAGATCGTGCAGTCCGAAGGCGTTATTCTGGTCGCCTATGAGTATGCTGAATCGAATCGCATAGTCTATGTCGATCAACCCGAGCTCGAGTCGCAGGTCGACGCATGGATGGGACATTCCAATGCGCATTGGGAAGGCGACACCCTGGTAGTTCGCGTGTCGGGCCAGATGCCTGATACCTGGTTCGATCGTTCCGGTAATCACCACAGCTACGAAATGGTGGTAGAAGAGCGTTGGACGCCAACGGGTGCCGATCATATTCAGTACGAGGCAACAATGACTGATCCAAATACCTTCACAGCCCCTTGGTCAATCAGTTTTCCTTTGTACCGTCACGTGGCTGACAATATGCAGTTACTCGAATTTAAGTGCGCTGAATTTTCAGAAGAATTTCTGTACGGCGAATGGCGTAAGCCAGGCACGCCTAGAGGCAATCCTCCTCAGTAGGGGTGGTTGAGTCTGTTTACACGAAAGGCCTGTGATTTCGATTGCGGGCCTTTTTTTATGGCCAACAGCGTGCAAGGTAATCAGCCGGGTTTTCTGTTTCCGCGGAAGCCAGCGGGCAATAAGTAAGAATTTAACAGCGGAATATCGAGACTGGCGCGGGCAGCTATTTCAGTCGCCATGAACGCTGACAATGTCCGTCAGGGGCTTTCTATCGATATCGGGTACTCTGGCACCTTTTTCCGGATAGCCCGTTACAATCACCATCAAAGGCTTCTCGGTGCTGGGTCGCTCTAGAATCTCATTCAGAAACTTCATCGGGCTCGGTGTGTGGGTCAGTGTGGCCAACCCGGCGTTATGGAGCCCGGCAATAAGTAAGCCGGTGGCAATGCTGGCGGACTCTGTCACATAGTAGTTCTTCTGCTTGTTACCCTCGCTATCGAGTTCGAATTTCTGCGCAAAGACCACAATCAGGTAAGGTGCATGCTCGAGAAACGGTTTCTCCGAGTCGGTGCCCAAGGGTGCTAAGGCATCCAGCCAATCCTGCGGTGCGCGAGACGTATAGAATTCTTCCTCCTCCACCTGTGCGGCCAATCGAATTTCGCGCTTGATAGCAGGGTCACTGACCAGGGCAAAGTGCCAGGGCTGTCTATTGGCTCCACTGGGAGCGCTTCCTGCTGCTGCCAGGCAGTCGTCGATTACGTCTCTGGAAACTGCTCTGGAGGAGAAGTCACGTACCGTTCTGCGTTTCTGCATGAGGGTATTGAATTCGGACGCACGAGATTTCATTTCTGATTCGGGTAACTCTTCGAACTTTAGATTGATAGTCTTGAGAGGCTGTGAAGTCATGGTCTTTCCGGTATGGCTAAAAAATTTGCGAGTATTCATTTATACCTGCTGTATCGGAGTGACACAATACCTGTGTTCCATCGTCGATTGGGCAGATCCTGTGGCTGGTGTATCAAAAACGCGCTAATCTATTGTTGCACCATGGCAGGCTAGGCAGTTGATTCTCTAGCTATTCATTTCATCTACTTTAAAACATTTCTCAGAGACGAATAATGCACCCTCGATCAATCTTACTTTCAATTTTAATGGGCCTAACTCTTAGCCTGCCTTTACATGCACAGAATGATTTCGTGTTCTGGCCCGACACCAACTATGACCCAGCCATCCCAACGATTGAAGAGGTGTTGGGGTATCAACCCGGAGAGCGAATTACTTGGCATCGTGACGTGATTCGTTATTTCCAGGCTTTGGCAGAAGCGGCACCGGATCGGGTTGAACTTATAGAGTATGCCCGCAGCTGGCAGGGGCGGGAGCTAATCTACGTTGTCATCTCCAGCGCACAGAACAGCGCGGATCTGATCGAGGCCAAGGCCAATATGCAGGCGCTTGCTGACCCCCGAATTACTAGCGAGTCTGTAGCCCAGAGAATAATCGAGGAGCAGCCAGCAGTTACCTGGCTGTCCTATGGTGTGCATGGTAACGAGATTTCCTCGACCGATGCGGCGATGTTAACCGCTTATCACCTGCTCGCGTCACGCTCCGATGAGCGCATAGATTCAATAATGGAAAATACGATTGTCGTCATAGACCCAATGCAAAATCCAGACGGTCGCGATCGCTTCATTCACAACTATGTTACCGCCGAGGGGCTAGTTCCGGATTCGGATCGGCTATCGGCGGAGCATGATGAACCTTGGCCGGGTGGCAGAACGAATCATTATCTCTTCGATATGAATCGAGATTGGTTCATCCAGACACAGCCCGAGACGCAAGGTAGAACCAAAGCGATGCTGGAGTGGTACCCAGTCGCCTATGTGGATGCACATGAGATGGGTTCGGATGGGACATACTTCTTTGCACCCGAAGCCATTCCCTATAACCCGCACCTTGCCGAGGCGCAGCGTTCTAGCCTGCAGTTGTTCGGGCGCAATAATGCGCGCTACTTTGATCAATTTGGCTTCGATTATTTCACCCGTGAGGTGTATGACGCTTTCTATCCCGGCTACGGTGCTAGCTGGCCATCCTATTTTGGCAGCATTGCGATGACCTATGAGCAGGCGTCCGCTCGTGGCCTTGTGGTTAGGCAATACGACGGTAACGAGCTGCATTATCGATACACGGTAAGGAACCATTTCGTTACCTCACTGGCGACCGCAGAAACAGTAGCCGAAAATAGAGAGAAATTTCTACAGGATTTTTATGACTATCGAGTAAGCGCTATCGAAGAAGGAGAAGATGAGGGTGTCAGAGCCTATATTCTGCCCGTGCAATCGGATCAGGCTGCTGCAAACAAACTCGCCGGTTTGTTGAGCAGGCAGGATGTGGAAGTACACCGCGCTTTGTCCTCGTTCAGCGCCTGTGGTGCGTCATATCAGGCAGGGTCCTATCTCATCCGAACCGATCAGCCGGCTAAGCGCTTCATTCGAACGCTGATGGATGTAGAAGTGGGCATGGAAACCGACTTTCTCGCTGAGCAGGAGAGGCGCCGCGCACGCAATCTCCCCGATGAGATCTACGATGTGACTGCCTGGTCTTTGCCGCTCATGATGAATGTGGACACGCACACCTGCGGGCGCATTCCCAGCGGTGACTTTGAGATCGTAGGAACCGACCTGGTTCAACCGGGTAGTGTGACCGGTGGGACTGCGAGCGTATCTTATCTCGTGCCCTGGGGTTCGGCGCCTGCAGTTAGATTTCTAGCGCGCGCGTTACGTGAGGGCTTGACGGTAAAGAGCAATGATAAGGCATTTATTAATATTGGTAATGCGTATCCTGCAGGAACGCTAATACTCGATATCGCAGATAATCCAGCATCAATTCATGCCACCGTTAAGCGAATATCCGAAGAGACAGGTGCTAACGTAGTCGCCGTAAATGATAGCTGGGTAACAGATGGGCCAAGTTTTGGCAGTGCGAATGTGGTGCGCTTTAACGAGCCGAAAATCGCGATGGCGTGGGACCAGCCCACGGCGGCATACAGTGCAGGGAATACCCGTTTCGTTATCGAGAGGCAATTCGACTTTCCGGTTACTCCGATTAGAGTAGACAACTTGCGCTCGGCAAACCTGAGTCGTTATCAAGTGCTTATATTGCCCCTAATGAATGGTGCAGGTTATAAATCTGTTCTAGGCGAGTCTGGAATAGAGAATATAAAGACGTGGGTAAGACAGGGCGGAGTTATTATTAGCTTAGGCAATGCCACGCGCTTTCTTGCGGATCCAGATGTTGACCTGCTTTCCATTAGGCGAGAAAGAGCCGTTCTCGATGAGAATGTTGAGGCAACAGAGAATGTAGAGGATGAGGAAGAGGCGTCAGTCGACGGGCAATACCTAACGTCCTTCGAGCAATATGACGCGCAAATTCATGCCTTAGAAAATTATCCGGACCCAGTCGCCGGTGTGTTAGTGCGGGCCGATGTGGATCAGGAGCACTGGCTCAGTGCCGGTGTAGCGCCGGTGCTCAATGTTTTGGTCAGAGGAAGTGATGTGTATACGCCGGTGAGACTGAGCGATGGCTTCAATGTGGCGCGTTTTCAGGGGCCAGACGACTTACTTGCCAGCGGCTATATCTGGGATGAGAATCGCAGACAGCTTGCCTACAAGCCATTCGTGGTGTCAGAGTCTTTTGGTGCGGGCGAAGTTATTGCCTTTACCCAAGATCCGACGGTTCGAGCTTATCTCGATGGTTTAAATGTCATGCTGATGAACGCGATTTTTCGAGGTTCGGCGCACGCCCGGCCAGTACGGTAGCACTCTATAAAATGGTAATGAGTGAGAAAGAAGCAAAGAGTGGGTAGGGCGCAATGCCACTACCCGCTTTCTTGATTTAGCGCTCTATGGTGTAGAGGCCGTTTACCGTATTGAAGGAATTGATCTCATCGATCAGGTCGAAGCCGCCGACAAAGGCATCGCCGGTATCCCCAGTGAAAACCCCGCCTAGATTTGCGTCTATTGAATTGCTAATTAAGCCAGAGTTATCGAATAGCTGACCGTTTACCGCGTTCAGATCGACTATGCCGTGTCGGACTGAACCATCGAATTCAATGGCCCAGGATTGATCATTCACCAGAATGTCTAAACTACCCTGGCTAATCGCTCCCGAGTCGAAATCGACCTGCATGCCGGCGATGACGTCCGAAATATCACCTGCGCTACCACTACCAATAAATGATGAGATGACGGTCGTGGAATAGTTGTGGCTGCCGGACAAGTTTGCGATTGATGTCGGATTAACCTGCGCTAAATAATCGCTAGTAGCAACCAGAACCAGTTCGTCGTCTACTCGAGTTACTAGCACAAAGTTGTCGTCGACCTGGTTGTCCCATCTACCCCAATCTACATTGTGGGTGTCGAAGTAGTATCTATTATCACGAGAAGCTCGTTGCTACAGCCATTTCGATATGAGGAGTTCCTAGGAGTCATCTAGCTAATAAGTCCGATAATGGCGGGCAGGCAGTCGGAAGCACCTGTTTTAGAAAGAAGCTCTTAAAACTCTTTATATATCTAGTAGCAAGTATTAGTGAGAATCAAAAGAAGTGGGTGCGATACTAGCGAATTGCAA